>NZ_CP026994.1:600000-1200000 GCF_013407165.1 Nitrosopumilus oxyclinae | reverse complement strand
GGCTAAAACTTCTCAACAAAAAGTTGATACTGCAGAATTACTTTATGAAACAGGAAAAAAATATGGATTAAAAATTGAACAATTTATTTTTGATGTTCTTACATTTACTTTGGCCACAGGGGAAGATGAATTCCTTGATGCAGGAAAAAATACTCTAGAAGGAATTAGGCTAGTTAAAGAAAAATTTCCAAATTGTTTCACAACTTTGGGTCTTAGTAACATCAGCTTTGGTCTTGCACCCTATGCTAGAAAAATTCTCAATTCGGCATTCTTGTATCATGCAGTTAAAGCTGGTCTTGATTCTGCAATAGTTAATGCAAAAGAGATTATTCCTTATGGTGAAATTGATGAAAAGGAGAGAAAACTTGTAGATGATCTTATCTTTAACACGCATCCTGATGCATTATCTGATTTGATTACATATTTTGAAAATCTAGGATCTCAAGTTGGTACTGCTTCAAAGAAAGTTGATGTTGATCCATCCTGGCCTGCAGGAAAACGTGCGAATTTTAGAATTGTAAATAGACTCAAAGATGGAATTCAAAATGATGTTGTATCTGCAATTGCAGAGAAACTTGGGAAAGATGATATTATCAAAGATATTGATGGGGTTCTCTCCCTTGATGCTCCAAAAGAAGTTACACATGAAGGTGCCATTAGAACTCTCAACGAAGATTTACTTCCTGCAATGAAAGAGGTTGGCGATAAATTTGGTTCAGGAGAATTAATCTTACCTTTTGTTCTCAAGTCTGCGGAATGTATGAAAGCCTCAGTTGGCGAACTGGAAAAATATCTAGTAAAAGAGGAGGGAACAAGCAAGGGAGTACTTGTTTTGGGTACTGTTTATGGAGATGTTCATGATATTGGTAAAAATCTTGTAAAGACAATTTTTCAAAATAATGGATATACAGTACATGATTTGGGAAAACAAGTTCCATTACAAAAATTCATTGAAAAAATCGATGAAACAAAACCTGACGCAATTGGATTATCTGCATTGTTGGTATCTACTTCAAAACAGATGAAGTTCTTTGTAGAACATGCAAGAAAAAACAATATGACTGTTCCAATCCTTTGTGGTGGTGCTGCAATTAACAGTAATTACATAAATCGAATTGCAAAAGAAGATGGGATTTACGAACCTGGTGTATTTTACTGTAATACTATGTTTGAAGGTCTCAAAACAATGGATACTTTAGTTTCTGATGAAAAACCAAAACTTCTATCTGATTGGAAAGAAAAGTTAGAAAATTGGAAAGACAAATCTACTGCAACAATAGATCCTGATACTCTTCCAAAAAGTGAGATTAAGCCAGTTCAATCTCCTACTCCAAAAATAGTTGGAGAGCCAATTCGATTAAAATTAGATCAAATCAATATGGCTGAAGTTTGGACTATGATTGATAAAAAATCCCTATTCAAATTATCTTGGGGGTTGAGAGGAAAGGCAGGTTCTGAATCTCAAGATGAACATGAACAATTACTCACTGAATGGAAAATGAGAATTATTAGAGACAAACTCATTGAGCCTGAAATTGTTTATGGATATTTCAAATGTCACAATAAAGATAGAAAATTACTCGTTGAAAATCCTAATGGGAATGATGTGGAATTAGAATTCCCACGTTCTACAAAATCAGATCACTTGTGTCTTACTGACTATTTTGGCGATGATGATATTGTTGCATTTCAATCTGTAACTGTGGGGAATAAAGTGGCTGATATCATTGAACAGTGGAATAAAGAAGACAAGTATACTGATGCTTATTATCTACATGGGCTAGCAGTTGAAATTGCTGAGGCTTTAGCCGAATGGGTTAATCAGAGAATCAAAACTGAACTAAATTTGGAAAAAGGTGGTTTGAGATATAGTTGGGGATTTCCAAGTTGTCCTGATGTTGCACAACATCATTTGGTATGGAAATTATTACAACCAGAAAAATCTGGAATGACTTTAACTGAATCTGGGCAAATCATTCCTGAACAATCCACTGCAGCAATTGTAATACACCATCCAGATGCAAAATATTTTGTTCTTTAATTGGATAGTTTTTCTAAAAATTCATTCAATCCATTAAAGTCGCTAGGTGATGTTAGTAACACGTCTCCAGTTATTTCTTGTGTTTTGTGTAACAACTCTTCAAATTCTTTACTATATGATTCTAAATCTAAATTCAAAAACTTTGCCGATTTTTCATTTTTAGGTGATGGATACAGGAGAATTGGTATTATTGAAAATCCCTTTAGATTGTCTGATAGACTTTGAACCTGTTCTATGTTTTGAATAACTTGAGTCATGAATCCTTTGGGATTTGCATCTATTTTTTTTCCAATTTTGGAAAAATTAGGCTTGTTTGATATTGAAAGATACAACTCAATTTTAGTATCAATTCCTTGTTGTTTCAATCTCTTTACAGTGGTACTTGGAAGTTGACCTGAATCTTCTTTACCTGTTTGAGATGGGTCTCCCATTAAAATCAAAATTCCTGAAAATCCTATTGTGATACAATTTTTTACAAATTCTAAAATTTCATCTTCGCTCTTATCTCTAACTCTTAGACTAACTGTAATTGGTAAATTTGGAATTTCTCGCTTAATTATTTTACCAACTTCAATTGGGGATACTCTTTGAAAACCTAATACATTTTCTGTTAAATGAATTGCATCACATTTTTTTGAAATAATTTTTATTTTATCTACAAATTTTTTAATTGATTCATTTGTATCTACATCAGGTAGAATTTTGGGAGGATTAGCTTCATACCTAACTGTCATATTTTCAATTCTTTTATCCTTGGTTAAAACCTTTGAATACCAAAACCCATATGGAATAGTAGGAAAGAACCACGATGCTTTTAGATGAATTAAAATCCAACCTTTCTACTAAAATTAATCCTAAAATTGAATCTGATGGAAAATATCGTTTAGCATCAGTACTGGTAGTGATTTATGGTAAAGAACCAATTGTTGTAATGACTGAAAAACCAAAACATATGACATTTCATGCTGGTGAAATTTCATTTCCTGGTGGAAAATTGGAATCTGCTGATTCAGATCTTTTAGAAACTGCATTACGTGAAACAAATGAGGAGATTGGACTTGAAATTTCTCCAGAACAAGTGATGGGTCAATTGGAACCGGTTGTAACATTAAATTCTGGATTTTTGATTTTACCATTTATTTCAGTAGTAGATAAAGTCCCTACACTTTCAGCCAACGCAGAAGTTGAAAAAATTTTTCATATTCCACTAGAGTCATTTTTAAAAACTGGAGCAAAGGATCCAGATCCATCTCATAATATTATTCAAGAAATGTATACATTTGAATATCAAAATCAAATTGTCTGGGGAGCTTCTGCTAGAATTTTAAAACAGATTCGAGATTGCCTAAAATCCTGAGATTCATTTAAAAAGAGCTCTTCGTGCCTGAAAATCTATGGCTGCACGTAAGTCCTCTCCAAGGAAAATCCGTCTACTCAAAAAGACTAGACAAACATCTGCAGTACCTGCATGGATTATTCTCAAAACAAAGAGAAATGTTAGAACCAATCCAAAACGTAGAGCTTGGAGATCAACTGATGTGGAGGTCGGATAGATGTCTCAAGAATTAGAACGAGTTTATACAATTCCACTTGGTAAAGTAAAAATTTCACAATCTCAACATAGAGCTGTTAGAGCAATTAACATGATTAGAGAATTTGCTCGACATCACATGAAAGTTGAGACAATCAAAATAGATGAAGAATTAGCTCGCGAAATTTGGGCAAAAGGGGTTAGGAATCCTCCACGAAAAGTTAGAGTAAGAATGACTAAAACTGATGAAGGATTCATTCTCGTTTCTAGATATGATGAAGATGCAGAATCTAAAGTAACTCCTGAAAAAGAAACCAAAAAAGTTTCAGATAAAGTAGAAGAACCAGCTAAAGAAGCACCAAAGAAAGAAGAACCAGCTAAAGAAGCACCAAAGAAAGAAGAACCAGCTAAAGAAGCACCAAAGAAAGAAGAACCAGCTAAAGAAGCACCAAAGAAAGAAGAACCAGCTAAAGAAGCACCAAAGAAAGAAGAACCAGCTAAAGAAGCACCAAAGAAAGAAGAACCAGCTAAAGAAGCACCAAAGAAAGATTAATTCTTTTCAAAAAATTATAATTTTAAAAAATAAATTTATTCTAATTGATACAAGTCTAATTCACAATCAATACTGCAGTCTGGTGTTGACCAATCAAGTGTATCTTCTTGTGGAATCATTCCTAAAGGATCGTAGTTATCAAATTTTGTCATTCCTTGAATTGATGATAACATTACAACTTTGGATTCTTCTACAGATGATGTCATGTCAATCTGTGAATTGCTTTCATTAACAATTCCTGCTGTAAGGTTTGTAATTGAATTAATAACTCCTACTGGGATATTGCTTCCTCCAACTACATACAACATTGAACGTTTAACTGAATTTGGAGGTGCATTTCCATAAAGCATTTTGAGTGAATCTCTTAGTGAGTCTTCAATATGTTGACCATTTTTGCTTGTGGATAGAATGCTTGTTTCATTGGATATTTCTGAAGAACCTAATGAACCTACAACATGCATCATTGCAGAATTTGCAATTTCATAACATGCTTTTGGACTCAAATCTGGGTTGCTTTCTAGCAATGAATCATTATCAAGTACAATTGTGCATTTTGAGTTTTCTCTTACTCTTTTTAGTGATACTCCTGAATTGAAAATTCTATCTTTCTCATATTTGAAAGGCATAATTGCAAAGGAAACTAATCCTGCATCTGCTTCTTTACACATTTCAGATACTACGGGTGCTATGGCTGAGCCTGCTTTACCTGCTAAATTACTCATTAAGACAACTGTGGAATAACCTGAAATTTTTGATTTTATTTCATCGGCAACTTTGTATGTTGAGCCTCTGATTAATTGGACTGATGGATTAACTACTGATTCAGTAGAAACATGAACTGATGGAATTTCTGATGATAAGTCATTTTTATCGTTACTAATTACTAGACAATCTGAATTTAGAGCATTTTTTGCTTCTATTGCTAATTTTGAGCCTACGCCACCCAGGCCTATAACTAATACTGGTTCTTTAACTTGGAAGCTCATTTCTGATCTTATTTTCTGATTTAGATAAAAAACCTTCTTACGTTTTTTTAATCAAATTTTAGATCGAAAAAATTTAGCTTGCGATCTTACCAATCAATCTCTTCACAGTGGCATTTGTGATTTCAACTGTATGTGATTGGCCTAATTCCACCTTATCTTCAACTGCTATAGGCTTGTAAGCAAAGTTTCTACCCTTTATCCCCTCTTCTGTCATTTCATCAAATAGGACTTTGCCTTTCCAACCGATCCATTTTTGATTGCTCTCCATTGACAATTTACTGATCTGCTCAAAAATTATCTTGGTTCTTCGCTTAACTTCTACTGCATCAATTTGATCCAATTCCGCAGCATCTGTTCCTGGTCTTGCACTATATTTTGATAGATTAACTACATCTGGCTTTGTTTCATCTAGTAATGCTATTGTTTTTTGGAATTCTTTTTCTGTTTCAGTTGGGAAACCTACAATGATATCTGTGGAAATAGTAAAGTCTCCAAATTTCTCTCTCACTTTATTTACAATCTCTCTAAACGTTCCAGATGTATGGCCTCGCTTCATATCGTTTAGTACTTTGTCACTTCCACTCTGTACTGGAATATGTAAAAATTTGAAAACTTTATCGTTATCAAAAGATTCAATTAAATTTTCTTTAATTCTTGGCATGTACATTGGGTTCATCATGCCAACTCGTATCATGAAATCATTTGGAATTTCAGAAACTGCGTTCACTAATGATGGTAAATCTGTACCAATATCAAATCCATAACATCCATTATCTGTAGATGTTAACCACACTTCTTTACATCCTTCTTTGATTTCTGTTTGAACTTGTCTTACAATGTCTCCTAATCTGTAACTTGAAAGATCTCCTTTAGATAATTTGGTTTGACAAAATGTACATTCACTCATACATCCACTTGCAATCTCTACAATTCCTACTGTCGGGTTTAGTCTTACTTTGGGAAGTCCAACCTTGGATAAGTCAGTGTCTTCTAATGCAATTTGCTTTCTTCCTTCTAGAGTTGAATTAATCACTTGAAGTGTTTTTCCTAATGAATTTGGCCCTAGTAGACTTGCATTCTCTGAATATTTCTCCACATTTTCTTTTTCAGCTTTTGGAAGACATCCTGCTACGATGAGTGGTTTTGATTTTAATGAATTAATCCTATACATCATTTTATTTGCAGTTGAATCTTTTACAGAACAAGTGACTACGATATTTAGATCCGAATCTGATGAATTATCCGATAAAGTATGCCCTCCATTCAAAATTAGTCCTGAAATCATTTCTGAATCTGCAAAACTTGCAGAGCATCCATAAGCTTCTACAAAGATCTTTGCCATAATCTATCCAAATAGAGAATCAATTTCTTTGTTGCTCATTAGTTTCTTTGAAACTACAAGTTCTCTGATGGTTTTTCCAGTTTTCAATGATTCTTTGAAAAGTTCTGCAGACTTTAGATATCCAATTTTTGGAGTTAACAATGTGACAATTACAGGGCTATTTTCAATATCTTCACGTAATTTGTCTTTGTTAGCTGTTAATCCGTCAATTAGATTTGCAGAAAATATTGGCAAGAAGTTTTTTAGCATGTCAGTTGATTCCAACATACATTTTAGCATTCCAGGAAGCATAACGTTTAGCTCAAACTGTCCTCCTTGAGCTGCACACGAAACTGCTGTATCATTTCCAATAATGTTAAAGCAAATCATGTTCATGCATTCTGCCAATGATGGGTTTACTTTTCCAGGCATGATTGATGAACCTGCATGAACTGCAGGAATTCCTAGTTCTGCCAATCCTGCGATTGGACCTGATGCCATTAATCTAATGTCGTTTGAAATTTTACCAATTTCAATTGCCAAATTTCGTAAAGCACTTGATAAGTTTGCTACTGCAAATTTACTTTGTAAACTATGTTGCATATCTTTTTCTGGTTTTAATGATAATTTTGAAATCTTTCCTAGTTCTGCTATAGCAATTTTTCTATATCCTTTTGGTGTGTTAGCTCCAGAACCTACAGCAGTACCTCCGAGTGCAACATTTTGTAATTCTTTTTGTGCATCGATAATTTCTTTTCTAGCTTTAGTAATTGATGTAACATATGCTGCAAATTCACTACCTAATGTCACTGGTAATGCATCCATCAGGTGAGTTCTTCCAATTTTCTTAAATGATGAAAATTGTTTTGCTTTTTTAGATAATGATTTTATCAAAATATCAATTGCAGGAATAGTCTCTTTAAGATTCATCAAAATTGCAACATGCATTGCAGTAGGGTATGTATCGTTACTTGATTGAGACATGTTGACATGGTCATTTGGGTGAAGGAATTCATACTGTCCTTTCTTTTTATGTAGTACCTCTAATGCAACATTTGAAATAACTTCATTTGAATTCATGTTAAACGCAGTACCTGCTCCAGAATTTATCATATCTACTACGAATTGATCAACATATTTTCCATCTAGAATTTTGTCACATGCTGTAACAATTGCTTTTCCTCGTTTTGTATCAATTGCCTTTGTTTTCATATTTGCAACTGCTGCTGAGCGTTTTATCATTACAAATGACTTGATTAAATTTTCATGGCTCTTGTTTCCAGTTACGTGATATTGCTTGATTGCTCTTCCTGTGAATGCACCATAATATGCATCTGCTGGGATTTTGACTTTTCCAAGTGAATCTTCATCTAATCTAAATTTCATGATGACTATACTAATTTCCCACCATTATTCATTCTTTTTCAGATCTTTTCAAAAAATTACGTACCAATAATGGGAATTATTATATAGGAATTGTAAAGTCCTTGCTTTATGAATAAGCGTATTAGCATGCTCTTCACAATTGCAGCAGTAGCTGTAATGGGAGCAACCTTATTCGGAAGCACATACACACAAACCCAAATTAGCGGACAATCCCTTGACATGACCCAAATGGATGTCGATGTCATGGATCAAATTCGTAATATGGGCGGTTTACAACTTGTAATGCCTCAAGCATTTGCAGAAACTGATTGTGGTGCACTTGCACAAACTGGACGCACTGTCGTCGAGTTTGATTTGACTGGTGAAAGTGTCGAACTTCCAATTATGGGAGGAAAAACTTACAACGCCATGACCTTTAGTGGACAAGTCCCAGGACCAACACTAAGAGTTACACAAGGTGATGTTGTAAAAATGACATTAACAATTCCAGCCGATGAAGTTACTGGACACGGTAACGATATGCACGCATCTCAAATATCTGCTAGCGCATTCGAGTCTGTCAATCCTGGTGAAACAAGCATGTACTGCTACATTGCAGAATCTGCTGGTGTCTTCAAATACCACTGTTCTGGTGTCAAATTAATTGGCATGGATCAACACGTTCTTTCCGGCATGTACGGAATTGCAATCGTTGATCCTGTTAATGGATACAAGAAATTAATGGTAGAGAAAACTTCAGTTAGTAACGGCAAAGTTTCATTAGATAGACAATTCTACGATGCAGACGCATTAGAGTTCCAACTCCAATACAATCAATTGTACCTAACACCTGAAGGTAATTATGATGCTGGAAAAATGTTCAAGCACCAAAACACTGCAACAGTTGTTAATGGAATGCAATTTGGTTATGTACCAAACATGGCTCATAACTTACTCGTCAATGGCGATGTAAACAAGAACATCTTTGTCGCACAACCATGGAATGGACTTGAACACAAGCAATACCAATCACAACTCTTGTTTGTTGAAAATGATCAACACGTGAGACTCTTTATTGAAAACCAAGGTAACGAACCAGTTTTCTTCCACATTGTTGGAGAAATCTTGGACAGAGTTACACAAGGTAATAGAGTACAATCCGCAGCAACTGAAACATGGTTACTCGGAGGTTCACAAAACATGATTGTTGACTTGGTCTTTGATGAACCAGGTGCATATGCAGCAGTAAACCATGATTATGCAGCAATTTACACTGGCGCAGCTACAGTATTTGTAGCAGGTGACCCATTCGGCTTGAACCCAGTTCTAGTTGAGAAAGGAGTTATCCCAGCACCAGTAGCATCTTATGCATACGCTTTAGGCAATCCAAGTGATGCTGTCCCTCCAATGGGAAAGAACAGTATTGCTCATCCTGCACTAAACATTCACGGTTTATACACTGATGAAGTAGCTTCTGAAATGCAAGCAAGTGGCGATTATGTCGCATTATGGGAAGTAATTCCTGTAGTAGCAGAAATCCTTACTTCTTGATCTTTTAACATCTTTTTTTCTTTTTATTTTCTTAATGAATTATATTCCGTTGTTCATTTTCTATTCTTATGGGATTTGAAGACTCTGTACTAATTTGTGATGAAGTCGATCCTATACTGAATAAAATTCTGATTGATAATGGACTAAAAGTTTCATATGAACCCGAAATTACTCCTGAACAAATAATAGAAAAAATTTCCACTTTTAATATTGTAATTGTTCGAAGTCGAACTACAATTACAAAAGAAATGATCGAGAAAGCAGATAATTGCAAGATTATTGCACGTGTTGGAGTTGGATTAGACAATGTTGATCAAGAAGCAGCTAAAACAAAAGACATCCGTGTGATTAATGCAGTTGAAGGTGCAATGAATGCCGTTGCAGAATTAGTTTTAGGTTTAATGCTATCTCTTGCAAGACAAACTAGCAGAGGGGATAGAGCAATTAGAAATCAACAATGGCTTAAAAAAGAACTCAAAGGAACTGAACTACGAGGAAAATATTTAGGAATTATTGGTTTAGGAAACATTGGTAAAAGATTGGGAAGACTTGCACGTGCATTAAACATGAATATTATTGGTTATGATGTAGTGCCAATTGATGAGGAATTTGCAAAAGAAGTTGGTTTGATGAAAGCTGATTTGAACACTCTGTTACAAAGTTCTGATTATGTTTCTATCCATGTTCCACTTTTAGATTCGACTTACCATCTTTTAGATGCAGAAAAAATGTCAACAATGAAAAAGACTGCAAAAATTATCAACACTTCGAGAGGTGGGGTTGTTGATGAGGATGCTCTTTACAATGCTCTCAAAAATGGCACATTGGGTGGTGCTGCATTAGATGTGTTTGAAAAAGAACCTGCAATTGGAACAAAACTTGCAGAACTAGATAATGTAATTTTAACACCACACATAGGGGCTCAAACTAAAGAGGCACAATCATTGGCAGCAAATGTAATTGCTGAAAAGATTATTCAAATTCTTCGTGGCGTAATCTAGTATTATTTCTGCCTGAACTTTAAAAATAAGTAAAAAAGTTGACTTTTACGTGATTTATTATCGTCTCTTCGTTTTTAACGTCAATTTGGAATTCAAAATATACAAATGAATAATTTAGCTGTAAAGGAACTCTATTCGGAAAAACACACACAGTTACCTAGTGTTAATTCTCTCTTGAAAATATCCCTTGGATTAATCTTGTTTACTATGATTTCAACTGCATTAGTTTATGCAGAAACAATGCCTGTTGATATAGATGGAACTTCTTATGATGTAGAATATTCTGTAACTGGAATGACTGTTTCTGGAATTGAGGCTGATACTGAATTCATCTCATTAATTTTAACTGTAGATGTAACTGAATCAAATGGATCATTAGACATTACACTAGATCGTACTTTCTTTGATTCAACATATGAGGGAGTAGATGAAGACTTTTTTATTTTAGCAGATGATGATGAAGCTAATTTTTCAGAAACAACTACTTTAACTCAAAGAATTTTAAATATTGATGTCCCATCTGGAACTCAAACTATTGAAATTATTGGTTCTGTATTTGGACAAACTCTAGAGGAAACACCAGTTGAAGAGACACCTGTAGAGGAAACACCAGTTGAAGAGACACCTGTAGAGGAAACACCAGTTGAAGAGACACCTGTAGAGGAAACACCAGTTGAAGAGACACCTGTAGAGGAAACACCAAAAACCCAATGTGGTCCTGGAACAATTCTCAAAGATGGAGCATGTGTATTAGATGAACGATGTGGTCCTGGAACAATTCTCAAAGATGGAGCATGTGTATTAGATCCAACATCACAATCATCAAGTTCTAGTGGAAAAGGAATGGGCAAAGAGGCAATAATGGGATTTGTTGTAGCATTTCTAGGTGCTGGAATTGTTGCAGTTGTTTTTGGAATAATTGCTAGAAGCCAGAGATAATATTTAATTACAAGACAAATCTTCTGCATTCATCATTTTATCAAAATCAAAACCTGATATCTGAGTTGTAGATGAGTATGGAATTAATCCTAAAATTGGTATATCTGCCTTAACAACTACGATGAATTGATTTGGGTCTAGTCTAATGTCTCCTCCATCAAATTCAAAATCTAATGTTATGAAAATATGCTGAGATGCTGATAATTCTTCTGAAGAAAAAATCCCCTGTTGTACTGTTGATGACATCGGATTTATTGTGGATGGCTCTACTGAGAATGAACCTAAATTACTTGCCTCAAAATATGGGACGATTTCAAATTTTTCAAAACTCATCCAAAATGGCACGGTATTACATAATTCAATTTCTCCATGATTGGACATTGTAAAAAAATTAAACTGTCCTGGGCTGTCCCATCTGTATTCTAATTGATGCATGCCAATTACACTAAATCCCCAATGTGCAAATGGCAAAACTATTACAATTATTGCAATAGTTGTAATGATTGAATGTTTATTCATATTTCATTTTCTATTTTTTCTGGAAATCCAATAATATTTCTTTCAAGCAAGTTATTCATAGCATTAGAAAAACTATCGTCAGATATTGCGCCTTCTAACCACCAGTAACCAATATTTTTCACCCATTCAGGAACTTCTACATCATATACGTTATCTTCATTTATTTCAAATGGAATATTTACTAATTTAATATCTACATATTTTTGAAATGCATCTAATAGAAATCCATCTGAGATATTTCCAGAAAGCCAGTTTGCCATTATTGGTTTAATTAATTCTGGAATACAAATGGAGTCTGATTCTATTAATTCAAATTCTGCAGAAGTTGCTGCTCCTGAATATTCCACATCGATGAGATATTTTCCTAATGGAAATATTTCTGCTTCAAATGGGATTAATGAAGGGATGGGATTTTGTAATCCTGTTATTGCTATTGGTATGGCACTACTGCCTTTTCCTGATTCATCACTAATGTGAATTATTGCAGGATCTCCAGTTACTTCAGAAACCTCAATTGTATAGAATAATTTTTCACAATAACTGTATGTGGTTTGTTCCATAATTATTGAAATTGATGGCTCTGCATGAACTAGGGGTAAAAAAGGAATAATCCCAATAAAGAAGAATATTGATAATGTTGATGTTTTAGATATCATCTTTTCTTAAAATTCACACTGCTCAATAAAAATCTCAAAGTAATACTGAGGAATCTTTTTTAATAACTTTAGCCGACTTTAATTATCGAGTTTTCTGCGGAAGCAAAATCTTTGGGTGTGTGGCTTGTGAAACCCCACTCAAGGAAATTTTCATTGGTTAGCGTTGCTTAGATGTGCTCTTGGATTTACAGTTGGAGAAGTGGGTGTTATTGACTTTTTTATGACTAAAATAATGATTCAGATTTTAAAATAATAAGTGCGTCATCAGGACTGTGCTGTCTGGATACGAAGGCATCACTATGACATGCTATGTCTATGCCGCACAGATTAGATTATGGCGAATTTAATATTAAAGATATATTATTTTGATTTAATTCTGAATCAAATCAACTAGAATCCATCTTAATAATTTGAATCACTCTCATGATGTAGTGAATTCGTGATAAGACAGCTGTACACTCCATTCAGTACAGGTCTGCCTTCATTTGAATTCACTAAAAAATGATAATTCAAACGATGTAGAGTTTTTAGATAAATGATAATCCTCAAAGTTATATTTTTAGTATAGAATGTATTTTAAAAATTATGCATGTTGAAACAGTTCAAACAGAGGAATTATCCAAATTAGATGCTCTTGTAAATGAGATAGTTGAGCAGAGAAAAATTGTCGATATTAAACTGACAACTACTGTATACCAAGAAAAAATTCTATATACTGCCCTTGTAATTCTTGATGATTAAATCTACTTTCCTTTAATCTCTTTTTTTAATTCCTCTAAGGATTCCAGATATTCTTTTTTCATTAAATTTTCAGGAACTGTTTTGTTGTTCTTATTTTTTTGTGGTGCTTTAACTTTTTTTGGTTCAGTCATACCTCAAATGTGTCATTCAAGTATTAAACGCTTGACACTGCAAAAAATATGAAATTGCTTTTTTGTAGAGATCCTATCAAACTATTCATTTGATAGGATTCCCTGACAATATCTTTTGAATACGTTTTACGATGTCGCTTGGGTTCCCTGCATTATCTAGTGAAACTACAAGAAGCATTTCGCTATTGATTGGAAATATTGCTCTTATCAAATTATCATAAACTTGAAGAGTATAGTGGGTATTTCCAATTTTTTCAGAAATAGAATTTCTAAAATTCCATGATTCAATAGTGTGTTTTAAAGCCATTTTGTTCTCTGCTTCAGTTAGTAGATCTACTACCCCGTCCATTTTACGCCTAAAGATACTGTTACCTTTTAAATCATAAATCATTACGTATCGTATATTTCCAGAAACATGCATGATGCTGTTTAGGAATTTTTCTTGATTTACCAGTTTTAGTTGTTCCATAACGAAGTGTCATGTGATTGCAATAATTAATGAAAATGGAAGTTGATTTAATTCAGAATGAACTCAACTATGGATTAGATTTTAAATAATTTCCCTTAAATTACCATGATGATAAAATATCGAGAAATAATAACCGAAAACAAGGCATATGACAAATCAATGCATTGTGATTATTGTGGATGTAAGTTAAAAATTCAAGAAGATTATTGTTCTGAACCTTGTAAACAGAAAGATTCAGTTTGGCATAGGAATGATGAGGATTAAACACAATGTCGTATTCAAATTCTAATGATGAACATTCTATTGAGGAACAATTTGAAAAGATATACCCCCAGTATGATTATTCACTAGAGTCTACATATCGTGAAAAAGATATGAGAAAAAGAAAAAGAATGAAAACAATGGATTAATGGTTGTTCTTAAAATGGAGATAAAAAATGAAATTAGTTCTAATTTTAATAATTTTAGGAACAATTTCAACTGTTTTTCCTGTAGTATATGGTCTAACTAACCTCGAAGAAACTCAATATCTGGATAATTTCACTCGTCTTTACCAAGAAAAAAAATATGAAGAGTCAATTATAGAATTAGACAAAATTTTAGAAGTTGATCCAGATAATGTCACAGCATTAAATAAAAAAGGCAATGTTCTCTTAACTCAAGGAAAATATGTTACTGCGTTACAAACTTTTGAAAGAGCATTTACTATTGACCCAAAAAGCTTTGATTCCATGAATGGTCTTGGTAACTCGTATTATAATTTAGACCGTTATAATGATGCAATAAAACAATATGAGCAAGTTTTAAAAAAAGATCGTAAAAATATAGATGCTCTACTTGGAAGTGGAAATGTGTTGTTAAAAGTAGAACAATATGATGATTCTATTCTGTTCTTTAATCTTGTATTGGCAATAGATCCAAACAATTTACCTGCTCTGATAGGAAATGCAAATGCTCTATTATCTGTCAACCAATACAAACTATCATTAAGTTTGTTTGAAAAGATTCTTGAAATTGATTTAAACAATATAGATGCTCTTAATGGAAAAGGTCAAATATTTTTAGACCTTAATCAATATGAAAAGTCAAGAATTGCTTTTTTAGCTGCACAAGAAGTTGATCCTGAAAATATTACTACATTACTTGGTCTTGCTGAACTAAATTTTTTAGAGAAAAAAAATATCAAATCTCAGAAACTATATGAAACCATTCTTTCCATTGATCCTGATAATACTCGGGCCTTAATTGGAGAAGCATCTGTTCTTGTGGAATTGGGACGATTTGAAGATGCAATGGAGTATTTTGATGAGGCATTGGAAGTAGATCCTAATAATTTAGATGCTCTAAATGGGAAAGATATGATTATGAATGATAGAGTAAATGACTCTCTTGATTTGATTCTAGTGGTTACTATAATTGGAAGTATCACTTCGGTTGTTTCATTTTTTGTTGTTCTATTCAAAATTAAAGAAAATGCTGAATTAAAAGCAAAATTAACTATGTCAAATGAACAGATTGAGGATTTAGTAGATAAAATGATGAAGAGTATGGGGAAACCTCAAACAAAGTGATTGATCTAAAAATTGAAATTTATTTAATTTTGAACTAGATGAATTCAAATTTGTAATTCTTTTAATGCCATTCTTGCAGCAATTCTAGCTGTTTTTGATGCTATTGTTGCTTTTACAATTTCATTTTCTGCAACCATCGCTGCACGAATTGATGATTCTATTTGTATATTGTATGTTTTTTGATATTTTTTTTCTAGTTGTGGGGTTGTCATTTTCTTTGATGTGATCAATGCAGCATTAGCTGATTTCCTTGATACAATTGCAGCATATTTTGCATTTCTAGTATGAGTAATTGTTTTTGATGTTTCTTTTTTTACTGCAGCTAATCTAGATTTTGCTCTAGATTCAGCTAGTTTAGCTCCTTTCATTGCTTTATCTGTACTTGAAACCACGCTTTGCATAATTTTACTTAATTTTGCAATATGTTCAGGGTGGGAATTAAATTTTTTTGCGAGAAGTTTTTTTGATGTATTTCTAACGATTTTTGCATTGTGAATTGCCTTTGTTGCATTTTCTATGTGGGGATCTATCTTCATACTGTATTTCATATCTTGATGTCACAATTTATGCTTATGTAAAATTAGAATTATAGTTTTTCACATTTTCCACCTGCTTTCTTCCAACTTTTTCCACCTTGATGTTTACATTGTGTTTTTGTAACTTTTCTGGATCTTACTCCTTTACAATTTTCTTCAAGATAACATGTCCCGACAACGATTTTACTTGGTTTTTTGTGTGTAATGTGTTTTTTATGAACCGTTTTTGTCTTTATTTTTCCCGCTGAAAGTGTAGGTGCTTTTTTTACAATACGTTTACGTTTAGAAATTAAAGGTTTTTTTATTTTAGGAATTTTTGGTTTTCTAATTGGTCTTTGTATTGACATGATTAATATTGAACAATTTACTATTAAACTCATTCGTAATTTTAAAATTAAAAACAATACAAAATATTCAGAGTATTTTACAAAAGAAATTGTAATCTGATATTATCTATTTTTAATTTTATAATATCCGAATAATCCTCCGGCAATAGCACTTCCGATGACTATGCCGAGTCCTATTAGCCATTCTTGAGAAAACCATGCAGAATTTGTAATTAACATAATTCCAATTAGAATAGAAATTATTACAATCAATGAAATGATGATTATATTTTTTGACATTATTCGCTCTCTTTTCCATTCCACACAACTCTTTGTGGGAATGGAATTTCAATTTCTGCATCATCTAGAGCATTTTTGATAACTTTTAGTAAATTAGGCATTACTTCAAGCAAATCATCACGAGGATACCAGACACGAACCAATATGTTGACACTATTATCTGCCAACTCAGAAATTGAAAATTGTGGTGCTGGCTCCATCAATGAATATACTACATTGTTTTCAATTGCATTTTTAATTACACGAATTGCATTGTCAATATTTTCACCATACCCAATTCCCACTGTAACTTCACTTCGTCTTACTTCAGAAAGAATAAACGTTCGAAGATTTGAGGTGAACATTTTTTCATTAGGTATGCGTACCACTGTTCCATCAAACTGCTGAACTTTGGATGAAAATGTGTTAATGTCAATAAGCTTTCCTGTTACATTTACATCAACTACTTCAACAGTATCTCCTTGTTTTACAGGTTTTTCAATTAACAAGAATGCTCCTGAAATCATGTTTGATACTACAGATTGTGCTGCAAATCCAATCACAATTCCCATAAATCCAGCCCCTACAACTAGTCCACCAATATCAAACCCTTGACTTGCAGTAGCTGCTAAAAGAAAAATAATGATTATTCCATAATAGATTAGTTTGTTTAGTGTTTTTACAGTGTGTACTGGCATGGTTGGTGCGAATTTTTTATTAAAAATCATTCGGGCAATTCGTGCAACGATAACTCCAGCAGAGACAAGAATTCCTATGATAAGTAGACCCCATACTGATAATCCATCCATTAATTGCATGTCTAGAATTTCAAACATCATTAATCAAACCCCTTATCCATCATAAATGATGATTTTTCTTTTTTTACAGCATAGGATACAATATTCAAATTTTCTTCTTTAGTTGAATAGTCTTCACGATCAATTTCAATGATATCTTTACCAACATCTTGTTTTATCACACATTTAACATCATCAATATGTACTTCATGTGAATTATCACGATAGTAGATGACATGAGAAGTAATTGGAAATACAATCTTTCCTACAAATGCTCCTTGGCTTAGTTCATTAGATAATGTAACTTTCATTTTAGCAAAAACATATGGATTAGATTCATTGTTTTCCAAAAGTTTGACTTTGGAGTACATGCAAAGATTTCCTTTCTCAGGGGTTCCATACAATGCAAATCTAGAATGCATTGGCTCACAGGTAAAACAATCAAAGAGTTCTTTTGAATTATCACTTGAATTAATCACAAAAATACCAATTTCGATTGGAAACTGAATCAATACATTTACTGTTGAATTCTTTTCTACAAAGAGGGATTCTTCTAGTCTAAGAAAAATTAAATCATTTGTTTTTTTAGCTGGAAGATGAAGCGGTAAGACTGGACATAATTCAATTTTGGTATCTTTATTTGATTGCTGAATTGATTTTCGAATTTCTTGGCTTGTAGAGTTTTTTCTATAATATGATAGTCTTCCATCCAACTTGCGTGTAATGTGAATTTCTGTTTTAGGTAATACTAAATCTAGTTTATCTGAAACATCATACATTCCATAACCTGAAAAATTCTCTTCTTTACTCAAATCAAATACTCTGACTCTGATTAATTTTTACTGAATATAAAGGACGTACATTTTGATTTAGGTTTGGGACTTTCTAATGTTGTATAAATATGGTTGAATTAGAATATTTATGATGGAACACAAGCTAATTTTTGCATCAATTCCATTGTTTGTGTTAATCACTGTTTTTTCACTGACCATACAGGACAGCTTTGGAGAAACAAGGATAGAATGCAGGGGTTTGATGATCAGTGATGCGTCACTGACTCCAGTTGAAAGGGTTTACGCATTAAAAACATGTGATCAATCAGAAAATAAAATTTCTCAGTTTCAAAAATATTATTCAGAGGAATTACATAATGAATGTCCGAGAATATTAAAGGAAAAAACAAATCTTAACCATGTTTCAAGATTAAATGATCTTAAAGAATGCAATAAATTACAATTACCTGAGTCTTTATCAAAATCTCAAAAACTTACAAAATTTACTAAAAGGACAATTGACATTTGCGATGAAAAATATGGAGTATATCTATTTGTAGGTGCTAAAAATATGAGAAATCAGGCTGGAGGACTAGCTGAGCAATGTGTAGAATTGTATTTGGCCCCTATGTGGAATTCTACTGCATCTGATAGAAAAACTCAATTACATAATTTCATTTCTGAGAAAATAAAGCAAAGTGTTCAAGAAGATGAAGATTTAAGACAAAAAGGAATTGAAGAAGCACAGCTAAACGATCCTGTCTTCTTACATTTGAAATATTTATTCGTTGAACAAAAAGAAAAAATTGAATACATGGAAAATCAATTACGACAAAAAAGCATAATTCCAAATTATTCAAATCAGAATTTCTTTAATGAAAAATATGAAGATTGTATTGATCTTATTTATGATAAAACAATTTCAGGAAGAGAAAAAATTAACGCGTTGGATGAGTGTCCTACTGAAACTACAATTTCATTTGATGATAAAGAAATTTTAAGACACAGTAAACACCTAGCCCAATTATGTGAAAAAGCACATAATTCATTTCTTAATTTAAGCCTAGAGGACTATTACGCTTCTATGAGAAATCAACCTGCAAGTGAATGTGTTTTACTCTACAAAGATCCAATTTGGAAATACAATCAAGATGATAGGATGCAAGTAATTGAAAAATTTGTTTATGACAAAACTCTAAGTGACAATCAAAAGTATATTGAAAGAAAAAACTTTGTTACAGAAGCTCATCTGAATGCTGGAATGGTGCCTATTTTATCTGATTTATATCAATACCAGAAACAAAAAATTGAATTATTGGAAAATTTCCTAAAAACAGAAAAAAATTAAAAATATCTAGTGATTAAATTAAATCCTTTATGAGTTGGCACTAGCCAAAATACCGTTTTCTCTTTAAATAACGAAAACTAGAAAAAAATTCATGAAAAATATCTGTGAGAACTGTAAAAAAGAATTTGAAAATAGAGCAAGTGATTGTTGTTCAAAAGAATGCTTTAGTGAATATATGAGTAACATTGTGGTAACGGAATGACATTGAATCAAGCAATTACACAATTACAAATTTCTAATCAAGGAATTGAAGTAATTTTAGATAATCTAGATGGGCAATTAGCAGATATTCGTCGAGATCCTAGATTAGAATGCCTGGTTGATGATTTGGAGAATCTATTTCATTCATATCTTAAAACTTGGATGAAAAGTAACAATGAAGTTCTTGATATTTTGAAAAAATAGCATCAAGTCTTTGGAAATCAGTTATTAAAGGGAATTTTTCTATTCTCGATATGCCTAGTTATCAAGACCAGACGTGGATCAGACTATGGAAAGAAAATTCCCCTGAAATACGTGAACGTGTAATTGGATGGCGTAAACAAAATGCAGTCACTCGTATTGACAAGCCAAGTAGATTACAACGGGCTAGACGATTAGGTTACAAAGCAAAACAAGGTATCATTGTAGTTAGAATGAGAGTTGGTACTGGTGGTATGAGAAAACAAAGACCAACTGGTGGTAGAAGGCCAAAACATCTGGGTGTTACCAGAATCAAGGCAGATGATGATATGAAAACTGTTGCAAATAGAAGAGTTATTCAGAGATAT
Organism: Nitrosopumilus oxyclinae; assembly: GCF_013407165.1. Taxonomy (NCBI): domain Archaea; kingdom Thermoproteati; phylum Nitrososphaerota; class Nitrososphaeria; order Nitrosopumilales; family Nitrosopumilaceae; genus Nitrosopumilus; species Nitrosopumilus oxyclinae. The sequence goes on along the minus strand of NZ_CP026994.1, from coordinate 1,179,796 downwards.
CCAAACATGAAGTTTTTAGGATCTTATTTTGTCTATAAGGATGGAAAACATTATTGGTTTGAAGTAATTTTAGCAGATCCTGATCATCCTCGAATTGCACAGGATAAAGAAATAACCAAAAGAATCCCTAGAACTGCATAAATTGAAAATATTATTTGCGTTAACTGTTGCATTACTTTTTGTAATAACTCCTGTCTATGGTCAAGCATTATCTGATGCTACTGGTTTAGTTAATAGATTGGATATTCAAACAGGCGGTCATACGTTTGAAGTACAAACTATTTCTAATTTTCAAATTACTGATTTTGAATTTTATAAAGATGAGAAAAAATTAACTCTTTACATATCAAGTGGATTGGAGAATAATCTAAGTGAAGTAATTCTTCCTCAGAATCTTTTGGGAGGTAATCTAACATTTTATCTTAATGGACAAGAATATGTTCCTCAGGTAAAAACAAATCAAGAAATTTCTTTTATTACTTTAAATTTTACAGGGATTGGAGATAACACTTTAGATATTGTTGGAACTGAGTATCTTTCTGGTTTAACTGAAAAAACTACTGACATGCCTCCACCTGATTTAATGCCTTTAGAAGATGATGATGAGGGATTAATCTACATCACAATAATCCTTGCACTTTTGATTATTGGTGGAATAGTTGGTACAATTTTACTCGTAATTAAAAGAAGAAAATAAAAGATACTAGAATTTTATATTTTTGATACTAGGTATGGATAATGCAAAAATTGCCCTTGTATGTGGGTTTGTATTTGTTGTAGTATTGTCTGTTGCACTAGTTTTGATTAAATAACTTAATTTTCATTTATCAATTTCTGAATTATGGCATCAACGTGACCTGATTGTCCAAATGACACATCTCTGAGAATCCCTTTTCTGTCTACTATTATCATCGATGGTGTTCCTTGTAGGGAGAATTTTTCAAATGTCTCGGCTGAATATTCTTTAGATTTCATGTAACTTTTCACTCTTTCAATGATTTGATTTTTGTATTCATCTGGTTGTGAGTCAAAATCTGGAATTTGAGGATAGATAAACTCCATGATTTTTTCCTGATTAATTTCTCCAGAGGTTTTTGTGAGATTATCCATTGCCAATGGAAATGGAATTTTATATGAAAGCTTATTCCCATCTTTTAATTGGCCATATGATGAAAGTGCATCTTTTGTTTCTCCAATTACTTCACCTGTTTCAGCAAGCATTTTCAAATTATCTAATGTATTTTTATCAAAATCTTCAAAAGCAGTAGCTAAACCTAAAACTCGAACACCTTCGTCTTTGTATTTATTATAGATCTCAATTGCTTCAGGAATTGCATTCATGAAACATCCTGGGCAATTCACTTGGAAGACTTCTAGCAATACTATGTGATCTTTTTCTTGATCAAAATTTGTTGGAGCTCCTTGTACCCATTCAGAAACTCCGAAATTTGGTGCTTTTTCGCCAATTTTTATGCCCATTATCAATTATCTGACTTTTTCCATTAAATAGATATCTGAACTAGTAACCTAATATAGGACACAAAAAATTCCAAAACAAAATGCAGGTAATTACTGAAGATAGGATGGCACTTTTTGCAGAGATGGAATCAAAATATGAACAAAAAGATACTGAATATTTTATTTCTCTTTTAGAACATCCAGATTATGTTGTTAGAACAAGAGTTGCATGTATTTTAGTTGATTTTGGTGGAGAAGATAAAGTTCCACATATTGCTAAAGTTTTAAAAAATGATGAAAATGAATTAGTTCGACATGAGGCAGCTTTTGCTTTAGGTCAAATGTCCTATTCTAGTGCTATTCCACCATTAACTGATGCAACTCTTAATGATCCTAGTATGTTCGTACGTCATGAAGCTGCAATAGCTTTGGGTGTTGTCGGTTCTAAAGAAGCAAAAGAAGCTCTTCAAAAGGCTCTAAACGATCCAGAACATCCCGTCGTTGAATCTGCAGTTGTAGCATTATCTAATATTGAATTTATGGAAAAGTTAAGTAAGAACGAAAAGTTTGCAAAGTTGACAGGTGGATGAGATGAATTTTTCTTATGGAGTAATTGGTATTGTAGGTGTTCTTGCAGCAATAACTATTGGATTCATAGCCATGGATCCAACTGGAATTATTGAACCAAGAATAGTTGCTGAGGAAAAACCAGTTGCATGTACAATGCAATGGGATCCTATGTGTGGAGTAGATGGTGTAACTTATGGAAATATGTGTATGTTGAATGCTGCTGATAAAAAATTAGATTATTCAGGTGAATGTGTTACTGATTCTAAATCAAACATGAAACCATGTACAAAAGACTATAGGCCTGTATGTGGAGTTGATGGTAAAACTTATGGAAATATGTGTACTTTGGAATCTTCTGGAATTTCATTTGATTATGAGGGTGAGTGTATAGTGGTACAACCAAAAGTTGAACCAAAAGTTGAACCAAAAGTTGAACCAAAAGTTGAACCAAAAGTTGAACCAAAAGTTGAACCAAAAGTTGAACCAAAAGTTGAACCATTACCAATGACTGCTATTGTTTCAGTTCCTGCAGGATCTGCAGTTCCAGGATGTGATGATACAAATGAATGCTATTTGCCTTATGAGACTAATGTTGCAAAGGGTGCAACTGTTTCTTGGATTAATGATGATTCAGCAGCTCACACTGTAACAAGTGGATTGCCTGGAACTCCTGATGGTGTATTTGATAGTAGCTTGTTTATGGCAGGTGCTGTTTACGAATTCACTTTTGATGATGCTGGAACTTATGATTATTACTGTATGGTTCATCCTTGGATGACTGGAATAGTAAATGTAAACTAGAGTGCTGTAACTTTACTTCCTTGTTCACTTGATTCAAATCTGTAAATCTGTTCTACTGTTGAATCTTCAAAAATTTCTGCATCGTGAGTAATAATTAGGAATTGCATTCTAGTCTCTGAATTAGAAATATCTGATAATTGTGATAATACTCCGACTAGAGATTTTTTACGTTCAGCATCAAGGTGTGTTGTTGGCTCATCCAAAATCATCAAATTAAGATTTGATGCTCCGAGCAGACTTGACATGCCTAATCGTAATGCAAGTGCAACACTGACTTTTTCACCACCACTTAGGGATTCTAATTCTAAAACTTCGGTTTTTGAATAACATGCTATTGAAATGTCTCTTGTTTTTTCTGATAGCATAATTCTTTGAATTTTAGTATTTAGTAATGTCAGATATTCTGATGCTTTGGCAGAAATTGTGTTTAATGCCCAAGATCTTAAGCTTGTAGCAACAGGTCCATCCCTACTGAAGATATTTGTTTGAATATCATTAAGGTTTGAAACATATTCTTTTACGACCTTTAATTCTGTAATTGCTTTTTCAATTATGTTTATTTGCTCTTCCCCTTTAGAAATTTTCTCTGAAATCCCACCAATCTGTTGATCTATTTGAGATAAACTCATTTGTTTTTCATTAATTAAAATTTTTAGAGAATTAAATTCTTGTTGATCAAAGCCTACAGTTTCCTCTTCTAACTTTGAAATATTTTCATAAATCATTTTTGCATGAGAATCTATAGTTGATATTTCAAGTAAACTTCCATTAGTTGTTAAAGGAATTCTTTGTTTTTTAGCTTTGACCTCTTCTTGTATTTTCATTAATTCTTCTTTACTGTTAATTGAATGAGCTCTAAGTGTTGCTTCAGCATCTCTTGCAATTTGTAATTTTGTTGAAAACTCTTTCTTTTTTTGATTATACATGACTTTTTCTTTTTCTTTTGAAATAATTTGGCTTTCAATATCTGTAATTTCTTGACGAAGATGATTTTCTTGAAATAATGGATTTAATTTTTCTACATTTGAATCACAAACTGGACATTTGTTGTCTTTTAATTGAAGTTTTGATGCCAGTGATAATTTTTCTTTTAACGATATTGTCTGGTTTGTCATTTCTTGAATTTGTTTGAGTGTTTCATCGATGGCCTCCTCGACTTTTAGAATTTTAGATTCCAAGTCTGATTTTAGCACTGCATGCTCAAAACAACCCTCACAATCATGAATTTTACGCTCATTTTCGCTAATTTCGCGCTGGATCTCTTGAATTGCTTCTTTTGCATATGATGATAGCTCTTTTTTTCTCAATTCTAGTTGATTGATTTTATCTATTTTTGGTGCTTCTGTCTCTACTTTTGTTCTTAGATTATCTACTTCTTTTTTCAGTTGTTCTTGTTTTATTTCTAAATTCTTTTTTTCTGGTTTTGATTTTTTAATTTCTTTTTGATATCTTTCTAATTCTCGAAATAGAATCTCAATATGTGTATCATCATATCCTATGGAGTCTCGAATTTTCTCTCGAAATTCTTTGTTTACTGTCTTCATTACTTCTGATGCTACATCAAGCTTGTCAATTCCTATGATTGCATTTAATAATTCTTTGAACTCTTTTGGTTTGGCATTAATTATTGCATTTAATTCCCCCTGCTGAACAATTGAAGCAATTTTTAATTTTTCAAAATCTAAACCAATTACTTTTTCAACTTCTTGAGTCATTGATTCTCCAAATTGTTTTCTTTCCCCTGCTGCAATCTCCACGCGTTCACCATTCACCACTTCAGCAAATGTTGCAGCTAGAGCTCCCTTACTATCGATTTTTCTTACAGCTTCGAATTGTTTGTCATTGATGGAAAAACTAATTTTTGCAAATCCTTGATTTGATCCACGTTTTATCAATCCTTTGTTTGATTTTCTAGTATGCTGACCAAACAATGCAAATGTAATGGCATCTATGATACTTGATTTCCCAGCACCATTATCTCCAACAAACACTGTGACCCCATTTTCAAATTCTAGTTTTGTATTTGAGTGAGCTAAAAAATCTCCTAACTCTATTGATGTGATCAAGACTTGGTCTCCTTTTTGAATTTTTCAAAATTTTCAAAAACTAGTTGTGATGCTTCTTTAATTTCACCTGTTGCTAAAATTGGAAGTAGTTCTTTTATTGCAAATTTTGCTGATTGCTCAGAACCTAGTGCATCTACAGATAATCTGTACATTTCATCATCAATTACATTTGGTCTGTCTAGAAATATTGAGGAGTCTGAAATCTGTTTTGTACTAATTCTCCAAAAACACCTCAAAACCAATGAGTTTAGTCTGGCTATTTGTGCCTGAATATGGTCTGTTTCTATGTTTTCGCCTTGAATTTTCACTTCAACAATTGGCTTTTTTCCTTCAGTTACTATTTTTTCAGAGATTTCCCCTATCGTTTTTTCCAAATCCTGATATTCTGTTTTAAATGAAATTTGGGGTCTTGCATCTAGTTCAATCCAATTTGGAATTGCATCTTTTCCTGAGATGTCTACTTCAAAGAACCCTTTCTTCGTTTCTTTAATTCCCTCACTAGTTGTTAATTCTATGGACCCCGGGTAAACTACTGGTCCACTTAGATGGCTAAATTGTTTGACATCTTTATCATGAAGATGTCCCATTGCATAATACGTGAAGTTTTTTGGCAAGTCTGTTGATTGTATCTCTCCTGCAAACTTGTTGAATTCTGTGATGCCTTGATGTAAGATCAAAATTTTATGACCTGAATGATCTTTGACTTTGTTGTCTATTGCAGCAAATTTTTCTTCATATTGTAAAATTTCTGCTTTTCTTATTTTATCGAATCCTGCTAAAAGTATTCCTTTGTACTCTATGGGGATTCCTTGACCGATATATTTTGAAAATTCTAAATTATGGTAAACATATGGTATTGGTGTAGTTCTAATTCTACTAATGTCATGTTCTCCTAAAATAAAAAATGTATCAATGTTATTTTGTTTTAATCTTTTTAATCCATTTGCCATTTGTATAATTGCAGTTCCATTTGGATTTGGAACATGAAAAATATCTCCTGCAAAAATTACAAAATCAACATGATCTTTAATTGATGTATCTATTGCTTGATTAAATACATCATAGACATCTTGTGCACGTTCTTCTGAACCGTACTGAACTAATCCCAAATGCGTATCTGAAATGTGTGAAAATAACATTAGTCTAATAACAAATCTTTTTGTACCAACCCTTGAGTTGATTCCACTGCAACCTCATTCATTTTTTCTGCTTTTGCCCATGCATTAACTGCACTTTGATCTGCCCCCATTACCTTCTCTTTTACCTCTTCCACGTGAACCAATGATGGAAGATTAGTCCATTGTCCAACAAGAACTGCGTCTCCTACGTTTAGTGATGTTAATTGAGCAATTAATTCACGACTAGTTGACTCTGTTGCTGAGGCTATTTGTCGCTGGTCATCTTCTTGAATTATTTTCATTATTGCAAATGATCCCATCTGACTGAGAACGTTAAGATCCACACTTCTGGGTCGCTGAGAAACAACTCCTAACCCCAGCCCGAACTTTCGACCTTCTCTGGCAATTTTAGCAGCCCAATATTTTGCACTAGTGTCGTGGTCTTTTGGAATGAAGACATGCGCTTCTTCAATGATTACAAAAATTGGTGAATTAAATCTGAAATTTCTTTCTCTCTTAGTTTTTCTGTGTCTTGCAATACTTGCATCTTTTCTATCTTTGAGTAATTGCTGTAGATAAAATGCAACTGCTACATTTGCCTGTTTTTCAGATAGTTCTGAAATATTTAGAATATTTGTTCTACCTTCTTTGATGAAACTAATTGGGTCTCCCATATCTGGATCTAAAATATCTTCAAATCTTCTCTGAGCGTCTTCTATAATGTCTTGAACTCTATATGCTGATGTCCTAATTTCTTTTAATTTTTTATCTTCAGAATTTACAATAAATTCTACTTCATTCTCTAATTTACTCCAAAATTCTTTTGATTCTTTTACATGTTTTGTAAATGCCATTCTCAAAACACGTTGTTGAACATTAGCACCGTCTCTGATTTCTAATACTTCTGATAACTGATCAGCATCTAATAGTCTGGGATTAATCTTTGCATCAATTACATTAATTCGTGGAATGTTTAGACTTGTATAGTCATTGTGATAATCAAAAATTATTACAGTTCCTTTTAATTTTGAAATTTGTTTTGTAATTAATGATACTAGATTACTTTTACCCATACCTGTCATTGCAAGAATTCCTAAATGTCTTGACACAATTTTATCCAAATTCACTTTGGCATCAATTGATTTATTTCGTAAAAGATTTCCAATACTTACCCATCCTTCTTTTTCTGGACTGAAAATTTCTTTCAAGTCTTGTTCACTTGGCAAAGTAATTTCTGTGCCTGGAATTGGGGGAATTGCAGGTATGATTGATTGACCTTTTCTTAGATTTTTTAAAAATCCTAAAATTCCAATATGTGCAGTGAAAGTTTTGTCTCTTTTGTTTAATTCAGCAATTTCAGTACTTTCTGAAGCTTCATCAAAATTCCTTACATCTGTAAATGCTGCACTTGATACTGACGATCTTTCTACTAGTCCTAAGATTTCTCCTTCATCTGTACTAATTTTGATATATTCTCCTACTGATAACGCTCTTGATGTGATTGCTGTAACAATTGTAGGTTTTGATTCCCCAATTACAAAACCTAAACTCAACCCAGTACCTCCCGTGAACCTATTTCATTACTTAATCCTAACAAACTAACCATCTTTGCAAGTTCTTTATCAGATATTTTACAGTTATTATGTGCAAGCTTTAGAGCGTATGGATATCCTCCGACACTAGTTTTGTATAATTTATTCATAATTGATTTAACTTCATTTTCATCATGTTGATCTCCTAAGAATTCCAATTTAATTATTGGAGTGGAATCACTTAATCTTACAAATGTTGAAGAAATTATTTTATCTGCTCCATATTTTTTTTCTACAAAAATTTTACTAAATCCTGGACTATTTGTTACATGATTGTAATAGAAGATATCTCCTGCAAGCGAACCTAAATTTTCAAATTGTTTCTTTGTATTTGACGTCTTTGCTATGAAAATAACATTGTCTTTCTTTTTCATTATTCTTACAATTGATGCACCCAAGTTTGCTTGTCTGGTCATCAATTGTGAATGTAGAGAGCCATCCATCAATACCATGTCTACACTATCTACTGTTTTCTCACATGCCTCAATTTCCATTTTACTTGCAATACTTGAAATGTCATCTGCAGATCCTAATCCTGATTTATGCAAATCAACTAAAATTTCACCATCTGATTTTACAGAAACAGCAGTGGTTGCCCATAACTCGATTCCTTGAAATTTTGTATTGTTGAAACTAGAATCAATCCCTGCAGTTACTACCTCTTCTTTTGTAGGTGTGAATTCTATCCAATTATCACGTGCTTTTTGTAAAATCTGTTCAAATTTAGGCCCTTTTAGTATAGAGAGCATTTTGTCTCTGTTGATAATTGCGTCTTTGTATACAGTGTTAAGCACAACAATACTTTGTAGGTTTGAATAAAATCTTTAGGTTATGCTGAAAATTGACAAAGTTGATCCATCAAACCTCTTATCCTATTCTACCTTTGAGGATGATTTTTTCATTTGTATTTGATGGTGTGGATTTGTCAATGTATCTAATTTCATAATAATCTCCGATGTGGATTGTTTTCCCATCTAATTGACGTGGAATTTTAATTTTCACTTCAAAAATATTTGAATTGGGTCCTGTCTCTATGAGAAATGCTGAATTTGCATCAAAACTTGGATTTGATAAAGTTGTTCTAATTCCTCCCTCTCCTCTGAATTCAAATAAACTTAGTGGGATCTTGTCTTCATTTTTAGAATCTCTATTTGCATCTGGTTCGTAAATTCTTAATGTAAATTCATGTCCAATCCTAGAACCTCCGCCCAAAGTTTCAACTTTGGCAAATGTCGAAGTTAATGGGAATGATTTTACAAGCACTCTTTTATCTCCAGAATAATCTGATGCGTCCAAATATCTTATCAAAACAATATCGTTTTGACTTAATGGTTTCCCATTAATTGATTCAGGTAATTCTAATTTAATGTAAAATTGTCCTGTGTTAGGTCCTGTCTCAATCATATTTTCAGGTCCTTCAATTGAAACCCCGTTGATTGTAAATTCAAACAACCCATCAGTTGGAATGACTTCTACACCACTATGTGCAATATTCAAATCATGATCTGTAATGTAAAAATTAACAATAGACATTGATGATGCAGGAATTGTTTGGATTTCTCTGTCAGTTGCTTGGATTAATTTTTTTACTTCATTCAAATCTGTAAATTTTATTGGGGAAAATAATGTGCCTCTTTTTTCCATTTTTATTGCAGTTTCTGTTTTTACGCAAGCTGGAGATCCATTTGATCTAATAACTAATTCTAGTGCTTCAACACAAAGAATATTTTCTGGAGAAACACCTTTGTTCATTTGTTGTTTTGGTGTGTCTATTTCCGCATTTACTGGAAGGATAAATGATAAAGTCAAAAAAAGTATTATTCCAAATAATACTTTATTTTGAAAAATCATCTGTCTCAAAACCCTTATTTTATTTTAAATAGATTTAGTATGAATTCTATGTCTTTTTGTGCTCATTTCTCTAGTAAATTTCTAATTGTGGATTAGACAGGTCTTCGATTCCTATCCAACCCACGAAGAATAGTATTTCTAAAGGGATAAAAATCATTTGAGGTGGTTTAGAATCTCATTCTATTTGCAGGAAACTTCAACACACATCAATCCATTTAGACTAATTAAGAGATAGTTTCTATGATTAATCGATGAAACGAGTTGGTCTATTGGGATGCGGTGCTATGGGTACTCAAATTGCACTAGCAATTGATTCTGGAAAAATTCCTGCAACTCTTACACATGTTTATGATGACTCAAAAGAGAAATCTGCACTATTAGTTGAAAAATTAATAAACAAACCTGAAATTGTTGAAAATTCTCATTTACTATCCTCAAACCCTGTTGACATTGTTGTAGAAGCTGCATCGCAAGATGCTGTTAGAGATGCATCTTTGAGTGTATTACAAAACAAGAAGGATCTGATGATAATGAGTGTTGGCGCCTTACTAGATGAATCAATTTATGATATTTTATCTGATGCTTGCAAGGATTTCAAAAAAACAATCTATCTTCCTTCAGGAGCAATTGCAGGATTGGATGGAATTAAATCAATTAAAGATGAACTTGAATCTTTATCCATAACGACAACAAAACATCCTCGCTCATTAAAGGGTGCAAAGTTTTTTGAAACCTCTGACATCAATCTAGATGAAATTAATTCTTCAACTGTAATCTTTCAAGGAATGGCAAAAGAAGCAGTATCGTTATTTCCTGCAAACATCAATGTTGCAGCACTATTGTCTTTATCTGGAATTGGCAGTGAAAAAACTAAAGTGAAAATTATTGCAGATCCTAATACTGACAAGAATACTCATCATATTGAAGCTGAAGGGAAATTTGGGAAGATGACTTTTACTATAGAAAACTATCCTGATACAATTAATCCTAAAACCAGTAGATTGGCAATTCTATCTGCAATTGAAACTTTGAGAAAGTATTGCTCAGATGACATTCAGATTGGTACGTAATATGGCAATAATTGCCACATTTGCTAGCTTTTCAGAGAATTCTGGACTATTTCCCATTCTTTAAATCCCCTCAAATTCAATTTTTATTAGTTTATGCTCGTACAACAATCCTCTGAACTCAAAGAAGAGATTATGAGACTCAAAAAAGAAAAAGATGTGGTAATTCTAGCACATAATTATCAAATACCTGATGTCCAGGATGTTGCTGATTTCACTGGTGATTCATTGGGATTGTCTAGACAAGCTGCAACTGTTGATCAAAAAACAATTTTGTTTTGTGGTGTACATTTTATGGCAGAAACTGCAGCTATTATTAGTCCTGAAAAAAAGGTTTTAATTCCTGATTTAGAGGCTGGGTGTTCATTATCAGATTCTATTACTGTAGATGAATTAAGAAATTGGAAAAATCAACATCCTGATGCAATTGCAGTTGGATATGTTAACACTACTGCTGAAATTAAAGCAGAATTAGATTATTGTTGTACTTCAGCTAATGCTGTAAATGTTGTAAAATCAATTCCAGAAGATAAAGATATTTTATTTTTGCCTGATATGTTTCTGGGATCTTATGTTGCTAAAATGACTGGCAGAAAAAATATGCACATTTGGGCCGGTGAATGTCATGTTCATGCAGGTATCACCCCTGAAGATGTCACTAAAAAATTAGAATCTATGCAAGATGCAGAATTTCTTATCCATCCTGAATGCGGTTGTACAACTCCTATGATGTATGATGTTGCAGATGGAAGTTATGATGACAAAAAAGTCTCGATTCTTTCTACTGAAGGAATGCTCAAACATGCAAACAAATCCAAATCAAAGAATTTTGTGGTTGCTACAGAAACTGGAATTTTATACAAAATGAAACAACAAAATCCTGGTAAGACATTCATTCCTGCATCTGAAAAAGCAGAATGTCAATATATGAAAATGATTACTCTTGAAAAGGTGTATGACGCACTGATAAATGAAAAAAATATTGTCACCGTTCCTAAAGAAATTGCAGATAAGGCCCGTTTAGCAATTGATAGAATGCTTGCAATTAGCTAAATCCTTCTACTATGACTGGATTATTTTCTCGTGAACCCAAAGATCCCCAAAAGAAAAAAAACGTTCAAAAATTAAAGGAACTTAAAAAACTAGTAAAAGAAAAAAAATATGCTGAGGCTTTAAAATCAGGCACAGATTATTTACATAGAGTACCAAATAATCACGATGTTTTGTTTACTGTTGGTGGAATTTACTATTTACAAAATAAACACAAAACTGCAATCTCTTATTTTGAAAAGGCTCTTGAAATTGGAACTTATGATGTTGATGTTTTGTTGTTAAAGGCATATTCTCATCAAAAATTAGGAGAAGATAAACGAGCTATACAATGCTGTGAAAAAATCAAGGAAATTGATCCTAAGAATAAATCCGTATCTAATTTGTTAGAAGAATTAAACTAAATCTCTAAACTCATGTCAATCCCTTTGACAGAATTTGTGATACTTCCTACTGAGATTATATCGACTTCAGTTTGACCATACTTTGAAATATTTTTGGAGGTTATACCGCCTGATGCTTCAAGTAATACATTGTTTCTTAATTTCTGATTTTTCAAAGTTTGAATTGTTTTTTTAATTTGGGCTGGGGTAAAGTTATCTAGCATAATTATGGTTGCTCCTTCTTTTGCCGCTAATACTGCATCATCTGTATTTTCAACCTCAACTTCAAATTTTTTGTATTTTTCCTTTGTTTTTTTAATCAAAGATAGCAATGAATCACCTATTGCAATGTGATTGTCTTTAATCATAACCATTTCATCAAGCGAAAGTCTGTGTTTTTTACCTCCTCCTATTTCCACTGCTTCTTTATCAAAATATCTTAGGCCAGGGGCTGTTTTTCTTGTTGCATACAATTTTGTTTTCTTTGGGATTTTTTTTACTAGTGCATTTGTTTGAGTTGCAATTCCACTCATTCTTGTTAAGAGGTTTAATGCAGTTCTCTCACAAGTTAGTATGTTTCCTGCATTACCAGTAATGATCATTATAGTTTGATTTGGCTTTATTTTAGAACCATCTTTTTTCAAAATTTTTGAGTCACATCCTTTTAATTTGAAAATCTCTTTTGCATATGATGCTCCTGCAACAATTGCATTCTCTCTAGAAATTATTTTAACAGAAATTTTTTTCTTTGGTAGTAAATTACTTGTGATGTCTCCCTTACCAATATCTTCAGCAAGAAATTGTAATAATTGCTTTTTTGGATTAAATGTCAATATATTGATGAAATGTTAATCTGATTTTAAAGATTTTATGTTACTTTAATTGCGTATTTGCCTTTTGTAGTAATTCCTAATGTTTTAGAAATTTCTGAATTTGTTGGATCAACTACTAGTACAACTCCATTCCAATCTGGTGTCAAGTCTGATGATTTACAATTTGGACATACTTTTAGAGTTGTTACATGTTTACATTTGCGGCATGCCATTTCTCGTGCCATTCTAACTTGCCTCTACTTTTTCTTCCTTTGCTGGCTCTTCTTTGCCACCGCTGGCTTTTTTAATTTCTTCAACAATCCAATCATCTGCACCCAGGAATGGTTGTCTACATGTAATTCCAATCTTACCCATTGCAGCAGCTTTTCCTAATGATACTGCAGTAATTCTTGCACGAAGTGTAGAACCAACTTTGAGTGTTCTACCACTTTGGTTTGCTAATATCATTCCAGATTTTACATCACTCTTAAGATAGTCATCCATCACTTGTGACAAGTGAAGTAATGCATCAGTTGGACCAATTCTTACAAATGCTCCAAAGTCTGTAATGTCTACAATTTCACCTTGAACAATTTCTTGTAATTTTGGATAAAATGTTAATGCTTCAAATTCTACTTTATGAAATGTTCCACCGTCACCGGCAATCATTTTCCCCATCTCATCTACTTTGGCATCTAAAATCATAATGATATATCCTAAATCTGCATTAATCATACTCTCGTATTTTTCTTTGAGAATGTTTACTGCTGCCTTTTTGAGTGTCGTTCCAAACAAGCTTGGAGGAATCCTGACAACATCAACTAGGGTAGATATAGAAAACAAATGTACAGTTTTTCTCGAATTTCAATTTATGAATGTTTAGGTGATTTCAGGCTTGAATTCTCAAAGATTTTTGATATTTTTCAAATAAATGGCAATTTCTTTTGGACTCTAACTTATGTTTAAATAATGTAGGATGACTTTTTGACGCAATGGTTGGAATCGATCAAGTTCTTGAAAAACTCAGCACTGTGATTGATCCTGATTTGAAAAAAGATATCGTATCAATGGGTATGATTAAAGATTTAGAACTTAATGATGGAAATCTAAAGTTTACTTTAGAATTAACAACTCCTGCATGTCCGTTTAATGTCGAAATCGAAGATGATGTTCGAAAGGCAATTGCAGATATTTCTGATTTGAAAAATTTTGATTTGAAAGTAACTGCCAAAGTAATGGAGGGGCGTTCCCTTGATGATGATACTGGAATGGCAACTGTCAAAAATATTATTGGTGTTGCAAGTGGAAAAGGTGGAGTAGGAAAATCAACAGTCTCTTTGAATTTAGCATTAGCATTATCTCAATCTGGAGCAAAAGTTGGTCTATTGGATGCTGACATCTATGGTCCTAGTATTCCTTTGATGCTTGGAATGAAAGATGGATTTATGGAAGTTGAAGATAACAAACTTCAACCTGCCGACTCTAATGGATTAAAAGTTGTATCCTTTGGTTTCTTTGCTGATCAATCAAACCAAGCAGCAATTTATCGTGGCCCCATTATTTCTGGAATATTAAAACAATTTTTAGTTGACACTAATTGGTCTGAATTAGATTATCTTATTGTAGATCTTCCTCCTGGTACTGGTGATATACCACTAACTCTTGCACAGACAATTCCTATCACTGGTATCCTTGTAGTTACAACTCCTCAAGATGTTGCAAGTGATGTAGCAGTCAAAGCAGTTTCAATGTTTGAAAAACTAAATGTTCCAATCATTGGAGTTGTTGAAAATATGTCTCATTTTATTTGCCCAAACTGTGATGATAAACATTACATCTTTGGTGAAGGTGGTGCAAAGAAAATCAGTGAAAAATTTAACATTCCATTCTTAGGTGAAATTCCGTTAAACTCTGGAATTATGGCTGGCTCTGATTTAGGAAAACCAATTATGATTACAAATCCTGATTCTCCAAGTTCAGTGGCTTTTAGAAAAAGTGCAAAAAATATTGCAGCACAATGCAGTATTATTGCAGCAAAATTACAAGAAGAGATGGCTTCTGAAAGTACTAGTGAAGAATCTGCACCTGAACCAAGCGCTAGTTAGATTCCTGTGAAATTACCTACTTCATTAAGAGAACAAATGAAAACTCCTCTAGGGGTACTCTTACCTGAAAGTCAAGCTGATAAATCACATATTCAAAAATATCTTTCTGAGGATTCGTATGTCATTACTATAGGGGATAGAACTACAGAAAAAATGATTAATTTTGATTTGATTCCGTCATTACAAATTATTGATGGATTAGAAAAAAGAGAAAAAAGAGAACCTCCTAAACTAGAAAATGCAACTGAATTGACTGTTGATAACCCTGCAGCTGAAATTACTTCAGAAAGTATTACTGTGATCAAAAAGGCTTTCACTCTGCAAACACCTGTGAGACTTTTAGTTGATGGAGAGGAAGACTTGCTTGTTTTACCTGTATGTATTCATGCACCTGAAAATGCGGTTGTTTTGTATGGTCAGCCAAACGAAGGGCTAGTAATAGTGCAAATAACTCCAGAAATAAGAAATAGAGTACAAACACTACTTGATTTAATGGAATAATCGGGGTGTGATGAGACGGTGGCTGTATGATATTGATGATTACCCCACTATTACCTCTGACCCTATTAATTCATAATTAGCCAAATCAAAATACACTAAATTTCATACAACAATTGACATTTGAAGATAAACACTGATTTGATGATGTATTGTTGTGAAATTAGATCCTGAACTTTCGTTGCAAATTTTAGAAAAAGTTGGAATTTACTCTAATCGTTTTTCAATTCCTGAGCCTAAAATTCTCTTAACTACCAAAGAGGTATTGGACGCTCCAAAAGAAATGACTGAAGGTAGGAGAACATCTGCTTACAAGTATTATGGAGTTTCATATCTTCAGCATAATCTTGTATTCATCAATGTAAGAAAAATCCCTGATGAGAAGAATTTGGAAAATACTATAGTTCATGAATTAATTCACATGAGATTCCCATATCTTGCTCATGGGAAAAGATTCAACAAATTAGTACGACAAGGACTTAGAGGAAAAGAATTTCCTCCATATCGAAAAAGAAGTAAGATCTCTGCTATTTGATTTATATTTACTAGGATTTGGCAAGCGAGTATACGATGGAAATAGCTGAAATTCTGCCCTTTATCGCAGGTATTGCATCATTTTTAGTTGCAGGTGGTTTGGTGGCATGGATTGTCAAACAACCAGCAGGAACAAAAGAGATGATGGATATTTCCAACGCAGTCAAAGAAGGCGCTTCTGCATTTCTAAAAAGAGAAATGAAAATAATTGTTCCAGTTGCTATCGCACTATCTTTGATTATTGGTATCTTCTTAACTCCGTCAAACGGAATTGCATTTGCTGTAGGTGCAGCACTTTCTGCAGTTGCAGGAATTATTTCATTAAAAATTACAGTAAAAGCAGCAGTTAGAGCTGCAAATCTTAGTGGAAGTGGGCTTGGACAAACATTTGCCATGGCCTTTAGAGGTGGAGCAACAGTAGGTTTAGCAGTTCCTGCAATGGCACTTTTAGCAATTACTGGACTTTATCTTATTTTCCCTGACCCAATTACCATTGCAGGAGTTGGAATTGGAGCAAGCTTAATTGCATTATTCATTAGAATTGGTGGCGGTATTTTTACAAAAGCTGCAGATATGGGTGCTGATTTGGTAGGAAAAGTTGAAGCAAATATTCCTGAAGATGATCCTAGAAATCCTGCAACTATTGCAGATAACGTAGGAGATAATGTTGGCGATGCCGCAGGAATGGGCTCTGATGTTTATGAATCTTATATTGTTACAATTCTTGCAGCATTACTCATTGCAGCATTAATTGGCGCACCAAACTTTTTCCTTTATCCTATCTTGATTGGTTCATCTGGAATGATTGCATCCATTATTGGTGTAGTGATAGTTGGTTCTAAAAATATCACAGATGTAATGAAACCACTTAATCGTTCATTTTATGTTTCAGCTGCAATTGCAATTGGACTCAACTATGTCTTTATTACACAATTCATTGGAGATTCTCCAGCATCATATGCACTATTTGGCTCAACTGTCATTGGAGTACTTTTAGTTCCAGTGATTCAGAAAATTACAGATTACTATACTAGTTACAAACAGAAACCAGTTATTGAAATTGCAGAGTCTGCAAAATGGGGATATGCATCATTAACATTAATGGGAATTATCAAAGGAATGCAATCTACAGGACCATTTATGATTGCTTTAGTTGTTGCAATTATTCTCTCTTACAGTATCGCATCAGGTGCAGCACCTGAAGGTTCAGATCCAGTACTTTATGGAATATTTGGAACTGCAATGACTGCTATGGCTATGTTAAGTCTGGCAGGAATTGTTCTTAGTATCGATGCATTTGGTCCAATTGCAGATAATGCAGGTGGAATTGTTGAAATGACTGGAATGGGTGAAGAAAATCGTAAAGTTACTGATGAAATTGATGCTGTTGGAAATACAACTAAAGCCGTCACCAAAGGCTTTGCAATTGCTAGTGCTGCATTAGCTGCATTGGCTATGATTCAAGCATTTCAGTTTGAAGCAGCACATGTCTTTGAAGGTGTACTAGATTTAGATTATAGTTTAACAAATCCTGCAATTATAGTTGGATTACTCATTGGTGGATTAATCCCATTTATCATTACAGGTCAACTAATTAATGGTGTATCACGTGCTGCAGGAAAAATGGTTGATGAAGTTAGACGTCAATTCAAAGCAGATTCTGGAATTCTTGCAGGAACATCAAAACCTGATTATGCTAAATGTGTAGATATTGCTACAGTTGCATCAATTAAAGAACTGTGGAAACCAGCTATTGTTGCAATTCTTGCCCCAATCATCTTAGGTATCTTGTTAGGTCCAACTGCAGTAGCTGGATTACTAATGGGTGCAGTAGTCACTGGAATTTTACTAGCATACCACTTGGCAAATACTGGTGGTGCATGGGATAATGCAAAGAAACTAGTTGAAATGAGAGGAGAGAAAGGCTCTGAAGTTCACAAAGTTGCAGTAGTTGGAGATATTATTGGTGATCCTTACAAAGACACTGCAGGTCCAGCACTTAACACTGTCATTAAACTACTAAACACAATTGCAATTGTATTCGTATCTGCATTTGTTGCAATTATTGCAATCTAACCCATAAAATTTCTTATTCTAATCTCTAACAATTCAATACTCTCTGTCTTTGTTATGGTTTGGGTTTTGTCAAATCAGATTAATTCAACATACACAAGAAAATGTATTGTTAATTGATTATTCTTGATAATGGACTAGCAAAGTTTTCTCCATAACTGGATGAACAGCTATGATTTTGTCTTTTTTTTCTGCTAGAAAATCATTTACGACATCCTGAAGAAAAACCCCTGCCTTTAATTCATTAGCGTCAAAATATTTTATTTTATGAACCATGTAAAATAGAAAGTAAAACGAGGATATAACAATGATGAATGGATAAACAAACTCTTTAAGCAAAATCAGCGTAATAACAGTAACGTAGTGGTGTGAGTTTGCATATCTGTAAAGAAGGACTGAATTAACTACTCAGATACGTGGAACTAATTGCCTTATCCTCAACAATTAACGTCATGTCTAATTCATCGATTTGAGCTTGAATTGCTTTTTTTAAAGTGACATTATGTGTCTCACAGAATTTGAAATAGTTGTCAGCGGTTTGGAAACATCCACAAATCCACTTTGTTTTCTTGTCTCCCTCAACTGTCCATTTTGAGTATTTGTTTTCAGACATGGTTATTCTATGTAGACTGATCTAAAAAATATGTCTTTTAATAAAAAGGAAAAATGATTAAGGACAGCCTTCCATCTTTTGAATGAAGTAGCCTTTTTCCTTAATTGCCTGTTCAACAGGTTCTGGTGCTCCTTGTGAGTGGCAGAATTGACATTCATTTGTAGTCATCTCTGCATCTCCCTCACCGACTGATTGTAACCACTCTTTGCCATATGTGATGGCTTTATCGTGGTCTTTTTCACCAGTAATTACATCAAAGTGCATGGTGTGACCATCTTTTGCTTTGACATAAGTGTCGTATACGTGAATTTCCATGAATGTAATTGAAAAAAGGGATATTTAATTCAAAGATCATCAATATTTATGAAATATTCAGTTGTAATTGAAATTCCAAACTCTTCAAACATCCTTTTAGAATTAGATGATGCTAATTCTCCAAATACTGTTAATGACTTTGTTTCAAAGTTACCATTTACAGTAGATCTTAATGTTTGGGGCGATGAAATTTACACATCAAAATCTCCCATATCTCAACCTGAAGAAAATGCAAAGTCTCCAGTTGATCTAAATGATGTTGCATACTGGCCAACAGGCAAAGCAATCTGTTTGTTTTATGGGCCTACTCCTATTGGAAATCCTGGAGAAATAACTCCTGCATCTCCTGTTAACATCATTGGAAAAATTATTTCTCCTGATAAATCAATTCTAAATGATATTCATAGTGAGAGTGCTTTGTTTCGTAAAACATAATCAATAATATTCCCTTATGTCAAGTTGCTTTTGTATTTTTTTACCAATAGTTTCTTCTAGAATTTTATCTATTTGTTAGGTTTGATTTTTATCATTTAATATCTTGAATGTCACTTCCAACTGGATAAATTGTATGAAAATTATCCAATTTATAAAAATCATCATTATTGATTTCATTTAAATTTATTTTTTGTTTTGCTTTAACTTCTTCTAAATATACTAATGCAGAGAATAAAATATGATTTCTTGAAATTCCGTGAGATGTATTTTTGTCATTCTCCATTCTTTGCTCAAGAGCTGATGGGGTTTCATCAATTAATGGCTCTGCTGGCATCCAGTTTACCCATGTAGGATATTTTCTTGTATCTTTATACTCAAAATCAAATCCTACCATATTGAATTCTTTATTTTTGGATTTTTTTATTAGGTCCTTTTGCTCAATACATAAATCACAAAAAATTGTATCTGTTTCTCCCGGCATTACTGCACTTCCATATGCTGTCTGAATTGATATTGTAAATCCTACCATAATTAGAATTATCAAAACTTTTTGCATAATTCCCATTTTTGGGAAATAACATAACTTTCAGTATGTCTTTTGACGAAAGAACACCTCGAACCCTGTGTGTCATAGTTTGACACACTATTTTTGGAGCCTAGAATTATTCTATAATCGGAATTTCAATTATATCTGATTCAAGAATAAATGCTCTGAAATTTTTATTGATTCCTGAGTAAATTACCCACACTACTGGGTTACTTTGCATGAATTTTTTATCTGTGTTTGAGGGGTAGGCATCTGACTGTGGATGTGAGTGAAATATGCCTATCACATCCATTTTTTTCCCCTCTGCAATGCTATACCCTTCAATTAATTGATTGTTTGAAATTGTAAAGTTTACAGAAGATTTTTCAATATTTTCTGTTAAAAAAAGATCCAAGACCGTACCCTCTTTACCAAACAATAACGCACATGATTCATTTGGTTTTTGATTTTCTGAAAATTCTTCTAGGATTTTTTTATCTTGTTGTGATAATTTGATTTTCTGCAAATCTATTCTACGTTAACAGTTCCAATCATCCATGGGTGTAAAATACAATAGTAATCATAACTCCCTGCATCACTAAACGTAAACTCGTACGTATCACCTGCAGATAAAATGTCTGAGTCAAATACTCCATCAGCTCCGTTGTTTGGTGTACCTGATGTTGCAGTATGCATTGTGTTATCTACGTTATCCCAAATTACCGTAGTTCCAGCTGAAATTTCTAAAATTTCTGGATCATAGTATATTTGTCCGTCTTCAGGAATTGCTGCTCCTTGAGGAATTATTACTTTGGTTGGTTCTTTTGCAGCTTCAATAACTATGGATGCCACCATCCAAGGATGTACAATACACAAGTATTCATATTCACCTATCTCTAAATTGCTTGTATCTAGTGTGTATATTTCACCTGCACTCATTAAACTAGAATCAAATGTTTCTCCATAGTCTACTGCACTTGTTACAGTATGCGCTGCTGCATCTGCATTAGTCCATTCAATTATGTATCCTTGTGTAACTACTGCTACATCTGGTGAATAATCTGGATTTCCTTCTTGAGCTGAATCTTCAAGAATTTCAATTGCAAATATTGGACCTGATGGTGTAAGATCTTCTGCTGGTTCATCAACACCTACTTGTTGAGGAATCATGTATGTGTCAGGAGATGAGAAAATTCCAAATGATATCCACATGATAATTCCAGTAGCTGCTGCCATTGAAACAATTGCTCCAATTGGTTTTGCTACAGCTGGGTGTTTCATATACAGATATGAAATTATAATTGCAGGAAATGCAATTGCCATTAAAATTCCGGCTATTGTAACTGTATAGTTTGATGTATTCAATACCATCGCATACATTCCAAATCCTAATGATATTGATAAAATCACCAAAGTTGTGGCTTTGGCTCTATTACTTGTTGAAACCCCTCCATCTAAGATACCTGCTGCTAGGAAAATTAATCCAACAAACATGGTAAGGCCAGTAAGTGCGTGCATTCCATCGATGAATGTATGTGCGATGCCTGCATACGATAATGTAAGACCAGCTAATCCTATAGCTGTTAGTCCCATTCCTGGCATCATGAGGTCCCAATTACTCATTTAAGATAGCTGATAGGACTGAGATACTTATTCCTTGCGAAATCATATGGATCTAGACGAAGAAATTAAATGGCTTTGGAATAGGATAGAGTGAATTGGGATTTAATGAAATACTGGAGATATCCAAACCCCGAATTGTGGTTCTTTTAGTAATTACTGCAGTTACATCCATGTATGCTGCAAGTAAGCTAGTTCCAGGTGTTCCTGAACTAGATTATTGGTCATATTTGCATATTATTATTGCAGGCGCTTTGGCATCTGCTGGCTCTAGTGCACTAAACCACTATTATGATAAAGACATTGATCCTAAAATGACTCGAACTAGTACTAGACCTATTCCTTCTGGAAAGATGGCAGCATCTAATGTTTTGATATATGGATTGGCTGTAAGTTGCATCTCTGTAATTTATGGTTACTTTGCATTGAATGCAGTTTCTGCATTTTTTATTGCAGTGGGAATTTTTTCATATGTTGTAATATACACAGTTTGGCTAAAACGAAGACACACATCCAATATTGTTATTGGAGGTATTGCTGGTAGTGCCGCAGCTTGGGCTGGATGGGCAGCAGCTACTGGTAGTATGGATTTACTAGGTTTCTTAGTTGGATTTTTGGTTTTTGTTTGGACCCCTTCTCACTTTTGGTGTCTTGCAATGAAGATCAAAGATGAATATGCAAAAGCCGAAGTCCCAATGCTTCCTGTTGTGATTGGAATGCAAAAAACTTCAAAATTTATTTTAGGTAATACATTAATTTTAATTCCATATTCATTAATACTTTCATTTATTCCAGATGGATTAGGAATTGTTTATACTGTTATTGCAATAGTTTCTGGGGCATTGATGTTGGTATATCATTATAAATTAACAAAGAATCCTACATCTGAATTTGCATGGAAAGCATACAAAGTAACTGCTCCGTATCTTACAATAATTTTCGTAGCTGTTGCATTAGATGCAGCATTTCATTTCCCGTTATTTTAAAATTTATTTATCTACGCCTGGGAAACTAGCTTCGTAATCACTTTCCATAGTTTCCTTTACCTGAGCTTCATGCTTGTCAATTGTTTTCTCAACTGCAACAACTTCAATTCTACGCTCCTCTTTGGTAATCCATGAGACTGTGATTAATCCCAGTATCTCCAAGTCTAGTAGAATTTTATTGAATCTGTCCTCTGCAATTACATGCCCGTCTTTTGCAAGACTCTTGAAAAGCTCAACATCTGTTAAACGATTTGCTTCCTTAATCTTATCAAATACTGTATTTCTTATTGGTATTGCCATTTTTTATCCGTAGAATGATTTATCCCCTGACTTTGGTACCACGTTAGATATACTTTCCTTTACAGTGTTGTACCATTGGTCTACCTCTTTTGTGATTGATGGTCTAATTTGCTTTAAACTATTTGCAAAGTCATGACTTGAAATCTTTGGTGAGTTATTTCTCATTGCTTCAACTGCTGCTTCTCTGCATAATGCTGCCAAATCTGCACCTGAATAATTTTGAGTAGCTACTGCAATCTCTTGCAATTTTACATCGTTTGCCAATGGCATTTTTCTTGTTAAAATTTTGATAATCTCTAATCTTCCTTTTTCATCTGGTGGAGATACATAAAGCACCAAATCTAATCTTCCTGTTCTAAGTAACGAGTTATCTAAAACATCTGGACGATTTGTAATTCCAATAACTACCACTCTTGATGAGCTACCTTCTTCAATTTCTGTTAGTAGTTGACTTAGAATTGTTTCACCAGTTCCACCTTCCCCTGACTTGAAGCGTGCAATGGAATCTAGTTCATCAAATATTACTACACATGGTGATGATGATTTGGCTTTTCTAAAAATTTCTCTTACTGCTTTTTCAGACTCTCCTAGCCATTTGGAGAGGATTTCAGGACCTCTAACCAAGATCATATTGGCTCCAGTCTCAGTAGCTAAAGCTCTTGCAAGCAGTGTTTTTCCACAACCTGGTGGGCCATAAATTAAAGCACCTTTTGGTGGCTTTATCCCCATCTTTGTAAATTTACTGGGCTCTTTCATGGCCATTATGAGATTATCTGTAAGTGATTTTTTAATATCATCTAATCCTCCAACGTCTTGCCACCATACTTTTGGTCTCTCGACGTAGAATTCTCTCATTGCTGTAGGGACAACTTCATGCATTGCATCGTAAAAATCAATTAGTTTAATCTGCATTGATTGTAGTACTTCAGACGGAATTTTTTCAGTCTCAAGATCTATTTCTGGAAGATATCTTCTGATTGATTTTAGTGCGGCTTCTCTACATAGTGATTTGATATCAGCTCCAGTATACCCGTGCAATTCTGATGACAGATCTTTGAGATCAACATCATCACTAATTGGCATTGATCTTGTGTGAATTTCAAGAATCTCAAATCTCTCATCCTCATTTGGGACTGAAATCTCAAACTCTCTGTCAAATCTACCTGGTCTTCTAAGGGCGGGATCTACACTATCTGGTCTGTTTGTAGCTCCTAAAACAATTACATTTCCTCTATCATTGAGACCATCCATTAATGCCAATAGTTGTGCAACAACTCTTTTTTCTACATCTCCGTATGCTTCCTCTCTTTTTGGTGCAATGGCATCAATTTCATCTATGAAAATTATGCTTGGTGAATTGTCTTTTGCTTCTTTGAAAATATCTCTTAGTTTTGCTTCTGTCTCTCCATAATACTTGTTCATTATTTCTGGACCGTTAATTGGAAACATGTTTGCCTCTGATTCACTTGCCATAACTTTTGCAAGTAGTGTTTTTCCACAACCTGGTGGTCCATAAAGTAAAATTCCGCTATGTGGCTCAATTCCTAATCGTACAAATAATTCTGGATGTTTTAATGGAAGTTCCACAATTTCTCGCATTGCTTTTACTTCACGTCTTAAACCTCCTACCTCTTCGTATGTTACTCTGACTTTTCTATCCACTGATGTCTCAGTTGATATGCTAAGGTTTGTAGTACGGTCTATCTTTACTACCCCTTTTGGAGATGTCTTTGAAATTTTAAAATCAATAGAGTTTCCTAAAATCATAACTGAGATTTCATCTCCATGAGTAATTGGCAATCCTTTCAATCTATTTTTTACAAAGTCTGTAAACTCTTTGTCAACTGTAACTGTATCATTTAATGGTGTCAATGAAACTGTTTTTGCAAACTTTGATGTTACTTTTCTAATTTTTACAAAGTCATTTAATGATGCACCAACATTTTTTCTTGTTTGTCCATCCACTCTGATAATATCTGGTAGTTTCTCGTCTTCATCTACTGGCCAGACAACAGCACAACTGGATCTTGAACCCATCACCTCGACAATATCTCCTGGTGTTACTTTGAGAAAATCCATAGCTTCAGGACCAATTCGAGCACGTTTCTTTCCTACGTCTCGTTGTTTTGCTTCTCCAATCCTCATCTGCAAAGGTTCTTCTTTGCGTGCCAAAAAATCACCTATTTCATGTCAACTGACATTCTACTCATGTTGAGAACTTCAAACTCACTTACCCCGTCAGTTGATCTAATTGCGTTCTCTAGAGCGTCGCTTTGACCTTCTTTATCTTCTAAAACAAATTCTGCTTTGATACACTCTAAACCAAATGCTAATGGCTCTTTTGCATGCCTTTTCATTGACATTCCTTCTGGTAATGTTGTTTTGATGGTTTCAGCCAATTTATCTAAATCAATTTCCATACCCTTTGGAAGAATTTTTGTTACAAATAGTAATTGAGTCATTTCTCTATGGTCCCTGAAAGTTACATGAGGAACAAGTATAGTTTCTTGCTGCTTCTCTGCAACTTTGACATCTCCAAATTAAATCTGCACCACAATTAGGACAATTGAATTTTACACATTTATCATTAGGCATAATTGGTCTATGACAGCAACTACATGTTGGTAATGATATGGTAGATGATGACATACCACGATTTTCTTCAAACATCATTTATACCTTCCTTGAAAATTATGCGTATTCTAACTGAGTAGTTTTTTGATTTCTCCACCAATTAGAGTTTGAGCAGTTTTAATCGATCCCTTTAATCCTAATAATTTTATGATTGAACTTGTATGAAAATCAAAATCATCTTTTTCTGAAATATCTTTGATAATTTCTGGTGTAATTGATTCAAATAATTTGTTGATTGTATTGTTATCTACTCGCTCTAGAATTTTTCTTGCCAAGAGTTGTTTTTCAAATTCTTTGCCAAATCTTGCAGTCCATTTTTTTTGATATTGCTCCAAGTCTGCTTTGTTGTTTGTTTTCAAAAATTCTGATATTGCTTGTCCTGCGTATACTCCTCCCATTCCGCTTGTGAATATGCCTCCTGCAGTTGTTGGTTTTGCTTGCCCTGCAGCATCTCCAATAATTACCGTTTTACCTTCTACAAATTTTTTGATGGGGCCTTTAATCCAGATTGGTGCATAAATTTTCCTAATGGTTGAATACTCTCCTTTCTCTTTGAGAATTTTCTCTAGTGATTCAGATACGTTAATTCCTTTACCTGCAACTCCGACTTTACCTTTGCCTTCTCCTGATGGAATAATCCATGCAAAAAACCCTGGATATTTTTCTTGGTCAAAAATTACTTCTACTTTGCCTTTCTTTATCCAGTCTGCATAGATTTCGTATTGAGCTGATGATAAAATTCCTGTTCTATCTTTATGAATTAATGATGAAACTCCTCTGGCATCAACAAATATTTTACAATTGATCTTTTCATTATTAGTTCTAATTCCAGTATCTGTGATCTCTTGGAAACTGGTTCGGACTTTGATGATTGCACCATTTTTTTGAGCTTGAAAGGCAATCTGTTTGTCTAGTTCTCTTCTACTGATTTCAATTACTTTCTGTTTTGCAGAGTTTATTTCAAAACTAGTACCGTTTGGTGCTGTAATTTCTGCTGATTCTATAGCATGATCAAATGTTTTTCTAAATGGAATGACTCCGAGTTCTTCTAATCCTGATAAACTGACTAGTCCACCGCAATGCTCGGGAGTGCCAATCTCATAATCCTCCTCAATTACTAGAACAGTGTTTCCATTTCTGGCAATCTCTCTTGCGCAAAGTAGACCTGCAACACTTCCCCCGGCAATTACTACATCAAAATTCATAAATTTTTTGCCTGTGTCAGTTATTTAACTTGATTTTTTAATCGATCTATTTCTCCCTCTATACTTTGGAGAAATCCCTCACACTCATACTCTCATAACTATTCCCAAATTTGGAACATTGCATGTTAGTATTTATCTAAAATTCTCCAATAATATGTGAATAGAATATGAAATTTACAAAGTCCTTTCGAGGTTTACTAGCAGATACTGAATTTTGTATATGGGGGAATGAGTCTTGACTTTTTTTAGAGTAGGATGTGTTTTACTTGTATTGTTTTTGACTCCGTTGTTTGTCTTTCCAATTTATGATGCATATGCTTTATTTGAAAATCCATCATCAATCACATTTGAACAAAGGAAAAGGATCTACGTTCCGGCTTCAAGTGGTGCAACAGATGTACTTACAATTCCACCTATTTCTATAGGTACGCAAACAGATCGTTTGCTTGTAGCAAGCATTGCTTTGGATAATCAGGGTAGTAATGGAGATATTTCAGTATCTTATGTACAATTTCAAGGTGGGGTAGGTTGTGGTGTTGCTGCAAATTCACAAAATTTTACTAGTGCAGCTATTGCTAATAATGCAGGAAACGCTAGAAGTGAGATATGGTATTTAGTTAATCCTCCAGAAAATGAGACATGTAATGTTATTATTAAATTAGATAATCAAATTGGAAATACTGTGCCAGGTGCAAGTGCAGTTGCTCGTGCTGTATTTTTTTCTGGTGTACATCAAGGTGTATCTATTGATGGACAATTTAGTAATACTGGTGGTCCCTCAACCATTCCAACTGTCAATAAAGTTCCAAATCCCACCAATAGCTCACAAATAATTATTGACACCGTATCTACAACTATTGATGAAGAACCAGTAACCACTATACTTGGCCAAAATCAAATACGGATAAACAAACAGACATTCAGTGGAGTAAATCCATTTAATTCTGATTGGAGTTCTGCTTACTCTTATCAAAATGGTACAAGTGCAGATGTTGCAATGTCTTATTCTACCACTTCAAATTCAAATTGGGCAATTAGTGGAATTGTTATAAATTCTTGTGATATTGGTTCATCCTGTACTGTTGTATCTAGTTCTAGTTCTAGTTCTAGTTCTGGTGATGAAAATGGTTCTTGTCGTGGTGATTGTAGCCCTCCAACACTAGGAATTGACAAAAACAATAAGCGAGTCGTAAGTAACGGCTTTGCATTTAACAAAAATCCTGTTGATGCCGAATTATACTATACCCCCTATCCTCTGATTACAGCTTATGTTGGTGAAGAAAATGCCATTGATCTTCGTATTTATGAAAACGATGGACCAAGTAACCTTGCACATGTAGCAGTCGCATTTGGTTTGGGTAATGGTGAAACATTTGGTCAAAGTAATGCAATGATTAATTGGGATAGATCTTTTGATGGTAAAGAAACTGTGTCTCTTATTGATCCATACAATGTTTTAGCTAATGTTACTGTAAATGTCACTGAAGTAGACTGTGATGATATTGGCAGCAAATGTAATCATGTTACTGTTTACCATACTTTTAGAGCACCATTAGAATTTAACATGGTAGCAACTAATATCTGGGATCATGATAGAAACGCATGGCAGAATTACTTTAACCATGGTCTACAAGTTGTAGGGGAATCTCTAAACCCTCCAAATATTCATAGTGGCATTTACAAAGGAAAAATCTACCAATTGACTGAAGTTGAAAAGAACAAGTCAGTTGACGATGATGGTAATACTTGGACCTTTGATTATGGAATTTGGAATAAAGATTATGTCGATACTAAAAAAGCAGATCGTCAATTAGTTAATCCTGAAAAAATTTGGGCTATTAATCATGTTCTAAAAGAATATTCTATTGGTGATTCTTCTGATGCATCCACCCATGATAGATACCATGACCAGTTTTCAATCCAAAAAGAATATCAAATTATACTTGCTGAAAGTTTACTTGAAGAGATATGTCCAAAATGTTTTGATGATGAATTTGAGGAGATAGATAATATTTCATATTATGACTTTGATGTTTCAATTAAAAGAACTGATGATCCTGAATTTGCTAACTCTATGAAATTAGAATCAGAGAAGGCTGAATTCCTCTTGGAAGAGATGATAAATTCATTTTATCCTGGACGAGTCTTTGAAGAAGAATAATCTTAACTGATTTTTTGCTTTTTTTCATTTAATTTACGATCAAATGTGATCTGTATTTTTTAAAAATTACATCCCGTCTTTATCTCTATTTTTTGTATTATTTTTTTTAGACAAAAAATGATCGTAAATTCATGATTTTCCCAAATTTGGTATGTTCGGTCTTGGTTTTTTAATGCACCAGTCACAAAAAATGTGTTGCAGTGGATGATGGAAATCATGTGTACTAATGTTACATACAATGTATCATATGATTTTGGAAACAAAACAGATGTGAGGGGTATGGTCCATTGATAAATCTAAATAAATTCTCATCTAAAAAATCAAAGATTTTTTCTAGTTTGATATTTTCAATTCTAATTTTTGGAATGTTTTCAATTCCTATAAATTCTGCATTTGCTGCAGGAGGTGCAGACCTCATTGTAGACTATGATCTTTTATTTTTTCCAGGACCTGATGTAGATTTTGGTGATCTTGGTGCATTATTTGTACATGTTTCACTAACTGAAGAATCAGACGATGCAGAAGAAGTTCAACTTCGTTTTGAAGCTCCTCCTGGATTAATCTTTGATGAAGTAGCTACTGATACTGATGTGTGCTATCTTGATCCTGATCCTGCGGCTGCAACTGGATTCATTGTTACATGTGATATTGTTTCTTTAGATGAATCTGTACTTGCAGCAGGTGATGACGTCACCGCTGTCATTGTTTTTGAAGTAGGTCCTATTGGAAATTCTGCTGATTCTCTTATTGAAGTTTCAACTGTAACTCAACCAAATACTGTTACTTATGTTAAAGATCCAACAGTTCCAATCACATGTGCATTTTGTCCAGAACCCTTGGTAATCACATCTCATTTAGATGTTGACATAACTAGTGATAACACTCCAACCATTTTTGGTACAGCTCAAGCAGATCATTCGATCTCATTAAATGTTGTTGGACCTGGAGTTGACAATACATTTGTACAACCTTCTTCAGGTGGAGTTTTTAATTTTGATATAACTCCTGCATTACCTGATGGTGTCTATACTATCACTGCAACTGATACTGAAGCATTTGATTTAGCAGGCAATCTTATTCCTATTGCAGATTCTATTATACTAACTATCGATACTACAACCTTTGTTTCCTTTGATCCTTCTCTTAATCTTTCAACTACTAATCTAGAATTTCCAACAATTTTTGGTACTGCAGAAGCAAACTCTACTGTAGAAGTATTTGTTGAAGGAGTATCTGTTGGAACAACAACCTCTGATGGAGTAGGCAACTGGTCATTAATCCCATCTGCTCCTCTAATAGAAGGTTCAAACAATATTACTGCTACAGTCATTGATGCTGTAAGTAATACTAGTTCTGCAGGTCCTATTGAAATTATTCTGGATTCTGACATTACAGTTACAATCACATCTCATACAAATGGTCAGATAATTACAATTAACAATCCAATATTTTCTGGAAGCTCAGATCCGAATTCAGACATTGAATTATTTATTGATGGGTTATCTGTAGGTACAACCACTTCTGATGGTACTGTCGGTTTGTGGTCATTTCCAGAAAATCTTCTTTCTGAAGGTCTTCACACTATTTCTGTAACCGCAACTGATCCATTAGGAAACGTAGGTTCTCTAGGAATTTCAATTACTGTAGATACTGTAACATTTGTAACTATTGATCCTTCTTTGGATGGAATATCCACTATGGATACAACTCCTACCATTTTTGGTACTGCCGAACCTCACTCTGTCGTTGAATTATTTGTTGATGGTATTTCTATAGGAACTAAAGTTGTCAATGCAAATGGAGATTGGACTAAAAACTCTTTTAGTTTAACAAACGGGGTCCATCTATTTACTGCAATTGCAACTGATTCATATGGTAATGTTGCATCCACCATTTCTCCTACTACTATCACAATTGATACAATACGACCTGGAGTTGTAATATCTACGGTAGCTGGAACTTATACCAATCTTAATCCAATTCCATTTACTGCTGTTTTCACTGAACCTGTTTTTGGCTTGACAGAATTCAGTTTCAATGTTTTGGGTGGCTCTACTATCACTCCTGGCTCTCTTAGTACTGTTGATAATATTGTCTGGACATTTACTGTAGTTCCAAATGAGGATGGTGCAGTTCCAGTAAAGCTTACTCCGAATCAAGCTGTTGATGCTGCCGGTAATTGGAATACCATGTCAAATACTGCAAATATTCTATATGATTCTACTTCCCCAACCTCAACAGTTACATCTACATCTGCTCCTGTTACCAACATTTTCCCAATTCCATTTACTGTAACCTTTAATGAGGATGTAACTGGATTTACAGAGTCTGATATTGTATTATCAGGAGGAACTATAGATGCTGGTTCATTTTCTACTTCCTCTGCTAAAATTTACACCTTTACTGTAACCCCTGCTGGCACTGGTGATCCTGCAGAAACTATCTCTGCAACAATTCTATCTGCAGCTGCTCAAGACTTGGCAGGAAATAGCAGCATATTGGATGGTGTAGATGATGTAGAGGATGTATTGTATGATACTGCTATCACAGTCTCAATCACATCTCATTTCAATGGCCAAAAAGTAAATGATGATACACCGACTTTCTTTGGTGGTAAAGATTCTGGCGATTTAGTTGAAGTCTTCGCTGATGGTGTTAAAATTGGTGAGGACTTGACATCGTCTACAACTTGGACTGTAACACCAATTGTTCCACTCCCTGAAGGAACTCATACTATCACAGTCACTGCAACTGACAATGCAGGCAATACAGCATCTGTAGTTATTATTATTGATACTATGCGACCTACTCCTACAATTACTTCCTCCTCAGCTGATCCTACCAACATCGAACCAATTCCATTTACAGTAACTTTTGATGAATTAGTCGATAATCTTACTGAGGCGGAAATTATTGTTGTTGGTGGTACTGTAGATGAAAATTCATTATCTCCTGATTTTGACGTCCCAACTCTGGTTTACACATTTACTGTAACACCAACTACTGATGGAACTATCTCTGTAACAATTCCTGAAAATGTTGCAGAAGATGAAGCAACAAATGGCAATTATGAATCTAACATATTTGATATTTTATTTGATTCTACTGCTCTTATTGAAATTGATTCCCCGATCACAGGAACCTCTATTGGTGATAATACTCCCACTCTATTGGGAACTTCTGAACCCTTTGCTCTAATTGAAATATTTTCTTCTTCTATTACTCTTCCACCTTTAGGCAGCACTACTGCTGACATTGATGGCAACTGGTCATTTACTACTCCTACATTAGCTGAAGGTTCAAAGACTCTCATTGCAAAAGCTACTGATGCTTTAGGCAATACTGCAAGTGATTCTATTATAATTTTCATTGATACAACACCCCCAGTAATTACACTAAACCCACCAAATCCACAAGTAATTTCAGAATCAGGAACATATACAGAACTTGGAGCTACTACTAATGATGGTTCACCAATAGTAATTGATGCATCTGATGTCCTAGCTAACATTGGAGTTGTAGGCTTTTACTCTGTAACTTATACTGCAACTGATTCTGTTGGAAATACATCTGTTGTAACTAGAACTGTGGATATTATTGATGATAATATCCCTATTATTACCCTCAATCTGCCAAACCCACAAACCATTCAAATTGCTAATCCCTTTGCTACATACACAGAACTTGGTGCAACTGCACTTGATTTTCCTGGAATTGATCTTACTGCTGATATTGTAATTGATGCATCTGATGTACTTGCAAATCTTGACACAATAGGAACATACTTTGTTTACTATGATGTAGTAGATGGAGAAGGAAATGCAGCAGTTCAAAAAGTTAGAACTGTTAACATCATTGATACTATTGCCCCAATTATTGAACTTAGTTCATATGCTGAAACAATACAATTAGGCGATTCATTTGATCCTGCCACTGCAACTGCCACTGACAATGATCCTGCATATACAGGAGTTATCACTATTGGCGGAGATGCTGTTGATACCTCTGTGGTTGGCGTTTATACTATTTCATACACTAGTACTGATCCTTCTGGTAATGCAGCAATTGTTAATCAAATTGTAACTGTAGAGGACACAACTGCACCTGTAATCTCATTAATTGGAACAACTCCAATTACATTAGAAGTTGGAGTTGATACTTACACTGAACTTGGAGCTACTGTAACTGATGATGATCCTACATATTCAGAAACTGTATCTGTTGGCGGAGATTCAGTCTTAGATGCAGTTGGTACATACACTGTAACTTATGATGCACCAGCAGACGCATCAGGAAACACTCCCTTGCAAATTACTAGAATTGTTAATGTAGTTGACACAACAATTCCAGTTATCACTCCAACTGGTTCTGATGCAACCATAGAACTAGAAGCTGCCAACTCTTACACCGAACTTGGCGGTACAGTAACTGACAATGATCCAACTTATTCTGAATCTGTAACCGTATCAGGCGATTTACCTGACACATCTGCAGTCGGAGTTTACACCGTACTCTATGATGCTCCAGCAGATGCAGCAGGAAATATCCCAGACCAACAATCAATCACAATTACCGTAGTTGACACCACCCCACCAACCTTTGATGTTGATGGCAACACAGTTGATTACACTACTACACTAATGGTAAATGATGTTTACACAGTTGGAACTATACTCAATATTGCTGACTTTAGCACTACAACTCAAAATATTGTAGGTGATGATCTTGTTGATACAAGTGCTGTAGATTCATTCATCGTAATTTACACAGTAACTGATGCAGAAGGCAACTTTACAACTATTACTGAAACTGTTAATGTCATTTCAGGCAATGTCCCAATAATCATACTAAATCCACCAAACCCACAAACAATTGAATTAGGTTCAGGTTACACTGAGCTTGGAGCAACAGCAACTGATGTTGAAGATGGCATTCTAACTAGTTCTATCACTATTGATGATTCAGCATTTGTTGATGCAATTGGTTCATATCTTGTAACTTATACCGTAACTGATTCATCATCAAATACAACTGTTGAAACCAGAACTGTCAACGTAGTTGATACCACAAACCCCGTTATTTCCCTTAATGGAGCAACTCCTGTTACTATTGAAGTTGGAGTTGACACTTACACTGAATTTGGTGCAACTGTAACTGACAATGATCCTGCTACTGCCCCTGTTGCTATTGTTGGCGGAGATGTAGTCGATGATAGTACAGTTGGTGTGTATGTTGTAACTTATGATGCAGTTGACCCATCAGGTAATGTAGCAACCCAAGTAACTAGAACTGTCAACGTAGTTGACACTACAGCACCAACCATCACAGTTACACCTGATACCATTACACTAGAAGCTGGCTCACCATCACCAGATCTATTAGATGGAGTCACTACTGATGATGGTTCAACTGTCACCACAACTGGTTCAGTTGACACTAGCACACCAGGAACCTACGTCATCACTTACAACTCAGTTGATGCTCAAGGAAATGCAGCAGCACCAGTTACTAGAACTTACATTATACAAGATACCACAGACCCAGTTCTTACAGTCCCAGCTGATGTAACATTAGAATTCCCAGCAGACACAACTCCTGCCAACACTGGCTTTGCAACTGCAACTGATAATGCACTTCCAGCACCAACAGTAACATTTAGCGATGTATCAGTTCCAGGAACTGGAAACATCATCGAAGTAATCACTAGAACATGGACTGCAACTGATGCAACAGGCAACTCTGTCAGTGCAGACCAAACTATCACAGTACAAGATACTGTAGGACCAACCATCACAGTTACACCTGATACCATTACACTAGAAGCTGGCTCACCATCACCAGATCTATTAGATGGAGTCACTACTGATGATGGTTCAACTGTCACCACAACTGGTTCAGTTGACACTAGCACACCAGGAACCTACGTCATCACTTACAACTCAGTTGATGCTCAAGGAAATGCAGCAGCACCAGTTACTAGAACTTACATTATACAAGATACCACAGACCCAGTTCTTACAGTCCCAGCTGATGTAACATTAGAATTCCCAGCAGACACAACTCCTGCCAACACTGGCTTTGCAACTGCAACTGATAATGCACTTCCAGCACCAACAGTAACATTTAGCGATGTATCAGTTCCAGGAACTGGAAACATCATCGAAGTAATCACTAGAACATGGACTGCAACTGATGCAACAGGCAACTCTGTCAGTGCAGACCAAACTATCACAGTACAAGATACTGTAGGACCAACCATCACAGTTACACCTGATACCATTACACTAGAAGCTGGCTCACCATCACCAGATCTATTAGATGGAGTCACTACTGATGATGGTTCAACTGTCACCACAACTGGTTCAGTTGACACTAGCACACCAGGAACCTACGTCATCACTTACAACTCAGTTGATGCTCAAGGAAATGCAGCAGCACCAGTTACTAGAACTTACATTATACAAGATACCACAGACCCAGTTCTTACAGTCCCAGCTGATGTAACATTAGAATTCCCAGCAGACACAACTCCTGCCAACACTGGCTTTGCAACTGCAACTGATAATGCACTTCCAGCACCAACAGTAACATTTAGCGATGTATCAGTTCCAGGAACTGGAAACATCATCGAAGTAATCACTAGAACATGGACTGCAACTGATGCAACAGGCAACTCTGTCAGTGCAGACCAAACTATCACAGTACAAGATACTGTAGGACCAACCATCACAGTTACACCTGATACCATTACACTAGAAGCTGGCTCACCATCACCAGATCTATTAGATGGAGTCACTACTGATGATGGTTCAACTGTCACCACAACTGGTTCAGTTGACACTAGCACACCAGGAACCTACGTCATCACTTACAACTCAGTTGATGCTCAAGGAAATGCAGCAGCACCAGTTACTAGAACTTACATTATACAAGATACCACAGACCCAGTTCTTACAGTCCCAGCTGATGTAACATTAGAATTCCCAGCAGACACAACTCCTGCCAACACTGGCTTTGCAACTGCAACTGATAATGCACTTCCAGCACCAACAGTAACATTTAGCGATGTATCAGTTCCAGGAACTGGAAACATCATCGAAGTAATCACTAGAACATGGACTGCAACTGATGCAACAGGCAACTCTGTCAGTGCAGACCAAACTATCACAGTACAAGATACTGTAGGACCAACCATCACAGTTACACCTGATACCATTACACTAGAAGCTGGCTCACCATCACCAGATCTATTAGATGGAGTCACTACTGATGATGGTTCAACTGTCACCACAACTGGTTCAGTTGACACTAGCACACCAGGAACCTACGTCATCACTTACAACTCAGTTGATGCTCAAGGAAATGCAGCAGCACCAGTTACTAGAACTTACATTATACAAGATACCACAGACCCAGTTCTTACAGTCCCAGCTGATGTAACATTAGAATTCCCAGCAGACACAACTCCTGCCAACACTGGCTTTGCAACTGCAACTGATAATGCACTTCCAGCACCAACAGTAACATTTAGCGATGTATCAGTTCCAGGAACTGGAAACATCATCGAAGTAATCACTAGAACATGGACTGCAACTGATGCAACAGGCAACTCTGTCAGTGCAGACCAAACTATCACAGTACAAGATACTGTAGGACCAACCATCACAGTTACACCTGATACCATTACACTAGAAGCTGGCTCACCATCACCAGATCTATTAGATGGAGTCACTACTGATGATGGTTCAACTGTCACCACAACTGGTTCAGTTGACACTAGCACACCAGGAACCTACGTCATCACTTACAACTCAGTTGATGCTCAAGGAAATGCAGCAGCACCAGTTACTAGAACTTACATTATACAAGATACCACAGACCCAGTTCTTACAGTCCCAGCTGATGTAACATTAGAATTCCCAGCAGACACAACTCCTGCCAACACTGGCTTTGCAACTGCAACTGATAATGCACTTCCAGCACCAACAGTAACATTTAGCGATGTATCAGTTCCAGGAACTGGAAACATCATCGAAGTAATCACTAGAACATGGACTGCAACTGATGCAACAGGCAACTCTGTCAGTGCAGACCAAACTATCACAGTACAAGATACTGTAGGACCAACCATCACAGTTACACCTGATACCATTACACTAGAAGCTGGCTCACCATCACCAGATCTATTAGATGGAGTCACTACTGATGATGGTTCAACTGTCACCACAACTGGTTCAGTTGACACTAGCACACCAGGAACCTACGTCATCACTTACAACTCAGTTGATGCTCAAGGAAATGCAGCAGCACCAGTTACTAGAACTTACATTATACAAGATACCACAGACCCAGTTCTTACAGTCCCAGCTGATGTAACATTAGAATTCCCAGCAGACACAACTCCTGCCAACACTGGCTTTGCAACTGCAACTGATAATGCACTTCCAGCACCAACAGTAACATTTAGCGATGTATCAGTTCCAGGAACTGGAAACATCATCGAAGTAATCACTAGAACATGGACTGCAACTGATGCAACAGGCAACTCTGTCAGTGCAGACCAAACTATCACAGTACAAGATACTGTAGGACCAACCATCACAGTTACACCTGATACCATTACACTAGAAGCTGGCTCACCATCACCAGATCTATTAGATGGAGTCACTACTGATGATGGTTCAACTGTCACCACAACTGGTTCAGTTGACACTAGCACACCAGGAACCTACGTCATCACTTACAACTCAGTTGATGCTCAAGGAAATGCAGCAGCACCAGTTACTAGAACTTACATTATACAAGATACCACAGACCCAGTTCTTACAGTCCCAGCTGATGTAACATTAGAATTCCCAGCAGACACAACTCCTGCCAACACTGGCTTTGCAACTGCAACTGATAATGCACTTCCAGCACCAACAGTAACATTTAGCGATGTATCAGTTCCAGGAACTGGAAACATCATCGAAGTAATCACTAGAACATGGACTGCAACTGATGCAACAGGCAACTCTGTCAGTGCAGACCAAAACTATCACAGTACAAGATACTGTAGGACCAACCATCACAGTTACACCTGATACCATTACACTAGAAGCTGGCTCACCATCACCAGATCTATTAGATGGAGTCACTACTGATGATGGTTCAACTGTCACCACAACTGGTTCAGTTGACACTAGCACACCAGGAACCTACGTCATCACTTACAACTCAGTTGATGCTCAAGGAAATGCAGCAGCACCAGTTACTAGAACTTACATTATACAAGATACCACAGACCCAGTTCTTACAGTCCCAGCTGATGTAACATTAGAATTCCCAGCAGACACAACTCCTGCCAACACTGGCTTTGCAACTGCAACTGATAATGCACTTCCAGCACCAACAGTAACATTTAGCGATGTATCAGTTCCAGGAACTGGAAACATCATCGAAGTAATCACTAGAACATGGACTGCAACTGATGCAACAGGCAACTCTGTCAGTGCAGACCAAACTATCACAGTACAAGATACTGTAGGACCAACCATTCACAGTTACACCTGATACCATTACACTAGAAGCTGGCTCACCATCACCAGATCTATTAGATGGAGTCACTACTGATGATGGTTCAACTGTCACCACAACTGGTTCAGTTGACACTAGCACACCAGGAACCTACGTCATCACTTACAACTCAGTTGATGCTCAAGGAAATGCAGCAGCACCAGTTACTAGAACTTACATTATACAAGATACCACAGACCCAGTTCTTACAGTCCCAGCTGATGTAACATTAGAATTCCCAGCAGACACAACTCCTGCCAACACTGGCTTTGCAACTGCAACTGATAATGCACTTCCAGCACCAACAGTAACATTTAGCGATGTATCAGTTCCAGGAACTGGAAACATCATCGAAGTAATCACTAGAACATGGACTGCAACTGATGCAACAGGCAACTCTGTCAGTGCAGACCAAACTATCACAGTACAAGATACTGTAGGACCAACCATCACAGTTACACCTGATACCATTACACTAGAAGCTGGCTCACCATCACCAGATCTATTAGATGGAGTCACTACTGATGATGGTTCAACTGTCACCACAACTGGTTCAGTTGACACTAGCACACCAGGAACCTACGTCATCACTTACAACTCAGTTGATGCTCAAGGAAATGCAGCAGCACCAGTTACTAGAACTTACATTATACAAGATACCACAGACCCAGTTCTTACAGTCCCAGCTGATGTAACATTAGAATTCCCAGCAGACACAACTCCTGCCAACACTGGCTTTGCAACTGCAACTGATAATGCACTTCCAGCACCAACAGTAACATTTAGCGATGTATCAGTTCCAGGAACTGGAAACATCATCGAAGTAATCACTAGAACATGGACTGCAACTGATGCAACAGGCAACTCTGTCAGTGCAGACCAAACTATCACAGTACAAGATACTGTAGGACCAACCATCACAGTTACACCTGATACCATTACACTAGAAGCTGGCTCACCATCACCAGATCTATTAGATGGAGTCACTACTGATGATGGTTCAACTGTCACCACAACTGGTTCAGTTGACACTAGCACACCAGGAACCTACGTCATCACTTACAACTCAGTTGATGCTCAAGGAAATGCAGCAGCACCAGTTACTAGAACTTACATTATACAAGATACCACAGACCCAGTTCTTACAGTCCCAGCTGATGTAACATTAGAATTCCCAGCAGACACAACTCCTGCCAACACTGGCTTTGCAACTGCAACTGATAATGCACTTCCAGCACCAACAGTAACATTTAGCGATGTATCAGTTCCAGGAACTGGAAACATCATCGAAGTAATCACTAGAACATGGACTGCAACTGATGCAACAGGCAACTCTGTCAGTGCAGACCAAACTATCACAGTACAAGATACTGTAGGACCAACCATCACAGTTACACCTGATACCATTACACTAGAAGCTGGCTCACCATCACCAGATCTATTAGATGGAGTCACTACTGATGATGGTTCAACTGTCACCACAACTGGTTCAGTTGACACTAGCACACCAGGAACCTACGTCATCACTTACAACTCAGTTGATGCTCAAGGAAATGCAGCAGCACCAGTTACTAGAACTTACATTATACAAGATACCACAGACCCAGTTCTTACAGTCCCAGCTGATGTAACATTAGAATTCCCAGCAGACACAACTCCTGCCAACACTGGCTTTGCAACTGCAACTGATAATGCACTTCCAGCACCAACAGTAACATTTAGCGATGTATCAGTTCCAGGAACTGGAAACATCATCGAAGTAATCACTAGAACATGGACTGCAACTGATGCAACAGGCAACTCTGTCAGTGCAGACCAAACTATCACAGTACAAGATACTGTAGGACCAACCATCACAGTTACACCTGATACCATTACACTAGAAGCTGGCTCACCATCACCAGATCTATTAGATGGAGTCACTACTGATGATGGTTCAACTGTCACCACAACTGGTTCAGTTGACACTAGCACACCAGGAACCTACGTCATCACTTACAACTCAGTTGATGCTCAAGGAAATGCAGCAGCACCAGTTACTAGAACTTACATTATACAAGATACCACAGACCCAGTTCTTACAGTCCCAGCTGATGTAACATTAGAATTCCCAGCAGACACAACTCCTGCCAACACTGGCTTTGCAACTGCAACTGATAATGCACTTCCAGCACCAACAGTAACATTTAGCGATGTATCAGTTCCAGGAACTGGAAACATCATCGAAGTAATCACTAGAACATGGACTGCAACTGATGCAACAGGCAACTCTGTCAGTGCAGACCAAACTATCACAGTAGTGACTCTAAACACTACTCCAGTTCTTTCACCAATTGGTGATCAATCAGTGGA
This sequence comes from Nitrosopumilus oxyclinae, assembly GCF_013407165.1. NCBI lineage: Archaea > Thermoproteati > Nitrososphaerota > Nitrososphaeria > Nitrosopumilales > Nitrosopumilaceae > Nitrosopumilus > Nitrosopumilus oxyclinae. The sequence continues at coordinate 1,139,116 of NZ_CP026994.1, read as the reverse complement.
TGAGTCTACCACATTGACATTTACTGCAACTGCAACTGATGCAGAAGTGCCCCCTCAATCACTAACATTCTCACTTGATGCAGGCGCCCCACCAGGTGCAACAATTGATTCACTTACTGGAGAATTCTCATGGACTCCAACTACTATTGGAACATTTACTGTTACAGTAAGAGTAACTGATGATGGAACACCATCACTAGATGACTTTGAAACAATTACAATTACCGTAGTTTCATTAGGAAATGACGCTGACGTATCCATAGTAAAGTCTGGAGAATTAATCACATCTGGTGGTACTACTGGAGTAATTGATGTTCGAGTAGCAACTGGTACTGATGATGCAGAAGAAGATGATGATGAAGATGTATCACTAAACTCTAGCGACCTTGATCTAAATGAAGAAGAATATGTCGGTATGAGATTCAATGGAATTGAAATTCCAGATGGTGCAACAATCACCAATGCATATGTACAATTTACAACCGAAGATGATGAGGATACAGGATATGCCAAAGTAAAGATATTTGCCCAAGATTCTGATAATCCACAAACCTTTACCAACCAGGATGAGAATATCTCTTCTAGACCTACAACTTCAGCTTCTGTCAGCTGGATAATTCCTGACTGGATTGGAGAAGGAACTGCAGGTGCACCACAACAGACTCCTGACATTACTGCACTAATTCAAGAGGTAGTTGACAGAAATGGTTGGAACAGTGGAAACTCTATTGCAATAATTGTTGAAGAAGATAGTGGAAGTGCTGACAGAGATGCTATCTCATATGAAACTAATCCAAACAAAGCTCCATTACTACACATCGAATACGAAATTCCATCTGAACAATCAATCATTAACTATACACTAGAAATTGATAACAATGGACCAGACGCTGCAACCAATGTCATCGTCTCTGATGTCTTACCATCACAAGTTACAGGACAAAGTGTTTCACCATCACCAGAATGTACATTGTCCGGTAATGCTGTAACATGTGACTTTAGTTCACTACCTGCAGGATCAGATGAAACCATCACAATTACCACACTAGTTAATTCTGGAGTGTCTGGAGTAATATCCAACACTGCAACAGTTTCAGCAGATGAGAGTGATCCAAACCCAAGCAACAATGAATCAACTAAAAACATAACAATTGAAGAAAGTGCCAATAATCCTCCAACAGCAAAGGCTAGCGCAACACCAAATCCAGCTGATGAAGGTGTAATTGTCACATTACTTTCAACGGGATCATCTGACTCTGATGGAACAATCATATCATATGCATGGACTGCCCCCACAGGAATTATCTTATCTGATGTAACTGCATCTTCCCCAACATTCACAGCACCTTTAGTAGAATCCCCAGGTGAGACACTTGTCTTCTCACTAGTTGTAACTGATGATGAAGGTGCCTCATCTGATCCAGATACAGTTAGTGTTGGAATTAATGATGTATCTTCTGTTCAAACAGTTCAGCAACAAAAACAAGCAATAATTGATGAATTAAAGAATCTAAAATCCTCAGCTGAATCACAACAAACTGTTAAGCGTATTGATAGGGCAGTACAGGACGTCAAGAAAAGTCTTGATCAGAAATACTGGATAGATGAAAATACACTAGATCCAAAACAAGGAAAGCATTCAATCCATGAAGAAGAAAAAGCTGTAAAGAGATTAATGAATATTATAAAACAAGACAAAGAGTCTGAATCATTCCTAAACTTTATTCAAGAAATAATTGATCAGATCACTCTAATTGATAAGACATTTGCAGAAAATGCAATATCTCAAGCCCAAGCAGCAAACACTGATGGAAAATTCACAAAATTAATCCAAAAGGCAGTTGATAACTTTGAGAAAGGTCTAGATTATGAGGATGACGGTAAATATGACAAGGCAATTCACAGTTATGAAAAAGCATGGACAATTGTCGCTGTTTTAAATATTTTAGATAGTCTAGATTCTCAGATATCTGAATTTACCACTGCAGCAATTAAATCAGAATTAATTGATGATCTTGTAGAAGAATCATCTGAAGAATCATCTGAAGAATCATCTGAAGAATCATCTGAAGAATCATCTGAAGAATCATCTGAAGAATCATCTGAAGAATCATCTGAAGAATCATCTGAAGAATCATCTGAAGAATCATCTGAAGAATCATCTGAAGAATCATCTGAAGAATCATCTGAAGAATCATCTGAAGAATCATCTGAAGAAGAAAAGACTGAAGATGAAAATGTAGATCTAAAATCTCAAAATGATGTTATCATTGATGTCAACACAGCACCCGTAATTGTGCTAAATGGAACAAACCCACAAATAATTACACTAGATGGTGATTACACTGAACTCAATGCCACTGCAACAGACCTTGAGGACGGAGACATCAGCGGCTCTATTGTGATAAACTCTACAGCAGTAAACACTGCTATACTTGGAAACTACACAGTAACATACAATGTATCTGATTCCTTGGCACTTCCAGCAGAGGAGCAAATCAGAACCGTTCAAGTAGTAAATGACGCTATGATTGATGTCGTAGAAGAAAAGACTGATGACACCACAGAGAAATCAACTGACGACACCACAGAGAAATCAACTGACGACACCACAGAGAAATCAACTGAGGAAGAAAAGACTGACGACACCACAGAGAAATCAACTGAGGAAAGAAAAGACTGACGACACCACAGAGAAATCAACTGAGGAAGAAAAGACTGATGACACCACAGAGAAATCAACTGAGGAAGAAAAGACTGACGACACCACAGAGAAATCAACTGACGACACCACAGAGAAATCAACTGACGACACCACAGAGAAATCAACTGATGACACCACAGAGAAATCAACTGATGACACCACAGAGAAATCAACTGACGACACCACAGAGAAATCAACTGAGGAAGAAAAGACTGACGACACCACAGAGAAATCAACTGAGGAAGAAAAGACTGATGACACCACAGAGAAATCAACTGAGGAAGAAAAGACTGATGACACCACAGAGAAATCAACTGAGGAAGAAAAGACTGATGACACCACAGAGAAATCAACTGATGACACCACAGAGAAATCAACTGATGACACCACAGAGAAATCAACTGATGACACCACAGAGAAATCAACTGATGACACCACAGAGAAATCAACTGACGACACCACAGAGAAATCAACTGAGGAAGAAAAGACTGATGACACCACAGAGAAATCAACTGAGGAAGAAAAGACTGATGACACCACAGAGAAATCAACTGAGGAAGAAAAGACTGATGTAAATCGTCTTGAATTAAGCAAAGATCTCTAAACGTAATTCAGATTAATCCAAATTCAAAAGACTTTCATTTTACCATTTTCAAGCTTACTTGTGGGAGACATCAAACAGGTAATTGTAGTTAGAACTGATCTAGATATGGGTAAAGGCAAAATTGCAGCCCAAGTGGGTCATGCATGTGTGCTTGGTGCAGAACATGTTAGAAAATCTCACCCTGAATGGTATCAAAAATGGTGGGGTGGACAAGAAAAAGTGGTAGTCAAAGTGTCTGGAATTAAAGAATTGCAAGAGGTAAAACGCCATGCAATTGATTTGAATCTACCTTGGTCTGAAGTGTCTGATGCTGGCCACACTCAGTTGGCTCCTGGCACTACAACATGCATCTCAATTGGTCCTGCTCCTGAAAACTTGATTGATAAAATAACAGGGGATCTGAAATTATTATAACAATTACTTGGAATAAGATATAACAAGGCTCAATATTTTTTCTAATATGAAGAAAAAAGGTGTTATAGTTACCATATTTTTCGGATTCATTTTACTTTCATCTACTGTATTGCTGACATTGCCTGGAATTGATCCAGGTACTGACTCTCCAGAAGTTTCAGTTACTGGAACTCCTGCTGATAATTTCCCAGATGAGCAACGTGCACAATTTTGCGGTTCAAGTAATGCCCAGTCTACAAATTATGTTCAAGAATATTCAATTCCAACCTTATGTACAAATCCACTTGCAATTATAACTGATTATGATGGAAATGTGTGGTTTGCTCAAACTAATACTGGTAAAATTTCAAAGTTTGATCCTAACTCAAAAACATTTACTGAATATGAAAATCCAATGTGGCCTCAAGGTGGACGCTCAATGATGTGGGGAATGGACTATGCACCTGATGGTTCTATATGGTACACTGATGAATCTTATGATTCCATATGGAAATTCTCAACTATTGATGAGACCTATGATAGATTATCTTATCCGTCTGAAGGGGATTCATTACCTCAAAAACTACTAGTTGATGGTTCTCAAATAATAATAAATGATTTTACTGGAAACAAACTCACATTTTTAGATCCTAATCAATCCGGTGAGGAAGTAAATTATCTTAGTATCCCATCTCCAACCAATGACTCTGTAACTGCAGACTTTGCAGTTGATGCAAATGATAATGTCTGGTATACTAATTGGTTGTATCAGCAAGGAGGAGTTTTAGTAAAGTTTGATCAAAATAGTTACCTTAACGCTGTTGCAACTTCGAATGAAAAATTTCTTCCATTAATTGACTTTATTGAAATATACCGATTACCTGTAACCCTTCTTACTCCTAATGGTATTGCAGCAGCAGATGATGGAACAATTTGGATGGCTGATACAACATCATCATCGTTCTTTAATTTCGATCCTATGACTGAGAGTTTCGTACAATATGTGACATCTGATCCTATGTTGAGCACATATGGTAATCAGACAGGCGTTGTAAAGACGCCTATATCCAGACCTTATTGGATTGAATCCGATAACCAAGGTAGAATCATCTTCAATGAACAAACTGCAAATAATATCTCTGTAATGGATCCCAAATCTCAATCACTTGTTGAATATCATGTTCCTTCAAAGAATCCAAACTGGGCTGATTGTGACCCTGGAACCGGTATGATGTTGGCTGATTGCGGTGTTGCTCAAATCTTTGATTTTACTATTGATGGTGAAAAAATTTGGTTTACTGAATGGGCAGAAAACAATATTGGAGTAGTTGACACCTCTATTCCATTACCATTGGAAATACAATTATCTTCATCTTCTATAATCACCACCCCTGGAAATTCAAAACCTATTGACTTTGTTGTGTCTTCTTTGTCTCAAAAAGATCTACTTGGCGTTTCATTAATTTTATCTTCAACACATGATTTTTTGAATATCGAATTAATTGATGCGCCAAAAACATTCCAACTTGATTCAGATGCCCCTCGTCCAATTTCACTTATCATTAATACTGCAGACGATGCAATTCCTGGGACATACAAAGTTCTAGTAGGTGCACAATTATCTGATGTTGCAATTAGCAAATATGTCACAGTGACAATAGAGTGATACCTGACTTAGATTCTCAAATTGGGATTTTAGTTTACAGTACTAAATTTCCTGGCATTGGGGGTAAGATTAGAGTTGAACCTGAAGATTTCCAAGTTAGTGAATTAATTTCTGAGAAATCTAAAAAATCAATTGGTGATGAACATGGATATGCTGTGTATAAATTAAAAAAGAAAAAAATTGACACCAATCATGCACTATCTGGAATTTTTAGACAAAAAGGAATTAGATTAAAATCCCTTGGATTAAAAGATGCATCCGCAGTTACAGAGCAATTTGTTTGCTCTGGAAATAAGGGAAAACCAATAGAGAATTTCTCAAGTGACAAATATTCTCTAGAGCACTTGGGTTTTGTAAAAAAACCGCTATCAAAAAAGGATATGGTTGGTAATCATTTTAAATTGAAAATATCTGATTGTCAAAATAAATTAGAATCTTTTACAGAATATGAAAAAATTCTTAATTTCTATGGATATCAGAGGTTTGGCTCAAAAAGACCAGTCACACATCATATTGGTAAGGCCATTTTACAGCAAGATTTTGTAAAAACTGTTGATTTGATTTTATCCTTTACTTCTTCATATGACTCTAAAGAAAATACTGAAATCCGTCAAAAATTATCTGACAAGGCAAATTATCAGCAATATTTTGATCAGGTTCCAATTCAAATGGATATTGAAAGAATTGTTCTAAAGGAAATGATTGAACATGGAGAACCAATTCGTGCCATTAGGGCAATCCCTGTCTCATTAAGACGATTTTACATTCAGGCTTACCAGTCTTTTATTTTCAATCAATCTTTGAGTGCTGCATTTTTAGAAGGTGAGGATCTCTTTGAAGCACAAACAGGAGATGTTTGCTTTGATAATCATGGTATTATTGGAAAATATGTTAAAGGAATGGATCAAAATTTAGCGTTACCATTTGTTGGTTATTCATATTATAAAAAAACACGATTTGATTTTCAAATTTCCAAAGTTCTACAACAAGAAGAAATTTCTCCCAAAGATTTCTTCATTAAAGAGATGCAAGAAGCAAGTAGTGAGGGTGGGTTTAGACAAGCTGCGATACAATGTTCAGATTATTCTGCACATGGTGATGTAGTAGAATTTTCATTATCTAGAGGATCTTTTGCAACAATTTTGTTAAGAGAGATAATGAAACCTCAAGATCCAATGATTGCTGGATTTTGAGATCTGTTTTGAAAGAATAATTTCTTAGATGTCTTTAAGTTGGTGTTTTTTTAAGAAAATATGATTTAGATGGAAAGAGCATACATGCTGATTAGTTGTGAGATCGGAGAAGAGCAATCATTGTATTCACAATTAAAAAAAATTCCCGAAGTGAAAAGTTGTCTAATTACTTATGGGAGTTATGATGTTGTGGCAGAATTTGTAACTGATTCTGCTTCTCAAATTAACGAAATAATTACATCTAAAATTAGAAAATTGCCAAACATTCGAAGTACAATTACTCTTCGTGTAACAACTTAATTTTTTTTGAGAATTGTAAATCCAATACCTGAAATTAATATTCCGACAATAATTATCTGCAAACCATAACTTGTCCATTCTGGGTTTGCATACATGAAAGATGTTTCTGGCCCGACTATAGATTGACCTTGGAGATGAAAAATCAAACCAAATATTCCAATTATAATTCCAATTATTATGAGAGTTTTTCCGCCTTTCATGACTTTTTTTCTTGATTCTACTAAAAAAGGGTAAAGAGAATTGATTATTTGAGCAAATGATTTTCCGATTTGGTTTTTAATTATTTTCTTTTGAGCATGTAATGTGTCTAATTGGGATGATTATCAACAAGAGTCAAGCGTGCGTAGTCATATGGGGCTAATTCTATTTGTATCCTCAGCATCTCTTGCCATTCTGTTGTTTCTAATTTTTCACCCGCAAATTGAGACAATTAACAAAGAATCTCCAATTCTTATCAACATCATGTTTTTCCCTGCTATGGCTGTAGGGTTCCTTTATGGGATAAGAATCACTGAAAGGGCGGTAAAACCTTCAGAGATTCGCAGTCCAATCAAAAGATCAATTGTAAAACTATTCTTGTTCTTTTTTGTAATTGGTGGGATGTTCAGTTCTGTGAATTTTGCAATTAATGGCGGTAGTATAATGCCTGATATGGAAATATTGGATGATGGATTGTTACCTTGGATAAATAATTTCATTACTGCAAACGGTGGAGCTACTTTTCTAATAATCACAAGTATTGGTTTGATGGCAGCAGCTACCAAAAGAATCGTTGGAATGAATACTGGAATTGTAAATAGAATAGTTACATTTGTTGGAACATTTGTGTTTTTTACAATGCTTGTATTGAGTTTTACAAAATCTGATCCTACGTCATCTGGTGTTTTCTTGTATACATTTTATCAAGCCGGAATTGTAGGAGGTGCATTTTTTGCTATGAATCGTCTTACTAAAAATCAAAATATGCTAGAAGATTTTACAAATGGATATTAGATTACTTCCACTTTGCTGGGTCTACATAAATTCCTGATGCTTCATTGTTGATTCTCTCTCTATATTTTACACAATCCTCTGCCACAAAATCATTTGCTTTACATTCGTTAAAATGAGCCGTATGGTCTCTTGCCCAATTATCTGCTAACAGTACATCATCTGCGATAAATAGACCTATGATGGCTATTGCTGCTAAACTAGCAGATACCACAATCATAGAATATCCCACTTTAGCATAATTGTGAGGGTCTTTCATTTACGGTGAATCCATAACTCTTGAATTTAATCTTTTCAAGCTGAGATTTTGCGATCAAATTATTGGTATTAGGGATTTTTTTGGGAAAAGCTGAAAAGAAAGTACTCAAAAATATCTTCATTGAGCATTCAAATCTTACAATACGAATTTCTTGGACCTATTCCTCTTGAAGAATGGGGGCCTCCGATGGAGAAATTGGTTTACCTAATTCTTTCTAGGGATAAAGACAAATTCAATATTGTATATGTTGGTGATTGTGAAAAGACAGAAGACAAGTCGTTTTTTCTCCAACATTCTCAATACAAATGCTGGGTTGATCATTCAGGCTCTGAAAAATCACTATATTTGGCAATCTTGCCTCTCTTTGAATCTGATTCTGAACGTAGAAAAATTATATTTCAAAAGATAATTGCCCATTACAAACCACTATGCAATTCTGCAGATATGCCAAAATCAAAACCTGATTACATAGTACGAAAATCTGAAGATGTAAATACAAAATCTGAAAAAATTGTCTGTCTCTGTTGTGGTGCTGAAATGAAGCCAGAAAAACTACTCCAAAAATCTACGCTTTTTAGATGTACAGGTTGTGGATTGAGTGATACTAGGATGAATTGTTAATTTTATTTTGAACATCAAATAACTGCAAAGTTAACAAATCAATAGCTTTTTTCAAATGTTGAAATTCATTTATTGAATGCATTTGTCCTTCAACCAAAGCCCTTTGAACTTTGATAGAGTTTTTTTGGAAATCATCAGATGCAACAATTTCCATGGCGTTTAATTTTGATAATAAATTATCTAAATCTTTAATCATTTCATCTGATGGTTTGTGTTTGTCCATGATTTTATGAAATTATTTTGATATATGAATCGTTACAAAAGATCCTCATCAATTTCTTGAATGGGATCTAAATATTGTTGACATGTACATGTTGGAATTTGACATTTCCCTGCTTTCATAAGGGAACTACTATTTTCATTTTTACTGTGTGCCTCATTTGTGTGGTGACATTTTTTACAATTCATATCCCAAACATTCTTTTCTAATATTTAAGCCAAGAATTAAGGGATTAAAACTGCTCTTGCTTCAATTTCAGAATCTTTTAATTTTTTGAGTGCTTGATTTGCTTGCTCTAATGGAAAAATCTGAGTAATCACTTCAAGATTCTCTTCATCGCATATCTTGATTACTTGCTCCATATCTTTTGTAGAACCAATCAAAGTTCCACGGATTGTTTTCTCTTCAAATGGCATAAATGATGGATTCTCACCAACAGTTGCAATCACAATTAATCCTCCCTTCTTTACTGATTTTATTGCAGTATCTGTGACTATATCTGCTGGGGCAAACACTATGGCAGCATCTAGTGTACCATGTTTTTCTTTTAATGTGTCTAGAAACTTTTCTTGCTTTTCAGAAAACACCATTGCATCTGATGCCCCTAATCTTTTAGCAACATCAAGATGTTTCTGTGATCTTGAAAATGCAATAACTTTACAATTTTCTACTTTGGCAAACTGAATTGCCATGTGTCCTACTCCTCCGATTCCAAAAATTCCAATTTTTTTATTTAGTTTTGGTTCTGCGGCCTTTACTGCTTTGTATGCTGTAATGCCTGCACAAAATAACGGTGCAGCATACTCTGCCCTCATATTGTCTGGTACTTTGGTTGCATAGTCTTCTACAACTGTAATGTATTCTGTGTAACCTCCTTTGAAAGACTCTCCTGTGATAATTGATGATTCACAAAGGTACTCTTTTCCTTCTTTACAATATTGACATTCTTTACATGCTTCTAAAAGAGGAGTTATCCCTGCTCTGTCTCCAATTTTAAATTTAGTAACTTTATCTCCGATCTGAACCACTTTTCCAACCACTTCGTGACCCGGAACTGTTGGAAGTGTTGGTGGAATGCCGATATCTTTCCAGTCTCCCTCAATTCCATGAAGTTGTGAATGACAAACCCCACAGGCCTCAATTTTTAATAAAATTTCATTTGATCTTTTAATTTGATGTTTATCAATTTGTGTAAGTTTCAAGGGATTTGTTTCAATTTTAGCACATTCTGAAAGTACCATTGCGCGCATTTTTTCCATAAATTTGATATTCTATTACGAAATTTTAACATTCGTAATTTTTATTCTTACAATACATGTAGCCAATTCCAAAAATCTAGTTCATGATCTATAAGCTTAAGTGCTCACAGTATCTGAGAGTTCATGTCTGAAAGTATCAGTGAATCATGTTTGGATTGTGGTACTCCTTTGGAATTAACAATTCAAGGTCAAAAGAAAAAACCATGCACTAAATGTGGTGCATATCGTAGAAAAAGAGAATATTCTTAATCGCTGTATTTCAGCATGTTCAAATTATTCTTAGATTGTTATGGGATTATTCTTCTAAATTGAATACCCAATGGGTGTTGAAATTATCATCAATCTGATAAATCCAATGGTCAGAGGTTGGTCTATCCTAAGTAATAGGCCAATCTTGCTTTTACGCTAAGATTTATTTGCAAAATTAAAAAATTATACCTATGGCTGAAATTACTGATGAAGACCGTGAGAGAGTTAAATTATTACAACTTATCACAAGTTCTAAACATGAATTCAAAAAACTGACTCTTGAGCAATTAAAAAGATTACAAGAACTAGTTGAAAAAAAAGATTACAGTCATGATAAAAAAGCACATAAATCAAAAGTCAAATTGCTAGCAAGAATTAACGTTAGAATTTATGAATTAACTGAAGGAAAAGGAATCTGGAATTAACATAATGTCAACTAGGTACAAATATTCAAGCAGTGTTGATGAATTGTGGTAGAAAATAATCTCATTCATGAAAGTAGTCCCTACTTACTTCAACATGCACATAACCCTGTTAACTGGTATGGCTGGAATAATGAGTCCTTAAAAAAAGCAAAAGATGAAAACAAACCTATTTTCTTAAGCATTGGATACAGCGCTTGCCATTGGTGCCATGTTATGGCTCATGAATCTTTTGAAAATGAAGACGTGGCTGAATTTATGAACGAGCATTTCATTAACATAAAAGTCGACAGAGAAGAGAGACCTGACATTGATGATATTTATCAAAAAGTTTGCCAAATAGCTACTGGCCAGGGTGGTTGGCCGTTGAGCATTTTCCTTACTCCTGATCAAAAACCGTTCTATATTGGAACTTATTTTCCTGTTTTGGATTCATACGGACGTCCTGGATTTGGCAGCATTTGTAGACAACTCTCACAAGCATGGACAGAAAAACCAAAAGATATCGAAAAATCCGCTGAGAAGTTTATTGGTGCATTACAAAAAACTGAAACAATTCAAACTCCTTCAAAATTAGAGAGAGCAATTCTTGATGAGGCAGCTATGAACTTGTTTCAATTAGGAGATGCAACTTATGGTGGATTTGGTTCTGCACCAAAATTTCCAAATGCTGCAAATGTGTCATTTTTGTTTAGGTATGCAAAACTATCTGGATTGGGAAAATTCAATGAATTTGCGCTCAAAACTCTCAAAAAAATGGCAAATGGGGGCATCTTTGATCAAATAGGAGGTGGTTTTTCCAGATATTCTACTGATGCAAAATGGTTGGTTCCTCATTTTGAAAAAATGCTTTATGACAATGCACTAATCCCTGTAAACTATGCTGAAGCATATCAGATAACTAAAGATCCTTTTTATCTTGATGTTTTGAAAAAAACACTTGATTTTGTTTTACGTGATATGACTTCCCCTGAAGGTGGATTTTATTCTGCATATGATGCAGACTCTGAAGGTATAGAGGGGAAATTCTATGTGTGGAAAAAAAGTGAAATTAAAGAAATCCTAGGAAGTGATGCAGATCTATTTTGTTTATACTATGACGTAACTGATGGAGGAAATTGGGAGGGAAATAATATTTTATGTAATAATCTTAACATATCCACAGTTGCTTTCAACTTTGGAAAATCAGAATCTGAGGTTAGAGAAGTTTTAAAATCTTGCTCAGAAAAATTACTCAAAGTACGTTCAGCTAGAGTTCCCCCTGGATTAGATGACAAAGTATTGGTTTCATGGAATTCATTAATGATAACAGCATTTGCAAAAGGCTATCGAGTAACTGGAGATCAAAGATATCTTGATGCTGCAAAGAACTGCATTTCTTTCATAGAGCAAAAACTTTTGATAGATGAGAAATTATTACGGACTTACAAAAATGGAGTTGCAAAAATTGATGGTTATTTGGAAGATTATTCTTATTTTGTAAATGCATTACTGGATGTCTTTGAAATTGAACCTGATGAAAAATATCTAAAATTATCTATAAAATTAGGACATCATTTAGTGAACCATTTCTGGGATTCAGAAAATAATAGTTTCTTTATGACTTCTGATGATCATGAAAAATTGATTATCCGCCCCAAGAGTAATTATGATTTATCACTACCTTCTGGAAATTCTGTATCTGCCTTTATCATGCTTAGATTATACCATCTATCTCAAGAAAAAACATTTCTTGAAATCACTACTAAAATAATGGAATCTCAGGCACAAATTGCGGCTGAAAACCCATTTGGATTTGGATATCTACTAAATACAATTTCAATGTATATTCAAAAACCTGTAGAAATTACTTTGATTAACACTGAAAATTCTGAAATACGAAAATCTCTTCATTTAGATTATTTGCCCAATTCAATTTTGATTACCATTCAAAATTCTGCTCAACTGGATTCTCTTGCAAAATATCCATTTTTTGCAGGTAAATTATTTGGAGATAAAACTAGTGTTTATGTTTGTAAGGATTTCACTTGCTCCTTACCTCTACATACTCTTGAAGAAATAAATTCAAATCTTTAGATTTTCTTCAAATCTGTAGCAATGATATTCCCAACTTGAGGCCTTCCCATACTGTCATATCTTGATCTTGGCATTGCTATTGTCATCTGAGTTTGTTGATATGATTTGATATTTACTTTAGGTTGTGCTTGTAGAATTGCTTCTAATAATGGCATGACTTGTTCTTTAGTTTCTGAATCTAAATTTTTTGCAACATTTTCCATGATCATTTGTTGCTGTGAAATAGGCTCTGTTGTAATGTTTTCAATCAAAGTTAATTGAATCATTTGACCATTGTCTACTATTTGTGTAATTTTGAATTCATTTGTAGCTGACATTACAACACTTTATTTCTTTGATGATTTATCTTTACCGAATTGCAAAGTACAATACTACACCTGCAGTCACTACGGCAGCAGCAACTCCCATGAAAAAAATTATCTTACTTCCATCAACGTTCATGGATTTCATTTATGATAGTTGGAATTAAACTATGCTGATTTTTTAAAGAATCTGCTTACTGATGATTTCTACGTAAGTGTTTTAATAGAAATTTGCTAATATTTGATATCGCATACTAATGGTATTCATACATCTGCGATAGTACAACCAGTCCAACAGGAGTCATAAAGAATGCCCACTTGGGCATTCTTTTTCATTATGATTAATCTTCAGAATCTGTATCTTCAGGCGTGATTTTTGCTTCATTAGATGTTGATTCTACCTTTGGAGGGTCAATGATTGATTTCTTGATTTGTGCTGCTCTATCTTTTATTATTTGATTGAATTCCCTCATGTCCTCTAAGCTTGGAGTTTCCTGTTGATTCTGATATGCCTGCAAAAATCCAGAATACACACATCCTGTAATAATTCCAAATGCTGTATCTGGAATTGATTCTATTTCGGGAATAAAATTCTCTGCTATCTGTTTATATGATTCTGATTCACTAATGTAATAATCAATTAAACTATCTATGAAATCTTTATTTTCTTTGGAAATTACCATTGCTATTTTATTTATTTCCTAGTTTATTTAATTGTCTTTGATTAATCGTTTATTTATTCATGAACTCTTTACAAGATGTTGTGGAAATTAGAATCCGATGAAGGTTATTTTAGAATATATGATTCTAAAAAACTCATTGCGGGATATTTTGATCCTGATTATGGGGATATATTTCCAAAAGCAAATTCTGAAGAAATCGTTGCTTCCATGTTAAAAAATCATGATAAGATTTTAGGAGGTATAATTATGGTTCCTCTTGTCAAATTTAGATTGTTTGACACTGATTTGGATACTACAATAACTAATGTAGAATCTCAAGTAAATCGTGTCAATGAGCATTTACAAAAATGGAAATTATTTTTGTCTGAAATGAATTATGATTGGCATTCTGTAAGAATATCTCACACTGATCAAGACATGCTTACTATAGCGTTTCAGAAAAAATTCTCAAAACCAACGCCTCTTGAAAATAAGGCCCTACTTGAAGAACTTTCTGATACAATGGATAATTTACAAAAATCTGACTTGCTGTAAAATTTCAAAATCTATGGTAAATGATCTTTTTTCCACTTTTCAGCCTCATTAAAACAATTAAACCACTCTACTTCAATCTCATTTGAATCAAATTCATCCATTTCGTTTTTGAATTCCAAGTCGCATTTGTTTTTCATATTCTCTGAGATTTGAATTACTTTTTGTTTTAGTACTTTATCTGGAGGTGAAAACTTGCCTGCCTCATCAAATTCTATTATTCCTGATTTAGCTAATTGAAATTCTACTAGTCCTAAATTTTCATACTCATATGCTTCTTGAATTTGAGTATCTGATCTTACCTTTGCTAATTCGTCTCCGGTTTTAATCCATTTAATATATTCAATATCGCTTTTTAATTGAGTTTCAGATGATATCTTAAACAATTCAACTGAACTTTCAAACAACTCTGGGGTGGACAAGTTATCGTATTTGGAAATAATATTTTCAAATTTTTCTACATGTTCATCATAGTATTCTAGTAGTTCTTCTTTTGTAATGTCTCCTTCATCCCACTGTGTTTTTTCAGAATAAAATTTTGTCTGCAATTCTGTCACTTCTTGTTGAATTTGAGCAAGCTCATTTCCAAATTGAAACCCTTTCTGTTTAGTTTGTTCTGCTGAATAATTATATGCAATAATACCTGCGATAATGATGATCCCTATGGCAGTAATAGTGATATTTTGAATTTTATTTTTTTTCAAAGATAATCTATGTAATTTCCTTCATCATCTAACTTTAATTCAATTGTAAATTCAGTGCCGCTGATAAAAGAGTCATTTCGTGTAGTTCTGACTCTTCCAATAACTAGTTCATATGGCCAAATTTCTACTACGATTGAGCCTACAGTAGCTATTGGGGTTTCAGTAATTTCCATATCTTCACGTTTGACCCCGTGTCTTTCAAGCATGTGGATGGCGTGATCTAATAATGGCTCTGGGTTGTTGTAATTTAGTACCCAAACTTTTCCTTCATAATCAATTTTTTGCAATTTGAAACAATCCTAAATTCACTCATATAACAATTATTCGGGAACAATGACGTTTAGGGTCATTGTGCTGACTACTCTGGAGAGTTTTCTAATAGTCGCAATCACTTTTTCAAATTCATCCTGATTGCTAGTTTGAATTTCAGCAATCACATCATATGCTCCAAAAGTAAGATATGCATTGCTAATGTCTTGCATTTGTTTTAATTCATCAACAATGTATTCTTCTGCTCCCAAGTCGCAATTTAATAAAATGAATCCTTTATGCATTGGTTTATCTTAAAATAATTATGTAGTTCTTGTCTTTAAGTTTTACAGTATTACCATCTACTACGTCCGCCGTAGCTATTTTTGTTTCCATCTCTATCACTACTTCTTCTTCTACTTCTATCGTCTCTTGGATTGCCTCCTCCTCTAGAACCTCCATATCCGCCAGAACGTCCGCCTCTGGAATAATTAGATCTTGATTGCCCTCCATATCTTCTTGATGGAGTTTGTCTTTTTAGTGGGTCTGGAATTGAAATTTGAATTCCCATTTCTTGATTTAAATCTGTAATTGGAACTTTGATTTGACGTTTGACTAAATTCCAATCTCCTACTGATGAATATGATACAAATGTGATTGCTCTTCCTTTTGCACCAGCTCTTGCAGTTCTTCCAATTCTATGAAAATATGCCATCTCTTGATTTGGCACATCATAATTTACTACTAGTTCTACTCTAGGTACATCGATTCCTCTTGAAGCTACATCTGTTGCAACAAGAATGTCTGCTTTACCGCTCCTAAATTTACCCATAGATTGTTCTCTTCTATGCTGTGACATGTCTCCCTCAATTGCCACTGCATTGTATTTTTCTTGATGGAGGAATTTTGCAACATCTCTGGTTCTATATTTTGTTGAACAAAATACGATGATTTGTCCTTTGACTGGTTTGATGAAATCAATTAGATACTTGAATTTGTCACGGTCTTTAATTACTAAATATGATTGGTCTATTCCTTCTCCACTAAGATCATCTGCATCCAGTAAGAATTGTTTTGGATTGTTCAAATATTCTTCTGATAATCTTAAAATCTCAGTTGGCATTGTTGCTGAAAACAATGACATTACTCTATCTTCAGGAGCTAAATCTAAAATAAATGAAATATCATCGACAAATCCCATGTCTAGCATTGTATCTGCTTCATCAAGAACAATGTGAGAGATATCTCGTAGTTCAATTGAGCCTCTTTTGAGATGGTCAATTAGTCTACCTGGAGTGGCAACAACAATTTCAACACCTCTATGAAGTGCATCTAATTGAATTCCCATTCCTTGTCCTCCGTAGACTGTTGCAATTCTAATTCCTGTATGTTTACCAAATTTTTTGATTTCATCACTGATTTGCATGGCCAATTCTCTTGTTGGTGCCATGATTAAACCTTGAATTCCTTGTTTAGGTTGAATTTTTTCTAACATTGATAATGCAAATGCTGCAGTTTTTCCTGAACCAGTATGTGCTTGTCCCACAACATCTCTTCCTGAAAGTAAAACTGGGATTACTGCTTCTTGAATTGGAAATGCATCTTCAAACCCCTGATCAGTAATTCCTTTCAGCACGTCGTCGCTTAATCCTAGATCTTTAAATTTTGTCATTTTATTTTTTACTCTTTGGCAATGACGAAAAAGCTCATTGCCCACTCGTCATTATTCTGATGCTTGATGCCGATTGTGGTCTAATAAACGCTTGTTATTTTTTTATGAATTTAGTTGAGCATCAATTACTTTTTTGAAACTCTCAAATGGCTGTGCTCCTTTTAATTCAACAAATCCAATTTGATCATTTCCTACAAAGAATCCAGGTGTTCCTGAAACTCCATAATCTCTTCCATCATTAAGATCATTTTGAATTTCTGGGATGTGTTTTCCACTATTAAGACACAAATCAAATGATTCTTGATCTAATTGTATGTCTGATGCATATTGACTGAATAATGATAGCGCATCGATAGTTTCTAGATTATTCCAGTTATTTTGATTTTCAAATAATGTATCGTGCATTTCTCTAAACTTGTTTTGATCATTTGCGCATTCAGCTGCAACTGATGCTGGTAATGCATTTGGATGAATACTTTGAATTGGGAAATCTCTAAAAACTAATTTTACTTTGCCTGATTCGATATATTCTTCCAATAGTAGTGGTAATGTTTGAATGTGGAATCTTGCACAAAATGGACACTGAAAGTCTGAAAACTCTATAATGGTAATTGGTGCATCCGGATTCCCTATAATTGGATCATCATCCATTGAAATTTTTACTGGTTCTGCTACTTGTTTAGTAGGTAATTGGTTTTGTAATAGTTTTAGCTCTAGTTTTGCCATGGCCTCATCAAGATCTTCTGTTGAAATTTGGTTTGAATTGAGATTTGATGTGTATGATCCTGCAAAGAATGCTGAAACTCCAACTAGGATTATTATTCCTAAGAGTAATCCATTAAACGTAGATTTTTTCACAGAAATTTTTTCATTATTATTGTGATTTATTTCTGAATCATCTAAACTCATTTTAATTAAATCAAAATATAGTATACTTAATCGTATTGCCAAATCTTTGATTTGATGTGATATAGAAATGAAAAGCCAATGACGGGATCTGAACCCATGACCTATTGATTACAAATCAATTGCTCTACCAGGCTGAGCTACATTGGCACGAAGTAGGATGAATTTTTTGAAGGTTTAAAGTGTTACCTGTGGTTAATAGAAAATGATTTTATTCTAAAATCATCAAATTCACCGTCAGTTTATAATAATGCCCTATTTTGACACATGTTATGAGGTACATCGAACCAACTAGAGTTAAATTTTTGATGATTATGTTTTTCACAACTGGTATACTTGGTATAATTATCGGATTATCTGGTTTTACTCCTCCTTCATTTAAGATGATGATCACATTCATGGGTGTGATAAATATTGGATTGGGCGCATTTTTCACATTTATCTATCTAACTCAGACTCGAAAAGATCCTGATAAACGAAAGAAGAAAAGAAAAACCGATTAGATTTTTCAACAACTTTTAGAATAATTTTAAAGATTTTGGTTCAATTAAAGTATAAATAATAACTCTCTATCATGAATTCAGAAATGCTAGATCTAGTTGCGAAGAATTTGTTTCTTACAAAAGGTAAAGGAGTTCATGAAGACCGACTAACTAGTTTTGAATATGCCCTTCGAGATGCAGGTATTGCTGGTACTAATCTTGTTTTAATTTCAAGTATTTTCCCGCCAAAGGCAAAATTAATTTCAAGAAAAGAAGGATTAAAAAAAATTTCCCCTGGACAAATTCTATTTACAATATATTCTAAAAATCAAACAAATGAACCGCAAAGAGTATGTGCAGCATCTGTGGGTCTTGCTCAACCAAAGGATAAAGATAGATATGGATATCTTTCTGAATACGAATCTTTTGGCCAAAATGAAGTTCAAGCAGGTGATTATGCTGAAGATATTGCAGCACAAATGCTTGCTTCTTCTTTAGGAATTCCTTTTGATGCTGATAAAGCATGGAATGAAAAGAGACAACAATGGTTAATTTCTGGTGAAATTTACAAAACTCATAACATTACTCAAACTACAAAAGGTGACAAAGATGGAAAGTGGACGACTGTTTTTGCAGCGGCAGTTCTTTTATTATAATTATTTTTTATATCCTTTAAGGTAAAACAATGCGGCAGCTATTGCAACTATTGTAATTATAACTACTACTACTATTGATTCATCTAATTCTATGTTTTTATTTTCTACTTTTTTATTTTCTATATCATCTCCTACTAGAGAAAATTTTAATTCATCTTTTTTGATTGATGTCTTTTCTCCAAAAATGTATTTTCCTTGAATTACTTCTCCTTCTTGAGGATCAAAAATCCATCCTTGTTTTTTTATGTCTGTGGGAATTTTTTCATTATCGATAATTTGTGTTGGAACTATATTCCCCTTAATATCTGAAATACTGATACTTTCAGGTGATAAAATTACTACTTGAATAATTGAATTTAATGGATAAAATCCGGTAGAAAAATAATCTGATCTTTTGATCTCTTCAATTTGTAGAAATTCTAATGGGCTCATTTCTGATATTGTTGAAGCCGTGTTTGGATACATGACTGATAACCTTAGCTGTAAAAGCGATTTTGAATCTAAAGGAATCATTGAAAATGTCATTTTTGCATTTTCATCAGATGACATTTTTTTTGCAACATCATAAAATCCTCCTGCATCTCTGATTATTTTTGGAATTAAGATTGCTGATACTTTTTCATACATCGAATTGGTGTCCTCCATTGGTAATGTGTACACTGCAGAAATTGTTCCTTTTCCAGAAATTGCACCTGATGTTTCTAAGGCTTGGTTTGTTTTATCATCTGTGTGTACGAAAACTGAATGAAATTCTGCATTTGTATCAAAAATTTGATTGATTTCTCCAATGTATTTTTCTGCAATCATTTTTGTGGAGTCTTGAATTGCAATGATGCCTCTATCCTCCATGTTTCGTTGTACATTAATCATAATACATGATTGATCCACTACTCCTAGAACACACTGATTTTGATTGGTGAATATGACTGCAGTTATTCTATCATCATCTCTGATACTCTGTTCTAACTCTGTTGGAATTTTGATTTCTTGAATACTGGTACTCTGTAAAGTTATTGACGCTGTAACATTTTGAGATATACTCCTATCTACAACTACTTGTGCACTCTCTTGAAATGTTGCAAGATTCATTTCTTGAGCATATGTGAAACTAGTTGAAACCCCTATCAGTATGGTTAATGTAAAGAAAAGAATCTTTTTTTGCATTGACTGCCTTTTTAAAATCAAATTATTAAATTTACTCTTATTTTGTTCATATTGTTCATTATTGTAATATTTTTTAATTTTTTACTAAGAATATGTTATCTGGTAACTAATATTCTCATTAATACAAATATCTAGATAGTATGGCACTAATTCCAATTCTAGTAGATCTTTTTCTTAATCCAGTTATTCAACTAATTGCAGTTTTGAGTGCTTTTGGAATTGGTCTGTTTCAAGGAATAATTCTTGGTAGGGCAATTTTGGTAAGATTCCCTCGTCTACAAAATCATGTTAAAACTGTATCAATTACCATGTTTGTTTTATTTTTAATAAATGCAATTTTGAGTGTTCCAAGATTTGCCTCCCCTGATAAAGTGAGTCTGTCAAATTTATCTGCAAATTCTCCTGCTGAGTTTGCATCTACTCTTTTTTTGATTTTTGGGATGAATACTGGATTTTTGACTGTACTGGCAATTTCTGTAACTGTGATGACTTTTGTTGTATTGAAGTTTACAAATCTAACTGGTATCGCTAAAGGATTTATTTTCTTTTTCAGTGCGCTTTTGTTGGTATTGACTGCGGTAAGTCGTTTCACTGATCTTACCCCTAGCACTTTTGAAGTTTTATTGTATTTTCTATATCAGTTAGGGATAACTATAGGAATACTTGCGGGCTCTATTAGAAAGATAAAACCCAAAAAATTGGACCTGAAATAATTTCAAAGGTTTAAATCTGATAATCTTTGTCTTTGAATTGACATCGAATTCAAACCGTTCGGGGAACAAGCCGGCAGTCCATGCGTTGGACTGTCGGCCCCATTTATTCTAAAATTTAATTCAAAGAAGAGAGTGTTTTTACTTGATCTTTCACATAATCAAATCCTTCTTGCCAGAATTTTGGACTAGTAATATCAAATCCATATTCTGAAAGAAGTTTTTCTGGTTTTTTAGAACCTCCAGCTGCAAGAATATTGATATATGCTGGAACAAAGTCTTTGCCTTCTTTTTTGTATCTCTGGAACAATGATAATGCAAGTAAATTTCCAAATGAATATGCATAACAGTAAAACGGAGTATGGTAAAAATGAGGAATACAACTCCATTCTATTGCAAAGTCATCTGATAAACTAACTGAATTACCAAATTGAATTTTGAGATTTTTCAAATATGTTTTTGAAATTTCATCTATTGTGGTGCCTTCTCCAATTTGTTTATGTGCGTCAACTTCAAAGATTGTGAAAAATGATTGTCTCAGTATTGTAGCATACAGATCATCGATTTTTTCTGATAACATTGCCTTTTTTTCATTATCTGAAATTTTGTTTGATAGGTTATCGTATAGGAGTAATTCTGAAAAAGTTGATGCAGTCTCAGCTAGAGGAAGAGGTGCATCTTGAACAAGAATAGATCTATCTTGTGCAGCTTGGCTGTGCACTGCATGACCTAATTCATGAGCCAAAGTAAATACATCCCTTGATTTGCCTGTGAAATTTACCAATACGAAGGGTGTGATTTTAGGAGTTAGAGTACTACAAAATGCTCCGTCTCTTTTTCCTGGTCTTACACTTGAATCGATATGATTCTCATTGAATACTTTGCGTGCATGTTCTTCTAATGTAGTACTAAATTTACCAAGTGACTCAAAAACTAATTTTACCGATTTATCATAAGAGTAGTTTTTTTCTTTAATGTTGGCTGCTGCTGGGGCATACAAATCATACCTACGTAGCTTTTTCATCTTTAGCATCTTTGCTTTTTGAACAAAGAATTTCTGAAACACTGGTGAATTTTTTTTACAAACTGAAAGTAGCGAGTCTATAGTTTTATCATCCACATCATTTCCTATATTCCTCATTGATATTGGGGATTCATATCCTCTGATCTCTATTCCTTCATCTTTCCAATTCTGAACGATATTTTGATAAATTTCTCCCACCACTCCTTTATTTTGTGAATATTTTGAAAGAATTGTTTTGTAAGCTGTTTCTCTAATTTTTGGATTTGTACTTCGAACATAGTTTGTAAGTTCTTCTCTTGTCATTGTTTTGAGTTTGTTTCCAACTTTCATCTTATATTCAAAAGAATTTGTAATTTTATCATACAGTTTTACAAGTGCAGATATTCCTGTCACATCTAATGTGTTTATGATACGTTCTTCAGGTTCACTTAGTGCATATTTTGCAAATAATCTTTTATGTGAAAGATACTCTGTAATCTCTCCTGCATCTTTCATGAGTCTTTTGGCATTTTTATCATCCACTTGTGTTTTCCACCACAAATCAAAAAATAAAATCTTGTTTGATATTTCAGAACCTAGTTTTGACATTTTAGTCATTAGTGCTGTTGCTTCATCTGATTGTGTGTCAGAAGAATATGATAGTGATGCATAACCTCCGATCCTGCTCATGTTTTCTGAAATCTTTTCAACTTGATGAAGAATATTCATAAATTGTTTAGATGACATTTTAGGATCTAGTTTTGATTTGATCTTTTCGAATTTTTCTGCCTGTTTTTCTAATTCTTTAATTTGTTTTTGAAATGCAGGACTTTTTGGATTTTTTACTAGTTCTGTTAGATCCCACTTACCTAACTGATACGATGACATCTGAGTTTGCTGTTTTGTGACTATTAAAAAATGAATATGTGGATTAGACTATTTCTGCCCTCCTTATTTTTAGAATTTTTTAGAATTTTTGGTAAAATTTTAATTTTTAAAAGATTTGTTCCTAAAAACTAGGCTCGATCAATCTCTGAAAAAGTCAGTAAATAAGTCGTTTATATAGGAAATGAATAGCACAAAAGGAGTAATCTTTATGGTTTTAGAAATTGTCAATGCAGATTCGACCTGTGGTCGATGTGGAAAAAATTCCATGTTAACTGATAATGTTACAGGAGAAAGATTTTGTGGAAAATGTGGTTATGTCATAACTGAGACATTGCAAGATTCTGGACCTGAATGGAGATCTTTTTCCAAAGAAGGTGGAGCAGATCCAACAAGAACTGGTGCTCCTACATCTTTAGCAATGCATGATAGAGGACTTGCAACTATTATCAGTCCTATGAATAAAGACTCATCTGGAAAACCACTTACATCTACAATGAAGAGTACAATTGAAAGACTACGAACTTGGGATAGCAGAAGTAAAGTAAATGCATCCTCTGACAAAAATCTTAGACAAGCATTAAGTGAATTATCTACATTAAAAGACAAACTTTCATTATCTGATGCAGTTATTGAAAAAGCATCTTACATTTACAGAAAAGCATTAGAGAAAGGACTTGTAAAGGGTCGTTCCATCTCTGCATTAATTGCTGCATCATTATATGCTGCATGCAGAGATACTGAAACTCCAAGAACTCTAAAAGATGTTTCAGATGCAGGTAACATTAAGAAAAAAGATATTTCAAGATGCTATAGAATTTTACATCAAGAGTTGGAACTAAAAATGCCTGTAGTTGATCCAGTACAATGTGTTGCAAGAATTGCAAGCTCTATTGGAATTACAGAAAAGACAAAAAGATTTGCAGTTAAAGTACTCAAAGATGCACAAGCACATGAAGAATCTGCAGGAAAAGATCCTATGGGATTAGCAGCTGCAGCACTTTACTTGTCTTGTGTAAAAAATGGTGAGGATAAAACTCAACGAGATATTGCAGAAGCTGCAAATGTAACTGAAGTAACAATTAGAAATAGATACAAAGGCTTAAGATTAGACCAAAATATGGATACGATGGGAGGAAAATAGAAAAATGACTCAAACTAAACCTATCATTGCAATTGTAAACGTTGTAGCCTCTGCAACAATTGAACAAAAATTAGACCTTGTAGATATCACTAAAAAATTCCCCGCAGTTGAATATCATCCTGAACAGTTCCCAGGCGCAGTATTCAGACTAAAAAGCCCAAAGACTGCTACATTGCTCTTTGGCTCAGGAAAGATGGTATGTACTGGTGCTAAATCTCAAGAATTGGCAGAAACTGCTGTTTTTGAAGTTGTGAAAATCTTGAGAAAAGGCAAAATCAAAATTAAAAATGATCCTATAGTTTCAATTCAAAATATTGTATCTTCAATTAATCTTGGTGGTAAAGTAAACTTGGAGCAAGCTGCAAGAACTCTTCCTAGAAGTATGTATGAACCAGAACAATTCCCAGGACTAATTCACAGAATGCTTGATCCAAAAACTGTAATTCTAATTTTTGCATCAGGTAAATTGGTGTGTGTTGGAGCAAAACTTGAAAAAGATGTTCATCGCTCTGTCAACCAAATCCATGCATTACTTGAAGAAAAAGAATTAATGGTTTACGATTAAAATCGTAGAAAATAGTTTCTAATCTCTCAAATTATTCTGAATGAAAATATTCTTCATGTATGTAGCACCATTTCCAAATGTTCTCTGGAACTGCTTGCATTACAGGATGTCCTGTATCTTCAAAATGTTTAGTTGCGTGTTTGCCAATTGATGAATCGCAGCAACCAACATGTCCACACGTTAAACACATTCTAAGTGCAACTATTGGCAGATGTTCTTTTTCACATTCTTGACAGTTTTTTGTATTTTGAGATACGTTTCTTTCTTGAGTAAAATGTTCGCATTCTTTTGCCATACTAATATTTTTTCAAAGTGTCTTTGTATCTCTTTATTGATTCTATGATGACGATTTTAGCTTCTTTAGCTGATTTCCATCCTAATATCTCTACTTTTTTCCCTTCCAAGTCTTTATACACTTGGAAAAAGTGTGCAATCTCTGAGCGGTAATGGTCTTCAATATCTGTAATATCTGCAGTGTGTAAATAACGTGGGTCATTTGTTGCAACGCAAATAATTTTGTCATCTAATTTTCCATCATCTTTCATTTGGAGTAGTCCTATTGGTCTTGCTTCAATTAGTATTCCTGGGTATGTTGGGTTTGTAACTAGTACAAGTGCATCAAGTGGGTCTCCATCATCAGATAATGTTTGAGGGATTAATCCATAATCTCCTGGATAGTGAAATGGTGAAAATAATACTCTGTCTAATTTTATCATGTTGTGCTTTTTATCATATTCGTACTTGTTCATAGACCCTTTAGGAATCTCTACAATGGCGTTAATAATTTCAGGAACATCACTACCTGATTCTATGTCGTGCCAAAAATTCTTACTCATTTTCTAGCTCTTCATTTAGATATTCAGTATATGAATTCTATGAAATATTATGTGGATTTGAATTTAGTAGAAATCTTTTATCTTGTTTCATTGTGGATTACCCATGGCAAAAATTGTAATCATTGTAGGTTCTGTTAGATCTGAACGACATGGAATTAAAGTAGCCAAATGGGTTGTATCAAAATTAAAAGAGAAAGGTCATGATGTTTCACTTGTGGATCCTCTAGAGTTGGATTTGCCAATACTTGACAAGATGTACAAGGAGATGGAATCTCCTCCTGAAAAATTACAAAATTTGCAAAAAATCCTCAAAGAAGCAGATGGGTATGTTCCAATCACACCAGAGTACAATCATAGTGTTTCATCAGCATTAAAAAATACATTAGATTATTTTCTTGAAGAGTATTTTTTCAAACCTTCTGCAATTATTTCATATTCTGTGGGTGCATTTGGGGGCATTACGGCTGGAAACCATCTCCGTCAAATATTGGCAGAGATGGGAACTCTGGCAATTTCTTCACAACTTCCAATTTCTAAAGTTCATGAGGTATTTGATGCTGATGGAAAATTATTGGATGAAAATTATGATAGACGATTTTCTAGATTCTTAAAAGAATTTGAATGGTACATGTCTGCACTATCTAAACAAAGAGAATCTGGAATGCCTTATTGATTAAACTAAATCATTGGAATTTGGGATTACTTTGTAAATTTTTACAATATAATCTCCATTGAAGATATTTACAAATTCTCCTGAATTGGAATCTAGACTTCTAACTCTGAATTTGTATTCATAAGAGCCATCACCTTTAGTGTCTACTTGTGCAAAGTGCACTGGATCTTCTCCCTTGTAGAATTGAATGATTACTGGGTATCTTTCAGCAACATCTGATGCATCCCCTCTAACTGTTCCCCATGGTAGTTTGTTATCTTCAGGAACATTCATCGTTGTAATTGTTTTTTCCAAGCTAATCTCCTCATTAATTGGAGTAACTGTAATTTGGTTTGATTCTGCAGAACTGCTTGCTGGAATCATCATGACTCCTAATACTGTTAGAATTGTTCCAATTAGCAAAATACTTGATTTTGAACTCATACCATCCTCATTTGTTCAAAGTTGCTTAAAAAATTTATTACTAATTTGTACTGGGTTTGTTCTTGATTATGGTAATTCGTCTTCCAAGTCACAGCAAGCTTTGTGAACCCATTGATCTTTAGAATTCTTTAGAATCTCTTTTCCGGCCTTTATGACGTCGCCACATTCAACACATTTTCCGGTAAATTTGGCTTTCATGGATTTGATATGATTTTGACCCCTTTAAACTAGGCTGATTATGTTATATTTGAAAAATCGACCAAAAAATACCAAGATTTTATCAAAAATAATATGTCTATTCCCTTTAGAGTTAGATGTTAGGAGATATGGTGATTATAGTTGCTCAGTGAAGAAGATCTTTTTGCACGTATTTTGAAAATAAAACAACTCAAAGAAAATTGCTTCAAATATCTTGAAGAAAGTTCAAATCAATTATTGACTCAAAAAATCCTTTTTGCAATTTCTGAATTAACTGCTGAGGAGATGGGTCCGGTAAAACTCGCTCAAATTGCTCAAAAGACTACTGGTGAGAATGACAAGTTAAAACAAGATCTAGTTAGATTAACAATTGAAAAGTCTCTTCTAAAATGTGGATTAGTTGAGAAACTCAAATATGCATCAAATGATGTTCGATACATTTTGACTGCATATAGATTCCAAAAAATTAAGGAAATTGATAGTTTCAGAGGGGAGAGTTCTCAGCCAATTGGTGATGTGTATGAATTGCCAAAAAATACGTGGCCTCTATCTGATGAATTTTATTTATTATTAGCAAAAAAATATGGATATGAACAATCTTTGAATAAACTTCATTCAGACTATGACTCTGATGTTATTCCTCGTGGAAAATATGAGACATTAAACAGCGATTACAAAAAATCTCTTGATCAAATTAATGAAAAATTAGATTCAAAATATTCTGGCCTTGAAGCATTGGTGGTATCTGAATCATGAAGTTGATAATTTTTGGTTTAGTTTTTTTTGGACTTTTCTCTATTGGTATGTCTGGAGATGATTTTGTATATGCCCAATTCTCAAACACTAATACTCTAAAGGTGAGTTTTGAAAATAATCTTCTTCCATCATATGAAGTGCCATTGGTTTCTGGGCAGACATTTACTTTATCTCAGAATCATTCATGGGTTCAAGATGAGACTAGTCGATTCAATCTGGTATCGTACACTCTAGATGGTGAAACTGTAAAGATCTCAAGAACTGCTAGGGGTGACTTCACACTATCTATCCCCACTGATTCTTCTCACAGTGTTGTGTTTTCAGCAGTTCCTCAATATGCTCTAAGTGTAGAGGGGACAAATGATTACTCTTTTCTTCCATCATCTCCAACTAGTGATAATTGGTTTGATTCTGGAACTTCAGTCTCTGTAAATGTGCAAAAGACTAGTGAAATTGAACCAAACAAGGTTCGACAAGAGATAACTGGTTGGTCATTGGACAAGGCAGAGTTTTGGGAAATTGAGGATGATGGTTCTACATCATTTACTACTCCACCGATAGTGTTGAATGAGTATCATCAGGTAGATTTCTTTACAGAATATCAGTACAAGCTTAATGTAATTTCTGATTCTGGTGAAACCACTGGAAGCGGTTGGTATGAACAGGGAGTTACTGTTCCTATTGGTATTGATGCTGGTGGAGATGGATTGGTGTTAAATTCATTATCTGAATGGGAGGGTGCTGATGTGACATATGATGGAAATACTGCTCAAGTGTTCATTGATGGTCCAGTTACAGTTTCTGCAAAAGTTGAGAAAAACTATTCGCTTGTAATTGGGATGATTGTAATTCCAATATTGATTATTGGTTTTGTTGGATTTAGAAAATTCAAGAATAGAGTTCCTGTAGTTGTTGAGGAGAAACCTGTAGAGCGAATTGTAGAAAAAGTTATTGAGCGAGTAGATGCTCCTGAGAAAAAATATGAAGATGGGTATGATAAGAAACTCTCAGAATATCTATCTGAGCAAATTAAATTAAAAATTGATGAGATGCACTCATCTCAGATTATTTCTGATTCAAAATATTCCAAAATCTCTAAACAAAATGAATAGTTATTAATTTTATCCCGAACCTACTACAAGTCTGAATGTGTCTTCTATCCACAATCCTCCTGTATCTGTTGCTCTAATTGTAATATCTGCCGTTCCATCTCTTCCATTTTTGACATCTACAGTTACTAATGTAGTGCCCGGAACACTGGTGATTGCATCAATTGTATCTGAATCCCCTGAAATGATTGCACTTGTTCCAGTGTATGTTAATTGAATGTCAGTATCCTCTGCATCAGCAAAATATTGACCAATATCTAGAATTACATAATCTACATTCTTTGCTGTACTGTCATCTGGTATTGAAAGAGATACTGTTGGCTGAGTATTTCCAGCAGCAGAAACTGTTACATCAAATGAATCTTCTACAAATAACAAATCTGTATCTGTTGCTCTGACTGTGATGATTCCTGTTCCTTCACCCGCAGCAGTGTCATCATAATCAATAGTCAAAACATCATTAACATCAATAGAAATTGAAGTGAATGTGCCGGTGAATGTATTTAATGAAATGCTATAAGTCATTTCATCATCGGCATCCTCTACATCGTCAAATACATTTCTAAGATCAATTACAGAATCTGGTCTTGGAGAAGTTAAAGTTACATCTGAAATTGGATTTTCTACTGTTGGAGTACCAGCTATTATTGCCGTAATTACTCTGATAACATCTGATAATCCTCCTACCTTAGCAGTAATAGTATAAACCCCCACTACGTCAGGTGTAAATGAATATGGTTGTGCCTCATTCTTGATATTTCCTAAACTTGAACCGATTGGAATGTCTACATCTATTTTGATTTTATCTGAATCATCTTTACCGTTCTTTATTGCAGTGAAATCTTGAACTGTGTATTGTACTCCTACTGTTGCTGAGATATTAATTGCATCACCATCTGTGATTCCATCATTGGCCTTCTTTGCAAGGCCTGGTGGTCCACCATTAGCTGCAGCATCTGCAATTCTATCTAATTTTGCTTGTTTTGCCTTGTCCTTCTTGACTTTAGCCTTTGAGTCTTTGTACATTTTATCGTAATTTTCTTCAAATGAATCTTCTTCCAACTCATCTACTGCATCTTCAAAATAATCATCTGGAGAATACACTAGATCTGCAGAAACATCGTACACGTCAGGAATAATTGATGCAATATCTACAGAATCTAAAGATTCAGTTGGATTTTCTACATCCGTATTACTTGGATTTTCTACATCAGTACTTGGTGATTCTGATTCATCATTATTTTTATCTAGTAATTTAGCTAAACCTGGTGGCACCTTTCCGAATTTAGAAATCTTTAGCTCCTTCTCAGCTTCCTTGTTTTCCTCTTTCAATAATTTCTCAGCTTCCTTGTTTTCCTCTTTTAGCTCCTTCTCAGCTTCCTTGTTTTCCTCTTTCAATAATTTCTCAGCTTCCTTGTTTTCCTCTTTTAGCTCCTTTGCTGCCTCTGGATCTGTCTCTTTTAGCTCCTTCTCAGCTTCCTTGTTTTCCTCTTTTAGCTCCTTCTCAGCTTCCTTGTTATCTTCTTTTAGCTCCTTCTCAGCTTCCTTGTTATCTTCTTTTAGCTCCTTCTCAGCTTCCTTGTTATCTTCTTTTAGCTCCTTCTCAGCTTCCT
Organism: Nitrosopumilus oxyclinae; assembly: GCF_013407165.1. Classification (NCBI taxonomy): domain Archaea; kingdom Thermoproteati; phylum Nitrososphaerota; class Nitrososphaeria; order Nitrosopumilales; family Nitrosopumilaceae; genus Nitrosopumilus; species Nitrosopumilus oxyclinae. The sequence goes on along the minus strand of NZ_CP026994.1, from coordinate 1,108,896 downwards.
TGTTATCTTCTTTTAGCTCCTTCTCAGCTTCCTTGTTTTCATTTTTGAATTCCTTTGCAAGATTGCTATTGTCATCTGTTTTTTCTAAAATCTCATCAATTTCACCTGTGTTCAGAACATCTAGGGTATCTTGTAATTCATTTAGTGTATCTTGGCTTAAGCCTAGTTCTTCTCCGTTTGCTAACATTTGATTTATTGTGCTGATACTATTTGTCACAAATTGCTCAATTCGTTCATCTTGATTTTCCTCTACTGCTACATTGATCTGATTATAAACTTCATTTTTCATCTCATTTGCTATTGATAATTTTTCATTTGCACCTGAAATATCACCATTAGCTAATCCCTCTTTTGCTAAATTGATAGATTCCTCATATTCCTCTAAATTAACATCTAAATTATTTGATTCAATTAATTGTCTTAAATTTTCTACCTCCTCATCAGTGTCTGTAATTTTTTCCTGAATCTCAAAAATATTGGCTGATGTTGGCTGATTAATAATCTGAGAACTAAACTCGTCTATACCTGAACTCTCTCCAAATGATTCTGATTCAATTATTTCTCCAATTACTGATGCTGAATCCTCAAACAATGTCATGGCAATTAATGCATGCTCTTCTGCTGCATCAAAATCACCTGCGTTCAGAGCATCAATTGCCTTTTGATATTCCTCTTGTCCTAAATCATAAAATGTCTGCGCTGAAGAAGGGATCTCTCCAGTGTCATCAAAAGAGTCTAAGAGATTACTTCTTGTCAAATCAAGCACCATTTTGATTGGTGAACTAGTTTCTGATTCAGTTGATTGGGCAAAAGCTGAAGGTACACTAACTGTTAATACGAAAAGTGCAATTAGGCCGAAGAGGCTTATTTTCAACACTGATCTTGCGTCATAACTGAACTTAACTGAGTAGTTCGATCCATCCAGTCGTCCGGTTCGCATTATGTTATTAACATAATACCGTATTACAAATGGAAAAATTAAATTCATGTTCATTTGAACCATCCCCATAACCAGTCAAACCATTCTACTGATTCTTCCTTGAAATCTAAAATTCGCACCAAACCTTTCTCATGAGGATCTATTCTGATCCAAGAGTGGGTTGAATTTTGATGAAATTGACTAAACTCTACTTTATCTCCATTCAGTAATACGTCATTTGGATTTTCCAAAACTGTTGTAGGAATAATTGTCAAAACAATTGCCTTGTCTCTGATGATGAATTGAATTTCATCTGAATTTGCTGAAAATTCTTCTATCTTGGCCGCAGTGATTGCTTCAATTTTATATTCTGAACCATCAACATTAACAAAAAACTCCTTTGATGTGACTGGCTTGATTGAATAACTCAGAGAAATATCTCCTGGGGGTAAGACGTATTCTTTTTCTGAAATTTCAATTGGAATTATATTTAATGAAACTAGTTTTGATAATTGGGGTAGGCTGACTCTGGATTCTAATTCACTGCTGTATTTTAGCCTAAAAACTCCTGATTCATAGGTTAGAATATCTGCATTATATTTGAGATCAACTACTGAGGCGCCTAATGTGGCTATTTTCAAAAGATCTTGGTCCTGTGTAGTGCCTAAAAGAATATCTTTTTCATCAATTGCCAAAAGATTTGAAATTTTTTCTGAAACTATTGGTACGTCAATTGATGAAACAAATGTTTTGGGAAATAGTGTTTGAGAAATTTTGGCTTTTCCTTCTGAATTAACGATTATTGATATCTGCTCATTTCCTAGTTGGGATAATCCTGCTGAAATCCCAATAATTATAAGCAAAAACACAATGATTTGTAATTTCATTGAATTACCTTCTAGGTGTTGGTGGTCCACCTACTCCGGAAATATCAATCCATTTACCATCAACAAACTTTTGTAGTTTGTTAGTCATACTGTTGTAGAATAATTCTCCTTCTGTACCGTTGGTTGCAGGTTTACTGAAATATCCTTTCTCAGTTGTTATTTCAAATGGATTGGATATTGTTTCTATAATCTCTAATGTTTGCTCTAATCTGTCAAGATCGCTTTGTAAGATCTCCACCTCTAAGGAAAATGACACACATTCAAATTTTGTTACCTCTCTGATCTCGACAGTTCCGTCATCCTCTGTAAAGAAAATCTTTCCTTTTGAATCCACACCATGAACAAAATATTCAGTTACATCACAATTTGAATATTTTAATGTCTCAATTACCTCTCCATCACCTGAGAAAATATCGATTGCGATGTTCATTCCTTTGTTTTTAAGTAGTGTATTTTTTGATTCTAGTGATTTTTGAATTAAAGCGTAAAATGGTTTTTTATCTTTACTAGGAACTGATTCTAGTAAAAAATTTGCTTCTCCATCAACAAAACCAATTCTTGAGAATGAATCATATGCATTCTCAAAATTTGTTCCATCTGGGTTTATTCGTACTAGAATTGTCTTTGCAACATTGTCACGATCGAGTGTTACACCTGCATAAGCTTCTTCCCATATGTCAAAATTGGAATAAACAGTAGATAATGTAAATAATATTGCAATTGAGGCAATTGTGATAACGCCTATCTGGCTATTTTTCAATAAGGTAATTGATGGATTTTCCTTTATAAGCAATAGTATGTAATTCCACTATTGGGACTCAAAATAGGACAGGTTCGCATGGTTCGAACCATATTTCGTGCCTAATCGAAAACCTTGATTATATTCATTGTAACCACTACAATCTTTGTAGAACAATGAACCAAACAACACAAAACCAAACATTTGACTCAAATCACACTTTTTTAGATTCTAGATTGGAGTCACTTTTCAATATGACAAATGATGTCATGATGAAAATTAAAACACAATCTATGGAGATGTCCCAATGACATACCAATTCCTAGCAGATTCATCCATTGATAATCTCCTAAAAATGACAAACGTTGTCATAATGAAAATTAAAACACAATCACAGGAGAATTTCTAATGAATTCTCAAAATCAAATCAGTCTGTTTGATAATGAATCAGACACTGCAATGTACAAGCATAAACTAACTCTTGAGAAAATTAGAGATGAATTAATCAATTTTGGCCTCACAAAAAGCCAGGCAAAGGTGTTCATTTATCTTGGAAAGTATGGATCGAAGACTGCTTCTGAGATAGCAAAAGCACTACAATTGCCTCGAACTGAGACCTATCATCTGGTCAACTCCCTTCAGAGTATGGGATTGGTTGTTGCAGAACTGGCACATCCAACAAAATACACGGCAATGGATATGAAAGAAGCAGTTTCTACATTGGTCAAACAAGAACAGGATAGAATTGACACCCTGGCAAACAAGGAAGAATCTCTTTCAGAGATGTGGAAAGAAATCCCATTCTTTGCAGTAGAGACAGATGAATCAAAATCTGAAAAAATGCAATTGCTACATGGAACAGGCCCTATCATGAACAAAATCAAGGAAATGGTAAATTCTAGCAATGAGGATTTCAGAATCTATGGCAGTGTTTCAGATTTACTAAGAATGTATCATGCAGATGTGTTTGATTGGGTAGAAGAAGCACCAACTAATCTCAAAATGGTCGTCACTCCTCTAAACCAAACCCCTGAATTCCTATCTGAGATGAATTCAGCACAAATTAGAGCAATGCCTGCAAATTCTGAAAACAAGTGTTTCATTGTGAATGACAAAAAAGAGGTCCTCATCTTTATGCGCAATGCAACACATCCTACAAGACAGGTCTTTGCATGGTGGTCTGATTCTGAAACTCTCGTAGATATGATGAGTTCATTGTTTGAACTGTCTTGGGAAAAAGGAGAGGCGCTATATTGACTAGTCAGGTTTTAGCACTTGAGAGCCTTCAAAATGAGGTTTCATTTATGGCTAAACAGTCTATAGATGATGGTCGTCAACATCTCAATGATCTTGAAGTTAAACATTTGATAAAAATGACCGGTGATGTAGTTATGAAAATTAAAAATCAGACAAAGGAGTTTTACTATTGAACTTTTTACAACAATTCTACTTACTACTTACTGGACAAGTAGAGCAATTATCTACGGAGATGTCTACTTGAATATGGTCCGTAAATTCTACTTACTACTTACTGGACAAGTAGAACAACTATCAAAGGAGATTGACGATGAATCAATGCGAAGATAGACACGAACCAAAATACAAAATTATTTACAAACCTACAATTGGACAGATTTACTGCCATGAATGGCTTGTATGTGAGCAATGCTATGAAACTAAATTTCACTTTGGTTCAGAAGATATGATTAAATCTATAGTTCCACTCTCTAAAATCTCGGCATGATTCAAAATATTTTAAAGTCCAGTAATGGCAAATCTATCTTATTTCATCTCAAAATATTAGATGAGACCTCAGAACTGATTACTGATCTCTCTGAATATCCTTGTTAAAGTTTCAAAATACTCTCAAACCAGTGAGGTTCGATGCCATCGATACTTAATTCATGCCTAATCGAAATCCTTGGTTATATTCATTGTAACTAATAGTGTATTGAAGAAAAATGAATACAACACAAAAAACAGTGATGTTTGATTCCAGTTCAGAATGTTTTCTTGATGCTGACATGGCAAATCTCTTACAAATGACAAATGAAGTCCTAATGAAGATTAAACTACACGTAATGGAGTCATCCTAATGACTTTACAATATGTCCAAGATCCTCAAATGGAGGCTTTGCTCAAAATGACTAACACTGTCATTTCAAAGATAAAGCTTCAAACTCAGGAGATATCCTTATGAAAATCTGTGAAATCTGTTTAGATTCATTTGATGTAGGTCACAAAGGATGTTGTTCGATTAACTGCTATCTCAAAGTACTACAATCCAGATTGGATGACTGTTTTAGAAATGATGTTAGTCACACACAACTATTGGCACAAATATCTTAAAACCCACTTATTTCTTAAAACTTGAAATAATATCTAAGAGTCTTTTTTTTTCATCAATATATTTATCGTAATTTTTAACATAATCTTTAATCGCAATTGCAATCAAATTTGTATCTAGATTTTCCTTGTTTTTTAAAATTGTCTGCAGTAGGATTTCTTTTGATGATTCAACCTCTAATTTTGTCTGAGAGACATTCACATGGTTTGTTTGTTTTCTAGATTTTAATAATTACTATTATTTCACACTGGATTGGGATTATTCGTTTTAGACATTTTCACCCTTATTTCTGTCTAAAATCCTCTTTCTTTTTCAATTAGTTTTTAATGATATGCCATTTACGGGGAACGTATGGATTCCAGAGATGTTGTAGATGACGTCAATGCTTTATTGAAATTGGATGTTGGTGACCCTTATAGATTAGAGCACATTAAACAGACTTTCATTCAAAATAAAAAAATCTGGATTACTGATGAGAATTATCTGAAAAATTTACGAGAAAAATATCTTGTTAAACATACTTCTGATGCACAAACTGATGAGATTGTTTTTGAAAATGAACCTGAAAATAAAGATACAATTCATTGTTGGAAATGTGGAAAACAAGGTCCATTGGGTGCTAACTTTTGCATGATTTGTGGGGCTTCAATTTTTGAAGTAGGTGCAAACCCTCAACTTATTCCTGAATCAAAATCTTTTGGCAGTTTCTCAAAATCAATTCCATTAAAGATTCCAATTATTGTGGGAATTCCTGTTTTGATATTGATAATACTTGGTGCTGGTTATTCTCAAGGGTATTTTGATAATACATTTGATTCATCATCTGATACAATTTCTAACCCTGTGATTGAGGATGAAGATATTTTCTATGGTGAATTTGATTCCAAATGTGGCCCTGGTACTGTTCTTGATCCTGATACAAATGCATGTAGAGTTGGTGTTGTAAAAACATCTGATTCAACTGAGTTTGATTCCAAATGTGGCCCTGGAACTATCTTTGATTCTAAATCCAATTCATGTATTTTGGGATAAATGAAATGGTGGACCGAATGGGATTTGAACCCACGACCTTTGCGGGAAAGTAATTTCCTTACGCAGTGTGAGTGCGTCATCCAAACCAAACTAGACGACCGGTCCAACTAAATTGCTCAATTAGGAGTTTTTTTGTCTTTGCTATGTGATTATGTTACAATTACCTTGACCTTTTTTACTATTTTTAAAAATAATTTTCATGTCTTTACAAGAGTTTGATGCATTAATTGACCGGATGAAATTGGCCTTTGAATATGCTGATAACTTAGGACAATATGTAGAGGCTGCTAGAGTTTTGTATCAAATGAATGATCAACTCCCTGAGGATTTACAGTTGACATTTGAAGAATTGGAAGATCCTGAGGCAGCTAAATCCTTTGTTAAACAATACAATAGTGAATTAAAATCTGTAATTGTAGACTATCGACAAAGATTAATGATTTCTTAATTCTATTTCTTAATTCTATTTCTTAACCCCGAGATTCCTATTCTTTAATCTCAAGTATGGATTTCTACATTTTCTACATCGTGTAGCACCTATATCGTTTCTAGCTCCACATTTGAAGCAAATTCTCATTACAAGACGTGCTTGTTGTGCAATTCGTTTCTTTTCTGGATCTGTAATAGGCATTAATTTTCTCCTTTATCTCTCTCTTTTATTCTAATCGGATTTTTCCATCTTTCCTGCTAGTAATACTGGTACTTCTGCAGGTCTTTTTGCAACAGGGATGTTTGCTTTGTTAAACATTGATACTTTAGATTCTGCTGATCCATAATTTCCCATTACAATTGCTCCTGCATGACCCATTCTCTTTTCTTTAGGTGCTGCTCTTCCTGCAATGTATGCTACTGTTGGTTTGTTAAATCCACAATCGATAATTCTTTGAGCTAACATCTCTTCAGAGTCTCCTCCAATTTCTCCAACTATTACCAATCCTTCCATATCTGGAATGTCTTTTACCATTTCAAATGCATCAATTAATCTTGTTCCGTTAACTGGGTCACCGCCAATTCCAATTGTAATTGATTGACCAAATCCTGAATTTGTAAGAGCATCTGAAATTTCATATAGTAATGTTCCACTTTTTGATAATACTGCAATTTTTCCTGCCTTAAATGGCATTGGTGGCATGATTCCTATCTTGATTAGTTCTGGAATCATTATTCCCGGTGTGTTTGGTCCAATTATTGTTGCGCCCTTTTTGTTTGCTAAATCTAATGCCTCCATTGTATCTCTAATTGGAACGTGTTCTGGAATTGCAACTAGTAATTTGATTCCAGCATTTAATGCATCTTTAGCTGCTGAAAGGAAGGATTTTGCTGGAACAAAGATGATTGAAATTTTTGCATCAGTTGCATCTACTGCTTCCTGCATTGTATTGTAAATTGGTACACTCTCATTCCATGTTTGTCCTCCTTTACCTGGTGTAACTCCTGCTGTAATGTTGGTTCCATACTCTAACATTTTTCCTGCATGTAGTGAACCATATGATCCTGTAATTCCTTGAACTATGACTTCTTTATTTTCATAATCTGGGTCTCCTGGTTTTCCTTTTAGTAATTCAAAGATGTCTGTCATTTCTTTATCCCCATCACTGCTGCATTAATTGCCTCTTCTACTGTATCAAATATGTTGGTTCTAGAACCTTGTAACATTTCTTTTGCTTTATCTGATTCTGTTCCCTTTAGTCTTGAAAATACTGGCAAATCAATTAGATTATTTTCATATGCTTTGAGAAATGCTTCGGCAACAACAGTAGTTTTTACAATTCCTCCATAGAGATTTACGAGAATTCCTTTGACTTTTGGCAATTGACTGATTAATGTTAATGCTTCATACACTGATTCTGTTGTTGCACCGCCACCGACATCAAGAAAACATGCAGGCTTTCCACCGTTATCTGATAACATATCTAATGTTGACATTACAAGTCCTGCACCATTTCCAACTACTGCAATATCTCCATCAAGTTCTACTAGAGAAAATCCACTTTTTTCAGCTTGTTCTTCTATTGCTGTTTTTTCTTGGTATTTTTGTAATTCTGGGTGTCTGAAATTACTATTGTCATCTGTTACAAATTTTCCATCTAGTGCCATGATTGAATCATCCTGCATTATTGCTAATGGATTAATCTCGACAAGTTCTGCCTCTTTTTCAATTGTTAATTTTGATAATTTTTTTAAAGTATCCACAAATTGTTCTGCTGTGATTCCTTCTAGCCCCATTTCCTTTGCAACTTGTTTTGCTAATTCATCTGAGACATCTCCTAATCCAACCTCTTTGATAATTTGATTTTTAACTGATTCAATTTCTACACCACCTTCAGCTGATGCAATAATGGTGTAACATCTTTTTGAACGATTCAAAAATATTGAAAGGTACAATTCTTTTTTAATATCTGCCATCTTTTCAAGTAAAATTGCTCTTGCTTTCTCTCCTTTAATCGTCAAGTCCATGACTTGAGGATATTTTAGCTCAAATTCATCATCGTTTTGACATTTTTGAATTCCGCCTGCTTTTCCTCTGCCTCCAACAGGCACTTGAATTTTAATTACAAATGGATATCCTAATTCTTTTGCATGTTTACGACCATCTTCTATGCTAGTTGATGAGATGCTCTCAAGTAAGTTAATTCCATATTCTCGAAATAATTCCTTGGCCTGAAATTCAAGTAATTGCATGCAGAAATTATGAAATTTACGGTCTTTATTAACTATGATACTATTTTAGTTGTTCATCTAGAAAATCAATCATTTCTAAAAAGCGATCTTTACTTTTTCGTAATAATTCTTGAGGGTACTCTTCTATGGTAAATACAAATTGTTGATGAAAGCTTGGAACTAGAATTCCTCCTGATGTGACCATCTGTTCAATCACATATCCTTTGGTAAGTGTACATACAATTTCTTCATAAGATTCTTCTTCTTCTTCAAGAGTTTGTCTGTACAGAACAATTGGTCTGTTTGTTTTTGCAACAATACTTGAGCCTTTTTCTAACAGATCTGATAGCTGCTGAATTTGCCATGCATCAAGGCTAATCTGTTTAACCATATTATCAATAAGGGATTTTTCTATTTAACCGTGATAAAACAACACCTCTTCACTATTTGTCGTGTATAAAGTCACTTTAATTTTGAATTTAAAATAAAGAAAATGATTTGGCACTTAGGCCATATCTAATGCTCTAGAATGTTTTCTTGTATGTGGTCTTTCACCTGCATACTTTCTTCGCATGTGTCCTGATGGTCTACCATAGATTAGTTCTAGGAACCAAGACTCATGTTCTATCTCTTCAGCCAAAATATCTTTTGCAATATCGTATGTGACAGGATCTTTTCCAAATGTCATCTGGCAAACTTTGTTCCAGTTGACAATTGCTCCTTGTTCTGCTTTGAGACATTTTTCTAGAATCGCTTTATGATCTGTTGGATTTGCTGGAAGTTGTAAGAATTCACATCCAGAAATTTTGATAAATTCTGTTGCGTCATTTGGAAGAGTTCCACCTAGTTGGTAGATTCTCTCAAGGCATGATTCAAAGTGACTAAGATCTTCTAATCTTGCATCTTCGATAATTCCTTTCAATCCTTCCCCTTCTATACCTGTGCAATGTGCTCTGAGATTGGTAAAGTAATAGTATGCAGTAAATTCTACTGCAGCATTTTTGATTAATTCCTTTAACAATTCATCAACATCTAGGCCATTTTGTTTTAGAACGTTAATTCCAACAACATTTGGGGTTGATTCTGACATTTGCTTATGGGATTTCTAAATGTAATAAAAATATTGCATTCATTTTCAAATTCTATTCTACAGAAATTTTGATTTTTTGACCATCAATGTCGTCTTCTTTGTATTCCTTACAAGATTCTGTAAAGTTAACTTGTTTTACTCTGACCAAAAATGCTAGTTCTTCAGCTTTTTCTTTCATCATTTCAAGGGATTCTTCATCTAATTCTAAAATAGATGCAACTTCTAAAACATCAGTTGGGGTATATCCTCTCTCTTTTCTAAGTGTTTGGAGTCTTCTTGCAATATCTTTTACCAATCCTTTTGCCATCATCTCTTTGTTTCTTAATGTTGAAATAATTACAGTATAGTTGTCTCTTTTTGCAGCGGCATAATTTTCACTTGCATCAAAATCTATTATGAAGTCTTCATTATATAGCGAAATAATCTCTCCATCAATATCAAAATCATATTTTGAATTTTTCTCTAATGATGAAATTATTTCATCTGGATTGGTTTCATTAAATGTAGATACAAGTTTTCCCATGTGTTGTTTTGCTTTTGGTCCAATTCGTTTTCTTTCTAATTCTACTACTCCTTTGACAGGTAATCCTAATTGTTTTAATTCCAGAATTTGTTCTATTCCTGATTCTTTTTCTGTTTCAGTAATTGTAAATTTCTCGACATTTAGTTGAGATTGTAATAATTCAGATAATGATTCAAGTTTATTTTTCTGACCTTTCTTTACACAAATCTGTGCTTCGTTTAATGGCCATCGTCTTTTCAGTTTTCCTTTCATTCTGGCAGCTGAAGAAATTGATACGATATCCTTCATGATGTCAAATGATTCTTCGATTTTTTCATTTACTAGATCTTCTTGGTATGTTGGCCATTTGTCAAGTAGAATACTTTGTTTTCCTGGAAATATTGATTGATAGAGATGTTCGCTTGTAAATGGACAAAATGGATGAATCAGAATATCTAATGTTTTTAGAACTTCACTTAGGACTGCATAGATTGCCAATCTTCTGTTTTTCTTTTCATCGTCTTCATCCCATAGTTCTCCTCTAGTTATTGGAATGTAGATTTGACTGAGGTTGTTGATGATAAAATCATCAATTGCCTTTGCGCCTTCGTGAAATTTACATGATTCATTTTTCTCAGTAAGAATTTGAATCAGTTTTTGAAGTTTTGATAGTAACCATATATCTGGAGATGTCAGCAAGTCATTTTGCTTTGCCCATTTAATTGAGTTTGAATTATTAAAATTATCATATTGACTATTTTGCTGAAAATACAGGTGTAAATTGAATAGCGTGTTGATTACCTGATATGGCCTTGACATTAATTCATCTGTGCTAAAACTTAGGGGCTCAATTGGACTTGCTTTCCACATAAAATAGAATCTAATCAGGTCTACTGGATATTTTTCAAGCAATTCTGCTCCCTCTAGGACATTGCCTTTACTTTTACTCATTTTTCCTCCGTTCTCATCTAACACATGTCCTTGAAACAAAAATGATTTGTAAGGTGGAGTTGCAGCATTGTTTAAAATTACATTTTCAATTAGTAACGTGTATGCCCAACCTCTAGTTTGATCAATTCCTTCTGTGAAAAATGGAGCCGGAATTTCATTTGCATATTCTTCATCTGTTAGCGAGGAATAAGGTGCAGAGCCACTGTTATGCCAAGTATCTAAAACATATTCTTCTCTTTTTGTATTGACTCCATTACATTTTTTACATTTTACTGTAATGTTGTCAATCCATGGTCTGTGTAATTCAAAGTCAGGGCCGTCTGGCAATTTATCTGCAGCATCTACAATGTCTTTTCTAGTAAAGAACCAATTTTTCTCACCGCAATCTTCACAATTCCAAACTGGTAGAGGACAGCCCCAAATCCTTTCTCGAGAAATACACCAAGGATGTCTCTCTTTGATAATTCCAAGAAATCTGTTTTTTGGCTGCTCAAAAAAATACTCTACACTTTCTGCTGCATCAATTGCTTTGTTATCTAATCTATCTAATTTGTAAAACCACCCTTTTCTTGCAAGCCACACAATTGGATGGTGTGATCTCCAGCATAGTGGGTACTTGTGTTTGATTTTACCAATTTTTACAAGGGCATTGCACTCTTTTAGATCCTCGACTATGGGTCTGTCTGCATCTCTAACAAACATTCCTTGATATTTTCCTGCTTTTTCAGTGAATTTTACCTCGTCATTAATGGGGCTGAAAATTTTGACTTTGCGTTTATTTGCAATTTTAATATCTTCTTCACCGTTTGCAGGTGATAGATGTACAAGACCACTCCCTGTGCTGGCATCTACAAATGTCTCTGAAACTGCCACATGATAATTATCTGATTTTGAAATTTCATTTAATTCTGGAATTAAATCCAATAATGGATGAATGTATTTTTTTCCTTCAAATTCTGAGCCTTTTACAGTTTTTTCAATTTTATATTCTTCAATTTTTACTTCTGCCATGAACTCTTCTAGTCTTGTTTTTCCAATTACCCAAGTTTCGTTTTCCACTTTGACATATGCATAGTCTTCTTTAGGTTGTAATCCTACCATGGCATCAGTAACAAGAGTAAATGGCATTGTAGTCCATACTATCAAAAATGCATCTTCATCCACTAGCTTGACTTTGTAGTATAGTGAAGGGTCTTTGACTTCTTCATACCCTTGGTTGACTTCTGCATGACTGAGTGACGTTTGACAACTTGGACAGTATGCAATTACAGTAAAGTCTTCTTCTAAAATTTTATTTTCATATGCTTTTTTGAGAACTTGCCATTCTCTTTCAATAAATTCATCTCTAAATGTCCAATATGCTTTTTCATGATTAAATGACATTCCAAGTTGTGTATCAACTTCAACCCATGTTTTGTTGAATTTTTCTACAGTTTTTTTACATTCAGAAACAATTCTTTCAATTCCAAATTCTTTGATGGCTTCACTTTTTCCACCTGTAACTCCTAATTCTTTTTCCACCTGTAATTCTACAGGGAGTCCTTGGGTATCCCATCCACCATTAAATTCAATTTTTTTTCCTTGTAATGTGTTGAATCGATACCACAAATCCTTGATTACTCTGCCTCTGAGATGTCCTGCATGTGGAATTCCATTCATAGTGGGTGGGCCCTCAATAAATCGAATTTTTTCAGGTTTATCTGATGCAAAAATCAGTTTTTCCAAGTCAATGGATTTGATATATTTTCTAACTTCTGATTCTATTGCTTTAGCATCAAATTTTGAAGAAAGTTCCATCTAAATTTTAGAATGTTTGTGGCATTATAAAGCTAAATTGATTTGTTGAGACTTGGATTATATAATTGAGAAAAAGATAATTTTTGTTGGTAAATGTCTTAGTGATTGGTTCTGGTGGAAGAGAACATGCATTATCATGGAAGTTGTCTCAAAGTAGTAAAGTTGAAACTGTTTTTACTGCTCCTGGAAATGGCGGGACTGAAAATAATGTTCCAATAAGTGTGGATGATTTAGATGGATTAGCAGATTTTGCTCAAAAAAATAATTGTTTTACTGTAGTTGGACCTGAAGATCCTCTAGCTGCTGGAATTGTAGATAAATTTAACAAATTAGGTCTCAGAGTTTTTGGACCATCACGCCAAGCGGCTCAACTTGAATCAAGTAAGATTTGGGCAAAAGACTTTATGAAAAGAAATGAAATCCCGACTGCTCGTTTTGAAATATTTGATGATGCTCAAAAAGCTCAAGAATATGTGAAATCCCTTGACTACAATGTAGTTGTAAAGGCAGATGGTTTGGCTGCAGGAAAGGGTGTAATTGTTTGTAATAGTAATGATGAGGCAATTTCTGCAATTCAAACAATTTTGGTAAATAAGACATTTGGTGATGCTGGAAATAGGATTATCATTGAGGAGAGAATTGATGGAATTGAAGCCTCCTACATTGCTCTTTCTGATGGGGATATTGCTATTCCTATGGCTTCCAGCCAAGATCATAAGAGAATTTTTGATAATGATGAAGGCCCAAACACTGGAGGAATGGGTGCATATTCTCCAACTCCAATAATTGATGATAATTTAGCAAAAATAATTCAAGAAGAAGTTATTGAAAAAACTATCCATGCAATGAAAAAAGAGGGAATTGTTTTCAAGGGATTTTTGTATGCCGGAATTATGATTCAGGATGGTAAACCATATGTTTTAGAATACAACGTTCGAATGGGTGATCCTGAATGCCAGCCAATTACTATGAGGATGGATTTTGATTTGTATGATTATTTTGTAGCAAGTGTTGATGGCACATTGTCTTCTTTACCTCCTGCCACTTGGAAATCACAATCTGCTGTGTGTGTTGTTTTGGCATCAAAGGGATATCCTGAGGCATATTCAAAAGATGATGAGATCACTGGCTTTGATTCTGTTCCGGAGGGTGCAATTGTTTTCCATGCTGGTACCAAAAAGTCTGGCGAAAAGATTCTCTCAAACGGTGGACGTGTATTGGGAGTAACTGCATTAGGTGATACATTACAATCGGCAATCACAAACGCATATGCTGCAACTGACAAAATTATTTGGTCTCAGAAATTTCATCGAAAAGATATTGGTCAAAAAGGTCTTTCTTATCTTTGAGTCTGTATCATTTGATCTTCTGTTACAATCCAATCCATCAATACATCATGATCTGATTTTGGAATTTTTTTGATAATTTGTTTTTCCAAGGTAAGAGAAATTGTTGTAGTTTTATTTTCTGCCAAAAATTTATCATAGAACCCATAGCCATAACCTAATCTGACTCCGCTATGATCAATTCCTACAGTTGGCACTAAAATAACGTCTAGATTGTTGTTCACTGGGCAATCATCTTTTGGTTCCATAATATCAAAACTGCCATGTTCTAGGCTTGAAAAATCTACAATTTTTCTAAATTCCATGGTTTTCCCAGTAACTTTAGGCAGGAAAACCTCTTTTCCTTGACTGATTAGTTCTTGGATGATATCCTGAGTAAAAATCTCACTTCCTATTGGGTAGTATACTCCAATTCTCTGAGCATTTTTGAAAGCATACATTTTTCTTAATTTTTTCTGAATATTCCCACTTGCAATTTTTAATAGATCAAACGATGTGTTGTCTCTTGTTTCCAAAAGCCTATTTCGTAATGATTCTTTTTCTGGGTTTTTATCCAATTTGACTACTCAGTGATGCTGCTGTAATTGTATTTTTCAATAGCATTGCAACTGTCATGGGACCAACTCCTCCTGGAACTGGCGTGGCAAATGATGCTTTTTGAATTATTTTTTCATAATCTGAATCTCCCACTAATTTTTCTTGAAATCTTGAAATTGCAACATCAATTACAATTGCTCCTTCTTTGATCATATCTGGGGTTAGTGTGAATTTGTTTCTGTCTCCTACTGCAGTGATGATAATGTCTGCATTTTGACATAGTTCTGATAAATTTTTAGTTTTAGAGTGACATGTCAATACAGTGGCATTTTTTTCTAATAACAAATGATACAGTGGTTTTCCTACGAGGTTACTTCGATTAATTAACACGACATTTTTTCCTTCTAGGTCTATTCCATGATAATCAAACATCTCCATTATTCCTGATGGTGTACATGCAACTAATGCTGCTTTACTCATGGCAAGTAAACCTGCATTATGTGGAGTTAAACCATCTACATCTTTTAGTGGAGATATTCTTGATGTAGTTGCAAATTCATCTAGTTGATTTGGTAGAGGAAGTTGAACTAAAATACCATGAACTGATTTGTCTGCATTTAATTCATCAATAATTTTGGTTAATTCTGATTGAGTTATGTTGGCATCAAGTTTGTGATCTTTTGTGGAAATTCCTACTGCTTCACATGCTATGTGTTTATTTCTAACATATGTTGCAGAAGCTGGATTATCTCCAACCAATACTGTGGCTAAACAAGGCGAAATCCCTTGATTTTTCAGCACCTCAGCTGCTTTTTTGACTCTTTCCTTGACTGATTGGGCAATAATCTTACCATCAATTCTAATGCCTGCCATGAACTGCTTTTTGATTTGTAGATATTTAATCCTTGGAATTCTAAGATGAAAATCTCAGAAAAGAAATTAAATGGTTATTTCACTAGTCATAACATGTTTGTAATGATTGCCGATATTCAACTCAAGGAAGGGGTTGAGGACGATTTTAAAAATTGGTTTGCTGAATCAAACAAAGTACTATGTAATTTTCCAGGATTTATCTCTAGAAAATTCTTGAAATCCTCTGATGGAACTTATAGAATCCTTGTTGAACATGAAAGCAAAGAAACTTTTATCAAAATGCACCAAAGCCCTGAACATGAAAAAGTTCATCCTACTGGACATTCATTCATGAGTGCTGATCCTCAGAGAAAAACATACGAAGTAGCTGCTGAATAAAATTGAAGCTAGAATATGATTTAGATATATATCTAGAAAAAATAAAAAACAATAATTCTTATTTTCATACTTTTATCAATAAGGACAGTTTAGCCGCAGGAGTTTTGGTACTCAAACCTGGAGAGGAGGACACTCAAACACCACATGACAGTGATGAGGTATACTATATCATTTCAGGTAACGGATTTTTAAAAATTAAAGATAAGGATTACAAAGTTTCTCAAGATAAATTATTTTTTGTAGCAAAAAATGTGGAGCATTGCTTTCATGGAAATACAAAGGAACTCAAAGTTTTGTATTTTTTTGGAGGTCCTGATTCTTAACTAATTATTGTTCTTCTACCTGAAACTTTGATTTTTTTTCTAGCAAATAGATTGACTGCTTCAGGATAAATTCGGTGTTCTTCTTTTAAGATTCTTTTTGATAATGATTCTTCTGTATCTTTTTCATTAATTTTGACTACTGCTTGAATAATTACAGGACCTGTATCCATTCCTGAATCTACAAAATGAACTGAACATCCTGATACTTTAGCTCCGTATTCTAATGCCTGTTTTTGTGAATCTAATCCTGGAAATGCTGGAAGTAAAGCTGGATGAATGTTGATGATTCTGTTTTTGTACTTTTTTACAAATTCTGGGCTTATAATTCTCATAAATCCTGCAAGACATACAAGGCCATTTTTTGGTGTGACTCCATGTTTTGTGAGGATTGAAATAATTTCTTTATCGTACTCTGCTCTGGTTCCTTTGAATCCTTTACTTTCAACTACTTCGATTTTAACTCCTAATTTTTCTGCAATTTTTAGACCTTTAGCATCATGTTTGTTAGAAATTACAATTGCTGGATTGATTGGAATCTTTTTTTTCTTAATTGCCTTTAGGATTGATTCCATGTTACTCCCACGACCTGAGATTAGAATTCCTAGATTTAGCAACTAGTCAATAGTAGATCAAACCTGCAATTTATATCAAATCCAACTTACTTGATTTTCATTGCCTAGTAAAGTCAGGATGACAAAAAATGGAATCCTGTGTGAGGTTGATGATAAACGAGTTTTGTTGGATCCAAAAAACAGTGATGTTAATGGGATAAATTTTGTATCGCACGCACACTCTGATCATCTTCCATCGAAAAACGGTGGAACTATTCTATCATCTATTGAGACTAGTGAAATAGCCAACCTTCGAGGGTTTAAGATGGAAAATCATGTTGAATTTCTTGATGATTTTTCTCTAATTGACAGTGGGCATATTTTGGGTGCAAAAGGATTACTTTTCGATGATATTTTCTATACTGGAGATGTTTGTACAAGAGATCGTGGATTTCTCAAGGGTGCCAAAATTCCAAAGTGTAAAACTCTGATCACTGAATGTACATTTGGTTTACCTGAATTTATTTTTCCAAAACTTGAAGATATTCTAAAACAAGTCAATGAATTAATTTCTGAACTTTATGGGAAAGGGGTTCCTGTAATTTTGATGGGTTACCAATTAGGTAAGGCCCAAACTATAACACAGTTTTTTGGTCATTGGGGTCCGTTATACCTACATGACTCTGTTAAAGACATGAATGCATTACATCAAAAATTTGGGGTATCACTCAATGATGGAATTGGACATACTGAGGCTGAGAAAAATGGTTTACTTGACAAAAAACCTTGGGTTATGATTGCACCAATGATGTCTAGTAAAAATAAATTTGTTCAAGATATGAAATCAAAATACGGTGCAGTAACAATTGGATTTAGTGGATGGGCACAATCAATGAAGTACTCTTTTGGGAGGAGAACTGATTATTCGTTTCCAATGAGTGATCACTGTGATTACACTGAATTGATTGACATGGTTGTACAATCTGGAGCTGAACAAGTTTACACAATACATGGATTTGTAGATGAGTTTGCAGAAGACTTGAGGAAAAGAGGGATTAGTGCACAGCCATTACTTGAAAATTCATTAGATGATTTTACTTAGTAAATTCATTACATCCACAATTATCTACAAGACATGTTTCTGCATTTCTAACATGGTCGTGAGAAAAGTGTTTACATTCTTCATTTTTACAAATTCTTCGTATAGCTTCTTTCTGAACCACAGATTGAGCAATTTTATTTGCTTTGTCTTTTGAAAATCCTTTTTTATCGATATAGAAATGAACTACTCTATTATACAGCATTTCTGGATTGAATTGTTTTTCTAGCAATACTGTCTCTTCCTATTCCCTCTTCTAAAACTTGATCCCTCATGGCAGTCACATTTGCAGGAGATGTCGTTACAAAATCCATGATTGTTTTTTACCATATTCTAATTAGGCAATTATGATATTTGAAGGACTCTACTTTTTGAATAATCATTTGTTCAATAAAATTCAAAAAAATTAATATTTTTACGCCTAACTTTTTGAATGATTTATCTCAAAATTACGCCTATATCCATTAGATTTGTGTGAGTTGGATTTGTTTTGATGTTTCCTTTTTGCTTTTGAAAAAATCTCCCTGAATCACTATTTTTAAGAAATTCTTTCATTGTGTCTAAATCCACTTTTACATTTTCTGTAATTGCTCCTGCAAAAACTGAATTGCCATCAACACCATCAGTTCCTGCAGATGCAATGACCATCTTTTTTAATTTTTGTGTATTTTTTAATAATCTTAAAACTAATTCTTGATTTCTCCCACCCATTCCTTTTCCTAGAACTTTGACTGTTGGTTCTCCCCCAAAAATAATACATGTTTTATCTTCTTCTGAAATTTTTTTAAGAATTTTAGTTACTATTTCTTTAATGTCTCCAAAAATATGCATCACACTAACTGTATAGCCCATTTTTTCAGCTTTAGATTTCATTTCATTTAGACAATCGTCATTATTTGCAATCACATAATTTTCGATTTTGGCTTTTTTTGGAGTCTCTAGTTCTTTCTCATTCATTCTATTTTTTAAAAGTGTCAAAACTTCATTAGGCATTTTCCAACCTATTTTGTATTTTTTAATAATTGCTAATGCATCTGCATATGTTGTGTCATCCATGTATGTTGTACCTGATGCAATTGATGACAGATCATCTCCTTCAACATCTGACATTATTAGTCCTATTCCTTGACATTTCATATTCTCTACAAGCTTACCTCCCTTGATTTTTGATAGATGCTTTCTAATACAATTGAATTCTTGTATGGTTGCACCAGATTTTAACAGAGTATCTGTGACATGCACTTTGTCATCCAAAGTGATATCATCAGGCATTGCTAACAATGATGAGCCTCCTCCTGAAACTAGGAAAATTATCAATTCATCACTCCGCTTGTTTTGAACAAATTTCATGACTTCTTTTGCTGCTTTTACACTTGTGGAATCTGGCTTTGGATGTCTGGAATTAAAAATCTGGAATTTTTTACCTTTGATAACTGATTTTGAACCTTTTGGAATAACTATAATTCCGCTTTTTATTGGAATGACTGCATTTAGTGCTCTAGTCATAGTGTCCCCTGCCTTCCCAAAAGCGACTGAATAGATACTTGAATATTTCTCTAAACTGAATGATTTCCCATCAATTTTTATTTCATTAGGAGTGACAAATTTCTTAATTATATTTTCTGGATTTGCTGCTTGAAGTCCTGATTCTAAAATTTTTAAACAATCTTTTTTCTTGTCTGTAGTTGCCAAGTCGTCAAAATTTTGAATTATCATGATGTCCATCGATAATGCAAGATATAATAATAATCAATGATGTCTTTCATTCATGAATACAGTACGCATTCCAAAAGTTATCAACTTTGGAGAAAATGCACTTGGTGAAACAGAGTATCCAAAAAATGCCTTGATTGTCACAACAGTTCCTCCTGAACTTTCTGACAAATGGATTGCAAGAATGGGTATTACGGATTACATGTTGTATGACCAAGTAAAACCTGAACCATCCATGGATGACGTCAATGCTGTTATTTCACAATTCAAAGACAAAGACCCATCATGTCTAATTGGACTTGGTGGTGGAAGTTCTATGGATGTAGTAAAATATGCTGCACCTGAGATGAAAAAAGACAAAATCTTAATTCCAACTACATTTGGAACTGGAGCTGAAATGACAACTTATTGCGTTTTGAAATTTGATGGCAAAAAGAAATTGTTACGTGAAGACAGATTTCTAGCTGATATGGCAGTTGTAGATTCCTATTTCCTAGATGGAACTCCGCAACAAGTCATAAACAATTCTGTCTGTGATGCATGTGCTCAAGCTACTGAAGGCTATGATAGCAAACTCGGTAATGACTTGACAAGAACTCTATGCAAACAAGCATTTGAGATTCTATATGATGCAATTATGAATGACAAACCAGAAAACTATCCTTACGGATCAATGTTGTCTGGAATGGGATTTGGTAATTGCTCTACAACTCTAGGACATGCATTGTCCTATGTGTTCTCAAATGAGGGTGTACCCCATGGATATTCCTTGTCCTCTTGTACTACCGTTGCACACAAGCATAACAAGTCAATCTTCTATGATAGATTCAAAGAGGCTATGGAAAAGTTAGGCTTTGATAAACTAGAACTCAAAACTGATATTTCAGAAGCTGCAGACACTGTAATGACAGATAGAGGACATTTGGATCCAAACCCAATTCCAATATCCAAAGAAGATGTTGTAAAGTGTCTTGAAGATATCAACGCAGGTAATTTGTAAAAAATTCAATATTTTTTACTTTTTTTCTATTTTCTTGATAAAGTACGAAATTGGCAGCTTGATGAAACTTTTTATTCTAATAATCTGGTGTAAATGTACTTGGCTTCAAAACAACTCAAATTTGGTATTCAAAATGGACTAAATGTAGCAAGAGCTGGTTATACTGAAGACCAAATATTGACAGCATGCATACTAGCTGATAAGACTGGTTATGATTCTATTTTTTATATGGACCACACAAATGTCCCACAATGGAAAAATGCAACTGTTCTTGATCCTTGGGTAATGTTATCTGCAATTGCAGCTGTAACAAGTAATGTTGAACTAGGAACTTGTGTAACTGATGCAATTAGAAGACATCCTTCTAACATTGCTCTAGCTGCAATTACTCTTGATAGAGTTTCCAAAGGTAGAGCAATTTTGGGAATTGGTGCAGGTGAGGCACAGAATTTAAAAGAATTTTGTATTCCATTTGAGAAACCTGTTTCTAAATGGGAAGAACAAATTGAAGTTATTCATCAATTATACAAATCAACTCCTGATCATACTGTAGATTATGCAGGAAAATATTATCAACTTGAAGGGGCATGTTTGCAAGCTCCTCCAATTAGAAAACCACGTCCACCAACTTACATGGCATCCGGTGGTAAACGTACACTTGCATTAACTGGAAAACTCGGTGATGGGTGGCTACCAATTGGTTACACTCCTGAATTGTTTGAGGATCATAGAAAACAAATCGAGGTTTCAATGGATACAAACAACAGAACACAAGAGGAAAAAGATAACTTCCAAATGGCTTTAGATATTGATGTCTACTTTTCTGATGATGCTGAAGTATCATGGGCCAAAATGAAAGAAGCTGTTAAAGTTAGTTTATTCAAGCCTGAAATTTTAAGGGTTCACGGCTTGAAAGAAATTGAAGGATTTGATTTTGTAAAATACTTTACAGAATATTCAATGTCTGATCAAAGTTGGATTGTAAAGATGAGAGAAGCTGCAACTAAAATTCCAGATGCTGTTGCTCGTTCATCAACTGCAGTTGGTACTCCTGAAGATATGATTCCTGTATTTGAGCGATTTATGGATGCTGGTGTAAATCACTTTGTTATTAGATTCTGGGGTAAGAATTACTTTGGTTCTATTGACAAGTTTGCAAGTCATGTGATGCCTGTATTGCGTGCTAAAGCCAAACAATAAGAAATTCAATATTATATCATACAGCAAATCATTTAGTATACTTCTTCATAGAATTTACCATGGATGAAGAACTTCCTGATTCTGTAAAAAAATGCCTTGATATATTAGAAGAAAATGTGGAAATCTTGGCAAATCTTGAATATGATTTAGATGATGAAAAGGAAGATGAATTGACTCCTGATATGGAATTGCACAATCTATATGATATGAGTGAAGATGTGGCAGAATCTGCTAAACTAAAACGTGCAGAATCAAATTTTGCTAGACGGCAATCTGAAGATTCTTTATGATTTATGTGGCCTTTTTCTCTTTGTCATTGATTTAGAATTACGTCTATTTTTTTGCTTTTCAATTCTTTTTCTAGTTCTCTCAGTTGCATTAGTTGAACCTTGAATAATTTTTGTTTTACTTCCATCCTTTAACATTATTTGTTTACCCTTGAATCTAAACTCTACATCTCTGCATTTGATGTAGTACTTTTTCAAACAGAAGAATATTCTATTGTTTGTCCCATGCATCTCTTTGACTTCTTTTGATTTTTTCAATTCATTGAGAATATTTCGAAGTAATCCCTTATCGATATCTGTAATTCTATGTAATTCTCTAAACCAAATGAATTTTGATGCCGAACCCCATTCTTCTAGAAGATTCAGTGTAACTTTGGTGGCTTCTTCTCGTTCATCATCTACTTCGCTCATTTCATACATTGAATTAATCCTAAATTTAGGAATTTACATTAATGAAGAATTTGGATGAAAAAAGTCAAGTTTTAGAAAGTTGCTTGTTTTTGATAATTTTTGTAATCATCCTCTATGGGCACAGAATTCAAAACCGAATGTAATGAATTAGAATGTAGAATAATGGAAATTAAGGCTATGGCCAAAGAATTAGATGAAGAAGATTGACTCTATCTCTTTGATTTTGATTTCCTTTCTTTAATTCTAGATTTTGTTACTTTGACTGATTGTTTTTGATTGTTCTCCATCTTGTTTGCTATGGAATCAATTTGCTTGATGATTTTTGCTTGAATTTCAGGAGAATTTGTTTTTAATAATTTTATTTTTAATTTTTTTAATTGATTAGAATATTCTCGAAAATCATCTTTTAATTCATTAAGATAAGGATCGTCCATGATTGTTTTTTATTTACCTTGTATTTTAGGAATTTCTATACTCTGGATTTATAATATTATTTTACTGAATTAAATTATGCAGTTAACTGGAATTCTCCAAATAAAATCATATGAAAAAGTAAAAGATTTCTTAAATGAAGAACATGTTGGACGTGTAGCAAGTATTGATGTAAATGGATTCCCGCAAATTATTCCTATGAATTTTGTATTTCTTAATGATGCAGTTTACATGCATTCTCATGTAAAGGGTGAAAAACTTGATAATATTGCAAGAAACAACAAAGTTGGATTTGAGTCTGATAGGGAACTTGAATTTTTACCATCCTATTTTGAAGATCCACATAATGCATCTTTAGCTGATACATTATACATCAGTGTTGTAATCAAGGGGATTGCTTCTTTTGTATCTGATAGAGAAGAAAAAACTCGTGCACTAAATGGTTTAATGGAAAAATATCAGCCTGAAGGATTTTACGATCCAATTAAATCTGATATGCGGGTTTTAGATGCTGTTAGTGTTATCAAAGTATCTCCCCAGTCCATACATGGCAAATACAAAATCGGTCAGCATATGCGACCTGATGATAGATTAGATTTGGCAGAAAAAATTCTAAAGAAAAATTCCCCTTCTGCACATGAAACTTTGAAGATTATGGGATTTGAGATAACTGATACTGGTTTGAAAATGATTGATGAGCCTAGTTGGTAATTTGGGTATTTTAAAATTAATTCCTTTTAAATTCCAAAAACCTTTTTGCCTTTCTGTTCTCTGAATTTTCGAAGAAAGTCATCGGTTTTGATCTTCAAATCCATCATGACTTCTTGCTGTGTTTCTTTGAATTCTTTATTCGTATCTTCTTCAGGAATTGCAGTTCCTTTGAGTTTTAATTCAATTCTAACTTCTTGCTCTGTTTCTTTGAGTTCTTTTTTAGGATCATTGTTCATTACTTGCACATTCCTAATTGAATTTCACTTGAATTTATAATGATGTAGAATTTCCCAAATTTAGTAATTTGTTGACTTGGCATTACTAATCTACAAACGTTAGCTATAAGTTCAGTTTTTGAGGATTGTATGCGTTGGAACAGATATCTAAGTTTGAATTGGCCTCTGATTACTCTCCTACAGGGGATCAACCTCAAGCTATTGATGCATTAGTCAAAGGAGTAGAGAAAGGAACTGTTCAAACATTACTTGGAGTTACAGGTAGTGGAAAAACCTTTTCTGTAGCAAATGTAATTGCAAGAACTGGAAAGAATACCTTAGTCATTTCTCATAACAAAACTCTTGCTGCTCAACTATACTCTGAACTAAAACAATTTTTTCCAAAAAATAATGTTGGTTATTTTGTATCTTATTATGACTATTATCAACCTGAAAGCTATCTTCCACAAACTGATACCTACATAGAAAAAGATACTCAAATTAATGAAAAAATTGAAAAGATGAGATTGGAGGCAACTGCAATGTTGTTATCTGGCGAACCTACAATTATTGTATCTACAGTATCTTGTATCTACTCTCTTGGTAATCCTAAAGATTGGGGAGACTTGGCTATTACATTAAACATTGGTGATGAGATTAAAAGAAATGAGATAATTCGAAGATTTGTAGATGCAAGATATGAAAGAAATGATACTGAAGTAGCTCCTGGAAATTTTAGAGTTAAAGGTGATACAATAGATGTAACTCCTGCATACTCTGAAGATTTAGTTAGAATCTCTATGTTTGGGGATGAAATAGAAAAAATTGCTTTATTAGATCATGTTTCCTTGAAAGAAAAAAAGAAAGTTAACCAAATGAAAATTTATCCTGCAAAACATTATCTTATTGCAAAAGATGTTCGTAAAAAGGCTGTCAAATCTATTAGAACTGAATTAAAACAACGATTACCTGAATTAAACGAATTAGAGAAACAAAGACTTGAGATGAGAACAAAATATGATTTAGAGATGATTGAAGAGTTAGGGTATTGCTCTGGAATTGAAAATTACTCTAGACATTTTGATGGACGAAAAGCTGGAGAAAAAGCATTTTGTTTAATGGATTTTTTCGGCGATGATTATCTTTTGGTAATTGATGAATCTCATGTCACGTTACCTCAACTTCATGGGATGTTCAAGGGTGATCATTCTAGGAAAAATGAATTGATCACATATGGGTTTAGATTACCTAGTGCATTTGATAATCGACCACTAAAATTTGAAGAATTTGAAGAATACATACAAAATACCATTTTTGTTTCAGCTACTCCTTCTGATTATGAGAAAAAAATTTCATCTCACATTGCAGAGCAACTAGTGAGGCCTACTGGGTTACTTGATCCTCAAGTAGAGATTAGGCCTAGCAAAGACCAGATGGATGATTTAATTCGAGAAATTAACAAAAGGACTGCTAAATCTGAGAGGGTTTTAGTCACTACTTTGACTAAACGTATGGCTGAGGATTTGGCTGAATATCTATCAAAAAAACAGGTTAGGGTGAGATACATGCATTCAGAGATAGAAGGATTACAGAGAACTGAGATAATCAGGCAATTACGATTAGGGGAGTTTGATGTACTTGTGGGGATTAATCTTTTACGTGAGGGTCTGGATATTCCCGAAGTTTCTCTAGTTGCAATTTTGGATGCTGACAAGGAAGGATTTTTGAGGAATTTTACAAGTTTAATTCAGACCTGTGGTAGAGCTGCAAGAAATGTAAATGGAACTGTCATCATGTATGCTGATAATACCACCAAATCTATGAAAAATGCAATGGATGAAACTACACGTCGTAGAGAAAAACAAATACAATACAATAAAGATCATAATATTACTCCTAAAACAATTATCAAGTCAGTCCCAGATCAAGAAGTTGCATTAGATGATTCTAAACTCAAATCAACACATGATCTTACTACTGAAGTTATAGATTTGGATGCACAAATGAAAAAATATTCTGAAGAATTAGATTTTGAACGTGCAATTGAATGCAGAGATAGAATAAAAAGACTAGAGAAGGAGATTGAATTTAAAAATGGTAGAAAATAAATTAAAAATTCGTGGAGCTCGACACCATAATCTGAAAAATTTAGATGTTGATATTCCAAAAAATAAATTAGTTGTAATTAGTGGATTGTCTGGTTCTGGAAAATCTACATTGGCATTTGATACCATCTATGCTGAGGGTCAGAGAAGATATGTGGAATCTCTTTCTTCATATGCTCGTCAATTTTTAGAGATGATGGATAAACCTGATGTCGATTCTATTGAGGGTTTATCTCCTGCAATTTCTATACAACAAAAAACTACAAGCAAAAACCCACGTTCTACTGTTGGAACTACTACTGAAATTTATGATTACATGAGATTATTGTTTGCAAGAATTGGAATCCCCTACTGTACTAATTGTGGACGCAAAGTCTCAACACAATCTATTGAAAGAATTTGTGATTCAGTACTCAAAGATTTCTCGGGAAAAAAAATACTTGTTTTGGCTCCTATGGTTCAAAGAAAAAAGGGTACGTATGAGAAATTATTTGAACAAATCAAAAAAGATGGCTATTCTAGAATACGACTTAATGGCGAGATTTTGAGCCTAGATAATGACATTCCCCCTCTTGATAGGCAGAAATGGCACAATATTGAGATTGTAGTTGATAGAATTACAACTGAAAAATCAGAGCGCTCTAGACTTTTTGAGGCAATACAAACTGCAATCAAAGCATCAAAAGGAGATGTGATGATTGCCACAGATAAATCTGAGAAGATTTTCTCTCAAAATAATGCATGTCCATATTGTGGATTAACTGTCGGTGATTTAGAACCTCGTTCTTTTTCATTTAATTCTCCTTTTGGAATGTGTAAAACATGTAATGGTTTGGGAGTAAAGATGGAGTTTGATGCAGATTTAGTGGTGCCTGATAAAACAAAATCTATTTTGGATGGGGCAATTGTTCCATGGAGTGGTAGATTTTCTGCATTTAGACGCCAAGCACTAAGAGCGGTAGGAAAAAAATTTGGGTTTGATTTGATGACTCCTTTTGATAAGATCAAACCAAAACATCTTCAAATTATTTTACATGGAACTGATGATTTAATTGATTTTACATATCATTCAAAGTCTGGAGATTCATCTTGGCAATCAACTAATGCCTTTGAAGGTGTTTTAAATAATTTACAGCGTTCATTTATGGAAACTGATTCTGAATCAAAAAGAGAATGGCTAAAACAATTCATGAGAGATACTCCATGTACCACATGTAATGGTAAAAAACTAAAACCAGAATCACTTGCAGTTAATATTAATGAAAAAGGAATAATGGATGTATGTGATATGTCAATTGATCATTGCTATGATTTTTTTTCATCATTAAAATTAACAACAAATGAACAATACATTGCAAGAGATGTCCTAAAAGAAATTAAAGAACGTCTAGAATTTTTAATGAATGTTGGATTAAATTATCTTACATTAAATAGATTAAGTTCTACTCTGTCTGGTGGAGAATCACAAAGAATTAGATTGGCCACGCAAATTGGTTCTAATTTAACTGGAGTTTTGTATGTTTTAGATGAACCTACTATTGGATTACATCAACGAGATAACACCCGACTCATTAAAACGCTAAATAAGCTACGAAATCTAGGAAATACTGTCATAGTAGTAGAGCATGACGAAGAAGTTATACGAAATTCAGACTGGATGATAGATTTAGGTCCCGGGGCTGGTGTGCATGGTGGACATGTAGTTTTTGAAGGAACAGTCAATCAAATTCTTAAAGATAACAAATCTGTAACTGGCAAATATTTGAAAGATAATTCGTTGATTAATTTAGATGATAAAATTCGTAATCGTTCAGGTTCTCTATTGATTAGTAAAGCATCTGAAAATAATTTAAAAGAAATTAATATTGAAATTCCTTTGGGATTATTTGTTTCTGTAACTGGTGTTTCTGGTTCTGGAAAATCCACTTTGATTAATGATATTTTATTAAAAACATTACAAAATTATTTTTCCAAATCTAATATTCGACCAGGAATGCACAAAGATATTACAGGTATAGAAAATATTGATAAAGTAATTGCAATTGATCAATCTCCGATTGGTAGAACACCACGTTCAAACCCTGCAACATACATTGGAGCTTTTACACCTATCAGAGAACTTTATGCAAATACTGCATTATCAAAAGAACGTGGATATGCACCAGGTCAATTCTCATTTAATGTAGCTGATGGACGATGTTTTGCATGTGATGGTGATGGTGTTAAGCAAATTGAAATGCAGTTTTTATCTGATGTTTATGTAAAGTGTGATGAATGTAAAGGAAAAAGATACAATACTGAAACTTTATCTGTATTGTACAAGGGAAAAAATATTTCTGACATTTTAGATATGACTGTATACGAGGCATTGAATTTCTTTGAGAACATCCCTGCAATTCAACGAAAATTACAAACTGTATATGATGTAGGTTTAGGGTATATCAAACTAGGACAATCATCAACTACATTATCTGGAGGTGAAGCTCAAAGAGTAAAACTTGCATCTGAATTATCTAAACGAGGTACTGGGAAAACATTATACATTTTAGATGAGCCTACAACCGGTCTGCATTTTGCAGATGTTCAAAAATTATTAGATGTTCTTAATCGTCTAGTAAACTTGGGAAACACTGTGGTTGTAATTGAACATAACATGGATGTAATCAAAAATTCTGATTGGTTAATTGATCTTGGACCTGAGGGTGGAGATGAAGGTGGAAAAGTAGTTGCAGTTGGCACTCCAAAAGATATTGCAAAAGCACCTGGAAGTTATACTGGAAAGTATTTGAAAAAATTGTTAAAAAAATGACCTTTGATATTTCTAAAATTAACATTCCAACTGATCCTGGAATTTATTTAATGAAAGATTCTGACGGCCAGATTATCTATATTGGAAAAGCCAAAAATTTGAAAAATAGGGTGAGATCTTATTTTAACAAAAATCAAAATTATAAAACACAAAAACTTGTTGAAAATATTTCATCTATTGAATTTGTTTTAACTGATAATGAAAGTGAAGCATTTCTTTTAGAATCAAATATGATCAAAAAGTATCGGCCTAGATTTAACATTGAATTAAAAGATCAACAACGATACACGTATCTTAGAATATCTGATGAAAAATTTCCTAGGTTATTAGTTTCAAGGAGGACTAGAGATGGGAAATTTCTAGGTAAGGGGAAAACTTTTGGTCCTTTTACACAAGGCAGTTCAAAATTACTTACTATTGGTACTTTGAGGAAAGCATTCCAAATTAGAATTTGTAAAACACTTCCAAAAAAAGTTTGTTTAGAATATCATCTGGGGAATTGTGAGGGGCCATGTGAATTTAAAGATGCTCAAGAACGATATCAAAAACATGTAAATGCATTACAAGATGTGCTGAAAGGAAAAAACAAGACTAAGATTTTTACAAAAAAATTAAAAGAAGAAATGCAACATGCTGCAGAATCGCAACAATTTGAACGTGCAAAAGACATTCGTGATACCCTGATTAGGCTTGGTAGTCTTCAAACTAAACAAAAAATGGAATATGTTGAAAATTCTGATGAAGAATATTTTGGAATAGGTATCCAAGAACAATCTGCAACTGTTATGAATTTTAGAATGATCAACGGTGTGATTAGAGATAGTGACAAGTTCTTTTTTGATTTAGTTGGGGATAATTCATTTTCAAATTTCTTATATCAATATTATTCTACACATAAAATTCCAAAATTTATTTTGGTTAGTGAATTACCTAATAACAAAAAATTGTTAGAATTATTGCTCTCTGAACAATCAGGACTTAAAGTTCAAATTTTATGCCCTACAAAAGGTAAGAAAAAAGACATCATTAATCTAATTTTAAAAAATATTAAATTAATTCTATCTAAAGGGGGAGATCCTGGATTGGTGGAATTAAAAGAACTTCTTAGCCTCCCTGTCATTCCAAATATCATTGAATGTTTTGACATTTCAAATCATGGAGAAGATTTTGCTGTGGGGTCAATGGCTAGGTTTGTTGGCGGGATTCCAAATAAATCTGGATATCGAAAATTCAAAATTAAAACAGTGACTGGGCGAGATGATTTTGCAATGATTGGTGAAATTATCACGAGACGATATTATAGATTGCTAGAAGAAAACTCTGAACTTCCTGACTTGATAGTAATTGATGGTGGTAAAGGTCAGCTTAGTTCTGCATTAAAGTCATTACAATCTCTTGGTTTAGATTTACCTTGTATTTCTTTGGCAAAAGAAAATGAAGAAATCTATGTTCCTAAAAACAAAAATCCAATTATCATTCCAAAATACAAATCATCTTTGAAAATTTTACAATATGCTAGAGATGAAACGCATAGATTTGGAGTGGCATATAATAGATCAATAAGGAAAAATCAAATAAAATAAGAAAAAAGGAAAAAAGTTTTTTGTTAGCTAACTGAAACGCTGCCGACCATCCATGGATGTACCATACAGAAGTACTTGTAGCTGCCTGCTTTATCAAATGTAAATGCATATTCTGCATTTGCCATTACTAAACTGCTATCAAATACGCCAGATGGGCCATTAGCTGGACTGCCACCAGTTACAGTGTGAGCTGCTGTGTCAACATTAATCCATTTTACTGTGTCGCCAGCTTTGATTTTGATATCTGCTGGTGTGTAACATGCATTACTTGTTTCACATCCTGGAACTGAAGTACCTGATGGAATATCAACAGAATGTGTTTTAGGTCCTGTTGGTGCTTTAGCTACTGGTTTTTCTTCTTTAGCTATTGGTTTTTCTTCCATTTTCACTTTATCTTCCAGTTTCACTGTTTTTTCCATCATATCATCTCCAGTTTTTACTTTCTGAGCGATATCTGCACCAAATGACTCAGTTTGAGTTTTTGGTTCTGATACTTCTTTTGTAACTGCTGGAGCAGTGTATGTTGGAGCATTATAAGCTGCATCTCCTGCAACTGCAATTCCTACACCTACTAGTGCAATTGCAATTGAGAAAACTATTGCTGCTTTGTCTATACCTGCCATAATTGATCCATGGTTTAGCATATACTAAATAAATCTAATCGTCTTTCTCACGTTTATTTTTATAATTTAGCCTGATGTGTTATTTTTTCAAAATTAGTTCATTTTCAGAATTTTGTTTTTTTAAAGTTTTTTCTACAACCTCTTTTTGAAATATTTTCAAGATAGTTGCTAAACAATTGTAAATTCCATAAGATCGCTCTAATTGAAGATGAGGTGTTGTCAATGTTAGTGAACAAATCTTTCTTTTATCAGACTAGTGCTAAGTATAATCACAAACTGCGATTGAGCTCTCACCAAACAACTATTCGTTTTTGGTCTTAAGCTCTTTTGCTTCTAGTATTTTATTTGCCAAGTTGTCTTTTTGTTGAATCAATTCAAATTTAATTTTTAACTTTCTTTGTATGGTTAATTGTTTGATAAATTTAATTCGATTTACAATAAATTCATCTTCTATTTTCAAGTCTGTATTTATCTGATCAAACATTGTTTTTTCATCTAACTTTATTTTGATAATATCATTATTTTTTAATATGAATACTCCAATCCCCCAAAATAATCCGATATGTAATGCTACATATTTTGATTGTAGTTCTGAAATTTTATTTTTGTATATTTGTGCATGTTCTCTACTTTGTTCAATAATTGAATCATTTGTTTGAATTATCCAGGAAATTTTCTTTACATTCCCATCTGAATAAAAAACATGGTCCAATTGTCAACCAAAAAGGGGTCTTTTGTTAATATATTTTGAATCCCCCACTTATGATCATAGATTGAAAGGTGTACATATGCTTGAATCTCACGCCTTCTTCTCGAAAATGGTCGATGAATTGGTTGAATTTTCAGAATATGATCCTGAATTAGCAGATGGAATCAAGTGGCTTGATGATCAGGCTCAGAAAAAAGGTATTACATTTTATGATATGGTTTTTGAAGTGTTGTACAAACATGATGTCAATTCAAAAGCTAAAGATTGGTTAAGCACAAGAAATTAAATTTATTTTCTTAAGTCTAATGTTTGATATTCGCAACCTTGCGGTCCGCAATATTTTCCAACATATGTCGCCTTTGGTCTATACAAAGCTGGTTTAGGTGCAGCTTCTGCAAATTTTTCTTCAATGATATGTGCGGCCCATCCTACAACTCTTGAGATGGCAAAGATTGGGGTGTTAAGATCCATTGGAATTTTTAACATGTAGTATAATGATGCACTGTATAGGTCTACATTTGGATAGATATCTCTATCTTTTTGGGATTTCATTTCAGCAATAGTTGTAGTTTCTACTTTTTCTGTAATGTCAAACCATGGTTCTTTGGTTTTTTCTGCCAATTTTCTAGAAAGTTCTTTTAACACTTGTGCTCTTGGATCATAAGTTTTGTATACTGCATGTCCCATTCCCATAATTCTATCCCCTGCTTTGATTTTTTCTTTAATCCATCCTTCAACTTTATCTAATTCTCCAATTTCTAAGAGCATTTTCATTACTTCTGTATTTGCTCCTCCATGTAGTTCTCCACTTAATGCTCCAATTGCAGCACTTGATGCTGAATACATGTGTGCTCTTGTTGATGCAACTTGTCTGGCTGTAAAAGTAGATGCATTGAATGTATGATCAGCATGAAGAATTAAACACACATCAAATATTTTTTCAACTTCAGGGTCTGGTTTTTCTCCAAACATCATGTATAGAAAATTTGCAGCATGACTAAGTGATGAATCCGGTTCGACTGGTTCTAATCCGTTTCTTATTCTGTGCCAACTAGCAACAATTGTTGGGACTTTGGCAATGAGGTTAATTGCTTTATCGTAACTGGCATCTTTGTTTGAAAATTCTTCATCATAATAACCTGCAAGTGCAGATACGAATGCCTGAAGCATATCCATTGGATCTGCATCTTTTCTCCAATTGCCCATGTTTTTTTGCATCTGTTTTGGAATGTATCTTGCATCGATTAATTTTGCATTAAATTCATCTAATTGATTTTGTGTTGGTAATTTGTCATAAAGTAGGAGATAGGATGTTTCTTCAAACGTTGAATTTTTTGTAAGATCTAAAATATCAAATCCTCGATAAATGAGTTTTCCTTTCTCACCGTCTATGTTTGAAATTCTGGTATCTGCAACTTCAATTCCACGTAGACCGATATTTTTTGTCTCCATGATGTGCCTATTGAGAATCTTTTATTATATTTTCTCTAAAATCATGTCTCCGAAGTTTAGTAATTAGTCTAATATGGCAACTTTTGGTCATAAATGATTATTTTTAATCAAAACTTGATGACTCCTAAAGAGCGAGAACATTTGAAAAAATTAGATGACTTGGTACTAAATGCATCATCTGAAGAACTTAAAAAAATTCAAGAAATTGATAATCAAACCCAGATGGAGGGTCTATCGCTATATGATGTATATCTTGATTCAAGTTCGTTGGTAAATCAAAGTATCAAAAAGCCTTTTAGAAAATCCTAATTTTACATTCTTCATTTAAATGAGGGTTTGTGATTTTCGAATCTGTATTGGTATCCTCTAAAACTAAAAAAACAGCAGCTAAAAAAGTAACTAAAAAAACAGCAGCTAAAAAAGTAACTAAAAAAACAGCAGCTAAAAAAGTAACTAAAAAAACAGCAGCTAAAAAAGTAACTAAAAAAACAGCAGCTAAAAAAGTAACTAAAAAAACAGCAGCTAAAAAAACAAGTTCATCTAAGCGTACTAAAGTAATTTGTATTTCCCATAAGGAAGATTGTGATGGTATTAGTTCTGCAGCATTAATTCGTCAAGCATTTGGCGGAGATGCAATATTAGTTGATTATCCTGGTCAAATGGAAGCATTAAACCAAGTTGTTTTAGATGAAAAATTAAAGTCATTATTTATTTGTGATTTAGGATTAAGTAAAAAAACACAAGATGAATTTATTGACATTTTAACAAGATTGAGAAAAAATAAAGTTTCAGTTACATACATTGATCATCATGATATTGATCCTAATGTTGTAAAAGCATTAAACAAAATCAAAGTAAAGGTAATTCATGATATCAATGAATGCACTGCAGTTCTAACTTATACTGCTTTCAAATCCAAACTCAATGATCATGCATCCTTTGTTGCAGCATGTGCTGCAATCACAGATTATATGGAATCTAGACCACTTGGTTCAAAATTACTTCAAATCTATGACCGACAATTTGCATTGATTAGTGCAACAGTGATGACTTACAATATTGTGGGACGTCAAAGAGAACCTGATTATCTGCAATACTTAGTTGAGGAATTGGCAGACTCTAAATTCCCACATGATATTCCAAATACTTATGAATTTGCACAAATTCAAGTAGAAAAATTATCTCAAATGATTGCCAAAGTAAAAGTTGGATTAAAAACAATGAGTAATCTAGGACATATGGAAATTTTAGATTCTGGCGCAAGTGGAGCAGTTAATTTTGTAATGGGTCTATCTGGTAAAAATGTGGGTGTGGCATACAAGGAACGTGTAGACCATGGGATTTATGCAGTATCTGTAAGAGGTTCAAAGAATTGTAAAGTTCACTTGGGTAAAATTGTTAATCTTTTGGCAACTAGTCTTGGTGGTTCTGGTGGTGGACATGACAAAGCATGTGGTGCAGTTGTCCCAAAACCAAAAATAAAGAAATTCATTACAGAATTAAATAAAAAAATAAAATAATTACTGTAAGATTCTAGGGATTTTTTTCACTAGATGTGAAATTGATATTCTTCCAGGTCCTGCCACGATGATTGTGAGAACTGCTGCTAACATTACAAGATCCCATTCCCATCCTCCTTGAGAAACAAAAAATCCATTCTCCCATCTAATGTGAAATATTGCACCAAGTAAAATTATGGCAAATATAGAACCTGTGACTCTTGTGAGTACTCCAACAATTAGTAAAATACCGCCAATAAATTCTGCTAAAGCAATTGGTAATTGCATTTCTGGTGGAATTCCAATACTCATTAGCCATTCTTGCCAACTAGGATCAAATTTTTTCAAACTATGAACTATGAATATGACGCCGATTGATGCTCTAATTCCCCAATGAGTGATGTCGTGTAATACATTTTCTTTTAGATTTGCCTTTGTATTCATGGATAAACGATTTAGAAATTGATTAAAAGGGTTTATCCAAATTAAAATCAAATTGGAAGAATTTTTTAATAATTTGCAAATCAAATCTATTCTACATTGAATCTAAAGATACTTGTACCCGTCATTGTATTTGGAGTTGCAATTGTAATATTCTCTATATTGTTTTTATCTGATTCAGACAATGTTGTTGATTTTACTTCTATGGAGTCTGCCTCTGAACTCATTTCTGAGCCTGATTCCATGATGATTATGGAGACAAATGGGGTAAAGCATAGTATTCCACTTGATAAGATAAAGGGGGGCGGACCACCAAAAGATGGAATTCCGTCAATTGACGATCCTGTATTTGCAGAGATTCGAAATTCTGATTTTATGTCTGACTCTGACACTGTAATTGGATTGGAAATTAACGGAGAAGTGAAAGCTTATCCTATTTTCATCTTAGTTTGGCATGAAATTGTTAATGATAGAGTTGGTGATGTTCCAGTATCTGTTACGTACTGTCCTTTATGCTACACTAATCAGGTTTTTGAGAGAATTATTAATGGACAAGAAGTGGAATTTGGAACTTCTGGAAAGTTATACAACAGTAATTTGTTAATGTATGATCGATTTACTGAATCCTATTGGAGTCAAGCTCTTGGAATTGCAGTAAAGGGTGAATTAACAGGATACAAATTAAATCTAATTCCATTTGATGTAATTACTTGGGGTGATTGGAAGAAACTTCATCCTGATACTTTGGTATTGACTACTGATACTGGTTACATTCGTTCGTATTCTACTGATCCTTATGGAAACTATTACACCGAACCGCGAATAATGTTCCCAGTAGAACATAGAGATGATCGATTAAATCCAAAAGAAATAATCATTGGATTTAATCAAGATAATATTTACAAAGCTTACAAACAAAATGACATTGAATCTAAAATTTTGATTAATGATTTTATTGGTGATGCCCCTATAATGCTGGTTTCATTGTTTTCTGAAAATTCTCGTGCATTTGAGAGAACTGTAAATGGAAATACATTAGACTTTGTGTATGATGATGGAAAAATTATAGACATGCAAACAAATTCTGAGTGGAACTATGATGGATTATCTATATCTGGTGAGAATATTGGAATGCAGTTAAAACGAATGCCAATTGAGCCTGGATTTTGGTTTGAATGGGTTGCATTTCATCCTCAAACTCTAGTTTATGATGGTGCATGATGAAACCTCTTAGAAAGGCAATACTTGCAGGTATGATTACAATTACAGTGTATCTTTCTGTAGTTGTAATTACAACTCCTGCATTGGAGCCTCAAGATGCAATTAGTGCTGCATTTCAACTAAATTCAATAGTGATAATTGGAATGGGGATTGGAATTGGATTACAAATATTCCTTTCAGAGAAAAGTAAGACATTGGGTTGTAAACTAGATGTAAAGAAAAAAACGTTTAGTGGAAATACTGGAAGTACTGCTGCTACCTCTTTTTTCTCATTTTTTTCTTTGGTTCCTCTTGGTTGTTGTGGTTGGTGGCTCTATGCATTGTCTTTACTTCCAGGTATTGTAGGAACTGGTGTATCTGCTGTTCTGATAGAATATAGTCAAGTTTTATCTTATCTGGGATTGATCATAATCTTTGGATTTGCAGGATTGACTGCTTACAAATTAAAACAAGAACTAAAATTACAAAAAATTGTTTGATTCACTTTTAATCTAAATGATATCTGAAATGGATTGGAATTTATGATTGCGATATTGTAAAAGCAAAAAATTTTCCTTTACTTTTACTAGCAAATTTTGCAACCTTTGCCATGAATCCGTATTTTTTATCTCTCATCTTTACTGCTTCTTTAGTTTCCAGTTCAGATAATATTTTTGCAGTGCCTGAAATCCATTCTCCTGTAATTTTACCCCTCATTGAACACAATGCAAATTTTACTTGTAAATTATTTTTAAGCCGTTTTACTTTACCTGTTTGTTCTCTAGTTACAACATAAATCAAATTATCTTTAATTACAAACCAAACAGGGGTTTTTACTGGTTGATTGTTTTTTCGATAAGTTTCAAGTGAAATATATTTTTCTGATTTTATGTCGTCTAAACTAAACATATTCTTTGTGTTTGTATGTGGAATTAAAATCTAGTTGGTATAGCAAGTTTTGATTTTGATGATACTATGATTATGGAGATAATTGATATTGCTAAAACAAGTGAAGCTATGACTCCAAATTCAGGTACTACTACTCCGTCTTTGATTTCAACTTGAATTGATTTTTTAATCTCTGATGATGTACCTTGATTTGCAGTAATTGTATACATGCCGTCTTCTTTCCACATTGGACCTCCTGTCTTAATCTCCACTTCAAAATTTCCGTTAATTCCTGGGGTTACTTGTGCTATAGTCATTAGATTCCCCATAGGGGAATTAACAATTAATGTGATATCTGAGCCTCTCAAACTTGTATTTCCAGTTATTGCAATTACATCTGAGCCGTTTACTGCATCCGCAATCAATGTGATTCCATTTGTTGCCATCGGTACTTTTCTCTCTATTGTTTTCTCTTGAGTTGTATTTGGAATTTCATTTCTTGGTATTGCTTGGGCTATAACTGTAAATTGAGTGGATGCTGTTACTTCTGAATCTTCATGACTTGCTGTAATCAAATATGTTCCAGCCTTGAAACTTGGAATTGGATGATTTAATAATTTTTTAAATTCTCCATTATCTCCAATTGCTAACTGTGGGGCAAAAACAAGTGCCCCGTCAGGACCTATAATTCGGAGTTTTACGGGTTTGAATTCAGATACATCTGTTATTTTACCTGAAATCCAAATTGAATCTAATGCATTGATTTGTTCAGATGATACTTTTACTTCTAAAGTTGGCTCTGCAAATGCTGAGCTAGATGCCATTGAAATTATGATTAACATAAATAATGAAATCTTTAGCATTTTTATCACTAAATCACAACTGTATATGAATTGTTTCTATGAAGGTATAGTAATCTTCTTAACTTTGAATTTTATTTTCTCTATTCTTTTTTAGAACTTTCTTCATCTGTCTGTTAGGCTATTCTGCAAATTCTACAATTGCATCTATTTCAGTCATTGAATCCAATGGCAGACAAGCTACTCCAACTGCAACTCTTGCATGTTTTCCTTTTTCTCCAAATATCTCAAAGAGTAAATCTGATGCAGGATTGATGACTTTGGGATGTTGTGTAAACTCTGGCATAGAATTTACAAATCCTGAAAGTTTCACAATTCTTGTAACTTTGTCTAGACTTCCAATTTCTCTTTTAATTTGAGCAAGTATGTTAATTGCACACATTCGGGCAGATTTTTGGGCAGTCACTAAATTGTTATCTGAAACTTTTCCTGTAAAAATTACTTTTCCATCTTCCATTGGAATTTGACCTGAGATAAATAACAAATTACCTGTACGTATGACTGGGACATATGATCCTGCGGGAGTAGGTGGATTTGGAAGTTTAACTCCTATGGATTCAAGTTTTTCTTCAATCATGATTATGATGCTTAATTTGGGTCTGATTTTAGTATTTTGAATTTACCAAATGTATGTTCTCTACATTGAAAATAATTAGAAGATTTTGTATATGTGAAAAATTTCCTATTAATTGTCACTAGGGGCGTTTTATGATGAGGATCTAGTAAATGTCTCTGGTGACACTTGAAAATTATTTTTATATTTTTAGATATCCTGCTTTTGGAATTTTACCTGTAAATTCTCGTTGTAATACTATTCGTTCTTGAGTTTTTCTCCCTTCAAGTAATCTGCGATTTATTTCATCCATAAATTCATTAATTTGTTTAAAGCATTTTGTTATTTCTTTTTTTAATTCTTTATCTTCACTATTTTCTTTAGTCCACAGTATTGATGATGCTAATTCAAACATACTTGTCATACTAATTAGTAATGATTCATAGTCTGATTTTGTATATTTACTAAATTTATACGCACTAAGATCTTTTGATATGTCCAAAAATATTTTTTTATTTTCTAAATTTTTAATTGCAGAATTTATTTTAGATTCATATGTAAAAATATTGTTGTTGATAAAACCAATATGCTCTTCAAATGAATAATGATAATGTTTTACATAATATGCATCATCTTTGTAGCCGTGTTTTTTAATGTGACCTAACAGTTCCATTTTTTTTAAAATTTCTTTTAGCTTGCTTTTTTTGAATCTTTTTTTGTTATTTAGGCAAGTTTGCCACAAGTCTCCCAGATAATTTTTTTCATCATTCATGCATTCTAAAATATATTCAATTGAAACCATTTGCATGGCCTTACTCTTTAATTGAATTATTTATTGGTGATGACTAAAATTTTGACTCCAATGGAGCCTGCTGATTATAACATGGTATGAAAACTGAGTATTTTGTACATCTTTCTTACCTACTATTGTAATGAATGTTGGTCTCAAATTCATTATTGTAATGCTGTATCATGACGAAGAATTAGATGAGGAAGAATTGAATAAATGCTTTGCAAAATTTGATTCTAAGACTATTGAACTAATTAAGCAAGAATACAAAGATGATTGATAGTGAAAAACTAGCAAATACTGTTTCTGCATTTATTGAGAAAAACCTTCTAGGTAATGCTCCTTTTCAAAGCACTTCGGAATTTATCTCATATATTGCCTATAAAGAGTCTCAAAAAAAATTAAACACTAATTCAAAACTATTAGAATAGTTTTTTAATTTTTTGTTATTTTAATATGGACTTTTTCGCCTTTGCTTGAATTATTTTGATAGATTGTTCTTGTTTTGTACCCTTGTTTTTGAAGACATCCATCTAAAATTGACACCCATGGTAATGAATGTCCACTGTTTAATTTTGATTCTATTGTAATGTTTTTGGTATTTGCCTCAAAATTAACATGGCCTGAACATGTGATTTGCATTATTGCATCAATAATCTCAATCACGTCATCTAGTGTTTTTGATTTTAAAGAAACTCCGTTCTTCTCCAAAAGTTTAACCATATCTGCTTCTGGTTTTTTAGATACCATTGTAGAATTTAGTAAATATGGTAAACCTATTTCATTGACGATTTTAATAATTTTGTAAATCTCTTGTGCTTCAGTTTTTGTCATATCTCCTAATGCTTTTGTCTTAATTGCGTTTTTCCAAATATTGGAAAATATTTTTTCTTGGTTTATTCCCAAAATGTCTGTAGATGAAAATATTGCCCCTTTACCATTGCTATTATCTACCATTAGCAATTCTGTTTCATCAAAAATAAAGCAGTTTTGTGTAATGTCTGATGCTCTGATTTCTACTCCGTCTGGAATTACTCTAAACGATTCAGAACAAATTTGAGATGGTGCTACTAGAACTTTCACATCTAAATTTCTTCGTAATACTGATAACAACTGTTCTTTACATTCAGCTAATAATCCAAAACCCCATTGGTCAGTCATGATTTTGATTGATGATTTTGAACCTTCAATCATAGTTTGTAGTTGTGATAAGACGTTATTTGCACTTAAATGAAAATATCTTTTTTCTTCAGAGCCTCGAGTCTTTCTACTTTCTTCACTTGCTTTCTTTAAATTAGAAATCAAAGCATTCATGGCGTTTACCTTATTGATCTGCTCATGAATTATTCCATCAAAAGCATCTTCTGGAGCAATTGCTGTACACATAATTGGTTTACTTTTTGAAATGATGACTAGTTTTTTATTTTCTAATTTCAATAATGTTGGGTAGATTTTTGTTCTTGGAATCTCTGAATAATATGCAAGATCTCCTGCTGAAATAGTGCCCTTTGCTATTAATGCCACATATGCCTGTGCTTCGTATTTACTTAATCCAAATTCTTCTAGACTGACTGTTAAAACGTGCTCATTTACCATGGTTTTCTTTGATTTGTTATTAGGTAAAATTGAGAGCTAAATTCCTTTACACAAATACTCAAAAAAAATCAAAATTGTATCTGTTGATAGGTGTAACTGTGGTTACTAAAATATTTGATACATCGTCCTCAAATACAAAATTTAGAATTGTTAGTCGGTATGTTGGTAAAATGCAGTATTAATTCAATAGAAATTGAAAACATCTCTCATTCTGTAACTCTGGTTCCACGATTAAAATATTCTATAAATATACTCAATGATGTAATTGATGTTCTTAATGATAAACAAATTCAAATAAAAAAAGCAAATCAAGGTTTAATTCATGATTTTGATGAATCTGATAAACTTCATACTGTTGCATTAAAACTAGAACATCTTGTAACATTCTCTTTAGAGATATTACTTTCTGTACAAAAGAACATGGGGAGAATTTCAAACATAAGTAGCATACCTGAAATTTTACCCTCTACAATCCCTATGATTAGAATTGTTAGTGCACAACTTTTTGAATTAATCCCAAATTGTAGTCAAAAACTATCTGAAATCTCAGTTCATTTAGGTAGTATCGTCATAGATTCTGCTGCTTTAACAACTGCTAGATTTGATTTTAGTCAATCCAATTATGAATCTTCGTCTAAACTTAATGAAGTAAAATTGATGGTGGACTCTAAATTAAGTAAGCAGTACCCTAATCTTGATTTTTTGAAATTATGCAACACCTGATATGCTAAATCAAAAACGAGATTTTTCAAAAGACCTAGAACGAATAAAATCTATTTCCTCAATAATTGACAAAAAACTATCTGAAGTAAAACCTTCAGAGGATTCAAAAATTGATAAACTTACCTTGGAGGAACTACAAGATCTGGATAAAATTGTTGGAATTGCCAATTTTATGATGTGTAAATATGCAGATAAGAAAGAAATGCGCTCAATTCTAAAGCATTTCGCCTCGATAATTGATGAAACTGCCGGCTCCCTTGAAGATTTGGATGGTGAGGTTTCTGAATTGATACTCTCTGCTGAGGATTCTATTAACAAAGTCAAAGACATGCATGTCAATATCTCAGACAAGTCTGATTTTAAAAAAAAATACCTTGATGGTCCTGACTATAATGAACATGAAACAAGTGCAATTAATTTAACCAATTTTGTGACAGAGATTAACACAGTAGAATACCAACAAAATTCTCGAGAGGAAACTGCGTAGGTAATTAGAATGAGTTTAGCCCCCCAAGAATTAGAAAACACAGCAAGCAAATATGCTTCTGAAGCCATCAAATTTGATTCTCAAGGTGCTCGTGGAATGGCAATCACACATTATCAGCATGCAATAGATGCTTTGGTAAAATTATTACAACTTTATCCTACTAGTAAACTAAATCAAATTTACAAAGAACGATGTAACTCTTACCATGGAAGAATTCAAGCTTTACAGCAATCTCATGGTGTTGAACCAGCAGTTGATCCAAAAGCTTCTGATTCAGATCAAAAGAAATCTGTTCAGAGACAAGAAAATGAAAATGATTTTGAAGAATTAGTTATGAAAGAAAAACCTGATGTTACTTGGGATCAAGTAATTGGTTTAGATGATGCTAAAAGTGCATTACGTGAATCTATAGTTTATCCTACTAAAAGACCTGATTTGTTTCCTCTTGGATGGCCAAAAGGAATGTTACTTTATGGTCCACCAGGTACAGGAAAAACAATGCTTGCAGCAGCAACTGCAAATGAAATGGATGGTTATTTCATTAATGTGGATGCATCATCTATGATGAGTAAATGGCTTGGTGAAGCAGAAAAGAATGTTTCAAAACTATTTGCTATGGCAAGACAATATGCTGAAAAAGAAGGAAAGCCTGTTATTTTATTTGTAGATGAAGTAGATTCTTTGTTAGGCTCTAGAAGTAGTGAAGTCGGTGGAGAAGTAAGAACTAAAAATCAATTCTTAACTGAAATGGATGGAGTTAATGGAAAAGGTAAAGATTTGATGTTGTATGTGATTGGTGCAACCAATAAACCATGGAGTCTTGATTGGCCTTTCCTTAGAAGATTCCAAAAAAGAATCTATGTGTCATTACCTACTCAAGCAGCAAGAGAAAATCTATTTGAACAATATACTGCTCCGTTGAGTAAACATATCAATGTAAACAATACTGAATTGGCAAAACTATTTGATGGATATAGTGCAAGTGACATTAAAGATGTCTGTCAAGCCGCACAAATTAAGACAGTTCATGAAATTTTCGATGCTCCTGATTACCATGAACCAGTTGAAGGTGAAACTCCTATCCAACCAAGAGATCTAACAACTGCTGATTTCAAAAATATAATGGCTAGAAGAAAACCTAGTGTTTCTATTGATATGATTCGCGCTTATCACAAATGGAGCGAAGAGTTCCAAGCCCTCTGATTGATTATTCTTATTTTGCGATCAGTTTTTTGAATTTCATTTACGCATAAAACTTAAATTCATAATAACTCGGACTTTACGAGGGTCACAATTACTACAAAGAAATCAAACCACGCAAACAAGTTTGGAAAACTGATCTTTGATGATGGTACTGTTCTTGATGGTCACGGTTTTGGTTATTCTACAACTGTTTTTGGAGAAATTGTTTTCAATACTGGAATGGTTGGCTACACTGAGGCTTTAACTGATCCATCGTATAATGGTCAAATTCTCACTTTGACTTATCCTTTGGTTGGAAATTATGGCGTTCCCGATCCATCAATTGTTGATAAAGATGGAATTTCAAAATTCTTTGAATCTGATCAAATACAAATTCGTGGGTTGGTAGTTCATGAATTATCTTTGACTGCAAGTCATTGGAATCTTTCTATGACTTTGGATGAATG
This sequence comes from Nitrosopumilus oxyclinae, assembly GCF_013407165.1. Taxonomy (NCBI): domain Archaea; kingdom Thermoproteati; phylum Nitrososphaerota; class Nitrososphaeria; order Nitrosopumilales; family Nitrosopumilaceae; genus Nitrosopumilus; species Nitrosopumilus oxyclinae. The sequence goes on along the minus strand of NZ_CP026994.1, from coordinate 1,064,928 downwards.
GATGAACAATGAAAAAGTACCTGGAATTTCTGGAATTGATACTCGTGAATTAACAAAAAAACTTCGAACAGGTGGAGTGATGATGGCAGCATTAGTTGTGTCTGACACTGAGATTGATGTTGAATCTGTTAAAAAACAACTAGAATCTACAAAACATTATGATTCTGAACAATTCATGGATGTGGTATCTACAAAAGAAGAACAAATTTACGGCGATGAAGAAAAATCTGTAGTTGTAATTGACACCGGTGCAAAAAATGCTATTTTAAGAAATGTTCGTGAACTTGGTTACAAAGCAATCTTAGTTCCATGGAATACTTCATATGAAAATGTCATGTCGTATAACCCTAAAGGTGTTGTACTTAGTAGTGGTCCTGGTGACCCACAAAAATGTCCTGATACTATAGACACTGCAAAAAAATTAATTGAAAATAATATTCCTACATTGGGTATTTGTTTAGGTGCACAAATTATTGGCATTGCAGGAAATACAGAAACTTACAAACTAAAGTATGGACACAGAGGACAAAACAAACCTTGTGTTAATTTAGAAAATAATCAAGTCTATGTTACAAGTCAGAACCATGGATATGGAATAACTCCTGAATCTATTGAAAAATCTGACTTTAAATTATGGTTTACTAATGCAGATGATAAGACAGTTGAAGGAATAAAACATAAAAAACAAAGTTGTATTGCAGTACAGTTTCATCCCGAAGCTGCTCCTGGTCCTTTTGATTGTAAATTTGTCTTTGAAGAACTCAAAAAACTAATGGAGAAATAAATTATTGCCTAAAAATGAATCCTTAAAGAAAATCCTTGTACTGGGAAGTGGTGCAATTAAAATTGGTGAAGCTGGAGAATTTGATTATTCTGGAAGTCAATGTCTTAAAGCAATACATGAAGATGGAATTAACAGTGTCTTAATTAATCCTAATGTTGCAACTATACAAACTGATACTAGATTTGCAGATCAAGTGTATCTTCTTCCAGTTAATGCCGAGTATGTGGAATCCATTATCGAAAAAGAAAGACCTGATGGAGTTATGTTGGCATATGGAGGACAAACTGCACTAAACTGTGGAGTGAATCTTAATGAATCTGGAATTTTGAAAAAATATGGTGTTAATGTACTTGGAACTCAGATTGCAGGCATTCAAAAAACCGAAGATAGGCAGCTTTTCAAAGATTCTATGAATGAATGCAATGTCCCTGTATTGAAAAGCAAAACTGTCAATAATTTTGAAGATGCTAAAAAAGCAGCTGAAGAACTTGTCTATCCTGTGATAATTCGAGTTGCATACACTCTCGGAGGAAGGGGTGGCGGTGTTGCCTATAATGAAATTGAATTGCATGAAATTGTTGAACGAGGTCTCAAAGCTAGTCTGGTCAAACAAGTACTAGTTGAAGAATACATTGGCCATTGGAAGCAAATTGAATATGAGGTAATGCAAGATTATGATGGAAATAATGTAATTGTTTGTAATATGGAGAATGTTCTTTCTATGAAAGCACATACTGGTGATAATATTGTTGTTGCACCATCACAAACAATTGATAATCATGAATATCATATGTTACGTTCAGCTGCTCTTCGTGCAACAAAACATGTTGGTATAGTTGGTGAATGTAATATTCAATATGCTTTAGATCCTGATTCTGCTAAATATGTTGCAATTGAAATCAACCCTAGACTTTCTCGTTCATCTGCATTGGCAAGTAAAGCAACTGGATATCCGTTAGCATACATGTCTGCAAAAATTGGTCTGGGTTATAATTTATCTGAGTTGGTAAATAGAATTACCAAAAACACTACTGCTTGTTTTGAACCGTCCCTTGATTACATTGTATGCAAACATCCTAGGTGGGATTTTGATAAATTTGAACTTGTAAATAGACGACTTGGTCCTACAATGAAATCTGTTGGAGAGGTAATGGCAATTGGTAGAACTTTTGAGGAATCATTCCAGAAAGCAATTCGAATGCTAGACATTGGAAATGATGGATTAGTTTTGAATCGTACGAATGGAACTAAATATACTGAAGAAGAAATTGAATACAAATTATCTCATCATGATGATCAAGTCCTATATCATGTTGCAATTGCATTGAAGATGGGAATTACTGTAGAACGAATTTACAAATTATCTACAGTTGATCCTTGGTTTATAGAAAAAATTAAAAATATTGTGAATATTGAAGAGAAACTAAAAGATTCTGAACTTGATGAATCTTTAATGTGGGAAGCAAAAAAATCTGGTTTTTCAGATAAACAGATTGCACGTGCAAAAGACAAAACTCCTGATGAAATTCGTGATTTGAGAAAGAACTTAGGCGTAATTCCTTCGGTTAAACAAATTGATACACTTGCAGCAGAGTGGCCTGCAGTTACAAATTATTTGTATTTGACATATGGTGGTCACTCCAATGACATAGTAATTCCACAGGATGAAAAGGGAATAATTGTGCTTGGTGCAGGCCCTTACAGAATAGGAAGTAGTGTTGAATTTGATTGGGGTACTGTTAACATGGTTTGGGGTCTTCAAGAAAATGGTGAAAAAAGTGTCTCAGTGGTAAACTGTAACCCTGAAACAGTATCGACTGATTATGATATTTGTACAAGATTATACTTTGAAGAATTAACTCAGGAACGAATTTTAGATATTACTGAATTTGAACATCCAAAGGGAATCATTACTTGTGTTGGAGGTCAAACTGCAAACAACTTGACTCTTGGCCTTGCACAACATGGAGTAAATATTATGGGTACTAGTGCAGAAGATGTTGATAGGGCAGAAGACCGTTCTAAATTTAGCGCTGAACTCGATAAACTGCACATTCAACAACCACGATGGCAAGCATTTTCAAATCTTAATGAAGCAAAATCTTTTGCTCAAGAAGTCGAATTCCCTGTAATTGTTAGACCTTCATATGTTTTGTCTGGTGCTGCAATGAAAGTTGTTTGGTCTCAAGAAGAACTAAAAACATATGTCAAGGAAGCCACTGATGTATCCCCTGATCATCCTGTAGTCATATCCAAATTCATGTTGAACTCTCTTGAAGTTGATGTAGATGGAATAAGTAATGGAAAAGAAGTTGTAATTGGTTCAATAGTTGAACATATTGATAGTGCTGGCGTTCATTCTGGTGATGCAATGATGGTGATTCCTCCTTGGCGTCTAAGTAACAAAACTATTGAAACAATTAATGAATATTCGAAAAAAATTGCTTTAACCTTTAATGTTAAAGGACCATTTAATTTACAATTTTTAATTCACGACGATCATGTCTATGTAATAGAACTAAACATTCGTGCATCACGTTCAATGCCTTTTGTATCTAAATTGGTCAAAACAAACTTAATTTCGCTTGCTGCTAAGGCTATTTTGGATAAACCTCTACCTAAAATCCCTGAAAATAAATGGCAAAAAATCCAAAACTATGGAATAAAGGTCCCACAATTCTCTTTCATGCAATTAGAGGGAGCTGATATTGCATTAGGTGTTGAAATGCAATCTACTGGAGAAGCTGCATGTTTTGGAAATAGTTTCTATGATGCATTATCTAAAGGATTGACCTCTGTTGGTTATAATCTCCCAGACAAAGGTTCTGCTCTTGTTACTGTAGGTGGTGCACAAAATAAAGAAAAACTAGTTCCAACAATTGCTAAATTAAAACAATTAGGATTTAAAATCTTGGCAACAGAACACACTGCAGAATTCTTTGAAGAGAAAATTGGTCAGATTGAAATTGTTCATAAAATTTCAGAACCTGAACGAAAACCAAATATCTCTGATTTATTATATGAACGAAAAATTGATTTTATTATTAATATTCCAAGTACATCTACTTTGGAAAAATATGTGGGAATGCTTGATGATGAATATCAAATAAGACGAAAATCACTTGAATTGGGTATACCTGTCTTGACTACTATTGAATTGGCAGATTCTTTTGTAAAAACATTGGAATGGTTAAGAACAAACAAAACAACAAAAGATCCAATTGAACCTTATGACAAGTATGAGTAATTATAAAAAACATAAACGCAAGTATTCTATAAAATGACATGGCAAAAAAATTTTCTGATGATGAACTTGATGAAGTTCTAAGTAAAATTGAAAAATTTAATTCTGATGGAATTCGTTTTATTCATCTAAAAAATAATGTGAAGATAAATTTTGTAAAAATAAAGATTGCAGAATTTAAACTCAAAGATATTTTGGTTTTTTTAGATGAAAACGGTTTAGTTCAAAGAATTCCTTTTGATGACAAACCTGGCTTCCATGATCTGACATTATATCGTATTTCTGAAAAAGGACGTGACTTAATTTCTAAATTTACTCGTGATCCTAATGATGATTGGAATAAAAGTAGTTATTCATCAGAAGTTCAATGCCAAAACTGTGGCTATTCATACAAAATTCGAGTTTTATATTCTGAAACTGTTAAAAATTGGGCAAAATCTCAACGTTGTCCTAACTGTGCAATGAAGGGAACATTGGCAACGAAAATTATTTGATTAAATTACTTGGTTGATATTTGATTCATTTCCAATAATTGTTCCATCTAGAGTAATTATTTTTGCTTTAGATATTTCATTAATTTTATTAATTATTGGGGAGATGGATTTTTTATATTGTTTTCTGTGAGTTGCGTAAAAATATTTGTTAAATGATGGTACAATTGTTATTTCAATTTCACCTGATTTATTTGGAAAAATATTTTCTTTATCTGTTTTAATTGATACCCATACTCTTTGACCATTGATTATGGAGTCTTCTTGAAAAAATACAGGATGGAGGTGTCCCATGATGATTTTATCCACATGTGAAAAGTTTTCTGAAGGTAATGTGTGGCCATGTGTCAGCAAAATATTTTCTTCAACCATTCCTGTTGAACTAATCATTGTGATGTTGTCTGGAACTAGTCTCTGAATATTTGCATCATGATTTCCAGGAATTAATATCACATCACATTTTTCTCTAATCTTTTTAAAAAACAAAGGAACTTCATCCCATTCATTTCTAGATATGCTTTTGATACTTGATTTAATGTCCCCTAACATAATTACTGAATCTGGTTTTTCTGAATCTATAATATCTGATAATTCTTGAATAGACTCATTGATTGTTGAATTTTTACCGATGAAAATTTCATTTGATGCCATATTACTTTCAAACCCAATATGGATGTCTGTAACTATGAGATTCTTTTTTTCACCTTCTAAAATTAGTACAGGTTTTGATGGAATGATTCTTGTTTGTAACATCAAAGTTATACTGAAGATATGTGATTAAACCCTTATGAGTAAAGATTTGGATCGTGTTCAGTCTTTAGTTTCTGAAAAACGAGTAAAATTACATATCTTTGAGCCCACACAGCGTAAAATTTGGTCTGTAGTTGGAAAAGGCGAAGAACATTGGATTGATCCTGATTGTAATTATTGTTCTTGTCCTGGTTTCTATTTTGGTAAATTAAATGGGAAACTGACTTGCTATCATCTTGAATCTGCACAATTAGCTAGGAATGAAAATAAAGTTGAAGAAATAATTTTTTCTGATGATGAATTTTTTGATTTTCTTAGAGGATTGATTTCTGATTTATAATTCGAACCTGTTAATAACTAGAAATTATTCATAATATTATGGATGAAGACCAACAAAATTCTGAAATAGAAAAAATTGCAAATCTTATGGTTCATGATGATATTTCACCTGATGAGCAGGATGTTGCAAAATTAGAAAAATACAAAAATCAGATCAAGGACGACTGTGATCTTGATGATGAAAGTGCCTTAAAGATGGTTTATGAGACATTACTTTATAGAAAATTAAAAAATTCTGATTCTAGTGATGTTTTAGAAAAAGGTAATGAGTTTGGTGCTGGATTCAGCTGAACCTACTCTAATGGTATAGTGTCGATATCGTCTTTTGATACTCCTTTCCAAAGACCAACCATTCCTTCTGGTTCTACTTCTTCAACTTTGGTGATTTGTTGAATCTTGATGTGATCTGGGTTTGGAGGCATCCATAACATTGCCATGTAATCCCCAACTTTTCCTATTTTAGTTGGTAAGGCCATGATGACTTTATCTGCTACAAATCCTTTTGCAGTCAATGCGTTTGTTGCTTTTTCTTTAAGATCCATTTTTCCGTGTAGGAACAAATAGACATCTTTTTGAGTGTCAATTCCTGCCATGATTTGACTGATTTTTTAAACTAAATCAACCTTCCTGATCTGACTGTCCCAAAAAGGGTTAAATTAGAACGTACAAAATTCACAACTGTGAAAATCTTCACTGTTGGCAGCAAATCATTTGTAACTAGTTTTCAATTAGCTGGAATTCCAGGAAAAATTTCTGAAAATCCTCAAAATGCCCTTGAAGAAATTAAGACGCTCACTGATGACTCTGATGTGGGACTTGTTTTGGTTAGTGATGATATTACAGAATCTATCAGTGATGAGTTAACTGCATTACGGGCAGAAAAATCTACTTTGGTATTTGCATTACCTGCAACTGGAAGTGAAAAAACTGAAATTGATTACAGAGTAATGTTGAAAAAGATTCTTGGTGTATAATCTTCTTATAATCAAATTTCTAATGTTTTACCATGAAAAGTGCATCTGTTAAAGAAGCATCTGTAGTTTCTGTTGATGATGTAGAGAAACCTAAGTTAACTTCTGGCGATATACTAGTACAGATGCAAGCTTGTGGTATTTGTGGGTCTGATTTGGAAAAAGTTTTTGGACAATATGGACAACCTTCTATGCGATTAGGACATGAACCATCTGGAATAATATTAGATGTTGGATCTGATGTGACTGAATTCAAAAAAGGTGATAGAGTTTTTACACATCACCATGTTCCGTGCTATGATTGTCATTATTGTAACCATGGGAATGAAACAATGTGCAAAAAATATTCTGAAACTAATCTTTCTCCATGTGGATTATCTGAAGAATATGTAGTTCCTGCATGGAATGTTTCACATGGTGGAGTTTTAAAAATTTCTGATTCTCTAAGTTATGAAGAAGCTGCAATGATTGAACCTTTGGCATGTTGTGTAAGGGCATGGTCTAAATTTGCATATCGCGAAGGTGATTCTACTGCAATTTTTGGAGTTGGTCCAACTGGAATGATGCATGTAATGTTGGCACATGCTAAAAAATTCTCAAAAATTTTCTGTTTTGATGTAAATAATTTTAGATTAGATTTTGCAAAAAAATTCAACATTACCCATTCTATTTCTTCTATGGATGAAAATCGCAAACAAAAGATTTTGGATAATACTGATGGGCAAGGAGTTGATGTGGCAATTGTTGCTACTAGTAGTCTCAAAGCATTAGATGACGCTATTGATATGACTAGAAAAGGTGGTACTGTAATGATGTTTGGGGTTCCATCAAAAGGTGCAAAATTGGATTTAGATATGAACAAAATTTATTCTAAGGAAATAACTTTGGTAACCAGTTATGCTGCATCTGATTCTGATACCAAGGAAGCATTAGATCTTATTGAATCCTCTCAAATTGATGTTAAGCAATTAATCACTCATACTTATTCTATTTCTGATTCTCAAAAAGCATTTGATCATGCTCGAACTGGTGAGAATGCAATGAAGATAATTATTACAAAATAAGAAAGGCTTAAGAAGGGATTTTCATTCTTTCAAAATCGAAGAAATATGAATTGGGGATTGCAAAATAGAATTTCTCGTATAATTAAACCACAAAATAATCGTGCATTAATGTTAGCAGTGGATCATGGGTATTTCCTTGGTCCAACTGAAAAACTTGAAAATCCAAAAAAAGTGATTGCTCCTCTTTTGAAATATTGTGATTCATTAATGGTTACAAGAGGAGTTCAAAGATCTTCTGTTTCTGCAACCACTGACACTCCTATGGTCTTGAGAGTCTCTGGTGGTTCTAGTATCATAGGTGAGGATTTATCTCAAGAAGACATCACTGTCAGCATTGAAGATGCAATTAGGCTAAACGCTAGTGCCCTTGCAATGTCTATCTTTGTTGGTTCAAAATATGAATATCAAACTATTGTCAATCTTGGAAAATTAGTTAATGAGGCAGAAAAATATGGATTGCCTGTTTTAGCAGTAACTGCAGTTGGAAAAGAACTAGGTAAAGATGCTAGATATCTTTCATTAGCATGTCGAGTTGCAGCTGAACAAGGTGCTCATATTGTTAAAACATACTATTGTGATAATTTTGAAAAAGTAGTCCAATCATGCCCTGTCCCAATAATTGTGGCCGGTGGAAAAAAAATTCCTGAACGCGATGCCTTACAATTAACATTTAATGCAATTAAAGGCGGTGCAGTAGGTGTTGATATGGGTAGAAACATTTGGCAATCTGAGCATCCTGTTTCAATGATTAAAGCCGTTAGAGCAATTGTACATAATAATCAAAATGTTGATCAAGCTTTCAAATTATATCAAAAATTAGTTAGTGAAGAACCTAAAAACAAATCAAACAAACCTAATCAAAACAAATCAAACAAACCTAATCAAAACAAATCAAACAAACCTAATCAAAACAAATCAAACAAACCTAATCAAAACAAATCAAACAAACCTAATCAAAACAAATCAAACAAACCTAATCAAAACAAATCAAACAAACCTAATCAAAACAAATCAAACAAACCTAATCAAAACAAATCAAACAAACCTAATCAAAACAAATCAAACAAACCTAATCAAAACAAATCAAACAAACCTAATCAAAACAAACCTGATGTTACTAGAAAATAAAAATTAACCTTCAATCTTTGATAAATGAATATGTGCTATTTTCCATGTTGGTTGTTTTACTAAAACAAATGTTGCACGTCCATTGATTACCATGTGTTCACCTGTGTATGCTTTGTTATCTACTAGCATTCCTTTTTGAATTAATTCTAAAGCAACCACTGCTGTGTCTCCAAACAAGCTAATTTTTGGATTTTTAATTTCATAGGAGTAGTCTGATATACTGATAAATCTTAATTCTTCAAGTTCAATTGTTGTTTGATAGTCTTTGAGATCATATGGTGGTAAATCACTGAAACTAGAAAATTTAGAATCATTTAGATGAATATCTCTGAGTTTTGAAAGATCTTTGCTGATTCCTGATTGAAATAATGTCTCTATGATGTTGATTATTTCTTCATTATCGCTCAAAATAGTCCATTTCGAATGCAGAAAATATCAGTTTAAGTCTTCTGTATGATATGGAGTGAATTCATGATTATTTTTCAGATAATCTTTATTAATTATCAATTGATTGTTTTTATGATTTCAATGAACACAAAATTAGCTAAAATATTTGGTGATGATTTGCTTTTTGTTGTTCTACTATAGTGTGTCTAAAATTTACTAGCTTAAAATTATGGAGAGAAATTAAATGAATAAAATGGAAACTATGACAGGTGCAAAGGCCTTGATGACGGCTATGGAAAAAGAAGGCGTTAAACAAGTATTTGGATTGCCTGGAGGTGCAAATCTTCCAATGTATGATGAATTTAACCGATGTAATATTCGACATATTTTGGTAAGACATGAGCAGTCAGCTGCTCATATGGCTGATGGTTTTGGAAGAGTCAGCAGAAAACCTGGTGTATGCTTTGCAACTTCTGGTCCTGGTGCAACTAACATTTTGACTGGCATTGCAACTGCACAAGCAGATTCTGCTCCGATGATTGCAGTAACTGGACAGGTAGCGGTTAACATGATCGGTAGAGATGCATTTCAAGAAAGTGATATTATTGGAATGGCAAATCCTGTTGTAAAATATGCATTTCAACCAAGAACTGCTTCAGAAATTCCAGAAGTTGTTAAGAAAGGATTTTTCATTGCAGAAACTGGAAGACCTGGACCTGTATTAATTGATATTCCAAAAGATGTTCAAACTAATGAATCTCCTATGGAATTTCCAGATGAATTTAAAATTCAAGGATATCATCCGTGGGCTGATCCTGATATTGTTAATGTTGAGAGAGCAATCGACATGTTACTTCATGCTGAAAAACCAATTATCTTAGCTGGAGGTGGAGCAATTATTTCATCTGCATTTGCAGAATTACAAGCTGTTGCAGAAACTCTAATGCTTCCTGTAGTTTCAACATTCAAAGGAAAAGGTGCATTTCCTGAAACTCATCCGTTGTCATTAGGTCCAATTGGAATGCATGGACATGCAGAAGCTAATAAAATGATGGCAGAAGCTGATTGTGTTTTAGCTATTGGAACTAGATTTTCAGATAGATCTGTTGGAACTTTTGAGGCCTTTGAAAAACGATTAAAAATTATTCACATGGATGTTGATCCTGCTGAAATTGGCAAGAATCAAAATGCTCAGATTGCAGTTGTTGGAGATGTAAAGGTAAATCTCAGAGTTATGGTAAAGTTACTTTTACAAAAGGCAATTAAAAAAACTGATGAATCGCCTTGGGTAAAACATGTTAAAGAAACTAAAGCCTATTGGAAAGAAAATTTAAAAATTCACCCAGGTGAAATGGGCGCTGCTAAAATTTTACGTAAACTTCGTGAATTATTGCCAAAAGAATCCATTGTAACTACTGAGGTAGGACAACATCAAATGTGGGCATCATTATTTTATGATGTGATTCAACCTGGCACTTTCTTTAGTTCAACTGGACTTGGTACTATGGGTTGGGGATTTCCAGCAGCTATTGGTGCAAAAGTTGCAAAACCAGATGTACCAGTTGTTGACATTGCAGGAGATGGAAGCTTTAGTATGACAGAAAACTCTCTTGCAACAGCCGTTTTGGAAGATATTCCTGTAATTGTATTTCTCTTAAACAACTCTTCATTGGGAATGGTAGCTCAATGGCAGAGAACTTTCTATGATAGAAGAATGACTGGTGTAGAACAACACAGTTGTCCTGATTATGTTAAATTAGCAGAGTCTTATGGTGCACAAGGTATTCGTGCACAGTCAATGGATGAACTCGATAAAGCCATCAAAAACGCATTAAGCAGTGATGTTGCAACAGTAATTGACATTCCAATTGATCCTGAAGAAGATGTGTTGCCATTTGTAGCTCCTGGAACTTCGTTATCGGATATGATCTTACCCTCTTAGGTGATTGATGATGTGGGCAATTCTTTCTATTTTAGTTGAAAATAAACCTGGAATTTTATTCAAGATAACGCATCTTTTTAGAGCAAGAAATTTCAACATTGATAGTATTTCAGTAGGAACTACTGAAAATCCTGATTACTCTAAAATGACTATCACGACATATGGGGATGAAAAACGAATCGAACAGATAGTAAAACAACTCGATAAAATGATTGATACTGTAAAAGTTGAGCATTTAGATGAGCACAAAACTGTATTTCGAGAACTTAGTATTTTTAAGATAAAACTCAGTAATGCTAATGATAGTATGGAAGTTAACAAATTAGCAAATGCATATGGTGGCAAAGTCCATGATGTTAAAAAGGATTCTATGATGGTTGAATTGACTGCTACGCCTGATCAAATTAAAGCATTTGAGGAATTAGCAAGGCCATTTGGAATACTTGATGTTGCACGAACTGGTGTTGCTGCATTGCAGAGAAGTGGCGCTTAATGGTAAATGTTAGAATTTTTGATACTACATTACGTGATGGTGAACAAACACTTGGTGTATCATTATCTCCAGAACAAAAATTAGCAATTGCAAAAAAACTTGATGAATTAGGAGTTGATGCAATTGAAGCAGGATTTCCAGTAATTTCTGATGGTGAATTAAAAGCAGTCAAAATGATTACTTCTGAAGGCTTGTCTTGTGAAATTGCTGGATTGACTAGGACAATCAAAAAAGATATTGATGCTGCAGTTGATGCTGGATTAAATTATATTCATACATTCATTGCAACTTCCGATATTCATTTGGAACACAAGCTCCAAATGACTCGAGATCAAGCACTTGAAAAAGCAATTGAGGCAGTAGAGTATGGCAAGTCACGTGGATTACAAGTAGAGTTTTCAGCTGAAGATGCATCAAGAACAGACCGTGAATTTTTGAAAAAAGTTTTCGGTGATGTTGCAAAAGCAGGAGCTGATCGTGTTAACATTCCTGATACTGTAGGTTATTCTACTCCTGAATATATGGCTGAGATCACTAGAGATACTATTGAAGCTACAAAACTTCCAGTAAGTGTTCACTGTCATAATGATTTTGGATTAGCAGTTGCAAACTCTTTGGCTGGAATTCATGCAGGAGCTTCATGTGCTCATGTAACAATAAATGGAATTGGAGAGCGAGCTGGAAACGCATCATTGGAAGAACTTTCCATGGCACTCAAATGCTTACCTCATAAACAAAATTACGAAACTAATATTAAATCTGAATTAATCTATGAAACTTCTAGATTTATCTCAAAGACTGTGGGAATTATTGTACAGCCAAACAAAGCAATAGTTGGGGCCAATGCCTTTGGCCACGAGTCTGGTATTCACACTCACGGTGTATTGAGTAATCCTCTCACTTACGAACCTATCAGTCCTGAATTAGTGGGAAGAAAAAGATGGCTTAAGGTTGGAAAACATGCAGGAGTCCATGGAATGAATGCCATGTTGAAAGAGTATGGTGTTACGCCAACTGAAGAACAAGCAAAACAAATCTTAGAAAAAGTCAAAATACTTGGTGATCAAGGAAAACAAGTTACTGATGTAGAGTTGTTATCTATGGCAAGTGATGTTTTAGGTGAAAAAGAACTCAAAAGAATTGTACAATTAACTGGCTTTTCAGTTTCTACTGGAATTGGAACAATGCCTTATGCGTTTGTAAAATTAAATATTAATGGTCAAGACCATATTGGAACTGATTACGGCGTCGGTCCAGTTGATGCAGCATTAAATGCAATTCAAAAAATCACAGGTAAGATTTCTGAGATTAGAATTAAAGATTATGGATTGGCATCCATTTCAGGTGGTTCTGGCGCTTTATGTGAAGTTACAGTAAAAGTTGAGGATCCTTTAGGAAACAAGGTTTCGGCAAAATCTGTTGGTGAAGATATTGTAACAACTTCTGTAAAGGCAGTAATTGATGCAATCAATAGAATTATGCTTAAAAAAATGCTTAGTGAGAAACAGGTCAACTAATATGAAATTTTTAATTTATGTGATACTGGATAATTATAATTCCTTTAAGTTTTAAAAAATAAGTTATGGAAAAATTATTAAGTTTATCATGGGTGATTCTAGTTGCTTCTCTACTTTTCACCTCTATGATTTGGATCAGTTATTCTTTGGAAGAACAAAATTCTCAAAAACAAAATTTTCTTAAAGATACTGATTTTTTGACATTATTAATTACTGATGAACTAAAACAATATGGGCAAGTGCTAGTTGGAGCAAAGGGTCTTTACGCTGCTTCAAATGAGGTTGAATTATCTGAATGGAATACCTTTATTGATTCACAAAATCTTCCTACACGATTTCCTGGACTTCAAGGAGTTGGATATGTTGAACACACTCTTCATGAAAATCGTGATAAACTAATTGCCAAAATGGTTGACTATGGATTTGTTAACTATCAAATTTTACCTCAGGGGGATAGGAGTGAATATTATCCTGTGTTGTTTGTAGCTCCTTTGGATATTCGTAACGAAAAGGCCATTGGTTTTGATATTTACTCTGAGCAAATTCGGCAGGATGCAGTAAATCTTCTCAAAAAAACTGGAGATACTACGATTACTGGAAAAATAATTTTGGTTCAAGAAATTGATGATGATATTCAGTATGGGTTCTTGATGCTGACTCCAATTTATTCAAACGAAGCAAACTCCTCAGATACTTTAACTGGTATGGTATATGCCGTATTTAGAATAAATGATTTTATTCTTGGAACAGTGGATGGCCACTTATTTGATAATATAAAATTAAAAATATATGATACTTCTGTTTCAGATGAAAATTTATTTTTTGATTCACAAGAATTACATGACACTACTTTTGATGATGATTTTTCAACTGAGATATTTGTCTCCATAAATAATAGGGATTGGGTATTTTCATATGCTGGAAATAGTGTGCCTCTTAATCTGGTGGAAGCATTAGTTCAAATTTTTATCCCTGTAGTTGGAATTGCAATGAGTTTATTGTTATTTTACATGTTTAGAATTTTTGCTACAAATATAAAATTGACTCAAGAGGCAGCAAATAGTGAAAAAATTACCACGATTGGAACAATGGCTTCACGAATGTCTCATGATTTGAAAAATCCTCTTACTGTGATTAAAAGTAGCCTTGAATTATTGAAAATGAATTTGGGACCTGACCTGGATGAAAAAACAAAAAATTATACAAAACGAATTGATGATTCAATTGATTCTATATTTTCTATAATTGATGATGTTTTAGAATTTGCAAAAAATTCAAAACTCCATAAAGAAAAAACTTCCATTAACTTTCTACTTGAAACTGTAGTTTCCAATATTGATGTACCAAAAGATATTCAAATCAAATTACCTGAAAATAAAATGACTCTGAATTGTGATTCCAGTAAGATGAAATCTGTTTTTTCAAATTTAATTACAAATTCTATACAATCAATAGAAAATAATGGAACAATTACGATTTCTATTGAATCTGATTCTAAAAATGCATTTATCTCTATAGTTGATTCTGGACCTGGTATTCCTAAAGATAAAATTTCTCGAATTTTTGATCCATTATTCACTACTAAATCTTCTGGAACTGGATTAGGTTTAGGAATTTGTCGAAATATTATAGAACAACATCGAGGAACAATCTCTGTACACAACAATCCTACCACGTTTACTATCTCTTTACCAAAAACTTTGGCGTCTGATGATGATAATGTGGTTGATGCTGGGGTTGTATTGAAAAAAATGCTCAAAGATATCAAAAAAGATGAAACTTAGTTGAATTAATTGCATTATCTTGATTGTGCAGGAAAACTAATGATTTAAAATTAACATGTGTTGAATTATTTCATGTACAATATTTCGTTAATTACTGGTGATGGGATTGGTCCTGAACTATCAGAATCTGCAATTTCTGTTTTAAATACAATTCATGATAAGCTTGATTTGAAATTTGAAATTACAACATTATCTGCTGGTGACCAGGCTCTATCCGAAACCGGAAAAGCACTTCCTGATGAAACAGTTGAATCGATAAAACAGTCTGATGCATGCATGAAAGCACCCGTAGGTGAAAGTGCTGCTGATGTGATTGTGGTGTTGAGGAGAATGCTTGATTTGTATGCCAATATTCGACCTGCAAAATCATACCCACACATGCCTGCATTACGTGATGATATTGATATGGTGATAGTTCGAGAAAATACTGAGGATCTTTACATTGGTAAGGAATTCAGTCTAGGTGATTCATCTGTTGCACTTAGAATAATTTCTGAAGCAGCTTCGAAAAGAATTGCAAAATATGCTTTTGAAACTGCTAAACAACGTGACTCTATGCGAAAAGTAACATGTGTTCATAAATCAAATGTGATGCGAATTACGGATGGTATGTTTGCAAAGGCATGTGCTGATGTTTCCAAGGATTATCCTGATATTACATTTGAAGAGATGTATGTTGACGCATGTGCTATGAATTTAATTCGTCAACCAGAACAGTTTGATGTTGTAGTTACTACTAATTTGTTTGGAGATATTTTATCTGATGAATCCTCACAGGTAGTTGGTGGATTAGGTATGGCCCCAGCTGCTAACATTGGAGATAATTTTGCTTTGTTTGAACCCGTTCATGGTGCAGCATTTGATATTGCAGGCCAAAACATCGCAAATCCTTCATCTTTCTTGTTATCCATGAAGATGATGCTTGATTGGTTAGGTAACAAACACAATGATTCCAAATGTATTGAGGTTGGTCAAAAATTAGAATCTACTATTTTTAATTTAGTAAAAACTGGCGTTAAGACTAAAGATATTGGTGGTGACAAGAGTACTAGTGAATTTACAAAACAAATTACTGATAATCTTTAAAGGGTATTTTTAAAACAACGAGATACATGGAAAACACGTTAAATCAAGGACGTATTCCTAACATGATGTGTTTTCCAGACCTATCGTTCTACGACGCAGAACAATGGTTTCTCGTCATATCTATTACGTCAAAATGATATTTAACCATGATCCTAATTTCCTTCTAGTGATAATTGAACCTGCCTATGATATTCTCTGAATGTATTCTTCGTGAATTTTTTTCTGATTTTGTATTATCCACAAAAATGCCTCATAGTTTGAATTCATAAAAATTCCTAGATTTTTTTGTTAAAGATAAAAAAAGTGTAAAAAATTTGATTCTTTAGTATGCGGTCTTTTGAGCCTGATTTTTCTTTAAATTGAATCTGTAGAAAATTACCAATTTTTATTAATCACATTTTTTAAGAAAATCTATGGCCGATTGTTGTATTTGTAAAATTGTTCCTGGGACCTTAAAAATTACTGATGGAAATCCAAAATATAAAGGAAAACCAATTTGTAAAGAATGTGCAGGATATCGTAAACTACTCAAAGAAACTAAGTAGATTCTTCTGACTTTGTTTTGTTTTTTGCAGCCCATTCTTCATACATTTTTATCAACTCATCCACATCTTTACCTTCTTCAGAATAAGTTACAATGACTCCGAATGTCCCTTTAGTGTCATGTCCTCTTGCAAAATACCCCCAAAATGAATCTGGTAATTTAGCAAAACTACTAGAATCATGTGATACTCCAATCAAATTGTTTCCAATTACTTCTACCACTTTTTTTGCATCTTTTTGATCAATCATGATCAATTAACGCCTTTTCTTCTTTTTAATTTCTCGCCATTTAATGACGTATTATTTTCAAAATCATCTAATTTTTTCTTTATGTCTTCTTTTTCTTCTTTAGTTATTTCTCTAATTATTACATCAACCCCATCTGCAAAATTTTCACATTTTCCACATAACCATAATGGTGGTTTGTCTTTTGCAAATACTATTGGTAATCTTCTTTCATTGCATTGTTTACAGAATAATGTCATATTTTCTATATTCCTCTATGGGCTAAGCCTATCTGGGTCACGTGGATACAAAACTACTTCACGAACATTGTCAATACCAATAAGTGTAGTCATCAATCTATCTAATCCCATTCCCCAACCTGAGTGCGGTGGCATTCCCCAATCAAATGTTTTAAGATGGTCTGCAAATTGGTTCGGATCTAATCCTTGTTCTTTTAGTCTCTCTTTGAGCATTTCTGGATTGTGTAGTCTAGTTCCTCCTGAAGATAATTCTAAAAATCCGTATTGTAAATCAAAAGAACGTGAAAGTGTTGCATCCTCGTCCTTCTCTCTAATGTAAAATGGTTTTAATTTCATTGGCCAGTCAGTTAAGAAGAAAAATCCTGGATGGTTTTGTCCAATAATTCTAAGATGCGAATCAAGTAAATCATCTCCAAATTCTACTTTTTCCCCTGCTTTTTTCAATTCATCCACACATTGAGTGTATGTTATTCTCTCAAATGGTACTGAAGGAATTTCTATTGCATGCTCAATACTTTCTTGTTCAGTTTTACAATTTTCTGAGATATCTTTGTAAACTGATACTACTAGAGATTCTAAAACATTCATGACATCCTCATAGTCCATAAATGCAGCTTCAATGTCTATACTGGTAAATTCTGTCAAATGCCTTCCAGTATGAGAATTTTCTGCTCTGTAAAAATTTGAAATCTCAAACACTCTCTCTAAACCAATTGTCATTTGTTCTTTGTATAATTGTGGGCTCTGAGCAAGATATGCTGTTTTACCAAAGTAGTCTAATGAAAATAAGTCTGCACCCCCCTCACTTGCACTCCCAATTATTTTTGGAGTTGTGATTTCAATAAATTTTTTATCAGCTAGAGTTTTTCTTAAAGATTGTAATACATGATGTCGTAATTTAAAAATTGAAGCTGTTTTTTGATTTCGCATATCTAATGCTCTGTGATTTAGTCTTGTATCGATATTACTTTCTAGTCGACCAATTGGATCAATTGGTAATGGATGAATTGCTTTTCCTAAAACTTCTATTTCGTCTGCCTTGACCTCAAATGCAAAATCCCGAGCTTTGGTTTCTTGAACAATCCCTCTAATGCTGACAACACTTTGACGGTTGATCTCCCCTAGATTATCATTGAGTTCTCCTTTTACTATAACTTGAGATATTCCTGAGACATCTCGAAGAGTAATAAATGACATTTTTCCTAATTTTCTAAGATCCTCAATCCATCCTCCTAACACTACTTCTTTTCCAATCAATTCTTGGTTTAGTTCAGAAATATCATGAGTTTTTACAAATACCATGTCTATCTTTTATCCTCAAATTCTATCTCAATGTCAAGGTTTCGGGCATTCCTAACTATCTGCACCACTTTTTCAGTGTCTATGGGAAATTTTGGAGTCCATTTCCCTGAAACAACTGCTTTTGTTTTTTGAACGCCGCCAGGTGCCCAAACTGCATTAATTGATAGGATTTTGGTGGGAAAGAACAAATCTTCGATGAAACGTTTGTCTGTTTCATCGGCTTCTACAAGCCAAATTTTGCCTTTGAATTGGTCTTGTAGTGTTCGATATAATGTCCGACTCTGTCTAATCAACATAATGTCATTTTTTGCAAGAGACAATACAAAATTCCCATCAAATTCCTTGCATGAATATAGTGTAAAATTTTCAATTTCTTTATTTGATTTTGCAATTTTTGCAAGATTCATCGATGCTTCTACATCAGCTTTTGTTAACTGTCCTGATTCAATCTTACTTTCACATTGAGGACAAAGAATAGAATTTTTTGCATCAAAGCCACAAATAGGTAATTTCATTTAAATCGACTTTTTAATTCTAATAATGTTGTTTATATCCCTTAGTGCAAAACAAAAATTCTAGTTTGGATCTAAGAGAACGATGACATTTTTAACAGTTAATGGATTATCCTCAAAATATTCATCATCTAAAGGACCTGTTTATGCTGTAGATGATGTAGATTTTGAATTGAATGACGGTGAATCTATGGGAATTGCAGGTGAGAGTGCATGTGGAAAAAGTACATTGGGTTTGTCATTAATTCGAATGCTTTCAGGTGGAACTGCTGAAGGAAAAATCCTCTTTGATGGAGTTTCTATTTTAGATATGACAGAATCAAAATTTGATGATGAATATAGGTGGAAGAAAATCTCCATGGTTTTTCAGGGTGCCATGAATTCTTTGGATCCTGTATTTACAGTTAATGAACAATTCGTTGAGATTTTAAAAGAGCATTCATTTGATGGCGATTCAAAGAAATTAATTTCTGATGCAATGAATTCTGTATCTCTCGATGAAAGTGTTCTAAAAAAATATCCGCATGAACTAAGTGGTGGGATGAAACAAAGAGTTATCATTGCAATGTCGCTATTACTCAAACCAAAATTTGTAATTGCCGATGAACCTACAACTGCATTGGATGTTTTAATACAAGCTCAAATCATAAATTTATTAAAATCTCTAAAAAAAGAAGGCATGTCTTTTATGTTAATTACGCATGATTTGGCGGTTCTGTCTGAAATTTCTGATAAAATCGGTATTATGTATGGAGGACAAATGGTGGAATTTGGTTCATCAGAACAAATTTACAAGAATCCAAAACATCCCTACACTCAGGGACTTTTAGAATCCATTCCTACTTTGAAAGGAAACACTCCAAAATACATCAAAGGAACGCCTCCAAGTTTACTTGACGCACCAACTCAATGTAGATTCATTGAAAGATGTCCCTTAGCTATAGACAAATGCAAAGAACTCCCTCCTAAATTTAAAACTGAAACTGGTTATGTCCGGTGCTGGTTATATGAAGATGAAAAATAGGTTTATTTTTTATTCAGAAATTCCTCGTCGATTTTTTTCAAGTATGTTTCTTGCAATTTAGCAATTTCTCTTCCAGTCGTATTTCTGCTAATCATTTTAGCATATTGGACTAAATCTTGGTTTTTTTGAGTTTTTTCAAACTCTTCAATTTTTTTAAATGACTCTTGCTCAAACTTCATAATTGCTCTTAACTCTTTACTGATTTCTATAGCTTTCATTTCTTCATAATTTTTGGAATTTGATTTTCTAAAATTAATTTCATCAATTAACTCTTGAACTTCATCTGATTCATCCATATTTTTTAAAAATTATTCAAATATTTTAATTTTGTATTTCTTTTTTATGTTCTAGTATGTGCTTTAATCCATCAGTCATACAAAGTGAATCTAAGTCTATTTCACAATAAGGACATTTCAAAGTTTTAAGAATATTTTTTTACAATGGGTAGGCAAGAGTCTATGATTCTGAGCATCTCTGATCTAATGACTTTTTTGTCAATTGAAATCCAAACTCTTGATTTTTTAATTGCAAATGAAATTGTCTGTACTTTCTTCCTTTCTTCCCAGACAAATTCAATCTCCCCTAAATTCTTGTCAAAAAATCCTTCCAAATCCGTCTTTATTGCAATATGTGAAAATTGATACTGTGTGTTCTTTTCATTTAACAGCGGTAACAAATCTGGTCTTCTCTTGTATGCTAGAAGATTTCCACTCTCTCCGATGACTCCTACAAATCTGATAAATGGGCTAATTGTGGCAATTGTATCGCAAATTTTCTCAAAGTCTTTTTTTGACATCTGCATTGTTGTGTAAAAAGATGATATTTTAATCATTATCGAAGTATTCTGTCATTAATTATATCCAAAAAATCTCTTCTAGACTATAAAATATGACCGTTTAGCCATACCTCATACTTTATGATTATACATAATATCTTGTGTTCGTCAGTTGTGTTACATACTATCTATTACAAGCGGTTACAAATTAACACATCATATGAAAATACTGATAGTTGATGATAATGTCGATATCACTGAAATGTTTTCAAAATATCTTTCATTAAAGGGATATGAGTGTGCAATTTCTAACACTGGCCAAAATGCTCTAAATATGATAAAAAATCAATCTTTTGATTATGTGATTTTAGATATGGCAATGCCTGAATTTGGAGGATTGGATGTGATTAAATCCTTGGAAAAAGAAGATCTATTAAAAAATAATAAAATAATAATTCTCACTGCTTCATCAATTTCGAACGTTGATATTGAAAATATTACAAAAAAACAAGGAGTAACCACCTTTCTAAAAAAACCAGTACAATTAAGTGAATTACTCCAGGTTATGTCTAATTAACAATTTAATTTTTTATTGCTATGGATAATCTATCGGTGAAAAATATGAAACAAAAATCCAACTTCAATAATAATTTTATTGCTAATAGTATTCAAAATAAAATCTTAGTTCCAATGTTACTCTTATCATTAATACCTACTTTTATTTTTGGTATGCTTTTTTTAAATAATGAAATTGCTAGTTTAGAAGAGGAAGAAGTTTTAGAGAATCTTTATTCAGATATTTTCTTTTTTTCAATGATTATGATTTCTACTTCTATATTGATAATAGTTTTTTCACATTTAGTTGCTAAAGGAATACAGACTCCAATTTTAGAATTGAAAAATGCATTCAAGGAATTTAATGGAGGAAAATATGATTCTATAATTAAAATTAAAGGCCACGATGAAGTATCTGATTTAACACAATCTTTCCAAACTTTTCAAGAATATTTTATTGCAAATAATAAAATTAAAGATTTCTATCAAAAAGAATTAGAATTAAAATTAAATGAACTTAAAAAAACTGATGTTTTAAAAGATGAATTTGCCTCAATGATAACCCATGAACTTAAAACCCCGTTAACTCCAATTCGGGGATATTGTGAAATGTTAAAAGATAACGATTTAGGAAAGTTAACTCCTGAACAATTAGATTGTATTGAAACAATTGATTCAAACGCATTTCATCTAGAAAACTTAATTGGCGATATTTTAGATGCTCAAAAATTAGATATGGGACATATTGTTTTTAATAAATCTGAAGTTGAAATTAGTTCTTTTATCTCTGAATTAACTAAAAACATTCAACCACTGGTAGATAGCAAAAATATCCAGCTTATCGTTTCACGATTGACTGAATGCATATTATTTACTGATGAGCAAAGACTGCGACAAATTTTTTATAATTTAGTTAGAAATGCCATTGATTTTGTACCTGAAAACAGTGGTGTGATTGAACTTGGATTCAAATCATCTGGGGATGATCAAATTTTTTATGTAAGGGATAATGGATTGGGAATACCTAAAGATAAACAATCAAATATTTTTAAAAAATTCTATCAGGTAGATACTGCCCAAACTCGTAAACATGGCGGCAGTGGTTTAGGCTTAGTCATTTGTAAGGGAATGGTTGAGGGTCTTGGTGGTAAAATATGGTTTGATAGTGATCATGGTAAAGGAACTACGTTTTATTTTAGCCTCTCAAAAGATTTACCTGTTACCAGTGAGGTAAAACAATTGAACAAATCTACTAAAAATATTGACAAGTTTGGAGAACGTAAATAATGAATAATGATTATGAATCAATTGAAGACCTTAGTAAACAATTTTCAGATAATGTAGTTGCTAATCAAAAACGTCTTAATGGAATTCGCACACACCAATTTCTTGATATGACTAATGTATATGGAGAAGTAAATGTTAAGCAGGTTGTAGAAAAAGGACATGATTTTACATATAGAGAAAAATCTCAATTAGAAATTTTATCAAATGAAATGAATGAATTAGTATTAAATCAAATTAAAAGTTTTGAAGAAGAAACTGCTTTTAAAAATAAAGAATTAATGCAAAAGAAAATACTTTTAGAAGAATTAGGAAAGGAGTATTCAAAACAACTTTCTTTTATTTCTAAATTGTCTAATTCTGAAACTGATTTACCACTTACTCCTCTAATTGTTCACATTGATATGCTTTTACAACAACAAAATTTATCTGAAAAACAAAAAAACCATTTGATTATTGCAAGACATAATATTCTATCTGGATTAAATTTACAATAAGTTGTTTTTAATAAAACAAAAAAATCCTATATGTGGGGATTCGGTATTATTTTGAATTATCTAGTTTGATTTGCCATAAGGTGATCCTTACAATTACTGAGGCATGAGTGGTTTACGGGTAATCCGTAATTCTTTGAATGATGTGAAGATTATTCAAACTCAATATGGGAATGACTCCGTTTTCATTAAATAACGTCTAAAATTAGTTTGATTTGTGGATTTTACTGACATCTTTCCGTTTGCGCCTGATGTCGGTTATTCTCTTCTAGCTTTAGTTAATTTCTTTGGTTCTCTTGTTCCTTTTGTCCCATTGCCTGGATTTTTACTTTTAGCTACTATGTCTGTGGGTAATCAATATGATCTACATATTTTGGCATTAGTATCTGCAGTAACTGCTACTGTTGCAAAACAAATTATTTTCTATGTTAGTTATGGTGGTCGAAGAATTATCAATGAAAAAACTAGAAAGAGGATGCGTCCATTTGAGAGATTGATCAAAAGATATGGTGCAGGTGCTGCATTCTTTGCAGCTGCCACTCCGATTCCAGATGATCTAGTATATGTTCCACTAGGATTGGCAAAATATAATCCTAGAAGATTTTTTATTGCAACTCTTACTGGAAAAATAGTTCTAAGTTATTCAATTGTCTTCATTTCACACCATTTAGGATTGTCTTTAGTTGAACCTTTCCTTGAAAATATAGATGATGCAACTCCGATATACATTGGAATTATAATTTTTGGAGTGATGATGACTGCCGTTATTGTATTGCTATTGAGATTAGATTGGGCTAGGATTCTTGGAAAGTTTGCTCCTTGGACTTTGGATGAAAATAACAAAGAAGATTAAATTTTAATTTTAAAATTCCACATTTTATCTACTGCTTTTGTTATTCCTATTCTTTGTGATGTAATTATTTTTTTTGACTTTATTCCTTCAGTTATGTAGAGTTTAGATTTTTTTGTTAAATCTATCCCATAATGTTCTTTGGTGATATCTAATGCTTGTGCTAATTTTGCTGGTCCATCAGTGAGGTTTTTTAAATTTTGAATTCCTCGATTTTTTTGCATTACTTTGATTCCTTTTTCAGGCTCAATTGCACGAATGAGAACTGCTCCAGCTGCTTTCTTAGGATTTTTTGCTACTACATTGAAACAAAAATACATTCCATATGTAAAATAAACATAGGCAAAACCCCCCTCCCCAAACATTATCTTGTTTCTATCTGTAATTTTTTTAAATGCATGGCTTGCTGGATCATCATTATGTCTATATGCTTCTGTTTCAGTAATGATTCCTGATACTTCACTACGTCCTATTTTTCTAATTATTTTTTTTCCTAAGAGATTTTTTGCAACCGTAACTGTGTCTTTTGAATAAAATTCTCTAGGGAGTATAGTCAATATCAATTTTCACTTTTTTATTGTTTTTTAACTCTGTGATTAAATTAAATAATTTTACAATATCTTTTTTCAACACTGTGATTAGTTCTTGATTGTAAATGGTTGCTGCTGGATGAATTGTCAAAAAATACAATTGTTCTTCTTTTCTAACTAGTTTTCCTCTAAATTTTGTTATTTCTGAACCCCCTAATATGGAATTAAATGCAGTATTTCCTAATATGCAAATTATTTTTGGTTTAATGATTGCAATTTCTTGTTTTAGATAATCTTTACATGTTTCCCTTTCAATTGTGGTTGGAACTCTGTTTTTTGGAGGTCTACATTTTACAATGTTTGTAATGTATACTTCTTCTCTTGATATCCCTGCTTCTTCTAGAGCTATTGAAAGTTTTTTACCTGCAATACCGATAAATGGCTCGCCATTTTTATCTTCATTTTTTCCAGGTGCTTCTCCTACAAAAATTACATTTGAATGAAAATTCCCTTTACCTGGTACTGAATTAGTTCTTGTTTTAGAAAGATTACACTTTGTACATTTGATGACGTTTTGTTTAATAATCTCTAGTTTTTGATTCATTTTTTAATTTACACTCTTTACTGTGGCATTTCCTCTTATTGTTGGTCCTCCGTTCCCCATGATCATTGACTGCATTGGATCTCCTTTACCGCAATTAGTTATTGGTCTTACAGTGAAATCGTTCCCACATGCATCAATTGATTCGAAGAATTTTGGCGCTGTCCCCATGACAATGACGTCCCTTAACAAATTAGTAATTTCCCCATTTTCAATTCGCTGAGCATACTGACATGATATGCTCCAATTATATCGTTTCATATCTATTGAGGGGATTTTCATATTTGAGATTAAGTATCCGTGTTTGACTTCTTTGATAATTTCATTTACGTCTCTATCTCCGTTACCGATACATGTACATGCCATTCGTATCAAAGGAATAAATCGATAGTTTGTTGCCCTCATATTTCCTGTTGGTATAGAATCAAAATCCATAGATGTTTCCCTATTTTGCATGTGATTTTTTAAAACTCCATTTTCAACTAGAGTTGTTTTCTTAGTTTCAATCCCTTCGTCATCAAATTGATACCATCCTAAACTTTCTTTCATTGTTGGATCATCAAATACGTTGAGATTCTCGGAACCAATTTTTTCTCCTAGTTTGTTTTTCCACCATGCTCCGCCTGCCCATGCCATCTCTTTTCCTAATACTCTATCTGCCTCTGACGGATGTCCTAATATTTCATGTGTAAGTAATGATACAAAATCTGGATTCATTACCACTGTTGAATTTTCTTCTTTTACTGGTTTTGCAAGTGTTAGTTGTGATGCTTTTACTGCAATTTCTTTTGCACTTTTTTGTATTTTATTTTTATTTGTTAATTGCTCTAGTCCCCCCCTTCCCCCTTCTGTAATGTTAACTGATTGAGTTATTCCTGAATTATGGGCTGTTGCAATCATGTCAATAACAGTGTCTGTAAAATTCTGTAAAATTTCTGAACCTTCAGTATTTACAAAATATTTTGAATTAATTGTAAACCATGGATTTACGATAGATTTTATAATTTTTGGAATTTCTGAAATAGTTTTGTCTGCCTCTAATCCAATTTTTATTATATCTTCTAATTCAGGTTTTTTAATTACCAAATAATTGACTTTAGATTTATTTGCAAGATTAGGATAAAGTTTTATTTTATTTCTATTATTGCTCTTACTACTTTTTAATGAATTATCTATTGCATCTTTGATTTGCTCAAATGTTTTTGGATTTGTAATTGAACAAAAATTCCATACGTTATCTTTGATAGTTCTAATGCCTATTCCTCTATCATCATTTGTTCTCACATATTCTACTGAATTTTTTTCTATCAGTGCTGACTTTCGTTCTTGTTGTTCTGCTCTAGCATCACAATATTGAACCCCTGACTGTTCTGCATACTTGACTGCTTTATCAGCAAAATCTTGCAATTTTACATCCATGCTTTATGACATTCTGCATGGTTCGTAAATCTTCTGTTATCTAATGGCTTGATATTGCAGGCATGGTAAAATAATACTCATCTTCGAAATCATAATCTGTACTAGATTTTTTGCGTAAAAATTCAAAATATTTGGTACAATTTTCATAAAATTCCTTATTTTTCTCATGTTGTTGCTCCATATTCTATATTCAAAAATATCCATTTTGTTAAGAGTGTGAGGGATTTTAGTTCTGAAAGTTTGTTTTCTTTAAGCAGATTTTAAAGGAGTTTTGGTGTTAACTGCTTCTTCTTTTGGAATTGTAAATGAGAATGTTGCCCCTTGATTAGGTATGCTTTGAACCCTGATTTTACCTAGATGATTATCTATGATTCCTTTACAGATTGCTAATCCTAACCCACTCCCTCCTTTTTCTCTTGTAAGTGATGCATCTACTTGATAGAATTTTTTGAAAAGATCTTTTTGTTTTTCTTCTGGAATTCCTACCCCATTATCCTTAACAAAAATTTCTATTTCATTAGGATGATCTTGTAAAGTTACATCAATCTTCCCTGGATTTGGCTCAATTGCAATGATGCTGTTTTTAATTAGATTTGTGATTACCTGTCCAATTCTTTCTGGATCGTGATTGATAATCAAACTTTCAGCATTATATGTAATTTTAATATTTTTGGGATCTGCTTCTGGTTGCAAAGTTTCAATTGCTTTAGTGATTGTATTTTTAATATCTGATTTTTGTTTTGTCATTCGTAATTGTCCTAAATCTAATTTTTGTACATCCAGCAAATCTGAAATAATTGATAACAATGCTTCAGAACTTGATTTAATGATACTAATTCGTTCTTTTTGTTTATCTGTTAGTTTTCCTAAGTGTTCATTAAGCAAAATATCTGCGTATCCTTGAATTGGAACTAGTGGTGTTTTTAATTCGTGTGTGATCATCGCAAGAAATTCATCTTTTGCAATATCTGTTTTTTTAGCTTCCTCTTCTTTTTCTTTAATCGTATTTGACATCATGTTGAAGTTTGCAACAAGTTGTCCCACTTCATCTGAACCTGAATATTCTATTTTTTCACCATATACTCCTTCTTTTACTTTGGATATTGCTTTAGATATTGTATCTAGAGGTGATAGAGATTGCCTAATGATAAACAAAACTAAGAAGAATACCCCGATATCTACTCCTAAGAGAATTTGAATGATAATTTGTCCCTCTGAACCTTGAGAACTTAATTCTTCATTCCACGAATTGAGAAGCATATCTATTTTTTCAAACAAAATATTTTTTTCCACCGCCATTTCATTTTTTGCTAAATTGAATTCTGGTGATAACAAAGCCCTTTCTTGTAATGTCTCAATTTTTACTTTAATTGCTTCCCATAATGGATCTAAATCTCTTAGTGCTTCTGAATTTTCTCTTGGAATTGGTATTAATTCTTCATGAGTCATACCAACTTTTTCTACATCTAAATCTGATGTAGATAATTGCATCAGTTTTCTTAACCCTATCTCAAATTGTAAATTCTTTTCTTTTAGAATTTCTTGAGCATTCTCTCCTTCTCCTATAGAAATGAGAAGACTTTGCTGTCCTATTATTTTTGCACATTCAGCTAATTCTTTTGCAATTAGTTTATGTGGATTATAATCTCTATCTAATTTATCTAGATCTTTACTTAACTTGTCTGTTACAAGTACTAGCTCTTGATTTTTCTGTAATACATAGTTCATGGCATTTGTAGCTTCCATATCAAATACTGATGTTTTTTCCACTATCAATGCTTTAGATTTGTAAGATTCCCATGATGATAGAACTTCATTATAATCTGTAATGAGTGATGTTGGAATTATTTCTAATTTGTGACCTTTGAATTCTCCTCCGTTTCTAATGGTTGATAATGTTAATTGAACTTCTGTAATTTCTTTTTCTAGTTTTTCTTTGTCTTCTAATACTCCGTTTGCAACTGATGTAGCTAAACTTGAAATTGATTCAGCTTTTACTTTTACATCTCCTGCACCTATAATGGAATATGATTGAGATGTATCTGAATTATCTTCTTGATATAGTAGAAATAAATTAAAAACTGCAGCAGCGATGAGAATAGCTATCAAAACATATGCCTTACTAACTATTTTCATATCAAAAATCACCCATCGTACACTATAAAAATAAAGGGTGAATTTAATTTAATGATACATAATGTCTGATGAATTTATTGCAGTTGCAACCCAAGAAGTGACTGATGACATTAATTCCATTGAAAATATTTTAAAATTATGCGTTAATGATGCTGATGTATTTCAAAACGCTTCAAAATTTCAAAAACATACTCATAAAATTAAAGGTCTAGCACCCATGATGGGTAAAGAACCTCTTGGTGATTTATCTGCTTCATTAGATGATCTTTTTAAGAAAATTATTGATGGTCAGCAAATTGAAGGAGTTTTTGATTTGATTCTTGATTCTATTCCTCATATGAAAAAATCCATGAATGAAATTGATTATGATTTTAGTCAAATTGATGAGCGAATTAGACAACTCTAGTCAAAATTTGAATAATCTAGTTTTTTAATGTGGAGTTTTAATGAAAACAAATGGCTAAAATTTTGATTGCAGATGATTCAGATGCAATTCGACTTGTTTTAAAGGATATTTTATCAATTGGTGAACATGAAATTGTTGGTGAGGCAACAGATGGCGCTGAAGCAGTTGATCTTTATCAGAAATATAATCCTCAAATTCTATTGTTAGATTTGGCCATGCCGCGGAAAGATGGATTTACTGTTGTAAAAGAAATAATTGCATATGATCCTAACGCAAAAATTATTCTGATAACTGCAAGTGATGATCAAAAAGTTATTCAACAATGCTTAGAATCCGGTGCATCTTCATACATATCAAAACCCTTTGATTTTAATGGTGTTTTAGAATCAATCAAGTCTTTAATTTGAGAAAGTAAATTAGGGTATTAGTTATCTAAGGAATTGATCTAAAAATTGTCAAAAATTGTAGCTGATACTAGTGTGATTATCAATGGTCAACTTGTATCTCAAATTGAATCTGGAAGTATTAGGAATTTTGAAATCATTATCCCTCAAGCTGTGTTTGATGAATTACAATCTCAAGCATCCAAGAAAAAAGAACAGGGGTTCATAGGTCTTGAGAAAATACGAAAGCTAAAATCATTATCTGGAAGTTATGGATTAAATATTATTGTAGGTGGAACTCATCCTTCTTCAGATGATGTGAAGCTTGCTGGTAGTGGACGAATTGATTCTCTGATTGTAGATATGGCTAAACAAAATAATGCAATATTGTATACTTCTGATCATGTACAACACTTGGTTGCACAAGCAGGAGATGTTGAAACAGTATTTTTAAAATCTAGAATTAAAAATGAAACCTTAGAATTTTTAAAATATTTTGATTCTGAAACCATGAGCATTCATCTAAAAGAAAATCAATACCCTCTGGCAAAAAAAGGAAAGCCCGGTGCCTTTGTATTAACAAAGTTAAACGATGAACTTCTATCTAAGGAATATTTAGAAATGATTTCAGCCCAAATTTTGGATATTGTGAATATCTCTGATTCTACTACTCTGGAGATATCAAAAACAGGTGCATCTGTTGTTCAACATGAGGATTATAGAATTGCAATTACTCATCCTCCTTTTTCAGAATCTTTTGAAATTACAATAGTTCATCCAATTGTAAAATTATCTCTTGATGATTATTCTATTTCTGATAAATTAATGGAAAGATTCTCAGATAGTGCAGAAGGTATTGTTATTTCAGGTGCTCCTGGTTCTGGAAAAAGTACCCTTGCATCCGGACTAGCAAATTTTTATTATAAACAGGGAAAGATTGTAAAAACATTTGAGTCTCCACGAGATTTACAAGTTGATTCAGGAGTAACTCAATACAGTAAACTTGATGGAAGTTTTGATAATTCTGCTGATATTTTACTTTTAGTTAGACCTGATTATACAATTTTTGATGAAGTTCGACGAAAAGAAGATTTTGTTACCTTTGCTGATTTAAGATTAACAGGAGTTGGAATGGTTGGTGTTGTTCATGCAAATTCCCCATTAGATGCAATTCAACGTTTCATTGGGAAAATTGAATTGGGGATTATTCCAAATGTTTTGGACACTGTAGTTTTTGTTAAAGACGGTGGAATTCAAATGGTATATGATTTAGAATTAAAAGTCAAAGTTCCAACGGGTATGACTGAATCTGATTTGGCTAGACCTGTAATTGAAATTAGAAATTTTGAGAATGATGTTCTAGAACATGAGATTTACACCTTTGGTGAAGAGAATGTTATAGTTCCCGTTGGAAAAAAAGTAGATAAAATTGGAATAGAAAAACTCGCTGAGGATAAAATTAAGGAAACTTTTAGACGATATGACCCAAATGTTGAGGTTGAAATTCTATCTGATAATCGAGTTAAAGTTATGGTCGATGAACGAAATATTGCATCCATTATTGGAAGGGGAGGCTCAAACATTAATGAAATTGAAAAATTGCTCAAAGTCCACATTGATGTTGTTGAAAAATCATCTGATGATTTATCGCTAACCTCTAATGATTTACCATTTAGTTTTTCTGAATCAAAAACTGCGATTCTACTTACTGTGAATAGAGATTTTACTTCAATGCATGCTGATATCTATGCTAATGAAAAATTCATAGCCTCGGTTAGAATTGGAAAAAAAGGACAGATTAAAATCCCTAAACGTTCAGATGTTGCAAGAACATTGATGGATTTTTCATCTTCACAAAACGATATTAAACTATATCTTAAAGATTTTTAAAATTATCAATAATTTTTGGATTTGCTTTTAGAAAAGTAATAAATTTTCTTAATTGTTTTATTGTTTTTGGATTGAGATGGTGTTCAATTCCCTCTGCATCTTGGTTTGCCGTTTCATATCCTACTCCTAAAATTTCAAAAAATTCCAATAGTATTCCGTGCTTCTGCCTTATTCCCTCTGCTACTTGCATTCCTTTGTCTGTAAGATTGATTCCATGATATTTTTCATATTCTAAAAACCCGTTTTCGTCTAGTCTCTGAAGCATTTTGGTAACACTTGGTGCACTAACATTCATGTATCTCGAAATATCTAAAGTGGTTGCATATCCTTTCAACTCTACAAGTTCTCCAATAATTTCTAAATAATCCTCCATTCTTGAGCTTGAACGATTCCTTTCTAATTGATGAGCTGCTTTGATTGAATCTAGTCTTTTAGAATCCTTAGTTTTCATGTATCTTTGTATCTAAATGGAATCTAGTATAATTGAGTGTCTTTTTGTTGATTTTAGCTACTCTTTGTTGACTTGAATGTGACATGAGTTGATCTCTGTTTCTTAACTAATTTCTTCTAAATCGAAATTGGAATGGTTGATCCTCTAAAGGAACGTCTTGAAAAATTGAAGAAATTCTCTGATTCTGCTAAACGTAGAGCAAATCTGTATTCTGAAGTATCTGGAATCGATGGAAAACACACTGCACGTTCATTGGGGTCTTTGCAAAAAGCACCTGCGCCAGGTAAAAAACTACAAAAAATAGGATTTTTGATGTTATGGATACCTGAACCAACTGGTGTGACTTGTGCCATTGGAGGACCTATGATAGTTGCTGGTAGATATCTTGACAAAAAATACAATGGTTCCACTATTCATGACATTGGCCATCAGACAAAGAATAACATGTCCACGATTAATGATTTTAAAAATTCTGTAATGTGAGAATTTTAGTAAGTTTTTTTAATAGTGACTCATGAAGTCTTAATGAAAGACATGAAACTATCTACTAAAATGAAAAAAGCTCTAAATGATCAAATCCTTCTTGAAGCATCTGCAACGAACAGCTATCTTGCAATGGCATCCTGGTGTGAAGTCACAGGATATCAGGGAGCAGCTGATTACTTTTACGCTCAGTCTGATGAAGAGAGGACGCATATGCTCAAAATTGTTCGCTATCTTAATGCACTTGGTACCATCGCAACAGTTCCTGCAACAAAGTCTCCGTCTAGTTCTTACAAATCCCTTGAAGTATTGATCAACACTGCACTCAAAAATGAACAAGCAGTGACTAAAGCAATTCATAACATGGTGGAAATTGCACAAAAAGAAAAAGATCATTCAACATATGTTTTCCTTGAGTGGTTTGTAAATGAACAAGTACAAGAAGAAACAAAGTTTGAAACAATTTTACAAAAGTTTGATTTGCTTGGTAGAGATAAACTAGGAATAAATGAGATTGATAAATTCCTTGCTGCAGAAGCTGCAGCTCCAACTGAACCTGCAGCATAGATTTTCTAAAATAATTAATACCTCGTTATTTTCAACTCTTTCATGACCGTTATTGTGACAAGAAAGCCAGGTGGTGTAACTCAATTATTTAACACTGAAACTGGTAGAGTGACCTACAAGTGTAAGGCAGAATCAGCATTCATGCTAATTGAAGCTTTTGGAGGTATTGTAAAATTCAATCAAAAAGGGTCTATGGCAACTGTCACTGGTCATATTACCACCTTGGAATCTTGTGATGTCTTAAAGAAAGGACATTCAGAATACAGAGAGGCATTAACTGTTATTGTTAATGCACACAAGGAGTTTGCACAAAATGTTTCTAATTCATATCAAAAAGATATTCAAGAACTTGAAAACAAATTATCTGCTCTTTGAGTTTTTTAGAATAAATTATTATTTAAAATCAGTTATCCGTAAATCATACAATGTTCGCATTCACAAACCTCTTGTTCTTTTGATTTTTTTAGGCATTTTTTATGTTGACCTGCCTGGCATTGTACACAAATTTCTTCAATGTTATCCACAGTCGTATATTTTTTAGACTGATCAAATCCAAACCCTCCATCTTGCGGTCCTACCATACACTTACTACATTGAGGCTCTATTTCTACTTCACTAATTGATTGCTGATTTTATTGCTTCTTGTAAATCTCTCTTATGGGTTTCAATTATCCCACGTATTTCAAATGTGTCGACATATCCGCCAGCAGATGCTCTAGTTGCTTTAAGTAAATAATGTAGAGCCCCTTCCTCTATTTTTCCTACATAATATCCATAAAGAAAATCTGATTCGTCTTTACATTTCCAAATTTGTTTGATTGCTGGAAATGTTTGCTTAATCTCAGTTGGAATTTCTAGAATTCTTCTTTGAATGTATTGATCTAATGATTTTCTAATTGTTGAATCTTGAAACAACTCAAAACCTTATTGATAGACTTGCATTTTAGTCCTTTTTCTTTTTGTCTTTTTTTAGTTCACCTGGCTTGTCCCACATATGCATAGTACCTCTAACCATGAATGAACCTACAATTATGGCAACCAGTCCTGTGACTATGAATAAAAATAATTTCCCAATATCTTTGATGCTTGCCATATAGTATTCACTCATTGTATCTAGTTATAATTGTCTGAGATAAGCAATTAGATTCAATAATGAGTTTAACCAATTCTTCTCAAATGTCTAAAATTAAACAGATTGCAGCCTGGATTGCAATTATTGGTGGTGGAATTGGATTCTTCTTCTTTTCAATTGAGATGGCTGAATTCATGCGATAGTGTGAAAACTAAATACGTTCAATTTTAAAATATTATTTGTGATAACTACAGAAATTAAGGATTTTTTAAATTTACAAAAACTTGGATATGTTGCAACTGTCTCCTCTGATGGCAAACCCAACATTTCACCAAAGGGTACTATTATTGGGTGGTCTTCTGAAACTCTTGCTTTTGCAGATATTCGTTCTCCTGATACCATGAAAAATTTAATTGACAATCCTAGTGTGGAGATCAATGTAATTGATCCTCTTCTTCGTAAGGGATACTTGTTTCAAGGAACTGCTAGACTGATAAAAAATGGTGATTTGTATCAAGAAATTCTAAACCATTATAGACAAAATGGGATTAAGAGTATCATTAATTCAATCGTATTGGTAGATGTATCATGTGTGTCTGAAGTTCTTTCGCCTTTGTATGATCTCGGAATTTCTGAAGAAGAAATAAAATCAAAATGGCAAAGTCATTTTTCTTCTCTATGATTTATCAAATGATTGTGCAGTTTGTTTGATATTCTCTAAATCTTTCTTTGTTTTTTCATGTTCCGCTCTTTCTTTTTCCAATAATGATTGAACTGTTTCTAATTCTTTCAGTGTTGTGTTGAGTTTTGATTTTAATGATCCTACTACTACACTTGCAGCTTCTATAACTCCTGCCGAACTTTTTTGACTTTTATTGTCTATTCCAATGAATTCTTTTTCAGATGCTGTGAGAATACTGGCATCTTCGAAAGTATCTTTTTTATCTAATTCTTGTTTTGCATTGTATAGTCTAGAGTTTGCCTCGTCTAATTCTTTTTCAACTTCTACTTGTTGCTTTTTAATATTATGTAATGTTGCTTGCTCTTTTTCTATTTGTTCTTTAATTTCATCATGTTTTTTTGTAAATTCATTCAATTCTTCTTTTATTTTTGAATGATCTCCTTCGGTCTTGTTGAATTTTTCTACTGATTTTGAATCTTTAATTAATTCTGCTTTTTTGACTTTTTCTCTTGTTTCTTTGTATTCTCGTTGAGTGATATCCAGTTCCATCTTTTTTTGATTAAGTTCTTTTTTTACTACCATTAAACTACCTACTGTTGAATCGTACTCTTCCTTGACAGTAGTAATTCTCTGAGTAATTTCGTCTAATTCTGTTTGTTTTTCTCTGAATTCTTTTTGTAATTTTTCAACTTCTTTTTCAAGTTCAGTTTTTAGTGTTATTTCTGCACTGTTATCTGGAATGTCTTCTACTTTCTTTTTACCAAAAAATCCCATATCTAATTCCTGATTTTTCCAAAAGATGAACCTTTCTTATGCTTGTTTTACTCGCCATCTGAAAAATTTTAGGTAAAACCCAATACTGCCAATCATAATGCCCGCAATCCAGGCAATGGGTCCCAATCCCATCTCATTAGTGCTTTCTTGAGGTGCAAGAAATAGCAACAATGCTCCAAGTATGATTAATGCAAATCCTCCGCTGTTCTTTGATCTGTTATGTTCTCCGTGAACCATGATTAAACATACTCTGAAAGTGTTTTTGCTACTTGCTTTCGTCCAATGTCTGAAATGAATGGTCCTATTTTTGGTCCTCTTGAGGTTCCAAGTATGATTTGATATAATATTTTAAAGAAATCTTTTGGTTGAACATCATTTGCTTTTGCAATTTGATAAATTGTATTTTGAATATCTTCTAATTCTTCATTGCCCTCTAATGCTTCTACAAGTAATTTTAATGCCTTTTTAGCAGTATCATCTAAATCCACCTGAGTTTTTTCTTGTTCATCAAATTCATTTGAATAGTTTCCTGCAAGTTCAATGAGTTTTTCAATTTCAGGTTCTGGATTTTTAATTACACCATAATCTAACAATTTTTTCATTACTCGCTCAGTTCTATTTTCTTTGAAGATTTTTGCTAATTCAATTAATAATCTATAGTTAACATGCGTGCTTGATTGTTTTGGCGGGTTGAGGAGATTTACATATTCATACAATCCTTTATTTTTTATCAACTTTGCTTGGTTATCTACTTTGATTCGTCCAAAGTAGATGTCTTCTAATTCATTATACTCATTCATCAATCCTGGAATGTCATCAAATCCTAATTCTCTTGCACCTGTAATTCTCTTGTAAAGTAACAATAGAATTGATTTTGGGCTGCCAAATTCTAGCCATTTCTGTGCGGTAATTACATTCCCTAGAGATTTTGAAATCTTTTTTCCACCCTTGTCTAAAAACATCTCATATTTTACATGATGAGGATGTGGAAATCCTAAAATTTCATCTGCAACCCAATCATTTACTTTAACTGAATCCATGATGTCTTTCCCATATGCTTCAAATCTAATGTCAAATGCTTTCCATCTTGCAGCAAATTCTACTTTCCAAGCTAATTTACCAAGATCTTTTCCAATATCTGCCTCCCCCACATGGCCACACCCTTTGACCATTTTTGAGCCAATTTCAGTATCGTGGCAAGTGTATTTTATCTTCTTTTCATCTGCAATGTATTCTGAAGCTTCGGCAGTGTAGAGGCGATTACAATTAGCACAAACTGGAAAATACGGTAGATATTTTTGATATTTCTCTTGTCCTACTAATTCTGAAATCTTATCTCCAATTTTTGCACTGTTTTGTAGAATTGTATGAATTTGATCTTTTAGTAATCCTTGTTTGTAAGTGTCAACTGCTCTTCTAAATTCATATTTTATTCCTACTTTGTCTAATCCTTCTAGTAGAATGCTGCTCATGTGCATCCCGTAGGAATCGTGACATCCATAGGGATCCGGAATTAATGATACTGGTTTTGCAATGTGTTCTTCTAATCCAAACTCTTGCATTCCTTCAGGAATTTTTCTTAATCCATCAAGATCATCTGAATATGCAATTAATTCTGATTTGTATCCTAAATTTTCTAATGCCAGTTTAACTCCGTATGCTCTTACTGCATCTCCTAAGCTTCCTATGTGTGGAATACCAGAAGCTCCCAATCCACTTTCAACTCTGAGTAGATCTGTATTCCTTCCTAGTTCTTTTTCTCGTTCAAGTAACTCTGAAGCTAATTTGTCAATCCAAGTTCCTTTTCCTATAATTTCCTGTTCAGTCATATCTTTGCTCTAATTCAATGTCTTGGACATGTATGGCCCATATAACGAATACCCTAGTTTTTGATAATATTCTCTTGTACCTACTGCGCTAATCACTAGAAGTTTTTTAGCATCAAATTCTTCTTTAGATATTTTTTCAGCTTCCTTCATCAAATTTTTTCCTAAACCTGAATGTTGGATTTCATCATCTTCTTTTTCACCTAGTTTCAATGATTTCCCATAAACGTGAATTTCTCTTACTATGCAAGTATCTTGATTAATTTCATCTCTATGTGCATCAATGCTGGGTTTTCGCAATCTCAAAAATCCATAAATTGATTCATTTTTGTCCTCATATGACAAGAATACTTCTTTTCCTCCGGATGAATCATAATTAATTCTGTTTAGTTTTATTTCTCCTCCGTTTGTTTTTTTGTCAGTTAATCCTGCTTCTCTACATCTGATACATTTGCAAGAAAGTCCTTGTTTTGCAAGATTTTGATGTACGATTTGCCTTAAATTTCCTGATTTTGGTCCTGCAATAATCTCACCTGGAGTTATTTCTCTTTGGATTCTCATAATTCTCACCCACTTTGGGACATTTTTTTTAGCCTCTGTTAGCACTTTGATCATATCTTCATCTGAATATGGTGTGTATTTCCCTTGCTTGTATTCTTCGTATAATGGGGTATTTTCAATAACTAGTGATGGATAAATTTTCAACATATCTGGACGCAATTGTGGGTCTGAAAATAATTTTTTAAAATCCGCAATGTCTTCTTCTGGTTTCATTGTAGGAAGTCCTGGCATCATATGTGCAACTAGTTTGTAACCTGCATCTTTTGAAATTTGAAATGATTCTACCACATCATTGTAATCGTGTCCTCTGTTTACTATTTTGTAAACTCTTTCTTGTAATGACTGAACTCCAATTTCAACTCTTGTGATTCCATAACTTAACATTAAATCCACATGTTCTTTTTTGCAGTAATCTGGTTTTGTCTCAATTGTAAATCCTACGTTTCTTATTGATGCATGTTCATTGTTTGATTTTGCTTCCTCCAAATCTTTTGAATCTGTCCCGTTTAATGCATCATAACATGATTTGATGAAATCTTTCTGATAATCTTTTGGCATGAATAGAAATGTCCCTCCTACGATCACTACTTCCATTTTAGATGGGTCGTGTCCAAATGCAATTAATTTTTCAATCTTTGAAGTGATTTGTAATTTAGGATCAAACTCATTTTCAATTGCATTTAATGATGATGGTTCTTTTCCTGTATAGCTATTTGGGGAATTAAATTCAATTCCGCCTGGACAATACGTGCATCTTCCATGAGGGCATGCATATGGTTTTGGCATTAATGCCACTACTGATACGCCTGATGCTGTTTTAGCTGGTTTTCTAATCAACATTTTTTTTAGTTTATCGAAATCTGATTCCTTTGCCATTGATAATATTTCATAATTTTTTGGAATTCTACTTAGTGCATATTTGGTGCAAATTTTTATAATTTCTTCTTTTACTTGTTTTTTGCTTGGCTCTTGAATTGTTAGAAGATTCTGAGTAATTTCATCACATGCTTTGGATGTGATGGGGTCAAGCTTGTTCATGAATGATCTTTTTAATTTGGACATAAATTCGTTAAATAATTTGGTATTTTTGATATCTATTTACGCCTAGTTGTATTTCTTTTAACAGCCTTTCTAGCTGGTTTTCTCTTTACTACCTTTTTCTTTGCTGCACTCTTTCTAGCTGGTTTTCTCTTTACTACCTTTTTCTTTGCTGCACTCTTTCTAGCTGGTTTTCTCTTTACTACCTTTTTCTTTGCTGCACTCTTTCTAGCTGGTTTTCTCTTTACTCCTTTCTTTTTTGCTCTTTGCATGGTTTTGCCAATTTTGTTTTTTTCCATCTTCTTTAATTCCGCTATTTCTGTCTGAATTTTTTTAATTTCTTCTTTAATCCCACTTTTAGAATCTAATGCAGAATGAACGAAATTTACTATTTTACAATGATCTACATTTGGTTCTGTTCTGATCAAAAATAATTCATTTGAATTTATTGGGATGCTAATCATTGACACTTTCTCAAAATCTGTAATTGATGCCTTTTCAAGTCCAATTTTATATGCTAAATTTGTATTTAGATCTCTTTTTTGTAATGCATAATGCATTGACATTTTTGCTTCATCTTCCCCGAATATTTTTTCTATGTTTTCCTTATATCCTCCTGCAACTAATTCCCCTTTACTGTTTGCTACTGCTGCAAATCTTATCTTACCATCTAGTTTCAATACTTGTTTTGATAATTCATCATAATTTACAGTCAACTTGTTTTCTCTTTTAATTTCTCATGATATATTTGTAGTTTATTTTGAATTCCCTTCTATTTTCATTTCTGAATTTCCTTCTCCTCCACTTTTCTGTTCTTTTCGGTATTCCATTTTTAGCCATATTGGTGTGATGATTGTCGTAACTGCAACCATGATTACGATGGTGGAATATACTTCTGATGTGAGAATTCCTGCTGTAACTCCTACTCCTGCAACAATTAATCCTACTTCGCCTCTTGAAATCATCCCAATTCCAACTCTCATCCCTTGTTGTCTATTTTTCAAAAATAACATTGCAGGTAATCCACATCCGAATAATTTTGTTACAACTGCCACTATAATTACAACTCCACTGATTAGTAAAATTTCAAAATTAACTGCCCTTAGGTCTACTTGTGCACCAATGATTGCAAAGAAGAGTGGTGCAAAAATTAATCCTATCTTTCCGATATAATTTTCTATTTTGTCAAATACTTTGGTAGTTGATAATGCCATTCCTACTGCAAATGCTCCTACAATAGGTGATAGCCCTATTGAACCTGCAAGTGCTGCCGCCCCAAAGAACGACGCAGTTGCAATTCCTTCCACACTGCCTTTTGCTTTCCATAGTCTTGGTGTGATGACTTTTGGTATGATAACTACTGCTACAATTAGCATTATTGCAAAGAATCCTAATACTTGAAGAATTGTAATTACTACTTCTGTAATGTCGATATTGTCTATTCCTCCATCTGAACCTGCAATTGATGATACTACTGATAATACTGCAATTGCTAAAATATCATCTACGACTGCTGCCCCTATGATTAGTCTAGCTTCTGGAGTTTTTATTTTACCGAACTCACTTAACACTTGAATTGATATTGCAATACTTGTTGCAGTAAGTGCTGTTGCAATTAACATTGATTGTAATGCGTCAAATCCAAACATTTGGAATACTGCGAGACCTGCAAAGAATGGTACTACCACTCCTAATGTTCCGACTGTAAATGATGCCTTTCCTCCTTTGAGAAATTCTTTTGGTGTCATTTCTAACCCTGCCATAAACAAGATTACAATTGCACCCATCTCTCCAAGAATTTTAATTTCATCGTTGATGTGAAGTAATTGTCTTCCATCAACTACGAAAAATGCCCCTAATGCAAATGGTCCTACTATCATTCCAGCTAGTAATTCACCTAAAACAATTGGAAGTTTTAATCTGAGGAAAAGCTCTGCCATTAATTTGGCTGCAAACAGAAGTATTCCTACACCAATTATTGTTTCAATGAATTGAGCCTCGGCCATCTCTCTATATTCTTAAAAAATCTGTCATATAAGGTATATTTTATTGAAAATTACTTTATCTTTGTAGAACCATGCTTTTCTATATTGATCTTTTAAAGATCTATTTTTCTTCTTTAAGCAATGTTTCAATTATTTCGGTATTAGTGCTAATCCAAGTTTTCAGATATGCTGAAAATAAATTCTCTAATTCGTCCATTGGTAATCCCTTGAATCTAGGATCTGCCTGTAGATCTATAAATTGTTCATGAAGTTGTTCTAGTGTTGCCTTTTGTTCTTTGTTTAATGCTTCTAATTTTTCAACTACTTCCATTACGGCCATATTTTTTTCAGGCTTTCTTAAAACTTAAAACTATTGATGGATTTCTGAATCTTTTAAATTCAACTTAGGTAATTTTTGTAGAATTTACAAAAACACCTTTCTTGGAAATGATCTGTCCAATTTCCTGACTTGAAATTTTATGCTTTTTGAATATTGATTTAATTTTTGTTGCCTGATCCTTTGGTGCAACTACACAAAATCCTACTCCCATGTTGAATGTTTTGTACATTTCTTCTGGTTTCACTCCTTGCTCTTCTATCAATCCCATGATTGGAGGTATTTTTGGCAGTGCATCTATTTGATATCCTATATTTTTGAGACGTAATAGTTTGGTAAATGCCCCGCCTGTAATATGTGCAAATCCATTAACTTTACATTTTTTGTTTATTTCTAGAACTGGATTTGTATAAATTTCAGTTGGTTTTAGTAATGCATCGCCGATAACCCCCACTCCTTTGACTTTGTCTTTAACTGAATATTTTGTTAATAGTGCTTTTCTTGCAAGTGAGTATCCGTTTGAATGAATCCCTGAACTATTTACACCGATAATCACATCCCCTGCTTTGATTTTGTTTCCAAGCACCATCTCTTTTTTCTCCAATAATCCTACTACCATTCCTGCTAGATCAAATGCAAATCCATTACCTTCGATGACGTCTGGCATAATTGCTGTTTCTCCTCCGACAATTGGCATTGCAGATTTTTTAGCACCTGTTACTAGTCCTTCTACAATTTTTTTGAATATTGTTACATCATTTTTGTTTGCAGCAATATAATCTACAAATGAAATTGGTGTTGCACCAATACAGATTATATCATTAACGTTCATTGCAACACAATCGATTCCTATCGTGTTGTATTTTTTCATCATGTTTGCAATTACAACTTTAGTTCCAACACCGTCTGTATGTGTCGCCAATAATTTTCCACCTGGAATTTCTACAATTCCTGCATAATGGCCAAACCCGTGCGTCATCTTTGCTTTTTTCTGAAGTTTATGAGTTGATGAAATTAGTTTGCCGATGGCTTTTTGACTTTGTTTAATTTTAGAAATATCTACTCCTGCTTTTTTGTAAGTTAGAGCCATAGTTTGTTGCGCTTTTGCTGTGAATAAAAGAATTTGCCCTTTGTTTCGATCACATGTACATGCCGGATATTTCTTCTCTATGCTCTGCATATTTCTGAGATAATTCGCTAAACTCTGAATGGATTCTGTCTTTTTGTTTTTGAAGTTCTGTTGTATCTATATTCATGTCATAAAATCGATTTAATGCTTCAATTAGAGTTGCTGCTGCTGCTGAATCTGGTGCCTCTTTGTTTGCTTTTGCCAATAGGGTTAGCCCCTGAATTTTTCTAACTAGGCACTCATTTAGTATGCCTCCTGGGATTCCTGTGATGAATCCTTGTGGGATCATACTGATATCCTTATCTGCCATTGTTCTTACTAGATCTTCTTCTGCTGCACAGTATGCTTTATCATCGTGCTCTGTACTTGCAACTCCATCTAAAATTACAATTTCTTTTGAGCCTTTTTCTTCTGCCCAATCTAAAATCGATGATACCAGTGTGAATAGCCCTTGCATCCTTAGTGTAATTTCACAAATAATTGCACAAACAGTTCCTTCCTTATTTGCATAAAATCGAAAAGGATGACGTAATCTGCCTCTCATGAATACA
Source organism: Nitrosopumilus oxyclinae (assembly GCF_013407165.1). NCBI lineage: Archaea > Thermoproteati > Nitrososphaerota > Nitrososphaeria > Nitrosopumilales > Nitrosopumilaceae > Nitrosopumilus > Nitrosopumilus oxyclinae. The sequence goes on along the minus strand of NZ_CP026994.1, from coordinate 1,022,303 downwards.
GTTGATGGTGGTAGATATTTTGATCTCATTACTGCAATTTCTTCCATTTTTAATTCTGTGATGATATGGTTAATTGCTACAGGCCCAACTAGACCTGCTCCTACAAATCCTGCAAAAATTATTGGACTTTTTAATTCTATTTGCTTTTTTTCAAAAACTTCAGCTTCTGGAAACTCTTTTTGCACTGCTTACGTCGATTTGTTCTGATTAATTACCTTTGTCAATAAGTAGATTGTATGAGAAAATAAAAAAATAAAGGATTAAGCCACGTAGTTGTTCTTTTGAATAAAGAGTTGTAACATGGTTCGTCCCTTATCTGTAATTGTATAGATCACATTTGCTCCCACGGCTTCCTTGCTGATAAATTCATAATCTACACATAGGTGTAAATAATTTAGAAATGATTTTTTCATTCTAATTTTTGATTTTGAATACAAATCAGAGAATGTCATAGGGTTTCCTTTTAGTTGGTATAGCAATTTCAATAAAGATAATGTGCTGTAATCTTTTGTTCTTGCTTTTACTGCATCTAAAACTTGTTCATCTCTATGTATGATAAAGTCCTCGAATTGATCTGCCACTTCTAGTGGTACATATGTTAGTCTTGCTCGCATCATACCGTATAGTACGGTACATTACTTTATTAGTCTTTAACTTGATCTTTGTTGATCTTCCCAGCTGGTTTTTTTACACCTGATCGTGCCTAGATCTGTGTGATTTGGAATTAGCTTGAATTGTTTGATTTGTGAAATTATGATGTATCACCTGATTTAAACAACCAAAATCTAAAATCAATTTGTGGAAATTGCAATAAGTGCTATACTGACTATTGTTGGTTTAGTTATGCTATGCTTCGGTGGTAACTGGCTAGTAAGTGGGGGTGTTGCAATTGCAAGAAAATTCCGTACCAGTAATTTGATAATTGGAATGACAATAGTTGCATATGGTACATCTACTCCTGAACTTGCAGCAAGTATTGCAGCTGCTGGCGAACACAGTGCAATTATTTTGGGAAATATTGTAGGTAGTAACATTGCAAATGTTGGTATGGTGATTGGTCTATCTGCAATAATTATTCCACTTGCTGTAAGCAAATCAATTTTAAGAAAAGAAATCCCAATCATGCTTGGTGTTTCATTACTTTTAATTTTAATTTCAATTGATGGAGAAATTTCTCAATATGATGGTGTTTTATTACTTGCCGGTTTGGGTGTATTTGCTTATTATACATTTAAAGATGCAATGAAACAAAGAGCAGAAAACAAAGAAGAAACTAACCAAGAAATTAAACAAGAAACTAACCAAGAAATTAAACAAGAAATCAAACAAGGTGCAAACAATGTTTATCTAAAATCTGCAGGATTAATTGCAATTGGAGTGGTTCTCTTGTATGTTGGTGCGCTATTAACTGTTGACAATGCTGTGATTTTAGCTAAAGAATTTGGATTGTCTGAGAAGGTTATAGGTTTGACTGTGATTGCAATTGGAACTTCTCTTCCAGAATTAATCACATCAATTATTGCAATTAGAAAAGGTCATGCAGACATTGGTGTTGGAAATATTATTGGAAGTAACATTTACAATATTTTGATGATTATGGGAGTTGGTGCTGCACTTGGAGGTGTAATGGTTGGTGCTGATGTTTATGTTGATTATGCAATTATGATTATTTTCAGTCTATCTTTATTGATTGCTTTGAAAACTGGAATTATTGGTAGGGCAATGGGTATTGCTTTATCTATTGGCTATGTTGCATATCTCATAGTCACCTTTTTCAAGTAATTTGTGCCTAAATTTGAGCCTAAATGGAATTTACTGCAATGTTTTCGGCCTTTAATGAAGGAGCAATTGATGGAAGTGATGCCCATTGGATAATATTTCTTTGATTATTTCCAATGGCTGAAATATTTTTCAACATGTTTGGAAGATTGTGAATTATTCTGACTGATTTTCCTGGGCCTATAATTTTTCCATTCTCAATAATTCTAATTCCACTCCTTGCAGTACATGAAAAATCTCCTCTAATTGGATTCACTGCATATGTGTACCATAGTCTTCCTACAAGTAATCCGTGCTTTGTTTCTCTAATCATCTCTTCTTGAGAATGATCTCCTGAAACTATTTTCAGATTATGTGGAGATGATATCGGAATTGGCTCAGAACTCCTTCCCATGGGGGAGCCCGGACGTGATGCATTGCCTGTTGATTGTTTTCCTTCTTTATAACTATCAAATAAATTAGAAAATGTATTTTTGAAAATACCTTTTTCTATAAGATTCTGTTTTTGCGTTTTGGTTCCTTCATCGTCTATTGATTTTGTTCCAATCCCTTCTGGTATGTGTGGATCATCAATTAAATTAAGTTGTTCAACTGCAATTTTTTTTTCATAACTATCTGAAAAACAACTTTTCTTTTCTCTAAATGTTTTAAAATTAAAATTAGATGCAATAACAAAAGCTAATAATTCTCCTACTGAATACGGTTCAAAAATTATGGAATATGTGTCGGAATTAATTTTCTGTGGATTTATTGACTCTATACACATTGTCTTTGCATCTTTGCCTATCTGCTGTGGTGAAAAATTTGATAATGTTCTACCACATGAATGTCCTATTCCTGATACTGGCGTCTCTCCATGTTCTGATTCTGCATTAATTATTCCTGAAATGTATGTGGATTTATCGATAAAATCAAGTCCATGGGAATTCATCAATTGATATTTTTCAGATACTATGTGGAGTGATCCTGTAATCGTATCTACTTTATCATTATTTGCAGAATTAATCATATTTTGTGCGATATCCGTGCATTCAGTACCTGAAATCTGATCTAGTTTTGTATCAAATGTTCCCTCTAATTGAATATGATATGCTTTATCTGGCAGTCCTTCCCAAAATTCCCTTGATTTGAGATTTGATGTTACTCTCAAGGCTTTCTGCATTGTATGTTCTATGTCTTCTTCATTTGTTGTCTGCATGGACGCAATTTTTTTATCATGAATTAGTCTAATTCCAAAACTCTTATCAAAATTCTGTTTAATCTCAACAATTTCTGAATCTGTAATTCTGATTGTAGTAATTTTTTTCTTTACTAAAGTAACATCACATTCATCAATTTTTAATTTTTTTGAATGACTGAGTGCCTTTTCTAAGGCTGACAAATTATTGTTTCCTTGGATTTTTATAATTATATTTATTTATTTTAATTAATTCTACATATGATCCAAATTGCTTGTCTGTGACATTATCTAATTTATCTTCTATCTCTTCTTCACCGTCAAATTTTTTCAGAATTTCATAATGTGTGTTTCTTTCAGCTGGAATTCTTCCAATTTCTTTTACCATTCTTCTAATTTCTTTAGGTTTTAACAATTGACCATATTCTGAACCTGCAGATGTTGAAATACTTTCGTTGATTAATGTTCCTCCAAAATCATTTGCTCCCCACATGAGTAGTAACTGTGACATTTTTTGTCCTTCTTTTACCCATGACATTTGTAAATTATCAATCGAATTATTTAACATGATTCTTGAAACTGCATGTGTGAGTAAAACATCATTTCCGCTACCTCCTTGTCTTATCCCTTCATGTAATTGGTGTTTGTACATTGGAGCTTCTGTATGTATGAAATTTAGTGGGACAAATTCTGTAAATCCTCCTGTTTCTTTTTGAATTTCTCTTAAACGCACGATATGTTTTACCCTATCTTCAAGTGTTTCCACATGTCCAAACATCATAGTTGAGGTTGTATTAATTCCCATTTTATGGGCACTTTTGATAACTGTCTCCCAATTTTCAACACTAATTCTACCTGGAGAGATTTTATCTCTTAGTTTTTGATCAAGAATTTCAGCTGATGTGCCAGGAAGTGTGTTTACCCCCGCCTCTTTCATTCTTTTTAAAAATTCTTCAATTGATACATTTGAGCGAGTTGCTCCATAGAGAATTTCTTCGGGGGAAAAACCGTGAATATGAATATCTGGAATCTCTTTTTTAATATCTCTGCAAATTTTTTCATACAAATCCCCCTCCATATCTGGTGGTAGTCCTGCCTGAATGCAAACTTCAGTCGCTCCTAACTGATATGCTTCTTTTGCTCTTCGTACAATCTCTTCGTTTGGAAGAAAATACCCTTCTTCTTCTCTGAAATCTCTACTAAATGCACAAAAACCGCATTGTTTGATACAGACATTTGTAAAATTGATATTTCTATTTACTACATATGACACTATATCCCCGACTCGTCTCTTTCTTAATTCGTCTGCAACGAGACCTACTAAATGAAAGTCAATTCCTTGCACTTTGAATAATTTTAATCCGTCATCTGCTGAAATTTCTTTTTCAGATAATGCATCGTTTAGAATTCCTGCTATTATGGGATCGGCATTTTTGAAAAGTGAATCTATGTTAGTAATCATCTCCAATATTCCTCTTTTACGAATCCTTCCTCATCTTCAATGACTGATATCTTATCTCTTAACTCTTTACTAATAAAAGAAAAATACTCTGGGTATATTGGGAATCGGCATTTTAAATCAAAGCCTGCTTTTTTCGAATAATCATCTACTTTGTTAATTTCTGGCCAAGAAAATTCGGGATTTACAAAGTCTGGAGTGAGTGGAGATATTCCTCCCCAATCATTTATTCCCACTGATAAGAAACTCTGATATGATTTTGGAGATAGATTTGGAGGAATCTGTATATTCATTTGTGGCATGATGATCCTTGATAATGCAACAACTAGTTTGAAGTATTTTTCATCAGCTGATGGTTCGTTTTTCATTCTAGTATCTGGTTTTGGCTGAAAGTTTTGTAAAATAACTTCTTGAATATTTCCATGTTTGTCGTTAAGTTGTTTAATTGCAAATAATGAATCAATAATTTCATCTATTGTTTCTCCTATGCCTACTAGAATCCCTGTAGTCATTGGTATGCCTAGTTTTCCAGAATTTTCTAAAATTGCTAATCTTGCTTTTGGTCTTTTACTTGCTGCTAAATGATGTGGCATTCCTTTTTCTGTTAATCGCTCACTGACATTTTCTAGCATTACTCCCATTGACACATTAGTTTTTTTCAATTCTTTCATCTCTTCATAATTTAGATTTCCTGCATTTGTATGTGGGAACATCCCCATTTCTAATGCCAGTTCTGATGAATGAATCAGATATTCTACAGTAGATTTGAACCCGTTTTCTTTTAACCAATCTCGAGCTTCTTGATATCTTTGCTCTGGTTGTTCCCCTGTGACAAAAAGTGCTTCCACACATCTGTATTTTTTTGCAAGTGTTAGTAATTCAGTAATCTGTTGTTTTGACATCAACGAAAGTTTTGCTTCTCCCGGTTCAGATTTGTAAGTACAATATGAACAAGTATCTTTGCATAAATTTACAATATTGAAAAATGCTTTTTTTGAAAAGGTTACAGAATTATTTTTAAATTTCTTTCTTAAATTTTGTGAGACTTGATACAAGTTATCTGGATTTGTTGTTGCCTTTTGATATATTTCGATTATTTCTTGACGGGAGGCTGGCTTATTTTCTAAAATCTGGTTTAAACTCTCTGAATCAAAGACAAGATTGTTCAACAGAAGGATTTCTTTTTAGGAAGTATTTATGCTTGTATTGATTTAATTTCCATTTGGTCTTTCATCTAGTAATATTGTGACATTTGTAGTCCTTCCATCCCTTAGAATTTCTAATACCATTTCATCACCTACTGTCTTTGCTCTTTGCAAATGAACCAAAATATCATCAATTTTTCTGACTTCTTTTCCATCAACTGCTAAAATAATATCTCCTCCTAATGGATAGTTGACTCCGTCAACTTCGATGGTTTTTTCAGAACCAATCAATCCTGCACGAAATGCTGGACTATCTTCTACCACTGTAATTACTAAGAATCCAACTGCCTCTTTTACATTCAAAACCTTCGCCATGTCTGGATCAATGTCTCTACCTGAAATTCCAATCCATGGATGTTTGTATTCTCCATCTTCAATTAATGTTGGAACAATTTTTGCAACTGTCTGTGATGGAATCGAAAACCCAACCCCTGTAAATTCTCCTGTTGTTGATTGTATTGCAGTGTTAATTCCAACTATTTCACCACGCATGTTGAGTAGTGGTCCTCCAGAATTGCCAGGATTGATTGCAGCATCTGTTTGAATTACATCTGGAATTTGATAGTTTGATTCAGTTGGAAGTAATCTGCCTAATTGACTAATAATTCCAGAAGTCATAGATCCTGATAATCCAAATGGATTACCAATTGCAGCAATCTGTTCTCCTACTTTGAGATTTGAAGAATCTCCAATGGATAATGGATGTAACAAAGCTAAATCTGCATTAACTTTGATGATGGCAATGTCTGTGTATGTATCAACTCCAATAATATCTGCGTTATATGATCTACCATCGAGAAATGTGACTACTACTTTGTTTGCATCTTTTACAACATGTGCATTTGTTATGATGTGCCCTTTCTTGTCAAAAACAAAACCTGAACCTACACCTCCTTTCACTTCTTCGGATTCCCCTCTTTGAACATTAACTCTAACTACTCCTGGTTCTGATTTTTCAAAAATTTCAATTAATGATAACTTCTTGGAAATTAATGGAGACGCTTCGGCAACTATGTTTGTATTATCATTTATGATATCTGGTTCTGCTAATTCTGGTGATGAGATAAACAGTACTGCAACAATAACTAATGTTATTGCTGCTCCTATTGCCCCACCTACAAATACTCCTGATTTGTCCATGAGATTTTTTATTTCTTACTTTCTATCTAAAAGGCTTGCTATACACTAATTGAACTTTGAGAATGATCTTTCATTGAATAACTTCTACCTCTCCATGTTACTGCAGATGTTCTTTTAGCTTGTAGCAACCCACTCAAAAATCCTAAGACTACTACTAAACTTCCTACTGGTGCAAATATTGCATATGCTAATTTTAATTTTAAACCTATTTTCACTTCAATAATTGCTCCAATGTAAATCAGAATTGAAGCGATTGCAGATGCAATACAAAGTATTTTTGCAGATATTGACTCTATTGGGAATATAGATGAAATTGTGAATATTGGAAATGGGATAAATAACAAAAATACTATTGCAAAAAATATCCCTATTGCAATTTTTCCACTCTGTAGATAGAGTGGCACCATTAGCCTCTTTAGAGCATTCCATAAAGTTCCCTTATCTCGTGCCCAAATAGCTTCGATGAGATGTTCTCCACGAACCATTTTCATTTTATATCCTGCCTCCTTGACTTTTTTCCCTAATGCTCCGTCTTCAATAATTTCTTGCTTGACTCCTTCATGAGTGCCCACTTCTTGATATGTTGTTTTTTTAAGAATAAAGAAACTCCCAAAAAAATAACCTGTCTTTTTTTCTGGATTGTTTACATTTAATGCTGAAAATCTAGTATGCAAGAATGTTGAAATCATTGGAAGTGTGATGTTTGTCCAAAAATCAAATGTTAACATTTTTGGTATTGCTGATAATGCATCCAATCCAAATGAATTCAAATGAGTTACTGCAAGTGTTATGACATTTTCTGCATGTTTTGTGTCTGCATCAGTAAAAAGTAATAATTCACCGGTTGCTTTTTTGTAACCTTCCATGCATGCCCAGTTCTTTCCCATCCATCCATCCGGTTTTGGGCTTGCAGATACTGGAATTATTTTTGGATATTTTTTTGCATATTCTGAAATTATTTCTCCTGTTTTATCTTCTGACGAATCATCAACTACAATGATTTCATAATTTTCATAGTTTTGTTTAACTAGTGAATCTAGGCATTTTTCAATGAACTCTTCTTCGTTTCTTGCTGGTAAAATTATTGAAACTTTGGGATTTGTTTTAGATGTATTTTCAAATTTATCTAAATATGGTGTTAATCTAAATGACTCAAGCATTGATTTGATAAGAAAAATCCATGCGCCACAAATTCCAATTAGAATTGCAGTTAATGTATAATTGAAAATATCTAGGATTAAATCCATGAAATCTATCTCTCGATTTCTTCTTTGATACTTTGCATGGCTTGCTTTGTACCACTTTTGATGTGTTTTTTAATCATACCTGTAAACATGCCCATCACTCCTGTTAGTTTGATATCCCAATATGTTGAAAGTATTGTTTTTTCACCTTTGACTGACAATGATACTATTTTTTCACCATCGATTATACCTTTGGTGAATCGTGCTTCAATTTTCTCTTTTGGGTAAATTTTTACTTCTTGTAAGCATTTTTGATCTCTAAACGCAATTATGACTTCTCTACTGATGGTATTACCTTCTTTTGAAATATTTCTGACTTCTTTTGTGCCCTTCCAAAACTTTGGTTCATTATCTATATCTGAAACAATATCCCACACTTTGTCTATTGAGGCATTGATTTCTACTTCAACTTGGATTGTAGCCATAGAATGAAGTCCCCTCTTCCGCATTAAATATATTAGATTCTTACAATGTTTCAAATAGACTGTGATCGGTAACATGCCTAAAATCCGGAACATTAACTCCAGTTCCAATGGCGTTTGCCATTCTTCGGTCACAGTCCCTTAAAACTTGAAAAAAAATGAAACCAACAAAATACATGCCAAAAATTGAAACTTTAGATGGTGCAGGTTTTTGGAAAAATGCATATGCTCATCAACGAGGGAAATTATTGAAAAAAGTCAATGTTCCTGAAGATCAAATTGTTGAATTAGTTAACAAAAAGTATATGGAAATTCCTGCAGCATTAAGGTATGAGATTGAAACAAGTGGGATTAACAAAAAAGATTTACAATGAAATTCGAAATTCATTTTAACGGGGAAAATTAGGTTTTATCATGTCTACGATAACTTATGATGACTTTGCAAAGTTAGACATTCGTGTTGCTAAAATTATTGCGACTGAACCAATTGAGGGTAAATCTAGGATTATCAAAGGTAGAATTGATTTGGGTGATGATGATCAACGTGATGTAATAATTGGAGGCGCACAATATTATCGACCTGAAGATATAGTTGGAAAAACTGTTATTGTAATTGCAAATCTTGAACCAAAAAAAATGGCAGGAGTTGAATCAAATGCAATGTTGTTGGCAGCTGATGTGGATGACAAACCTTTCTGGTTGACTGTGACAGAAGATGTTCCTTTAGGAAGTCCAATTAAATAATCTAAATTAGAAATTATTTTTTTAAATTAAAATTAATGAAAATTAGTTTTTGATTTGGAAAATTAATCATAAATCATTAATTCTTTTTCTTCAAGTAATGCGTGTAGATTATTTACAGAACGATACACGTCTTCTTCATGTTTAGCTCCTGTACATACAAGTTTTCCTGATGAGAATAATAAAATGACTGTCTTTGGATCTACCATTCTATGAATAAGACCTGGGAATTGTTCAGGTTCATACATACTTCGTGGTAATGTTCTTGCAGCTTGTTCCAAATGGATTTTTCCACCTAAATTGATGGATGCCACAATGTTTTGAATTGTTACTACTGCGTTTTTTTTGACCTTAATTCCTCCTTTTCGAAGATCTTGTACTACTGTTTTTACTGCTTTTTTTGCCAATTCTTCGGATTTTGAACCAGTGCACACCATTTTACCTGACGTGAAAATCAATGTTGCCGTTTTTGGAGTTTTTAATCTGAATACTAGTCCTGGAAATGAGTCTGGATGATACTCTACATCTGGAAATTTCCTAGTAATATCATTCAAGTCCATTTTTTGCATTACGTCTGCTGAAGCTACAACGTTTTCTACACTCACCATTGGTTTTGTTTGTGGCATATTCGGCTTTTTTTGTCTTTAAACTATAATAAAAGCACTCGCCATTATTCTGCTTAAAAAACACATTTTTTCATTTTCAGTTGTGTTGTGCTATTTGAAATTAGGACGAATGCTTTAATTTGGTTCTGAAAAATATTGATTCTAGTGAATTTTACAAATTTTGATTTAGATCAGTTGTTTTCGATGGGTGATGATTCAAACCCATTGTTGATGATTGTTTGGATTCTTCCGATAATTCTTTTCGTATTTTATGGACAACAAATACAGCTTTTTGTTACCTCTAGAGAAATTAAAAAAGGACTTAAAAAATTAGACAATTTCAGAGAAGAGTCTAGAACTGAATTAATTAATTATGTTAAAAATAATTTAAAAGTAAAAAATGACCCTGTAAAAAAAATTGATAAATTTTTAGAATATTTTACAATCATGCCAGTTGATATGGATCCTAATGGAATTGTTGACAAAGTCCATCACACAGTTAGGTCTAGAGAAGATTACACTAGATCTCATGTAAAATCTCTGTCACCTGAAATGAATGATATTGAATTAAATAAAATCCAAACCTTACTTGAAATTGCATCTTCACTACAAATGATTTACAAAATAGTTAATCACATGTTCTTGACTGCCAAAAAACAAAATAATTATCCTTTAATTTTACCCCTTCAAATGCTTCTGCCCTTCATTATGGAGCAAGCAGAGGCTATGATAGAGGCAATCCCTGCATTCAAATCTGATCAGCCTGTTGGTGATGGAATTGGTCCGATGGTTGTTGGAAAAATGATGTTGGAACATGAAAAAGAAACTATTGCATTTCAAACATCTCTTTCAAAAATTGATTTTGAAGATAGAAAATTGTTTCTTTTAAAAGCTGAAGGTCCTGCTTCTACAGTTGGCAGACCTGCAGACGGGCTAGAAAAAATTATGTCTGAAAATAAAATTGATGCAATAATAATGATTGATGCTGCATTGAAAATGGAAGGTGAGGATTCTGCATCTATTGCTCAAGGCTTTGGTGCTGCTATTGGAGGAATTGGTACAGAACGATTTCAAATTGAAGCCGTTGCAACAACAAACAATGTTCCGATATTTTCAATTGTAGTCAAACAATCAGTTAAAGAAGCCATCACTTTGATGACCGAAGACATTGCTGATACTGCAGAAATTGTTCGATTACAATTAAATGAAATGATCCTTGAAAATACTAAATCTGGTCAATCTGTTGTAATAATTGGTGTTGGAAATACATCTGGAGTTCCCCAATGATTTTCTCCAAGAAAAAAATTACAACGGAATATACTGTAGAGCAATGCACCAAATGTGGTACCTTGACTAAAAGAAAATTCAATCATGGTGATGTCTTGTTTGCTACCCTCTTAAAATGTGCCTCTTGTGATGGACACACTAGAATTGAGAAAATTTTTGGTGAAACAGTAGAACAATAATTTCTTGATTACTCTGTTTTGTATTTCACATTACAAGAAGGACAAAACCATGTTGCCGCTTCTCCTTGTTCTCTAAACATAAATCCGCCACATTTTGGGCATGCTCTGACTTCTTCACTCATGCCTTCATGATTTTTTTATTCAGCCTTTGTAGTTACTGTAACTCCATTCTCATTAGGAATGAATGTGTGTTCTGCTTGTGCTACTCTTTGTTCATTAACTTCAATTAGTATAGGGTACGCTTGAACTGCTTTTTTCTTTATCAAAAAATCTAATAGTTCACGTGCTTCTTTTTCTTCCCATTCTTTTGTTAGCCATCTTAGGGCAAATGGCAACATGTTGCAATTCTCCCAAATGAAGTCAAGTAGTTTGTCTGCTTCAACATTTTTGGTTTTCTTTCTTGAATTTAATGCAAAAATATTTTTTATATTTCCATTTCTAACAAATCCGCCTGCTTGCTCTGTTGTCACAAATGGTTCACATGCATAAGCCGTATTTTCTGAAAGTGAAAATCCTCCAATTGACCAAATATTTGGAATTGATTTCCCTGCATGTATTGTATATTGATCCAATGAGTGACCACTAAGATTTGCAATTGGTTTGAAACCCATTTTTTTAATTGTTGTTTCAATGGTTCGTCCAATGTCACTTGCCTTTACTCCTGTTTTTATCATGGACATTGCATTTCCTAATGCTTCTTCAGCTGCTTGAACTAATCCGTCAAATTGTGCATCATAGCAAACAGTTACTGCTGTATCTGCAATGTAACCGTCAATTTGTGCACCAAGATCAATTTTTACTAAATCTGTGTCTTTGATTGTAATTGGATCATTTGGTTCTGCAGTATAGTGAGCTGCAATTTCATTAATACTTGCATTTACTGGAAATGCACATTTAGCACCTCTTTTTTTAATTTCATTTTCCACTTCTTCACAAATTTCAAAAACTGTTTTACCTACCCAGTCTTTTACTCTCACCATCTCTCTTACTTCAGCTGCAATTTTACCTGCCTTGATGTATTGCTCTGTTTGCACGATATCGATCCTGAATTTACCTTTAAAATGATTATCTGTGAAGCTTAAATTGGGCAATTTTCTGGTTTTACTGGGATCGTGGTCTAGCTTGGTATGATTCTGCGTTTGGGACGCAGAGGTCGCGAATTCAAATTTCGCCGATCCCACCATCATCATCTTATTATCAAATCATATTCATATCCAATTGCCGAGCAATGAGGAAGAGTTAGAGTATTGATTGAAAATGAATTAAACTAATTGAGTCTGAGCTCCGGCACGTTTTTATCAATTCTTGAGTTTTTTGTTTTAATGAAATTTGAGCGACGTGATATAGTTTTGATTATTGGAATTTTTCTTATTGTTCTTGGCATTACTCAATACATCCCATTTCATTATTCTGCATTGATAGGAGTTGGGTTTTATTTTGCAATCAAATTGTATGTTGAAAAGAGACGAAAATCGATTGAAAATAGTGTTGGAGATGGAATTTGTATGGAATGTGGCTCAAAAATTATTCAAACAAAATGCCCTAATTGTGACTATTCTAAAGAATAATTCCTACGCATGCCTTAAAACCAAAAAATCAGGTTAATTTTTGATGGCATTAAGATATCTGACTTTAACAACAAGCTCAACTTTTCCTCAATTCCATTCTAAAATGAGTCTTTTAGTCAATCAAATTAGGAATTAACGATGAATCGAAATATACCTCTAGTATTTTCTATACTTCTTTTTGCAGGAATTCTTGTTCCAGCATATGCTCAGACTGCTGATCATGTTGTAATTAATGAGGTTGACCTCAATCCTCCTGGCGATGATTCTAAAACAATTTCTGAATGGGTTGAACTTTACAATCCTACTGACTCTGATGTTGATTTAAGTGGATGGAAGATAGCCTCTACAACTGTTCTTAAAAAAACAATGACTGTTTCACCTGGTACCATAATTAAACCCGGACAATATTTGACATATTCTTACCAAAGTCTATGGTTCACTGATTCAAATGAATCAGTTGAATTAAGAGATGCAAATAATGTTGTTATAGATAAAACTCCTCATTTTGGTGACATTCAAAATACTTTTACATCCTGGCAGAGACTCTATGACGGATATGATTTTGATAGTTCTGATGATTGGAAGTTTGTTACCTCTACTGCAGGTTCATCTAATGGAAAATTAATTCAGACACAAAATTCTGATGGAGTTGTAGTTTCTATTTCTTCAGACAAACCATCTTACTTGTTTGGTGAAGTGGCAGTTCTTTCTGGAAGTGTATCTGAAGAAATTTATCAAATTAAACCCTTTTTCCAACCTGAAAAGATCATAATTACAATCTCTGGACCTAATTTTAATAAAATAGTTACAATGTATCCTGATCTTAAATTAAACTATAAAACCACACTTAGTTTGCATCAAGTTTTAGGAATTAATGAAGGAACTTATGATGCAGTTGTTACTTATGGTGATACAACAACCGGTACAACCTTTTCTGTCGGAAATAAAATATTAGAACAAAAAATCCAAGAAGAATCTGATATTAGTATTCTTACTGATAAATCTCAATATCTTCCAGGTGAACATGTTATAATTACTGGATTTGCCTCTGAAATACTCCCATTCCAAGGTATGGCTTTTACTGTTACTGATGTAAATGGCAAAGATATCTCTACTGGAAATCTTTTCCCAACCAATGGAAAATTCACCACTAAAGTATATCTCACAACCATTAATCCAATTTATGGCACATTCAACATAAATGCAGAATATGCTGATAAATCCACTACAACTTCGTTTGAAGTTTTAGAGGATATTAAAGAAGATGTTCCAATATCCCTTTGGATTGATAAACCTGCATATGGTTTAGGTGAAACAGTTACCATAAGTGGCAGATTAAATGATGTTTGGGTCAATAATTTAGATTTAGAAATTACACAAACAAAACAATCTTCACTTGGTTCTTCGGGGAATTCAGGATTTAAAATTCAAGATAGTGTGAAAATAAGTGGTGATGGTTCGTTCAATTATTCTTTTAAAATCCCTGATAATTCTATAAGATTAGGAGATTACAAAATTACAGTATCTAAGAGTGTTGGTTCTGCAACTATTATTGCACATGCTGTAAAGGATCCTGAAAATTTTGTTGCCTCAAACGATCCATTAACTATCCAAACTGATGATATGATCTATGAATTTGCAGATAAAATAACTATTAGCGGTTTTGTAAAAGATCCATTTAGTAATGCAAGTTATGGTACTGGGACATCAGTTAAGGTTGTGATATCTCATGAAGATGGCAAGCCTTTACAGATTAATAATATTCAAGAAGCAAAGAGGCTAAATGGTGCTGGTCTGATTAATTATGACTTTACTGCTATTCCTGAAACGTCTGGAAGATATTCTGTTCAAGTAGATGTTTCTAAAAATATTTTTACTGTGGGTAATTATGTAGTTAAAGCACAATACTTGTCACATACAGTCACTTCTACTTTTTCAATTGTTGATTCTCTGAATTTAGAGGATGGAGCATTAATTTCAATTAATAAGGATGTATTTGGTTTGGGTGAAACTGTTCATCTTACGGGAATTTTACCTTCAACCGGTGATAATTCTGTTAAAATTTCCGTTACTAGACCTGATGGTACAAGAGCTGATTCAGGAGCAACCGTTGATAAACAACGTTTTTCATGGGATTGGAAAGTTCCTTCTTATGAAAAACCTCCAACATTAAAAGATGATGATGGACGAGATGTCCGAACATCCAATTATGGAATTTACAAAATCAAAGTATCAGTTCCATCTGAAAACAAGAATATTTTCTTTAAAGTCTCAAAAGATCCTCTGAATGATTCTCTTTCTCTAACTCCTCTTTTCGTATCTACAGAAAAATCTCTGTACAAAGCCGGTGAAAAACTAAAAGTAATTGGTGACGTTATTCAACGTGAACAAGGTGACGAAGGACTAGTAGTTAAAGACCGAGTTCAATTGCGAATTATTGATGGATCATTTCCATTCAAATTAATTCATGAAGCACATGTATATCCAAATCAAGGTGGAGAATTTTCAAGTACTTTTGAATTACCTGCTACCATATTTGATGAAGGTGAATATGTTGTTCGTGCAAATTATGCTGGAACCCAAACTGAGTCTAGATTCAGTGTTGCTAATGACTTTTTATTTGGAGTTGAAGATGATTTAGCTTTGTTGCTTGGTATAGATAAGTCTGAATATTATCCTGGTGATACCGTAGTGATTACTGGAAAGCCTAACAAGTTAATTTATTTAGAAAAATTTGAAGTTGGTGTAATTAAAAAATCTGAATCACAGATAACTTGTGGTTCTTTTATTTGTGGAAAAAATATTGGTCCTATCAAAACAATTCGCCCTGGCCCTTCAGGTTCATTTACTTATGAATATATGATTCCTGATAAAGTAACATCAATTGGTACATACGAGGTATCAGTTGACGCCGATTTTGATACTGGTTCTAAAACTTTTACTGTAATTGAAAAACTACCTGCTCCAAAATTAAACACTGTTATTGAAAGTCAAAATAGAATTGCAGATAAAACCATTCCAATTTTTACTGAAGAGAAAACTGTTGATGATGTAAAACTTGCTCCGAGAGTTGTTAGTGGTTCTTTGATTACTCCATCTAGGGGTGATGAATCTAATGTTGATCTTAGAGTCTCAACAGTAACTGGAACTTGTATAATTGGACCTGATGCTGAATGTTTGGTAAAAGAATCTACAAGAAAACAAGGTCAAATCTATGATGTTGTAGAAGTTGATGGAGTTAGTCTTAATGTTAGGTATAGTGGACCTGATGTGCGTCTAGAGAAATTCAGTATTTTGCCTGAATCTTCTGAAGGATTTTTACCTGATGCAAATTGGAATGTTGAGGTACTCAAAGATGAACAAGTTTCAAGATTTTACTATAAAGTAACTTACAAAACGCTAGAGTAAATTCAAAATACTCTCGATCTTATTCTTTATTGAAATGAAATTACAAGTATTAATGTTCTATCAAGACGATCCAAAAAAATGCACTGCTGCCAAAATGGTAAAATTTGGTCTTGCACAAAACATTAAAAAAATTGGCTCTAAGGGATTAGTGTTAGATCCATTTTCTGAAAAAACTTTACTTCCTAAAGATAAATCCATAATTAATACCATAATTGGTATTGATTGCTCTTGGAATTTGGTAGATCAGGCATTCTCAAAAAAATTTTCTGGCATCAAAAGAAAACTACCTCCATTACTTGCGGGGAATCCTGTGAATTATTCGAAATTAAATAAATTAACTACTGTTGAGGCATTGGCTGCATCTTTATTCATTTTAGGTTCTAGAGATCAGGCTTTAGAATTACTTAACAAATTCAAATGGGGTCATACTTTTTATGAATTAAATCAAAATCTTTTAGAAGAATATTCTAAACTTGAAAATGAATCACAAATAGATTTAATTTTAAAAGATTATGGTTTAATTTAATTTCTCTTTTTAAAATATATTGATACTGTAATAATTACTATGATTGGTATTGCCCAGAACCAATACTCTGATTTACTTTCAGTAAATTCAATCTCATCTGTATTTACTATCGGTAAATCATTTTTATTATTGGTTACAATAAAACTAGATTCGTAAAAATCTGGCTTTAAAACTGAGTTTGATATTGCAAATATCTTGATATTATTTGCTCCTGTATCTAGTTGATTAGATTCATCTGAAGATATTTTGATGTTGGTATTATCCTCAGTAACGAAATATGTGTTTGAACTGATATTTTCTCCATTACTATTTGTTAAAAAATATAAAATTGAATTTGAATTTTTTGTTTTTACACTTATACTTATTTCATCCCCTTTCTGTATTAATTTTTTAATTTCTACTTTTTCAATTATAGGGAACTCTGCTTTTTCAAATGTTGACCATTTACCCTTTTTGAATGGATATGAATCATTATCAAACGCAGTTACTTTGATGGTTCTTGATTCGGGAGAATATGATTCTAAATAAAATGGCCCATTACTTATTACTGCATGCTGTTTGTTATTAATCCAGTCTATTGATGAATCATATCTTGATTGATAGTATTCTGAACTTTCATTGTTTTCGCTAAATGGCAGTGGAATGTGGTTTGATTCTTTGAATTCTTCCAAATACCCTTTTATCGTATTTGCATCATTTGGGATGATTAATGATAGCCAGTTTACATTTTTACTTGTAGCACCTGATCTAGAAAATGACACTTTGCCATCCGTTACTGCTTTCTCCATCGCAGCAGTAATTTCCCAAGGAATTGTATTCCATAATGCTGCCCACTCTGCAATCTCTCCTTCATCAAAGTGCCAATAATCAACATACACCTCGATGGTGTCATCATCTACTAGATTGATTCCTTTTATTGTCTGAATACTTTGTGCAGCTCTTGGTGTGAATTCGGTATCAAATGTTTTATCATTTTCATCTGTTTGAGTTCCCCACTCTACTGTAAAATACAATGAATGCAAGATATCGTTCATATCCATTTTTTTACCATTGTGCCAACTGCTGAATTTAAAATCATATGTTACCTTACTTGTTGACTGTGCATTTGCTTCTACTTTCTCCCATTTTTTGATAATTGGATTCCACATTATTGCCTCTTGAGGAATGTTGATTTTATTATTTGATCCTTCACTTTCAACTTCCCATGTTGCTCTTATGGGAAATGTTTCTCCAGTGAAAGGGTGTTTGAATGTTGCAGGATCTGAAATAATTCCCCAAATGTGTCTACTATAGGTATCTCCGAATCCCATCACTGGGTTCCATGCTCCTTGATAGATTTGTTTGACTCCTATTACTAGTTCATCATTACTATTCTTTGCATTAATTGGTGTAAACCTACTTGGAACTCCAGCTCCGAAATCATTTACAATCCCGCTGGTTTTTTCATTTACAACGTATTGGTCTACTTTACTTGCTAAAAAAATTCGTACTGATTCATTAATTCCTTCAACTACTGCATCTTGAATTAATTCTGTTCTTTGCTTTGAGGTTTCAAAATCTCCTGTGTAAATTTTTTGAGTTAGTGAATCTAATTTCTCATTTTCATAATTCCAATATGAAGGATCATTAAACCCTGGCATATTTGAAAACCAAGGAGAATACATTTGTCCTAATCCTACTGAATCATATTTTACAAATGCTGAACGTCCCCATCCTTCTGTATACAAATTCCATTTCACATCTGAAGGATTTGAACCATATACTACTACGAATGCTTTATTCAAATCTCCAAATTCTTTCTTAACTTCAAATCCCACACTTTCTAATTCAACTGATAATATTTCCCCTATTGATTTTCTTACTGGATCATCACTTCTGATAAAAATTGTAATCTCAATTGGACTTCCGTCGATTTGCCATTTACCGTCTATTTTACTTGCTCCTTTTTCATTTAGATTTTTTGAGATGATTTCATTTGCAAGTGATGGATTGTATCTGAAATTATACGTCTCTAGTTGCTCAATCACTGTGAGGTATTCTGGGTCTGATGGACTATAGTATGAAATAATTGGTGAACCATAACCTCCCATCAATTCGTTTACAATTAGTTTTCTGTCTACTAGGTAATTCAAAGCAAATCTAGTATCTTTATTTGAAAAAGGATTGAACTTTTGAGATTCCGCAGGATTTACCAAAATACTATATGATCCTCCTGTAGAATCAAATACTTGTAATCCCTTCCTACCTTGGTCACTTTCTAGTCTGTCTGGTGATATCGTGAAATAGTAAATGTCCAGATTCCCATTCCTTACTTCTTCTAGTGCTGTATTTTCATCTAAATATTGAATAAATTTTACTGAATCAAAAAATGTATTTTTTTCTGCAAATGATTCATCATATAGAATTGATGTAACTGAAAAAGCTAGTATGATAACTAGCATTTTTTTCATATTGATTATTTTAAAACCATGTACTAAAACCTATATCATAATACCCTGATGTTAATAGCTCCTAAAACCTATATTTCCATAATGAATCAAATACATCAATTGGATATCAACCCAAAAATGATAACTGGATTACAAGGTATTATACAGGGAGGTGTATCTGTAAAAGATTTTTCTGCTGTTACAAAACTAAGTGATGCTGAATCTAAAATAATTTTAGATGAATTTATTAAAAATGATATTGGAACAAAGGAAAACAATTCATATCTTTTTGAAGATGGTGATAAATTAAAGACTGCGATATTCTTACTTGAAAAAGGATATTCTATAGATGAGATCTCTGTTGCTTTAGAGTGGAGGGATTTTGAAGGTTTAACTGCAGAAATTCTATCTGAAAAAAATTTTGCAGTAATGAAAAATATGATGTTGACAAAACCTAGAATGGAAATTGATGTTGTTGGAATTAGACTTGGTATTGCAATTTTAATTGATTGTAAACATTGGAAACGTTATAGCTCATCTGCGCTATCTACTGCTGTTAAAAAACAAATTGAAAGAACAAAACAATATGTTGAAAAAACCCCTGGAGCAATAGCTGTGCCAGTAATAGTGACTTTATATCAAGATAAAATTGATTTTATTGAGAATGTTCCAATAGTTCCTATTTTTCAATTCGCTTCATTTATTGATGAATTTTATGGTAATATTGATAAAATGAACACTATAGGAACAGACTAGTAACAAAAAAGACTACTCCTCCTATTACAAATCCCTTGGTGATTTTCAATGAATTATCTAATGCCTTGGAGTAGTCTTCATAGATCCCTTGACCCATTACTTTGACATTTGTCTCATTTTCTAAAATTTCAAATTTTACTGTAGTGATGTTGGCCTCTGCACTCTTTGCAATTGTAAGGAACCATTTTGCAAGTTTTTCTGCACTTGTAATTAATCCTAATTGATAGTATCCGTTTCTATTTCTTGCTTTAACTGGTGCATAATGAGTATCAGACGTACATATTTCTAACAGTTGGCAGCCTTCCTTTGCAAAAATATCTATGATTTTTTCTCTAATTCCATTTTCCATGTTATTTGCATCTGCCCATCCCAGAAAATATTTTTTATTATTAATATTGAGACAAATAATTCCAAGACCCCCCATTCCTAAATCTTCTGTCCATACATCCATTTGATCCGTATTTGCATAGCCTAATTCAATTGGGAAACTATTTTTTGAAATTAATGTATCTAAACAAGATTTTGCAGCTTTTAGCATGTCTTCACCATCTTCCTTTGAAATTTCCTCCCCCATCGCATTATGACAATCAACAATCATTGTTTGTGAATAATTTTTGTTGTTTGCATATTGTTCAATTTCTGTTTTTATATAATCTGGAATATCTTCCATTCCATGTGGGGATAATGATAAAAATAATAATGGATTGTTTCCAAAAAGTAAACCTGTAACTCTTGATTTGTTAATTTGAACAATTACTGGTTCTGTGCATTTGATGCCCTCATCTTTTACTTTGGTGTTCTCTAAATTATGTAGATATTTTTCAACTTCATTTCTTGATGGGAGATTTAATGTGTGATTTGATATGCTATGCATAACCATGGCTGATGATGACAAATTCTTGTAAATTAGGTAGGGGATATTGCTTCCACCTACTGGATGATATGGTCCTGGATGAATTTCTGGCAATATAATTCTGAATTCTTTATCTCCATTATCCATCGAAAATTTGATTTGTGATGTTGATACTTTGGTTTCATTTGAGCGCTGTTCCATTAGTTCTTCTGCATCTTCAAAATCATTTCCTTGAGACGCAAGATATGCTTGAATTGTTTTATGTGTACTTGCCATTGCCGGTCTCCCAGCTCTATCTGTAACAACTGACCATACACTTGCAATTATCATAAATGATACGCCGTATCCTAAACCTATTGGTTCACTAAGTATTGAAACCCACAAATCTTGTGGAATTAATACAAGATACATTGCTACTGGTTGGATAAAGCATATTGCCCATGCTTTTTTGAGACTCGCCCCTAGAGTTGTAGTGTAAATACCAATTCTAAAACTGGCAAAAAGCAATAATCCGAATACTATGAAAAATGGTTCAATATCTTTTGATAAGACAATGCTTGAAAGTATACCCATCAACAGTGTAACTGTCCACAACATGTTTGCAAAAAGAGATGAATGCAAAGATTTTGAGTATTCTTTTTTCTTTGAAAATCTTGTATCTAGTAATTGTGTTAAAGCTAAAACTCCTAAAACTATTGGTAATCTATACCAGTTTTCTTCAAAACCTAGATTACTCAAATAGCCAAAATATATTGCTAAAACCGTTACTGATGCTACAACCATTGAAACAACAAGTGAAAAATACTTTGATCCTGGATTTACTAGAGTAAGGGAAAATCTATTGTGTATATTTGAAACATCATCTGGAGCTTTTTCCATTGTTTATTCACGGAGCGAAAAATAAATCAATTATCCATGAAACGGCAATTAAACTGATGGGAATTGATACTACGATTTTTGGATCTAATTTGAATCCCTTTGTCTCATCTTCAAAGAATCTCATGAGACCTCCACTTGATGCTGGGAGTGGTGCTGATTTCTTATCTGCCATTACAATTCGTCATCGCGGATTTTAACATAAAAACTTTATTCATCAACTATAATTTGACCTTAAATCGTGTTTTTTCCTAAATTTGTCTCAATTCTGTATTATTCAGTTCCTTTTGTAATTAGAACGGGGCATTTGGCATGTCCGAGTACTCCATTTGCAACACTTCCTAACACAATTTTTCTAAAACCAGTTCTTCCATGAGACCCCATTACAATAAAGTCGATATTGTTTTTACCGGCAAAAGATACTATTCCATCTGAAGATGAAGGGTTGTGGATTATTGCTATTGAGAATGGTACATTTTTGGCATTTGCTTGCTCTTCTAGCTTCTTTAGCATAATTGTTGCAGTATTCTCTTCTTCGTCTTGGATTTCTTGTAATCTTTCAAGAGAAATTCCAGCAGAATCAGATAATTTCGATTGTAATACGGTCATGACTGTGAGTTTTGATTCAAATTTTTCTGCTATCTCCAATGCTGTGTCAAATGCCTTTTGAGAGTATCCTGAACCATCAAAAGGAACTAAAATATTTTTCAATGTCTTGTAACATTTACTTTAGGATTTATACTGTGTGGTTGATTTTAAGATCAGATTTTCTTTTTAGCAATTTTTTTCTTTTTTAGGTACTTTCATAACCGATAGTTCTCATCCCTACACAAGGCTTTTTTCCTTTACTCCAACATTTACAAGAACAAGAAACAGCTTTTCCGCTTTCTAAGTCTTTAACAACTTTATGAAAAACCCCTTCTCTAATTTTTGATTCAATCAATATTGTTTCATATCTATCTTGTTTCACGATTTTTGTAGGTGAATTATGAACTTAAGATTTTCTTTATTATTTCCCTTTCAACTTCTCAATTGTTTCTAGCAGTGAATTGATCGTTTTTAAGATATTTTGTTGTTTTTCATGATCTTTTTCTTGTTCAAGTTCCTTAGAAAGTATCTCTAATTTTTTCTCGAATGTTTTTTCTATGCTTGTTGTCTCATTAACTGGATTTTCAATGATTATCTCTTTTTTTTCTGGCTGTCTGCCACAACTAATACACAATGCCAGACCTGCTTTCATCACTCTGACGCCTGCACAGTATGGACAAGGTTCGCTAAGTAATGTTGCTCCTTGAAGAAGCATTTCAGCAGCTTTTTTTGTAAGTTCTTCTGTCACTGTTTTTCTTTAATTTTCTATCTAAAAAATCCGTTTATTTTTTATTTTTTCATAATATTCAAACAAGGCTTAATAGTGTGAATAATTGAATTTAGTTCGAACGAATGGCAGTAATTTGTAATACTTGTGGTCTACCCGAAGATTTGTGCGCATGTGGTGAACTTGCCAAAGATAGTACTAAAATCATTATCAGATTAGAAACTAGGCGTTTTAAGAAAAAGGGTACTATGATTGAAGGATTGGATCCTAAAATAAATAATCTGGAAACTGTAGCAAAAGATCTCAAAAATAAATATGCCTGTGGAGGAACTGCAAAAGAAGGCTACATATTTTTACAAGGAGATCATCGTGATACAATCAAAGATACTTTGATTCATTTAGGATTTGCAGAAGACACAATAGAATTACATTAGAGTGCAATTGCAAAATCCAAATAAAATAATTCAGTCTATTGGAATCCCATTCACTGCATTACTTTCAGTAGTTTTTGGTTTACTTTTAGTTTCATTCCCAATTGGAATTTACGTAATTTTTGAAACTAATGTCGGAGGTGATATTAATTTTGAATATCCTTTAACTCATTTGGATCTTTTTGTTGGTACTGATTTTTACAAATCCTCTCTTGATGTTAGTATAGGTGATGCATTTGTTGTGCTGTGGATATTTTACCTTGTTCTTTTTGTTATTGCTATTCTTGGACCTCGTCATAATTTTTTTAAAACCCTTTCACCCATTATTTCATTTGGAAAATATGATACACGTGTAAATTACATGATTGGAATTACTAAATGGTTTTCAATTTTAATTTTAATCTCGACTCTGATAAACTATGTTCAGCAAGGGATTGGCCTTGAAATTGTACCTCCTTTGGCTGAAAATAATTTAATCCAGTTTTTTTATGTAAGTTTAGCTCCTCTTCTTGAAGAGTTTGGGTTTCGTCTAATCTTAATTGGTGTTCCGTTATTTGCTCTCTATTCTACAAAGTCTTCTTTGAAATATTTTGTTAAATGTTTGTGGAGTCCTGCTAATTTGGATATTTATGATGCAAAAAAAGCATTTCTTTTAATTATTTTTGTTGGTGTTCTTTTTGGATTTGCACATATAGCATTTGGTGATTCTTGGAGTACTGGTAAATTTGCCCAAGCTGCGGCTAGTGGAATAATTCTGGGTTGGGTATACATTCGATATGGTTTTGTTGTTTCTCTCTTGATTCATTGGGCTGCAAATTACTTTGTTTTTTCATATGCGAATTTTATTTCTCAGATTAATGTAATTTCTATTGAAGATGCATTTTCACATTCTCTAATGTCCACTTTAGAAATTTTACTGCTTGTGACGGGTATTTTTTCAATATGTATTTTATTTGTAAATAGATTTTATTCTAAAAAAGAGTCTACCTTAGAGGTTTAGTGCTACCTTCAATCCTTTGTATCTATTTCTAATTGTTACTTCTGTGACTCCTGCAGCTTCTGCAACATCTCTTTGAGTTTTATTTTCACCGTTTGTAACACATGCTACATAAAGTGCAGCAGCTGCCAATCCCATTGGATCTTTACCTGCTGATATTTTTTGCTCTTCAGCTGTTTGAAGAATTTTAGTTGCTTTTCTTTTTGTTTTTTCAGATAACCCTGCTTTACTTGCAATTCGCGAAATGCATTTTACCGGATCAACTACTGGCATCTTCAAATTTAATTCTCGAAGTAATAATCTGTAACACCTTGCAATGTCTTTACGCTTAATGTTGCTTGCTTGACCTATGTCTTTTAGTGTCCTTGGCGTTTCAGTATCCCTGCATGCTGCATAAAGCGCTGATGCAATCAATGCTGAAATGGAACGGCCCCTAACTAATCCTTTCTCTAAAGCTTTTCTGTAAATGTAAGCTGCTTTTTCAATAACTGAATCGCCTACTGCTAATTTATCCTTTAATCTGTCTAATTCACTAAATGCTTGTCTAAAGTTTCTGTCAACTGGTTCATGAACTTGGCTTCTACTATCCCATGTTCTTAATCTTTCAATAGTGCTTTTCATTGCTGCAGTTAGTGGTTTACCCGTGGCGTCTCTATTTTGTGGATTGATTACTGTGGCTAACCCCATATCGTGCATTGCAAGTGATGTTGGAACCCCTGCTCTGCTTTTATTCTCCCCTTCGTTAGAAAATGACCTCCATTCGGGCCCTGATTCTTCTACTTTGTCTGTGATTACAAAACCACATTTTCCACAGAAATTTTCTCCTGTATTGGCATCTGTAACTAGAGTACCCTTTCCACATCTGGGACATTTGTCTTTTGGATTAGTTGTTTTAACCATTTTCTTTCAAAACTTTTTATGATGATATTTAACATTTTCTAATTTATTGCTTATAAGTATGTCTGAGATCTCGTACCTAAAATGACAATTTTTTTATGTTTTGAGCGATTTTTTTATTTTAACGCTATAATTTTTCTAATTTTTTCTGATATCTCTGGTTTTTCATTTTGTTCTAGTAAGAATTTGAGATCTTCCATGTTATCTACATCCCACATTATTCTTTTCACAAATACCATTGCAACATTGAGTGTGTGCTCTTTTGCAGTGTTCATGTGAATTTTATAACTATCTTCATCGTAATGAGTCTCCATCAAATCTATTGGCATTCTTACCAAGGCATTGGTACCATCAAATCTTCTAGAAGGGACAATTATTGCAAAATTGGGGTGCATCTTGTAGTTTAACATAAAATCGATATCTTGAGTTTTGATAAATGGGATATCTTGAGGAAATACTATTGATGCATTAAAGTTATTTTCCAAAAGATATTTGTCAGCTAAAGCCACTGCACTGTTGACACTCTCTTCTTTTTCATCGATGATTGTAACTGTATTGAATTTTTTTCCTATCTCGATTGCTTTTGCTTCTTTAGTTACCACTACTGTTTTTTCAATTTGTGGTGAAATTGACAAAGTGTGTAAAATTTCTTCTAACATCACTTTACATAATTCTTCAACCTGTTGTTGAGATAAATCTAAACGGGTTTTAGCATTTAAGAAAGTCTTTACAGGAATAATTGCAGCTATTTTCAAATTACACGTGTACTTGTTTTAAAATGAAATTTGCTAATGCGTCTTCAGCAATTTTATTTTTCATAGTGATCTTTGTTTCAAAAACCTTCATGTCTAAACTTTGAATTTTCTTTACTAACATCTTGTCTTTTGAATCTACAATGATGTTTGCACATACGTCGGAATACATCTTTGCTAATCCATAAGCATTTGATTCAATTCCTGCAGCCTGCATGTATTTTGCTGCAGGTCCACTAATTGCATTATCGCCAATCAATGGACTGACTGCAACCACTTTTTTCTTTATTTTTGATAATTCTTTTCTAATTCCTTTAATCTGTAACATTGGACCAATTGATGTTAATGGATTTCCTGGTGCTAAAATTACCATGTCTGCATCATGGATTGCATTTATTGCCTCTGGATTTGGACGAGCTTTGTCTGCTCCGATATATTGAATCCCTTCAATTGGATCTTTACCTCTGTGTTTGACATGGTATTCTTGTAAATGTAATTCTCCTTTGTCTGTGGTAATTCTTGTTTCAATACTGTTATCTGTAACTGGTATGATGTTTGCACTCACTGCAAATTTCTCACACATCCATTTTGTAATGTCACTTAGATTCTTTCCGTTTTTCAACATGTTTGTTCTAATCAAATGAGTGGCTGCATCTCTGTCTCCTACTCTAAACCATGTCTCTTCACCAAAAACTTCCATTTGTCGTAAAAAGTTGAATGTGTCCTTTTTCATTCCCCATCCTCGTTCTTGATCAAGTAAATCTGCTAAACCGTATACGATAGTATCGATATCTGGACAGACATAAAGTCCGTATAGCCAATAATTATCTCCAACGTTACTAATTACGTTGACTTTGGATTCTTGAGACACTAATCCTCGGACTAGCTTGACTGAACCTGTTCCACCTGCTAAGACTGTTATCATATCATATTCCTCTAAAACTGTATTTGCAGTGTTTGTCACTCAATATTACTTTTTCAAAAAATTACCGATCTAGATAATTAGGATAAGTTTATTACTGTAATTTCAGGGATTTTACTCGTGTCTCGGGCTGTGATATTGTCTGTTTTGCTAGCAACTCTTATTGTTGTCGGTACCAGTACTCCTGTTTGGGCAGCACAATTAGATGCTAGAATTAACCCTAATACTGAAACATCTCCATTTAAAATGAATTATCAAAAAACAGTTTTTATCGAATATCCAAATGGTGGAAATCTTTTTGATGAATTACAAGGAAAAGAATGGAGTGTTCAAGGAACTGCTGATTCTTCAAATCCTGGAGTTCAAGCACTTATTGCAGAACTAAACCGTGGTATTGCCAATGATGGTAGTCAAGCACAAATTAGTGACTTGAATGTCTCTTATGATTTTCATCTCAAAGCTAGAAACATCAACACTTCAATTGATTATCGTGTAATTTTACAAGGCACATTAAGTGATTATGTGATTACAGATGATGGTCAAAGATCTTTAGTTGACTTGGGTTGGAGAGGAATGTCTACCGATAAAGAAATTGTAATTGATGGTGTTGAGATTAATATTCCAATTAATATTTTAAGGGATAACGAACCCGAAGTGTACACGTACTTTGCTGGAACTGAAGCTGAAGAAGTTTTAGGAAAACATCTCATTAATGCTGACTTTATTTTAGAACAACCATTGACCAACTGGCACTTTCTATTTGATCCAACTGGAATCAATGTGGATGCTGGAACCTTTGGACTAGATGATGAAATCGCTGGATTTGTTGTATCGTCATGGACGATGGGTGAAAGTAGTATTAGAGAAGGAAGACAAGTTGAAAGAGTCTTTGAAGCAGAAATAATGGCTGATCAACTTTATGTTGTTAGAAGTGTTCAATCTACAGATACAGCAAATTTGTCTACCATTGGATTTGGTGCTTTAGATAAATTAGACGGTGTTGAAATTGCCGGTGTAACTCCAACTCCTCCTGCTGATTATATGACTACATCTACTGGTGATTTCCCTGTGATGATAGTTTATGGAATGGCAGGATTAGCTGCAGTTGCAGGTATTGCATTTTTCTTCATTAGTAGCAGATCACTCAAAAATGAAACTCAAGGTCAACAAGGAATTGATCCAAATAGACTAGTTGGCTACCAAACTAGTGCCTCTTCTGGTGGATATCAGACCAATAGAGGTGAAGCTCATCTGAAAGATGAAACTGATTATCAGCAAACTCGAAGTGTCTATGAGAACACTGCTCCTCAGGAAACTACTACTCCACCTCCAACAATGGCTAATCGTGAAGAAGCAGCATGTGGATGTGCATCTTCTGCAGAAATGGGTTCTGAATGTGATTGTGAAATGCAAGGTTCCTGTCTATGTGACGCATCATGTGGATGCTCCGCAGATGTTTGTAAAGAACACGTTAGCTCTATGAGTTAATCATATTTTCTTATCTTTTCATATAATTTCATATTTCCATAATTGGAAAGATTCTCTATTGTTTGATCTTTTTGTAAACAAATAATTCTTGAACCTTGAAAATAGTAGTATTACGTTAATTTGGTATGTCTGAAAGACTTACAATTATGCTCAATAGCGATATTGCAAAGAAACTTAGATCCTTACAAGCAAAAAAAATCAAAGAATCTTCCTCAACTGTAAGTTTTTCTAGAATTGTAAATGAAGTATTAGAAAAAGGTCTCAAATAATTTTAGTTTTTATCTTTTTTATGGATTGTTCTGATATGTCTTTCTAAATGTCCCTCTCCAGCTAGATGTTTTTTACAATGGGGACATTGGATTCTTTTTATCATTTCTTAAATTCATATATTTTATGAATTTCATATATTCTTTATTATGATATTAAAAATATGTGTGCTGGGAGTAACCCTCCTTCTGTTTTCACGATATTTCGCTTTGCAGCCTACCTGAACTTAGTACAGGAACTATTAGTTCTGTTTGGCTTTGCTCCATGTGGGTCGTCTTTTTCATTCCTTTTATGGAAACCTCAGGTTTTGCCATCATAGTGCGCCATATTGGATTATTTTCTGCTCCGTTGCCAACCATCTCTGATTATCTATCTCCAGATCACATTTCCTGTTTGGAGGGAGGAGTTTCCTCTGCCGTAGCAGCGTGTCGTGCTCCAGCTCACATGAATACTGTATTTTGTTATGGGATTTGAGTATTACTTTTTAGGTTTTGTGCCTATGATGAACAAAGTGCCGTGTTCTCTTTTCCATTTCTTTTTGTTGTTCAAATCTTTGACATTTTTGGTTTTTACATTAAAGCCTGCTTTTTTGAAAAATTCTCTCCATTCTTTTTTTGAATGTAGATGCATCTGGATTTTCATTATTCCTGCCCATCTTGCTGTTGCTTTGTTATCTGTGTAAAAATCAGTTCCACAGAAAAATTGCCCTCCTGGTTTTAACAATTTGAATATTTTCTCAAGTGCAATTTCAATAGAGTCTGCATAGTAAAGTGATTCCATAGAAAAAATAAAATTAAATCTTCCTCTATAATTCATAGATTCTATGTCTGTGTGAATATATTCTTCTTTTTTACTCTCTGTCTTTTTTTTAGCCTGAATGATCATTTTTTTACTTTTATCTATACCGATGGATTTTTTACAAAACTTTTCTTTTGTAATTTTTCTTACTACCCATCCATTTCCACAACCTACATCTAAAAATGTAAATGGTTTATCAAATGATATTGATTTTAAAAATTTTAAAACGTTTTTCCCATGCTCTTCTTCCATATGTTCTGCTTTTCCATTTTGAGCCCATTTATCAAAAGTTTCTCTAACTTTATCCATAACTTTTGTTTATTTTATTTCCAATATATTCTTCTTCTTACTGAGCTATGTGATGAACAATTTCTACGTGTTTCTTATATTTAATTTTCAATGATTTATTTTGAATATAATTGCCTGATGAATCTTGTCGAAATTGTGGTGGAAAGTTGCATGAATATTCTAAATGTTCTCAATGTTTCAAGTCTAACAGAATGATCTGTGACAAATGTTCGACAATTACGCCAGAGCAATTTCATTCAATTTGTATGTCTTACCAGACAAATCCAACCAACACTGTGCCCCAAATTAAGCCTGGTAACTATTCTATGGTGGTTACCATGGCTTAATTTATCAACATTATTTGAAATATCTGATACTATAGCTGCTCAAGTTTTAAGTAGTATGAGCCTCGATTTGGATCCTTATGAGTCGAATTCCGGTTGTTTTGAGCCTATTTGTTCTACTTTTGATGCCTGTGTATGCATCAGCCCAAACTCCTGACCGTATTACAATACTTGAAAATTTTGGTAGTTATGAGAGTGGCGAACCATTGTTTGTCTATGGTCAAATTGCAAATCTTCTAGATGATTCTTTTTTGATTATGCAAATCATTAATCCTCAAGGTGATTTATGTCAAATTCAACAATTAATGCCACTGTCCAATGGTGCTTTCATTACGGATGTTATTCCATTGAAAGGTAGAATTTGTGGTATTTCTGGAGAATATGAAATAAAGTTATTCTATGGTGATTATTCAAAATCTACCCCATTCACTGTTTCATCTGACTCTTTTTTAGAACCTGATGAAGAACAAATGACTTTGTCTGCTCAGAACTTGATATCTTCTCATAGTGATGCAATTGGAAAATTATTTGATATTCCTTCTCCTTTACCTGAACCTTCTTCTAATGATTTATCTCAACTAGAAAATGATTTTGTAGATTTATGGAGTGAGTTCTTTGTAGATGATTTAATAATTGAAATTGATCCTCTAATTCGACCTGCGGTAACTTCTTCCTTTGATATAGTCCAAAAATTATTGGATGATGATGAAATTTCTTTTGAAATAGCAAAATCTATTGATGAAACTATTTTTACATCTATTTTTTATTATGAAATTGGGGATAAAACTAAAGCCATTGATTTGTTGACTGATGCATTTGTAGATGTAACA
The DNA here is from genome assembly GCF_013407165.1 of Nitrosopumilus oxyclinae. Classification (NCBI taxonomy): domain Archaea; kingdom Thermoproteati; phylum Nitrososphaerota; class Nitrososphaeria; order Nitrosopumilales; family Nitrosopumilaceae; genus Nitrosopumilus; species Nitrosopumilus oxyclinae. Next base: position 991,320 of record NZ_CP026994.1, on the reverse strand, counting down.
AATGTCAACCCTGATAAAGTTCCAAATCAAAGAGCTCCAACTTTTGATGAATTAGAAGAGACTCTTTTGAATTTAATGAAAAAATCTGATACAGTAATGAGTAAATCTGTGAAAAATGAGGTTGGATTTATTTTTGCAAGGGGAACTGCTCCTGTATTTTCAGATGAAATTGGGGAATTGATAGATGTACTTTCAAAATCTCGATATCTTGATGTAGTTTCTAGAAAACAAAGTGATCTTTATCGATTAGTTCAAAATGATTGGGAGTCTCTGAAACCTTCTCTTATGGCCAAAGAGTCTATAGATGAATTAATTTCCACATCAATACGCGTTTCAGAATTACACCAGGCAGCTATTCTTTTAAGAGAATTGGACAATGTTGATAGATTCATCTCTTTGGATTCTGAAGAAAATAGTGATCTTGCCAATCTGATTGAACCTGATTGGAATGCATTAGAGCGTGATTTGGCATTGGCTAGCTCAGTTGAAGATATTTTGGAATCTGAATCAAAAATCAACCAAATGGTCCAAGTCATAGACATTTCATCAAGAATTAGTAAGAGTGTAGAAATTTCTCAATCTACTGGTGGAAACTCTGCACTAGTTAGTGATTGGAAATTACTTTTAGAGCAAGTTGATAATGCTGATTCCATTGATGATATCTTAGAAATTGTTTCTGAGTTTGATCAAACTATGACTGACCTGAGAGAGAAAAGAAACCCTTTGACTGTATTAGAATTCCAATACAAATCTATGAAAGAAAAAGCTGAACTTCAAGCTGATTATGAAAATCTCTTTTTAATTGATAATGCATTGAAAATTTTGGATACTGCCAAACAAATGGAATCTGGAAGTCCTTCGATAACTAGAATTGATAGGATTGAAGTTTTATTGAGTTGGGTTAGTGACATGTCTTCAAAAATTCAAAATGATTTAGATTCTTACAACAAGGATGCATACAAAATCCGTGCAAGTGATATTTTACAACGTGCAAAATCTCTTGAAAATTTAGTTGAATTGAGTTTAACGAAAAATAGATTCCTTCCAAATTATATTGAATTTGCTGAAACATTTAATGAAAAAATTGACAATGTTCGAGATCTTGTAATTAAAAATGATCTTGATCAAGCAGATGCACTAGTTCGTGATTTATTTGATGAATGGCGTTTAGTTTCTCAAGCATACACTGATGATCCACATGGTTCTGATGTGGGTTACACTGGTGATGAAATCAAACGAATCGAATTCCGTAAAAAATTAGATACTTTTTCAAATATGGTTTCGACTTTTTATAATGCAGGATTTTCAGAATATGTCGATAAATACAATGGCATGATGGCAGATGCTGATCATATGATTGAATTGGCAAATTTTGTAGATGCTGAATCAAAGATTTTAGAAATTGGTGACTATCTTAGCCAACATTTAGTTCTACACAATGACAGTATAATATACGATATTTCATTTGATGCTGAAAAAAATATTTGGGTAATTAACGGTGCCACTGAAAAATCCGTTTTTGACCGACGTGAAAATCTCTATGTGACTGTGTACAATATGGATGGAACCAAACACAGCAGTCTAGCGTTTACTGATACAAAACAAGGTAATTTCTTTACTCAATGGATTGCACCAACTGATCCTGGATTATATATTGTCATGTTGCAATACAAAGATTCCAAAGCATCTCAAATTGTCCATATTGAGGAGGACTTTGACTATGAATACAATGCTGCTGATTTGAGTATGGTTGAATTGGCACGTGAATTTGAAGAATTACAATCATTTGCTGAAAAATTTGGTGGTGAAAGCTATTCTGAAAATTCCAGATTTGGATCAGTGATTAATGAAATTGAATTTGCATTCAAAGACAAAGATGCAGAAAATGTGAATGAAAATCTAAACGAATTAAAATCTCTCATAGAAAGATATCTGCCAATCCGAAATAAGGCCGCCCCTATTATGGCTGAATATAGTGGAGATAAACTGGTAATCTCTGGTGCTCTTTTAAAAACGGTTCAATTCCCTGAAGATCTTTTCATTGACATCTATGATCAGCAAGGGAATATTGTAGAAGAGATTGCATTGAAGGATACTGCTGGTGGAAAGTTTAGTAAAATTGTAAACAAATCATTTGATTCTGGAGTTTATGTAGTTCAGTTATCTTACCATGATTTAGTTGTAAGTGATTTCTTTAACGTAAAATAATTATTTTTTACCTTTCACCAAATTGAATAGTTGTCTAACTACTAGTTTTGGATGATGAGTTGCTAATTTGATCATGTTTGATAAACCAAAATCTGCTTTTATAAAATCCATGAATTCTTCGGGTTTTAGTTCATTAATTATATCTAATTCTTTGTCCCATTCTTCATCGGTTAGACCAATCCATCTATCTTGAACTTTACTTGCAGAATTAATTTTTGATTCAATAGATTTTCTCCAATTTTCTTCATAGGGGTAAAGTGATTTTTTTTCTGTATTTCCTGATTTTATTGCATCTGAGGCTACTTTTCCTGCAACTCTTCCAAACTTTATGGCATATCTGATGCCTTCTAACACTAACGGGTTTGCTTGTCCTGCTGAATCTCCTACTAGAATCAAATTATTAAAAACTGTTTTTCTAGATAATCCATCATTTGGAATTAATCCATAATGAAATTCAATCTCAGTTAATTTTCCTAGTTTTTTTATTGGTCCTAATTTTTTCTCAATAATTTCTTTTAGTCTTTGAGTGGGGTCTACATTTGATTCTGGTTTTCCAACACCTACTCCAATCCTAACTATGTTATTTCCTAATGGAAATATCCATGCATATCCTGCAGGTGAGTATTCTTGTCCTACCATTAACCACCATGTTTCAGAATCCACATTTTCTGCTATCATTTCATATTCTGCACCTGCACCAAACCTTTCCCATTGTGGTGCTAATCCCATTGCCTTACACACTGTTGATGGAAAACCACTAGCATCAATTACAACTTTAGCATGAAATGTTGTTTCCCCCTTGGGACCGATACCGGTAACTCCTACGATATCTCCTTTTTCATTTTCTATGACATTTTTGATATTCATTTTTACAAAAATATCTGCACCTGCATTTTCTGCTTCGTTTGCTAACCATCGATATGTTTTTCTCACATCTAATACGGCGGCCCTGGGGATTGTATCACTAATTGTGACTTCGTTATTGGGAGAACAGAATGAAAAATTCTTAATTGGATTAAAACAATCATCTGGAATTCCAAATTCTTTGATATTTTGAATCCATGTTACACCGCTAGTTCTCACTGTTTCTGCAATAGTGTTTTCTTTTTCAAGTAATGCAACCTTGATTCCGTTCTTTGCAGCAGAATATGCAGCTGAGGAGCCTGCAGGCCCGCCGCCTACAACAACTAAATCATAATGATATTCTTCTGACAATTACTTCAATGATGAATACCTAGGATATAATTTTGAGGAATGAGAATTATTATTTTTTTAACACTGGGGTACCTGTGGTATCATTTTCTCTTTCTGAATCAAAAGTTTCCATATGTGCAGGATCTCTATGCATGAAACTATGAGTTTCTCCTTCTGTCTTTCTACAGAATTTTGAATGAATTGTCTCTTCGATTTTTAACGTAGTTTCATTTTCATGAAATAGTCGTTTTCCACAGTCTGGACATATGATTTCAGGCATAAATTCCGTCAGTATCAAATCTATTTAGATGTTTCATACTTTTTGTGAAATATTCATTCTCAACCCAAACTTTAGATGTTTATTCGTTTGTTGTAAAATATGGATGAATCTGAAATTGGATCTTTTTTAATATGGTCTGCTATCACTGGAATTATTATGCTTGTTACTGGATTTAGCTATAGAGTATATTCTAAAAAGAATAAGATCTCTACTTGATTTTTTAAAAATCTAATGTTATCCTTCTGAAGCTGTTTTACCGCCATCTACATTCAAGATGGTTCCTGTAACCCAGTTTGCCTCATCAGATGCTAAATAAAGAACTGCATTTGCAACATCGATTGGTTCGCCAACTCTTGCAAGAGGTAGTCTTTCTTCTAACACTTTTCTTGCTTGAGGATCATCAAGATAGGGTTTTATCATTCCTGAATTTATAATTCCTGGATTAACACAATTACATCTAATGTTTCGTCTAGCATATTCTACTGCAATTGATTTTGTGAACATGGAGATTGCAGCCTTGGTAGATGAATATACTGCCAAGTGAACTCTTGGAATTGCTCTTTCACTTGAAATTGAGCCTACGTTAACTATTGCCCCACTATTAACATCTGACATTTTTGAAAGAGCCGCCTTTGTCATATGGAATACTCCAAACAAGTTTACATCAATTAATTTTTTTATTTCAGAATCTTGCATTTCGTGAAAATGTATCGGATCATTAATTGCTCCTGCGTTATTTACCAAAATGTCTATCTTACCATAAGTGTCCATAATCTGATTCACTGCCTGTAATACTTGGGATTCATCAGTCAAATCACATGAAATTGAAGCCGTTGATTCTTCATGACCTATTTCTTTTCTAGTTGCCTCTAATTGCTCTAAATTCCTTGCAACTAGGATTACTTTGGCCCCTTCTTCTACAAATCTCTTAACAATACCTTTCCCAATGTCACTTGATGCCCCTGTAACTATTGCAACTTTTTCATTTAATCGCATAATATGGTATTGTTATCCTATCTTATAGAATTTTTGTTGAATTCTATTCGTGATTTTGATTATTTTTATTCGTTAATTTTTTTAAGATATTCTATAATGCCTGTATAATCAATGTCTCCAAATCCTTCTTTTATTGCATTTTCATAAACTTCTTCTGCCTTGCTTATCATAGGAAGTTCTATTCCAAGTGATTTTGCAGCATTTGTCATGGTGGTGATATCTTTTTTAAGATTTGAAAGCGTGAATGTTGTATCATATTTACCTTCTATCATTTTGTAAGCCTTTTTTTCACTCATTCCTGTTTTGAAATAGGTAGAGTTTAAAATTTCTAGAAATATTTTTGGATCAACTCCTGATTTTTTTACAAGTGTTATTCCTTCAGATAATGCCAATGCTAACATCGTGATTTGGAGATTCATGGCTAATTTAATAGAATTAGCAACTCCGTTCTCCCCCAAGAAAAACACTTTGTTTGCTATTGTGTCCAATACTGCTTTACAATTATCAAAACTTTCTTTATTCCCTGATGCCATCAAAACTAAATCTCCAGTTATTGCTACATTTGGTCCTCCCATTACTGGGATGTCTAGCTTTGTAATTTCAGAATCCATAAATTGTTTTGAAATATTTTTTGATTCTGTTGAATCAACTGTGCTCATGTCTGCAACAATTAGATTTTTGTGATTTCCATGTACAATTCCATTATTCCCAAATGAAATATCTTTTACAGCATCTGCATCTTTTACAATTATAATTACTAGTTCTGATTTTTCTGCCACTTCTTTTGGAGACTCTGCAATTGTTGCACCTTTTTCTTTTAGTTCTTCTGATTTTTCTTTTGTTCTATTATATGCTGTTACTTCATAACCTGAATCCACTAAATGTAATGCCACTGCATTTCCTAACATACCTAATCCGATAATTCCTATTTTTTTCATTTGGCTTCTCCTGGTGTTGTTTTATTAATGTCGCTCTTCATTTTGAATCTCCCAGTGTTTGTTTCCAAATCTTGATGCAACAAATTCTAATTGGCCTATTGTTTTATCTCCTTTTTTGACTTTGGCAAAATCATATTTTTTCATTTTAATTATTTTTTCTTTTGGTTTGTATCCTCCCTCGATAACTTTAACTTTGAATCTTTTACTTGCTTTGATGATCATCTTTCTGGCATTCTGAACATTTCCAATCCATGAAAACATTTCAAATTCTCCAAAATTCTCTGTAGTCACATTGTAGCCATACAATCTTGCCTCTAGTTTGATGGATTGTACTTTTGCTTGTTCATTTAGCCATGCCACGACTTCTTCTCCATGTCCTTTTTCTACTCCAAATGTTTCAGAATCTGCCATGTAATTACACTCACAATATTAAACCATAATAATCATTTTCTAATTCTTGTTAAACTAAAATATCGATTCAATTATCATATTTTATGCTCACAATTGACTGCAAGGATGTGGTATCTGTCAAAAATGATTTACTTGTATTTGTAGCAGATCAAGTTGCTGCAATCCCTACTTTAAAGAATCATCAGTTTACGTTGTCTTCTTTTGATGATGATGAAATTATTGACACTACTGCAGTAATTTCTGCAATAAAAGAATTTTTAGATTCTATAGATGAAGGACAAAATTTTGCTGTAATTTCAAATAATGATATGATAAACATTACGTCCATCTCTGGAAAAGTAATTGAAAACACTACACCACAGTCTGAACATGAAATGTTTTCATGTACTCATTGTGGATATGTAACACAATACCAAGTTGAACTAAATGTCCATATGCGAATTCACTATATCTAATTTATTTTACAATTTCTCTAGTATCTAATTTTTTAATATTTAGAATTCATACAACCCATTAAATTAACCATAACTCGATCTAGATTAATTTAGTTCTCAAAAATATACTAAATTTTAAATCCATGTAGGTTGGATTTAACTAGATATTTTGTAGAATATTACGTAATTCCAAGTGTTATGATAAATTTTTTGTTAAGGTTTTATTTACAATTTTTATCATTTATTGATTTTCAACAGGATCTTTATAAGCACTAATCACTCAAAATGTTTGTGAAAAAACCTTTGAAGAATAATGTATCCAAGATTTATTGTGAAAAATGTGATCTAATTTTAGAATCTCGTCAAAAATTTGATAAACATATTGAAAGTCATTCTTCTAATGTGACCTGTGAAGTTTGTCCGATTGACACTGTTATTGCAAAATTTGTAAATTTATTCAAAAGAAAATCTTCTCGTAATTTGGAATAAGTTTTTTTAACCAAGAATTCCTATTTTTAATTATGAATAAAATAGGCGTAATTATAGGCGCCATAGTTATTGCAATTATTGCTGGGGTCGCCGTATCCTTATCTACATCTACTGAAACTGTTAATTTGGATATGGGTAGAACCCATGGAACAATTTCAACTGCAATGGGTTCTCCGATATTAGGTGATCCTTCAGCTCCCATCACTATTGTAGAATTTGGAGATTATCAATGTCATCAATGTTACAATTGGTTTCACAATACAAAACCTGCAATAACTCGTGATTATATTGAAACTGGAAAAGCAAATTTAGTTTTTGTTGATTTGGCATTTTTAGGACGTGATTCTCCAAAAGCAGCTCAGGCCTCTTATTGTGCTGAAGATCAAGAGATGTATTGGGAATATCATGATATTCTATACATGTCTCAAGAATCTAAAATTGATAACGGATGGGCAAACACTGAACGACTAAAGGCATTTGCATTTAGTTTAGGTTTGGATATGGAATTGTTTGACAGCTGTCTTGACTCTGGAAAATATTCTAAACGCGTACAATACAATAGTCAACAAGCTCGAGATCATGGTGTAAGAGGAACTCCGGGTTTCTTTATTGTTGGTCCTGATGGACAAGAGCAACTTGGTGGTGCACAACCTTTCTCTGTGTTCAAACAAGTGTTGGACAAAATGATCTAATGGTATCTGCAATCAATCTTGTATTTTCAAATTCAAAATATCTTGTCTTATCATTTGTAATTTTTTCATCCATGTTAGTTGGGTTGCTAATTATCTCTGAGTATATTTTCTTAGAACCTTATGTTGTTAGCCATATTCCATCTGGAACTGAATTTGGATTTATTCTTATTGTAACGATATCTGCTTTATCTGCCCTAGTATTACCAATGAACATATTTCGTATCAATATACTAAAAAAATCAAAACAAAAAATGGGTGGGGGTGTTTTTGGTTCAATAATTGGAGCTGCTGCGGGTGCATGCAGTTGTGGTCCTATTGGATTTGCTGTAATCTCAACCTTTGGTTCAGTAGGAGCTACAGCAACTACATTTCTGACAAATTATGAAACTCCGATTAGGATAGTTGCCATTGGAATATTGGCAATCACTTACTTTACTTCCGTAAGATCATTGAAAATTGAGTGTAAGTTTGATCCAAAGATTTGATGTATTAGAAATCACCACTTAGACAAACATTTGCAACCTTGGAATGTATCTTGCAGACAATTCTAGTGTTTGTATGACCATTCTCTATATTCCAATTAGACCTGGTAGACGAGATCCAGAATCTGATGAAATAGAAGATGCTGAAGACTAGTATTCACTAAATTTCTACATTGATTTGTTACGTTTCATAAATTCCAAAGTCGAGATATTTATTTGCCTTTTGAGGGTTTAACATAATGCAGAATTGGAATTTGATTTTTGGAATTTTCATAATTTCTAGTCCTATTCTCTTTGCAATGATTGCATTCCCGGACTCTATAGCTTGGAGTTGGAATGAAGGTAGAGGTGGTTATTTCTTTGCTTTGATTTTTGTTGTTGCTGAATTAATTGGATTGAAGATTGTGATTTCAAAGAAAAAATTACTTGCTGTAATTCCTTTAGCTGTGGCTACAATTATTTATCTTGTTTCATTAGAATATGGTTTAAGAGATTACATTATTGAATCTGCAGAATATTTTGATGTACAATTAATCTATTCATGGACTTGGATGTGGGACTTTGTTGTCATGGCAATATTCATTGTTGTTGCATTGAGTATCTTCTTTGGAAAACGCTGGATCAGAATTGCTCCTGCTGGTCCAATATTTCTTATAGGTACTGCAATAATTCTTTCACTTGATGCGTTTTTCCCATATGATACACTTGGGCCTTTACAATACATTGTCCCATACTTTGTTCAAGCAAATGTTTGGATAATTACTGTACTTGATCTTGGAACTGCTGTTGCTAAAGACAATGTAATGTTCTTACGTGGTGATCATGGTTCGATGGCTCTTCAAGTATTTTGGCCATCAGCCGGTGTTCATAGTATTATCATTTTTTCTTTAGTAATTGGGGCATTCATGTTAAAATTAAACATCCCTAGAACTAGAAAGGCAATTTACTTTGTTTTAGGAATTATTGGAACTATTGTTGTCAATTTAATCCGAATTTTTTCATTATCTTGGTATGCTCTTAAAGTCACAACTGATCCTGTTGCTTGGGAGGAATATCATAAAATTGCAGGCGAGATAATGTTCTTGCCTTGGCTATTTGCGTTTATTTTAGTAGTAATTATCATTGAATCCAGACGTCTTAAAAAATCAGAAAAATAATTGATATTTCTAAAAATAAGAAGTAATGTCGCTTTGTCCTTGAATTTCTGAAAGTTCTGAAACTTTAACTCCTAATCTTCTAATTGTAATGGTTTGATTTTCTAATGCTTCTTTTAATAATTGATCAGCTGTTTTTTCCAATTCTTCAATACTAGTGGTGGGGCTTCTGAGCATTCGTGATTTTGATTTGTTTGATAGATCTGATTGTACGAAATGTATGCCAACTGATTTGAACATTTGATTATTTTTTTTAACTACACTATGCACTTCCTTACAAAGTTCTATGATGTTTTCAGATAAGAATTGATAATCTTTTGAATCTTGCTTTAATGTTGTAATTTTACTATATTGTATTCGTGCTTCACGTTTTTTTACTGGTTCATTATCTATTCCTCTAACTGCATTATAGATATATCCTCCAGTCTTTCTTCCAAACTCTTTGTTTAATGTAAAAATATCTATTTTTTTTAAATCTTGAATTGTTTCTAAATTCATTTCTAAAAATCTTTCTTCAGTTTTTTTACCAATGCCTGGTATAGTTCTAATTTTTAATTGTTCTAAAAATGTATCAACTTTTTCTGGTGATACTGTGGTTAAACCATCTGGTTTTTGAAAGTCTGATGCTATTTTTGAAATTAATTTATTTGGAGAAATTCCTATTGAACAACTAAGTTTTATTTTATCTCTAATGGAATTTTTTATTTGCTGTGCGAGATGATTTGCCTTCTCAAAATCACCCTCAACTCTATCTGTTACATCTAGATAAGCTTCATCTCTGCCAACATATTCAAAAATGTCTGCGTAATCTTTCATAATCTCCATTGCTTTTTCTGAAATTTCAGTATAGAACTCAAAGTCAACTGGTAGAAAAACTGCATCTTTTCTTTCATCAAGTCTTTTTTTTGCAAATGCAATTGGAATTCCTGATTTAACACCGTATTTTCTGGCTGTGTAATTTGCAGTAGCAATAGCACCGCTATCTCCTCCTCTGTCTGAATAAACACAAACACATACTGGTTTTGATTTTAGTTCTGGTGATCTAGTTTCTTCACATTGGGCATAAAAATAATCAAAATCTATGTGGAAAACTACTCTTGTTTCCAATATTCTTCTAGATTGCTTTGATTATTACTATATTGTGCATGATTTTTTGTTTTGTATTTTTTTTAACAGCCTGCATGTTTTTTAGGTATGGGGATTGTTTTTTCTTATGGAGTCAACTCTAAGTTCAGATGAGCCTGAAAGAATTCAAGCCTTACATGATTTAAAAATACTGGACACTCCTCCTGAAGAACGATTTGATAGGATTACAAAAGTTGCACAAATAATGTTTGATGTTCCGATAGCGCTGGTAAGTTTAGTTGATACTAATCGTCAATGGTTCAAATCATGTGCTGGACTTTCTGCTACTGAAACTCCTAGAAGTATGTCTTTTTGCAGTCATGCGATTTTAAATGAGGATGTAATGTCTATTACTGATGCCACTAATGATGAACGGTTTTCTGATAATCCTCTTGTTACGGGAGAACCTCATATTAGATTTTATGCGGGAAAACCAATTCGAGATCCTAATGGAAAAAAATTAGGGACTCTTTGTATCATTGATACAAAACCTCGTGTTTTCAGTAGAGCTGATAAAAGTGTCTTAATTGATCTTGCTAATTGGGTTGAGAGTGAATTTAAAAATACTGTTTTAACTATGTCATTGAAATCTACTGCAAAAGATTTGTCAATAGCTCAGCAAGAACTTTTAAAACAAAATGAGCAATTAGCAGAAAAGGTACAAGAAAAAACTGAACAACTCTTAAAAAATGACCGAGTATCTACAATAGGTTCAATGGCATCACGTATTGCACATGATTTAAGAAATCCTTTATCTATCATTCAAATGTCTTCAGATCTTTTGAAAATGAACCTTGAACACCATATGGATGATAAAATGAAAAGTCAGTGTGCTGGTTTACAAGATTCTATTGTTGAAATTAATCGTATCATCGAAGATGTGCTAAATTATGCAAAAACTACTGAACTCAATTTGGAATCTACATATGTTTCTGAACTCTTAAAAAATGCTATAAAAAATATCTTTATTCCTAAAACAATGTCAATAAAATTACCTGACAATGATTCTCAAATTAAATGTGATTCTAGAAAAATTCAAGCTGTCTTTTCAAATTTAATTGTAAACTCTATTCAGGAATTAAATAATTCAGGACAAATTATTATACGATTACTTGACACTCCTGAAAAAGTTTCTATCTTTTTTGAAGATTCTGGTTCAGGAATTTCTGACGATGTTTTACCGAAGATTTTTGACCATCTTTTTACTACAAAACCTGAAGGTACTGGTTTAGGGCTAGGAATTTGTAAATCTATAATTGAACAACATAAAGGTACAATTTCTGTAAAAAATAACCCGACAACGTTTACAATTGATTTACCAAAATTGAATCTTTAGCCTTACATCCAATTAATCTAAATATTGATGAAAGAACTGTATCTCCATGGAATATCCTGTATCCGTAGATGAAAATGGTGTCAAGTTTAAACCTGAAAAAATGGAAAAGGAGAAACTCTATCATTGTATTTTTAAAAACAAAGCAATACTGGTGTTCAAAGATTCTCAAGATGTGATGAATTGCTATGAAATTGAAGAAGTAGATCTAGTCGAGCAAATCAAGAAAATAGACAATGATGACGATCTTGAAAAATTATTTGAAGACTATTTGAAAGGAAATACCTGAAAAATTAAATAAAAGCGAGAGAGAAATTCGGTATAACAGGAATTTAAAATTGAGTAGCAATAAAAAATCAAAAGACGCAGAAGACATCTTATCAGAATTTGGTTCTAGAGTTAAATCAGAACCTGAACCAACACCAGAACCTGAACCAACACCAGAACCTGAACCAACACCAGAACCTGAACCAACACCAGAACCTGAACCAACACCAGAACCTGAACCAACACCAGAACCTGAACCAACACCAGAACCTGAACCAACACCAGAACCTGAACCAACACCAGAACCTGAACCAACACCAGAACCTGAACCAACACCAGAACCTGAACCAACACCAGAACCTGAACCAACACCAGAACCTGAACCAACACCAGAACCTGAACCAACACCAGAACCTGAACCAACACCAGAACCTGAACCAACACCAGAACCTGAACCAACACCAGAACCTGAACCAACACCAGAACCTGAACCAACACCAGATGACAAATCTAAATCAAATGATACTGAACATAAAACCCCTAACCCTAAACACTTTTCAGATTCTCCTCACAGTACAGAGGAACGTGATGTAATTTTTATTGGTACAAAACCAATTATGACTTATGTTTCTGCAACATTAACCCAACTTTCAACTAGACCTACTGTAACTATCAAAGCAAGAGGCAAACGAATTACACAGGCTGTTGATGTTTCACAAATGATTGTAAAACGAATGGATTCAGTTGGTTATGTAATTAGTGATGTTAGAATTTCATCTGATTCTTTAACTTCACAAGATGGAAAGCAACGTAATGTTTCCAACATGGAAATTGATATTTCAAAAAACTAGACTAAAAAACTTAACATTAATTCTATTTGCTATGTTATTTGTTGTTCTAATGATTGCTTTTTTTGGTGATTCTTGCAGTGTAGATCATTTGATAATACTAAATGAAATCCTATCTTATGAACAATCTTTAGATCCAGAACAATGCGAAAATATTCTTGAACAAATTTATTCTTATAATGACATGTGTACATCTGAAATAGAAATTTTAGATTGTGGTTAAGGTGATATGTCTAGTAAAAATATGATTCCAAAATAAACTAGCAATAAACTCAATCCCACCATTATGATTTTGTAGTTTCTATTTGATAATATTTGTGAACTTTTGGATGCTAGAAATGAAATCCCTCCCAACCACACATAATCCATCCATATGTGTAGGAAAAATACTATTAATATGCCTGAAAATGCCCACATTAACATTGCATCTGAAATTAGTTTGAATCCTATAGTTAACCACCAAATTATAAAAAATGGATTTAGTGCGCTAAGTACAATTCCAGTAAGTAATGGCCCATGTTTTGGAATTGATGTAATGTTTTTGTTATTTTGTAATGTATTTTTGATTTGAACAAATGCAAAAATGAAAAGTGTAATTGCTCCTACAATTGAAATTATAGTTCTAAATTCTGGAAATGATTCTAAAGAAAAAACTCCAATTCCTAATAAAATAACTAAAGGAAATTCTACAATTGTATGGCCTATTGCCATTTTAACCCCTGATTTGGTCCCTTCTCGTAATCCATATGATATATTTGCAGTAAATAATGGTCCTGGGGCCATTACTCCTGATGCCGAAATAACGATTACAATAATTGCAAATTCAAAAATTTGAATCACTCTTTTTCAATTATCTGATTCTGAAATAAACTTGATGTGGTTTATTATCTATACATGGAGTCTTTGAGATTTTTTGACTCTTCTTGAGCTTCTTTAATAATGCCTTCAGCTTTCTCTGCTTCTTTTTCTAGTGATGATATATCACAAGATGCACCTGGGATTAATTTTGACATTGCCATACATAGATTTGCACTTGATTTGAAATCTGGCCCGTTTCCAGTTGTATGAAAAATTATTACGATGACATCTTGATTTGACATCCTGCCTTCATTTAGTAAAATCCCTGGAATGCCTGGAATTGTACCATGATCTAATACTTTGAGACCTGCTTCTTTTATTTTGGTTCTTGCAGATTCTGTACTTCCAATACCTATCATCTCTTCTTCTTCATTTGGTGACTTAATTGCAACACTACTAACAATTAATTTTATTTTTTGTTTTTTTGCCCATGACAGCATTGTTTTTGCTGTAATTCTATGCAATGACTGCTCTAGAGTCAAATATGACAAAAATATTCCTACTTTTAATTTCTCATTTACAAAAATCCTTGATGGAAAATTCGGTTTTCCATTTTTAATCACACTGATTGGAGGAAATGCTTCTGAATCCATTACTCCTCCCAGTTCAAATTGTGATGTATTGATCATTGATTCAGTTGCAATTGCACTGGTAAAACCTGCTGAAGGAAATCCATCTATCAAATATCCATTTTCTAAATTTAATTTTCTAATTTCTCTTATTCTAATTTTTGGAATCAATGAATATTTTCTATATTGATCAAATAATAGCTTTTATCTAATTCTATTTTTTTACTTTTGAAAGTAATGCTGCATAAATGAATGGTAAAATCGTTGTTACTTCTGCATGAAGTGTTGATTGTTTTGCTATTTGTGTAACTTTTCCCCATGAAATTGCTTCTCGTACAAGTGCACCACTTAGGCTTCCATCAAATTCTTGAGCAGTAGTGATGTAAAATGCATAATCTAGTCCTTCTCTGTATTGGTTCCACCATAATGTGTGGTGTTTTGAAATTCCACCTCCAATCATGAATGCTCCTGATTTCTCTGCTTTGAAAATTAACCCTGATAGTAGATTTGCATCTCCAATCATGTTTAATTTGAAATCTGCATGTTTTTGTGTAAATAACCAAATTTGACTTCCTACTGCTCCGTCCATAATTCCTGGAACTACTACGTCGATATCATTTTTGTATGCCCAGTATAGAAAAGAGTCTTCGCCAAGATGTTTTCCAATCATTTTACAAATTTCAGATGTACTCATCTCTTTGTTTCCATTTTGATATTCTTCTTCTAAGAATGACTGCATTTTTTCTTCAATTAGTGGTCCGTAACTATCCATTGGTACTAGGACATTTCCTAATCTGTGGATGTTTTGATTTGCCAGTTCCATATCATCCATTGTAAATGACCCTTCTTTGTAATGTGAAAAATGTCTAGCAATATCATGATCTAATGCACCGCAAGTTGTAATTGCAACATCAAACCATTTGTTTTTTATCATGTCTTTAATTATTCCTCTTAACCCTGTGGATACTACTGCACCTACAAATGAAACAAATCTTAGACATTGTTTATCTGAAATCATTTCTGTTAAAATCTCTAAACCACTTGATAGGTTCACTGACTCAAATCCTCCTGATTGAGACAACTCTTCAAAAATTTTTTCAATTGACATGTTTGAATCAATTTGAATATCTTTTACTGGACGGCCAGGATCTATCATGATTACATTCTATGTCGGTACCGAATATAAAATCCTGCCTTTAACGAATGAAATTTTTCAATTATCTGGGGAAACTTTAAACCTCCCTCTCAATAATGAATTTCAAATGGCTGATAGAATTAAAGTTGGTTTAGTAGGTATCGGTAATTGTTTTTCAGGTTTAATTCAAGGAATTGAATATTATAGAAAAAATCCTTCCCAAGAAGTAACTGGTATTATTCACGATAAACTAGCAGGATATGGAATTCATGATATTGACTTTGTTTGTGGGTTTGATGTTGGCGAAAATAAAGTTGGCAAACTATTGCATGAGGCAATTTATGAATATCCAAACATGGTTGATTGGATTGCTAAAGATGATTTGCCAAAAAATGAAGCATTGGTCTATGAAAGTCCTATTTTAGATGGAGTAGGTGTTTGGGTCGAAAATCGAATTAAACCTATTGTTAGCACAAAAACACCTGAGCAAATAGCTGAAGAGGTCAAAAAAATTATCAAAGAAAAAGGTGTTGAAATTATTGTATCTTATTTGCCAGTTGGTTCTGATAAAGTAACTGAATTTTGGGCTCAAATTTGTTTAGATACAAAAACTGCGTTTGTAAATTGTATTCCCTCTTTTATTGCATCAGATGAGAAATGGGCAAAAAAGTTTGAGGATGCAAATGTTCCTTGCATTGGTGATGATATCAAGGGTCAAGTTGGTGCAACTATTGTACATAGAACTTTGGCTAAACTTTGTAGTGATAGAGGAACAAAAATTGAAAAAACATACCAAATCAATGTTGGAGGTAATACTGATTTCTTAAACATGAAGGAACAAGACAGACTGGCATCTAAGAGAATCTCTAAGACTGAAAGTGTCCAAAGTCAACTTAAGGAAAGATTAGATGATGATCAAATCTATGTTGGACCTTCAGATTTTATTCCATTTCTAGGAAATACAAAACTCATGTTTATGAGAATTGAAGGTAGACAATGGGCAAATATTCCATATAATATGGAAGTACGTTTAGAAGTTGATGATAAAGCAAATTCTGCAGGTATTGTAATTGATGCCATTCGATTAGCAAGAATTGCTCTTGATAGAGGAGTTGGTGGTCCAATCAAACCTGCCAGTGCATACTTGATGAAACATCCTATAGAACAAACCTCTGATGCTTTGGCAAAAGATGCATGTGAAAAGTTTGTTGCAGGCGACTAGTCACTGAAAATTATTAGAATCTGAAAATCTTATCTTTCTACTCTTTTCATATTTATTCAAATCAAACTCTTTACTAACTCCGCATTCTCCATTTAATTTCATAACTTTTGTTGTGACTATTTTGTTTTTTTCATTCAAATCTATGATGAGACTGTTTCCTCCGAATCTCTTATTTTCAACATTTGCTGCTAAGATTGGTATTCTATTTTCTAAGGATCTGACTTGAACATACATTTGCCAAGGCTCAATTCCTCTCCTAACTATTCTACTAGGTGAAAACAAAACTTGGGCTCCTTTTTTTACCAGTGTATTTGCTACTTTTGGAAACACCATATCATAGCAAATTATCACTCCAAACTTGCATGCGGTATTGAAGATTTTAGCCTCATTTCCTGGTTTTACACTGTTTTTTTCATAGTCAAAAGGATGAATTTTCTCTTGTTTGCCTATGAATTCTCCCTTTGGCCCAATCACTGGCGATATGATGGATGTTTTTTTCTTTGTAATTTCATAAAACGCTCCTGGAATTATGGTCATGCTGAATTCCTTTGATATTTTTTTAAACTCTGAAAACTCTAAATCAAAATCATTGATCTCGTTATTTTTTAGCCACTGTTCTGGCAGGCACACAATGTCTGTGTTATTCCTTCCTAATTTTTTAAGAATTTTTACTGCATGAGAAATTCCTTTTTGATTAGTACTTTGTGATGCAGTCTGGATTAACCCAAGCTTAACCATGTTTTTAGAATTATTTCTTAGTAATTATAGTAGGCGTAATTATGCGATCATTAAATAAAAAATTATTATTTTCTTTTCAACCGCTACGAAAAATATCATAACACAACAAGAAAAATTAATCAATTCTGTCAACTAAACTTGTTAACCATCGATTATCCTACGTAATGAGAAATTATTATCATTGGTTCATGTTAAAAAAGTTGAGATCTTCGGTTTCAAATCATTTGGATTTAAGAATACTACTGTACAGTTCGAACCCGGACTAGTTTCAATTTCAGGTCCAAATGGTTCTGGTAAAAGTAACATCTTGGATGCCATTATTTTTGCAATGGGTGAAAATAAACCAAAAGTAATGAGAGTGGATAAATTGCGATCTCTAATTCATGATATTGAAGGAGCAAGACATGGACCAAAAATGGCAAGATCAAGTGTTCATTTTGATAACTCTGATAGAAAAATTCCAGTAGATTCTGATGCAGTTGAAATTACAAGAGAGATGGATGCTAACGGCGAAAACACATACTATCTAAATAAAAAGAAAACAAATCGAAGTCATATTCTTGATTTACTTGATATGGCAAATGCCGGTTTGGGTCAACTCAATGCTGTCCAACAAGGAACTGTAACTAGAATATCTGAATTCACTTCAGAAGAAAAAAGAAAAACAATTGAAGATTTAATTGGTCTATCATACTTTGATGATAAAAAAGTAGAATCTATAAAACAATTAGATGAGGCAGATAGACGTTTAGAAATTGCTCTTGCCAAAATGGGCGAAATCAAAAAAAGAATAGATGAATTAGAGGAAGAAAGAAATCAAAAATTACGTCATGATATTTTAGAACGTGAGTTAAATCGTTACAAGGCCATTGCTGCAGCAAACAAAATGAAGGTTATTTCAAGCCAAAAATCGGCAAAAGAATCCAATTTGAATGCATTAAATGCTGAAATCACAACGTTTAGCACTCAAAGAAATACTTTGAGAGAAGAAATTGGTGCTTTGGAAACTGAAAAGACAAAGTTGATGGCTGAAGCTAATGATTACAGTCAAGCAAAAGCTACTCTTGATGTTGAAATTAGTTCTGCAATGGAACAATATGAGATAGACAATAGTGCAATTTCTGCATCAAAGAAACGATTAGAGCAAATTAATTTAAGATTACCTGAAATACAAAATGAAATTGCTGAAATTAATCAAGCTAGATCTGATATTGATACACAACTTCAAAAAATAAAAATATCTATTGATGAAACAGATTTAAAGAAAAATAAAATCAATGAAGATTTACAAATTATTGACTCTCAAAGAAATAAAATACTTACAGAACAATCAGAAGCAGCAGCTAAAAAATCTGAAATTGATAATAAAATCAAATCTCTTACAAGTCAACTCAATGATGTACAACTAAAATTATCCAAAGTTTTACATGAGAAAGATGAATCCAAAATCAAAATTGACACAAATACTGCTAAACTCTCTGAATTAGAACATGATATTGTTTCATTAACTGGTTACCAATCTAAACTGGAATCTATGTTGAATAATCATAATGCATCTATTACTGAATTAAAATCAAGAATTCAAAAACTCCATGATAGAAAATCAAAAATACATAATGATATGGATGAGTTGGAATTTATTTTAGAGAAATCAAATAAAGCTGCAAATCAATATGAATCAAAAATTAAAACTGTACAGGGATTCATGCATGAAGATTACACTGTTGCTAAATTAAAAGAAGATGCAGACAAACTTGGCATTGATGGATTAGTTTATGAAATGATTTCATGGGAAAAAAAATACGAGCGTTCAGTTTTAGCAGTTAGTTCTGATTGGATTAAAGCAATTGTTGTAAAAGATTTTGCAACTTTACTTGGCATAGCTGAAGTTGCACGAAGTAAAAATCTTCCAAAATTAAAGATAATTCCACTAGATGCAATTCCACAATTCAAACTATCTCTACCAAAAGAATCTGGTGTAATCGGCATACTTGCCAACTACGTTACATGTGATCCTGCATATGCTTCCCTCAAAACTTTCCTATTTGGCAATATTGTGCTTACTGAGAATAGGGAATCTGCTTATAATGTCTCTCAAAAGGGTTACAAATCTGTAACACTTGATGGTGAATTCTTTGAAGAAAAAGGTGGTACAGTAATCATTGATATTAACTCCAAAATATCTAAACTCACAAAATTAATCTCTATGAGTAGTGATATTGATGGATTATTCCAGTCAATTAGTATAATTAAAAAATACATGTTAAAGAAAAAATATTCATTAAAAAAATTAGAGGATTCCATCCAGTCTTATGATGATCGTCTATCCATGTCTGAAAATTCACTAACCTCTACAACTGAAAATTATTCAAATTTGAAATCTAGACTCACTTCTGCACATAGTATGAAGGAGCAACTTTCAAAAAGAATTTCAGATCTTACTTCAAGAAATAATGTAATTGAATCTGAAGTGAATACTTGCGAATCTCATGTAGAATCATTACAAGAAAGAATAACTATTGTTGAAGAAAATTATGCTAGTGGAGAACAAGATAGAATTGCTTCTGAATTATCCAGAATTAATATTAAAAAATCTGACATTGAGAAATTATACACTACAATAATGAATGAATATCGTGATAAATCTTCCCAACAAACAACATTACAAACTCAATACAATAGAGAAAAATCTCAATCTAATCGTCTTGATGCTGAAACAAATTCCTTGAATCTAGAATACAAAGAACTTGAAACAAAAATACATGACTTGGAAATTCAGAAAGAATCCAAGAATCAAGTTCTTGTATCATTGCGTGAAAAAGAACAAGAATTAATTTCTACATCTGGCTCATCTATTGGACATCTAAAAGAATTTGATGATAAACTCAAAGTATTAACTGAACAAGATAGAGAATTGACAAAACAAATCAATACTATAGAGCGTCAAACAGATTCACTTACTCGTGATCTTAAAGATTTAGTTGAAAATGAGGCTAAACTACAACAAATTCTATCTACGTTTGGATTTGATAAAGATATGGAAACATTTGATGTTGAGTCAATTGTACATGGATTAACTACTGAATTATCTTCGCTAAATGCATTAAATGCTAAAGCACCTGAAACATACCTTGAGGTATCTTATGGATATCGTTCCATGTCTACAAGAAAGAATTCTCTTGAAGCTGAAAGAAATTCTATTGTCAAATTTATTGAAGATATTGAAAAAGATAAACGACAAACATTCTTAGATGCATTTGATAAAGTCGATAAAGAAATTCGTTTAATTTTCAATAAAATGACTGATGGGAATGCATGGTTGGAATTACAAAATGAAGATGACATATTCAATTCTGGAATTTCATATCTAATCCAATTCCCAAATAAACCCAAAAGAGAATCCACATCAATTAGTGGTGGTGAAAAAACATTGGCCGCAATTGTATTTGTTCTAGCATTACAAAAACTAAAACCATCTCCATTCTATCTCTTTGATGAAGTTGATGCTCACCTTGATGCACCAAATTCAGAAAGATTAGCAAAAATTTTAGAAGAAAGATCCAAGGAAAGTCAATTCATTATGGTGTCCCTCAAAGACTCTGTAATTCAGAAAGCAAAATTGATCTACGGGGTATTTCCAAAGAATGGGGTATCTAATGTTGTCACTTACAAAGATAAACGAATCCCTTCCATGAAAACTTCCTAGTCTAGTTTTACAAAACAGGCTGAGTAATGGTCTGCACTATTTTCTTCTAATCTTGGTTCTTCTATACATTTTTCAATGGCATATTGACATCTTGCTCTAAATCTACATCCTTGATACACATCAATATCTAACGGATCATTGATTCTGATTTTCTTCTCCTTGTGTAAATTATCCGGATCAGGCTCTGAAATAGCATCAATTAATGCTTGAGTGTAAGGATGCCTTGGTTTTACCAGCACTTGATTAATTGGTCCAATTTCAACAATTTTCCCCATGTACAAAATCCCTATTCTTTGACCAAAATATCTGGCAGTAGCCAAATCATGTGTGATGTAGATAAATGAAATGTTGTATTTTCTCTGTAATTCTTGCATCAATTCTAACATTTCAGCTCTAATTGATACATCTAACATAGAAACTGGTTCATCTGCTAGTATTATTTTGGGTTTTAGTGCCAAAGCTCTTGCCAGTACTACTCTCTGTCTTTGTCCGCCTGACAACATGTGTGGGTATCTTTTTACAATGTCTTCAGCTGGTTCTAATTTTACTTCATGGAGTACTTCGATTACTCTTTTGGTTCTATCCTCCTTGTTCCCAATTTTATGAATTTCAAGTGGTTCAGATATGATGTCACCAATCTTCATTCTGGGGTTGATGGAGTCGTATGGATCTTGATGTATCATTTGGCAATTCATTCTAATTTTTACTAAATTTTCTTTTTTATCATCGATTTCCTGTTCTTCAAAAAATATTTTTCCTGAATCTGATTGGATTGATTTAAGAATTAATTTTGCAATGGTTGATTTTCCTGAACCTGATTCCCCTGCTAACACAAAAACTTCGCCTTTTTTTAATGAAAATGATATATCATCAGTAGCTCTCACAGTTACTGATTTTTCCCCAAATATTCCTTTTTTTGTAAAATATTTTTTCAAATGTTCTACTCTGAGAATTTCACCCAACATTTATTGTTGAATGAAGAAGTATATCAAGAAATATTATTCATGCGTAAAATTTGGGATAAAGCATTTATGTTAAACAAAGACCGGTTTAATACTTGAATAAAGCAATCCAAAAACATCCTGATTATAAAAAATATGTAATAGATTCTAAACTTCAATATTTTAAACCTCATGCTAGTAAAATCGAGAAAACATTTGCTGAAGAGATCTCTTCAAGCTTGAATAGGGAATCTAAATTTATCGTGCCTAAATTTTTCTATGATAAAAAAGGGTCTGACTTGTTTGAAAAAATTTGTACCCTTCCTGAATACTATCCTACAAGAACTGAAATTGCTATTTTGAAAAAGTTAAAGACTGAATTGCCTTCATTTATTGATGATTCCTTTAGATTAGTTGAACTTGGTAGTGGGGCATCTGTAAAAACGCGATTATTACTTGATATTTTCACTCAAATGCAACAAACTACAGAATATTTCCCTATTGATATCTCTGAAATACTAGCTGAAAGTTCAGAACAACTTTTACAAGATTATGATAATCTTCGAATTACTGGAATTATTGACACATATGAGGGTGGGTTAGAATTTTTAAAAAATTATGATGATAAAAATAATTTAATTCTATTTTTAGGTTCTAGCTTTGGAAATTTTTCTCCTACTGATGGTAAAATCTTTTTAGAAAAAATAAATTCTACCATGAAATCTGGTGATTTATTTTTAATTGGTTTGGATCTGGTAAAGGATTCGCAAATTTTAGAATCTGCATATAATGATAAACAAGGTATTACTGCTGAATTTAATCTCAATGTTCTATCTAGAATAAATGATGAACTTGATGCAGATTTTAATTTAGATAATTTTTCTCATTATTCTATTTACAATAAAGAGGATCAGCGAATTGAAATGTATTTGAAATCTTTAGTGAATCAATCTGTTGTCATTTCAAAATCTGGTCTTTTATTAAATTTGGAAAAAAATGAGTTGATTCATACTGAACATTCTCATAAATTTACTCTAGACCAAATTAAAACACTTTTTACAAGTACTGGATTCAAAATTAATCATACTTGGTTAGATGAGAAAACTAATTTTTCATTAACTTTAGTATCAAAAAATTAAATATTTTCAGCACATCTGAAACCTGAAAATAACCATCTTTCATCTAATCTGAAGAAATTTCTGTAACTTCCTCTAATTGACATCTTTGGAGTTCCAAAAGAACCTCCTCTCAAAACTTTTTGATTTGTAAACCATTTGTCATTGTATTCATCAAATCCTGATTTGAATCCTGGGTACCCTGTATACTCTGATGATGTCCATTCCCAAACATCTCCGATCATTTGTTGACATCCTGAATGACTAGTCCCATTTGGGTATGTTCCAATTTCAGAACATCCCCAGTGATATGATTCTAGTAAATTACATTTTTCATTTGTTGGATTTTCATTTCCCCATGGGAAAGTAGTTTTCTCTTGCTTGTATTCATTCCAACAAGCAGCTTTTTCCCATTCAGCCTCTGTTGGGAGTCTTTTTCCTGCCCATTTACAATATGCATCTGCTTCGTAGAAACTTACATGGCATACTGGCTCGTTTGAATTGATTTCTCTAATTCCTAAAAAGTCTCTTGTATGCCATTTACCATCAACTTTTTCCCAATACATTGGAGATTCCCATTTGTTTTCTTTGACTTTTTCCCATCCGTCTGATAACCAGTATTTGTAAGTCTCATATCCTCCAGCTTCCATGAATTCTAGATATTGCTTGTTTGTTACAGGAAATTCGTCAATTTTATAATCATTAAGGTAAACTTTGTGTTCTGGTAATTCAATATCGTAGCAAAACTCTTTTCCTGTATTCCCCATGATGTATAATCCTCCCTTAATTTGGATTGATTTTCTATCGACGATTGGCTGTTTTACAATTTCATTTTTCTTTACAGGTCGGTATTGTTCTGCAAGTAAATGTTGTAAATCATACACTAGGAGTTCTTGATGTTGACATTCATGATGAAATCCTGTCATGATAAGTTTGACATCATCTTCACTAAGCGTTTGGGTTTGAATGAATTTCTCTACTTTTTGATTTATTGTATTAAAATATTGAAAAATTTGATCAGTTGTTGGTCTTGACACAACTCCTCTCAAACCTTTGTCATGAGGTACTCCAAATTGCTGATAGTATGAATTTAGGTATTCTGAAAATTCTTTAGAATAAAATTCGTAATTTTTATCAATCTTATTCATTATTGTTTCATAAATCCAACTTACATGTCCAATGTGCCATTTTGGTGGACTCATAAAAAATGCAGTTTGAACTACAAAATCATCTTTTTCTAATGTTTTTACAAGTTCTAGCGTTCTACTGCGTGTTTCTTTAAACTGTGATAGTAATGAAATCTCTGACTGTAATTCTGGGTTGGATGTCAATATTAAGAAATAATATTTTTTCTATTATTATATTTGTGGGTTTTTTAATATCCTCTAGCAAAGATTGGAACTGCTATGCTTTGTTCTTGACAGTAGATGCATTTTTGATTTGTATTTTCACTTCCAAATGGAATGACTCTAATTTCTGCCCCTGTTTCTTCTTTAATTTTTTCTTCACATTCTAATTTTCCACACCAGGGTGAATTGAAGAAACCTCCTTTCTCAATTTTTGATTTAAAATCAGAATAATCCGAAATCTCTAAGGTATTGCTTTTAGCATCTTCTCTGGCTTTTTTTAACATCTCTACTTGAATTTCATCTAATATTGTGGGAATTTTCTCAATTTCTGAACAACTCAAACTAATTTTTTCAAGATTGTATCTTTTTGCAACTACTATGCTATTTTTTTCAATATCTTTGGGCCCTATCTCTATTCTCAATGGAACTCCTTTGAGTTCCCAATCGTTGAATTTGTAACCTGGGGATAACCCTTCTCTTTCATCTACGTGTACTCTGATGTCTTTTGATTCTAATTCCTTTTTGATTTCTTCTACTTTTGGAAGAACTGTTTCTTTTCCTTCATCGTTTCTGTAAATTGGAACAATAACTACTTGCATTGGAGCAACCTTTGGTGGTAAAACTAATCCTTTGTCATCTCCGTGCGCCATGATCATGGCTCCAATTAATCTCCAAGACACTCCCCAAGATGTTTGCCATGCAAAATGTTCTACATTGTCTTTATCTGCAAATTTAACTTCAAATGGTTTTGAAAAGTTTTGACCTAAGAAATGAGACGTACCCATCTGTAATGCTTTCCCATCTGGCATGATTGATTCCATTGTAGTGGTGTACACTGCTCCTACAAATTTTTCTTTCTCACTTTTTTTACCTGTTGTTACTGGAATTGCAAGTTCTTCTTCAACTGTATTTTTGTAAATATCTAAAATTTTCATTACTTCTTTTTCTGCTTCTTCTTGAGTACTGTGTACAGTATGTCCTTCTTGCCATAAAAATTCTGAAGTTCTGAGGAATGGTTTTGTTGCTTTAATTTCGGCTCTTAATGCGGTATTCCAAAAATTAATTTTTAATGGTAAATCTCTCCAACTTTGAATCCATTTTGCATACATGGTATATGCCAATGTTTCCGATGTTGGTCTTAATGCCAATCTATCTCCAATTTCATTAGTTCCTGAATGAGTTACCCAAAATACTTCTGGATTGAATCCTGCAAAATGTTTCTGTTCTTTACCTAACAGTGATTCTGGAATTAAGATTGGTAAAAATCCATTCCTAATACCATTTCTTGAAAATTTTTTGTCAAAAGTACCTCTTAATGATTCCCAAATGGAATAACCGTCTGGTCTGAGTACAATTAATCCTTTAACGGGAGCATAATCTGCAAGTTTGGCCTTTAGAACTACTTGTGTATACCATTCACTAAAATCATCCTTCTTTGAAACTGTGATTCCTACGTCTTCTTTACCCAAACTAAGATTTATTGAATTAATTTAACTAATGAGCCTTTCGTGATGATTTTTGTTTTAAAACTAATTTGTTATTTTAGTGGGTCGCCTTTGCATAATACTTCGCCCATGACTCTACTTTGGAAATTCGGACAAATGAAACATTGAACAAATTGAATATCTTCTTTTAAAACTGGACACTTTACAAATTCCTGTTTCATTCTTTTGAGCATTTTTGGACTAACACCTTTGAGTTTCAATTTTCCTTTATCATCCATCAAACCTAAGTCTTTTAATTTTTCTTTGAGTTCGGCAGGGAATTTTACTTTATCTTCTGTCGTTTCAATTTTTACATCATATTTGCGTTCTAGCTCTTCTGCCATACTTAGTGTGATATACTCGGTGATTTATTACTAGCGTTTTTTAGATCTGAAAAAAGTTTAAACTTTAATATAATTAGCGATTTTTTTCAAAATCAGATTACTATTGTTAGCTATTTTTGATGTTGAGGGCGTTTTGTATGATGAAGAATATCTCCCAATTCTTGCAGAAAAACTTAACAAAGAATCTGAAATTTGGGAAATCACAAAACAAGGAATTCAAGGAAAAATTAACTGGGAAGAGGGATTACGAACTAGAGTTGCAGCTTTGAAGGGCCTTGATGAAAAAACTTGTCAAGAAGTATCTGATGCATTACCTATCATGACTGGTGCAAAAGAGGCATGTATGGCATTAAAAGCAGCAGGATGGAAAATAATGGCCGTATCTGGTGGTTTTTCCCTGATGATGCACAGATTGAAAAAAGAATTGGATCTTGATTATGTTTTTTCAAATGAATTAATTTTCAAAGATGGTAAACTAGATGGTGTTACAATTAATGTTGATTCTGATAAATCAAAATCTGCAAAAATAAAAATTGAAGAATGGGGTGAGAAAAAAGAAGATATAGTTTGTGTCGTAGATGGTGCAAATGACATAAAATTATTTGATGTTTGTGGATTGGGAATTGCATATCGTGCCCAAGATATTGTCAAAGACTTGGCCACTACAACTTTGGAAGAAAAAGATCTATCTAAAATTATTGATATTATCAACAAACACTATAAACTTGAATTAGAAGCTGCAACCCCTGCGTAAACAATTTTTTAGTCCTCTATTTGAGATACATTACTTGCAAATTATTCCTATTCATGTTGAAAAAGAGATTGACCCATCTGATGATCTATCTGACATCATTCTGAAATCTGAAAAATTAAATGATGGCGACATTCTGGTAATTGCACAAAAAATAATCTCTAAACAAGAAGGACGTTTGATAGATTTGTCAACTGTAACTCCTTCTTTATTGGCTGAAGGTATTGGCTCTCAATACCAAAAAGATCCTAAAATTATTGAACTAATTTTATCTGAATCTAAACGAATTGTAAGGATGAAAAATGGTATATTGATAGTTGAAACTAATCATGGTTTTATTTGTGCAAATGCTGGAATTGATGAAAGTAATATCCAAGAAGGATATGCAACTTTGTTACCTGTGAACTCTGATAAATCTGCACAACAAATTAGACAGAAAATTTTTGAACAATCAAACAAACAAGTAGTAGTAATAATTTCTGATACATTTGGTCGACCTTTTAGAATGGGACAAACTAATCATGCAATTGGAGTATCTGGATTAAATCCTATTTTAGATTATGAGGGAACTTTGGATTCTTTTAATAAAATTTTACGAGTAACTGCAATAGCTATTGCTGATGAGATTGCATCTGCATCCGAATTAGTTATGGGTAAGTCTTTGAAATGCCCCTTTGCAATAATTCGTGACTATTCATTTGAGATTGAAGACCATACAATTAATGAATTAATTCGCCCTGAACATGAAGACCTTTTCAGATAATTTTTTTCAAAATTTAATTCTACATAGTAGGACAAGCTAAACTCGTATAGCTTTTAATATGACAATTTGGTCTTTAGGGATCAGTAATGTCTGAATCTACTGAAAAAAAACTAGATGCAACAGGATTATTTTGTCCTGAACCTGTGTTTAGAACCAAAATTGAAATTGAAAGAATGCAGGTCGGTGAAATAATTATTGTATCTGCTGATGATCCTGCAGCTGAAGATGATATTTCGAGATGGGTTACACGAAATGGTCATGAATTATTAGACATGTCCAAAGACGGTGAAACTATTACATTCAAAATTAAAAAGGTGAAATAATCCAAATCATGACTACTGTTACTGATACAGATGTTTTGAATCGTGTAGGGAACACTCCGCTGGTACATTTGGATTCTCTTTCTCATGATAACGTTAAATATTTTGCAAAATTAGAGGGTCATAATCCATTTGGGTCTGTTAAAGACAGGGCAGCATATTATATGATTAAAGATGGTGAAGAAAAAGGAATTTTAACAAAAGGGAAAAGCATCATCATTGAACCCACCTCTGGTAACACAGGAATTGCATTGACCGGAATTGCAAATATCTTGGGTTATAAAGTTGAGATTGTAATCCCTGAAAAAGCAAGTAATGAAACTAAAGATATCATTAGAAAATTAGGAGCCAAAGTGTTTGAAACCAGTGATGATTTATGTCCTAAAGTAGGTGCTGGAACTGATCAAAGCATTGCACTTGCTACATCGATTGCATCATCTAGACCTGATACGTATTATTCCCCAAATCAATATGCTAATGAAGCAAATTTTAAGGGACATTATGTTGGAACTGGACCTGAAATTTGGAAACAAACTGAAGGTAAGGTGACTCATTTCTTTACCGGTGTTGGTACTGGAGGTACAATTACCGGGATAGGTGCATATTTGAAAGAAAAAAATCCTGATGTTAAAATAATTGGATGTCAACCACAACAAAACCACTTAATCCAAGGATGGAGAAATTTTGAAGAATCTGCAAAACCTGATTTATTCTTAAAAAGGGAAAATGTTGTTGATGATTGGGTATCTGCTGATAATGATGAGGCATTTTCAGTTGTAAAAGATGTATTTGCTAAAGACAAACTCTTGATTAGTCCATCTTCTGCTGCAGTTTATGCATGTATGAAAAAATATCCTATTGATGGCGATGCATGTGTTGTAGGGATTTTTGCTGATGATGGCAGGAAATTCAAAAGTGTTTACGCAACTCAAAACGTTATGACTGAGGAAGAGTTTGATAATTGCCTCGAAGATGCAAAACACATGTCGGAATTGGCATACTGACTATTCGAGAATACTTTTCAAATGTTTTTCATAAAATTCTCTAAATGATCCATTCATGTCCATTTCATGTCGTAAACATTCGTTACTTTGTTCTGTTATTTGATTTTTAATTTCTTTACTCCATGGGCTTTGTTGTTTATCTTTTGAATCTATTATTGTTGGGTTTTCTTTAATTTTCTCCATAGTTTCAGATAGTTTTGTACTTAATTGTCTGAATTTACTAATGCGTAAAAGAAATAGTTGTGATTCCTCTTTGTTTACCAAGTCCATCATTGCATGAACTTGATTGTAATATTCCAAACCTTTTTCATTATATTTTTTAAAATCTTTCATTCTTTGGTTCCAATATTCTTTGGTTATTTTTTCTTCAATTCTGTAACTGAATTGTAATTCCCCCAAATCCATTCCTAATTTAGCTAGTTTATTGCTATGTTCTTTAGCTATTTTTTTTAGATTTTCTGGATCTTGACTCATTACTTTTTAATTTCCTCACTCACAATAAAGAGTTTAGATTTTTGATTCATTCCATTTTTTCTCAGATTCTTTTGAATATTCTACCATGCATGCTTCACAGAATGAATCCCGCTCGGTAATTCCTAATTTAACAAAATATTTTACAGACCATTTGTATGAAGGTGATTTTCTATATTGAAATTGTTGAATTGTGTAGATGTCTTTTTGATGAAATTTATTCAGGCATTTTTTACATTGGGCATTTTTCATTACTATTTGTCTGCACTTTCAGTAAGATATTTGTCAACATCAATTGCTGCCATACATCCAAAGCCTGCTGCAGTAATTGCTTGTCGATAACTTCTATCATGTACATCCCCTGCAGCAAAAATTCCTTCCATATTGGTGTGTGTTTTATTTTTTAATATGATGTATCCTTCATCATCTAAATCAATTTGACCTTTGAATAGTTGTGTATTTGGCACATGACCAATTGCAACAAATAATCCTCCTACATCAAGTGTAGTTTCTTCATTTGTTTTTAGATTTTTCAAAACTGCATGTTGTATTTTTTGATCTCCTTTGATTGAAGTCACTGCTGAATCAAAATGGAATTTTATTTTTTCATTGTTAAATGCTCTTTCTTGCATGATTTTACTTGCACGTAATTCTCCTCTTCTATGTATTAGATGAACATTTGATGCAAATTTTGTAAGGAATGTTGCTTCTTCAATTGCAGAATCTCCACCACCTACAACAAGAATTTCTTGATTTCTAAAGAAAGGACCATCACATGTTGCACAATATGATACTCCTTTTCCACTGAAAGTCTCTTCACCTTCAACACCTAATTTTCTTGGATTAGCTCCTGTCGCAATAATTACTGCCCGGCCTTCGAATTCCTCTGATGCTGTCAGAACTTTGAATGGTTTACGTCTAAAGTCAACATCAACTACGACATCATCAATAATCGTAGTTCCCATTCTTTGTGATTGTTTTCTCATATCAATCATCAAGTCAGGTCCCATGATTCCTTTTTCAAAACCAGGATAATTTTCAACTTCTGTTGTGTTGACTAGTTGTCCTCCTGGAAGTAATCCTGATAAAATCAAAGTATCATAACCTGCTCTAGAACAATAAATTCCTGCAGTGTATCCAGATGGACCTGCACCAATAATGATTACGTCATATTTTGTTTTAGTTTTATCTGTTATTTTGATTTCATCATCTCTTGTTTCGAGAACTGCTGAACCTGTGTCTCCCCCTGCCATCATAATGTTAATGGTCTTAATTTCAATAATTTAAGTGAATATCCCTTTGAGTTTCTCTTGATGTCTGTCACATAGTTTTTTATTTTCTAATTGTGAATAGAACAGATCCTTTTGCCAATGCGAATTAAATAACCTGCATTCCTTATTTTCACAAAATGCATCCCCTGTACTATAATACATGATGGTTTGTAGTACATACCCTTCTACAATATCGCTTAATCTTGGATCGTGATATTCTAAAAATTCACCTTTGTATTTTTCTTTGATTTCTTCTATTTTTGCTTCTGAAAAATTTGGCATTAAATCTAAATAGTATTGCTTGGGTTTTGCAGGTGCCTCTATCATTCCAGTTGTTGAAATTATTGTAGGGTTGGAACTGATTAGTGCTCTAGCATGATATCTGAAATCATCATTATCAAATGTTGCAGTAAGTTTGTTTGTAAAAACTATGTGTAATGTGTTATCTGTGATTGAAATATTCTCTGCAATGATGTTTCGTAGTTCAAATCCATCGTACAATGTCATTGTATCTTGTTCAGTTGTATCTTGATTTTCTTTTTCAATTTGAATTTCTTCTTGTGTTGGAATATGCTTTTTGAATTGATTTTTTAAATCAAAAATTCGTGTTGATGCTATTTTTTCAAATATTTCATCTTCTAAACTTTTAAAAAAATTATCGTTTATCTCAACTTTGATTTGACATGTATCTGTGATGAATTCTTTAATTTTTTCAATTTGAATTTCTGGAACTGTAGGCTCATTGTATAGAATAATCTTAGAAATCTTCACTAGAGAAAGATTGTTTTAATTGCTTATCTTTCTAACTCTTTGATTTTCTGGGCTGTAATCTCTGCTGCTCTCTTTCCAGAGTATAACATAGAGCCAAAAGTTGGTCCCATTCTTGCTAATCCATGTGTTTCAGTTACTGACATTCCAGCGGCAATCAATCCTGGATATACTTCACCTGTCTTGTGAACTACGTGTTCTTCACCGTCGTTGACATGCATTGGTTCCATTCCTTTCCATTTTGCTAATCCTCTATCTACAAGTCTTTTCACTGCAACTGAATCATGACCTGATGCATCTATGATTATTTTTGCTTCAAGTGCAATTGGATCGACACAAGTAATGTTACGTGGTAGTGCTGAAACTGGCATCCAATTGACAACAATTCCTGCAACTCTTCCATTTTTCAAAACCAAATCATCGAATTTAGTTAATTGTAAGAATTTTACTCCTGCATCACATGCTGCTGCAATTAATTTTGAAACTGCATGTGGTCCTGGTGTTATGTATAATCCATCTGCAACTTTTTTGTATGGTACTCCAAGTTCATCCCATATTTTCTGTGCTGGTTCTCTTACAGTAACTGGGTTCATCATATATCCTCCTAACCAGTAGCCGCCACCTAGGTAGTTGTTTTGTTCGATAACTAGAACTTTGTATCCCATGTTAGATAATTCTCTACTAGCTGTTAATCCTGCAGGACCTGCGCCAATAATGATGACGTCGGATTCTGCTCTGTCAATTAATACATCATGAAATTCATTTGCAATTGCACGTGTAATTTCAACTTCACGTACGTCGGTAAAAATTTTCTCTGATTGCTCTGCAACTGTTGCTTCTTGCATGAAGACACATCATTTCCTGAACAATTAATACTTTCCCACATCTGATTTCTAAAAAATTAGGTAATACTAATTATTTCTAAAATTATGCTCTTCATAGATATAGGAAAATTTTGTACTTTGAGGAAAGTATCTCTCCTAAAACCTCCAAATTTCAAAAATTTATATCCAAACTAAAAGAAATTCCTTTGTATTGACTATATCAGATCTTAAACAATCTCTGCCTGATTCTGTAAAATCCAAAATAAATTGGTCTAGAATTGAGGAGGCAGATGATTTTGCAAATACTGTAAAGTTATTCCGTCAAGGAAAATATGACGAAGCTAGTTTTAGACGATATAGATTACAACATGGAGCATATGGAACTAGAATGACTAGTGACTATGCCATGGTTCGAATTAAACTCCCAGCTGGAGAAGTTTATCCTGATCAAATTGAAAAAATCTCTCAACTAAGTGAACAATACTCTATAGGAAGTGCACATTTTTCCACTAGAGAAAATATTCAACTACACTGGGTAATCCTTGAAGATGTCTCTGAAATATTCAGGGGTCTTGCAGAAGTTGGTTTGACATCCAGAGAAGCATGTGGAAACTCTGTACGAAATGTAATGTGTAGTCCTTTATCTGGTGTTTGCCCTGATGAAGAATTTGATGCAACTCCATATGCACTTGCAACTGCACGATTCTTTTTGAGAAACCCTATGGCTCAAAATCTTCCTCGTAAATTCAAATTCAATTTTACATGTTGCGAGAAACATGGAATGGTAAGAATGGTTGATGTGGGATTAATTCCACAGATTAGAGAAATTAACGGAACTACTCAAAAAGGATTTAAAATTTTCCTTGGTGGTGGTTTAGGAAACAGATCTTTTGTTGGACATCAATTAGAAGAGTTTACTCCTGAAGAAGATTTACTTTACACATCAATTGCTGTTGTGAGAATATTTGATAGAATGGGTGATAGAAAAAATCTTGCTCGAAACAGAATGAGGTACTTGGTAAATGATATGGGTTGGGATAAATTCCAAAATCTTGTATTAAAAGAAAGAGCAGTAGTTAGAGCTACACAATCAGTTGTAACTCAATTAGAAGTTGATCATACTCCAGATGTTATCAAAAGACCAATTCGAATATCTGATGAGAATGGTGGTGAAACAACTCCTGATGGATATGCAAGATGGATCAAAACCAATACTGTGAAACAAACACAAGAAGGATATGTATCGGTATTTCTTACACTTGAAGCAGGAGACATTACTGCAAGTCAACTATATGGATTGGCTGATATCATTCGTAACTTTTCATCTGAAGGAAAGGGAAGATGTGGATTTACACAAAATATTGCTCTACGATACGTGCATGAGGATGATTTGCCTCGCCTGTATTCTAAATTACTTGAGACTGGATTGGCGAAATCAGGTGCTTTAACCATGACTGCCCCTATTGGTTGCTCTGGAACTACCTCATGTAATCTTGCATTAACTAATTCTCATAGATTGGCAAAAGAAATCCAAAGAAAATTCCTAGAACTAAAACTAGATGAAGATGAGGACCTTAGTGATTCTTCAATTAAGATTAGTGGATGTCCTAATTCATGTGGACAACATGGAATTGCAACTTTAGGATTCTTTGGTGGTGGTGGACGTGTTGGAAAAGACATGTACGCAAATTACCAAATGTCTGTTGGTGGTCGTTCTGATGGAGATACAATGTTGGGACAAACATTACTTCGTGTTCCTGCAAAACGAGTGATACCTGTAATTCTAAAGATAATTGAAATTTTTAAAGCAAATAAAAAGTCTGATGATACTTTAAAATCTTGGATTCATAGGGTTGTAAATGGAAATGAAGATTCTGAAATTAAATCAATTATTGATATTAAAAAAATTCTGGAACCTCTGATTATTCCACCAACAATTGATGAGGATCCAGACTTTTACTTGGATTATGGAAGTGACTCTAGCTATCACACAAAAACCGGCAAGGGTGAATGTGCTGCTTGACAGACACTGTTAAAATTACAACTGATGTAGACTCTTTACGTTCAGAGATTCGTGACAAAAGTGTTAGAGTAATTGATGTTAGACGAGAAGCCGATTACAAACAAGATCATATTCCAACTGCTGTAAATTTACCTCTTGCAAATTTATTATCTGATGATAGCCCTGAACGTGTTTTAAAATTAGTAAATTCTATGGGGGTTGATGATGAAACTCCTGTTGTAGTTTATGATGATACTTTTGGTGCATTGGCATCAAGAGTTGCATGGACTTTGGAATATCTTGGGCATTCAGATGTAACTCTGTTGGAATCCACATATAGTCATTGGAAATCCCTTGGATTGGAAAATGATTCTACCACTCCTGAAATTCAATCTAAGGAACACTCTATGAAATTAAAACCTGATATTTTGGCAACTTCGGATTATTTGGAAACTGCAAAAACTCGAGATGATGTAATTTTAATTGATAATAGGGAAAGACTGAACTTTCTTGAACAACATATTCCAGGTGCTATCAGTTTACCTTATCGTACTTTGGCCTCAAATGATAAAATTTTACGCTCAAAAGATGATATGAAACGATTATTGGATAATCGTGGAATTACAGGGGGTTCTGAAATTATCACTTATTGTGGTAGTGTTGGCACACTTTCAGGTTTGGCATACTATGCACTAAAATCTACTGGATTATCAAATACAAAACTATACGTTCGTTCTTTCAAAGAATGGAAAAATCTTCAAAAACCAACTGAAAAACAAGAAGATGCAAATTACTGGGATTTATCAGCAGAATAATTAGGAAATCTGTTCTCTAAGTTTTTTCGTTACAGTTCCTTCAATGTTGTCGAAGAGATCTACCATTTTGTCTTTGTTATCAATTAGATAATCTACCCCTCTATCTTTTAGTCTGATTTTCCATAATCTTATTTCTCTATGTTCATCAAAGAAAGTTTCAATCATTTGTTCACCTGATTTTGTT
Organism: Nitrosopumilus oxyclinae; assembly: GCF_013407165.1. Classification (NCBI taxonomy): domain Archaea; kingdom Thermoproteati; phylum Nitrososphaerota; class Nitrososphaeria; order Nitrosopumilales; family Nitrosopumilaceae; genus Nitrosopumilus; species Nitrosopumilus oxyclinae. The sequence goes on along the minus strand of NZ_CP026994.1, from coordinate 955,835 downwards.
GGGTCAATGAATTCATCAAACAGTTCAATTGTTTTATCGACATCTTCTTCTTCTATTGCTTCTCTTACTGATTGAATAGCTTGACTAAGTTCTTTCAAATTTTTAACTGGTCGTGGTAATGTTTTCTTTGTAATTCCAAATAGTCCTTTCTTTTCTTTGCCGAGTTTCTCTGCAATGTTATCTGCTAGATCATATATTGGAATTTTACTTAGACCGTCACGTTTTTCATTTTGAACTATTAGTCCTTTCTCTAATAATTTTCTCAAAGCAGTTTCTGCATCTACTTTGTCTAGGAATGTTGTCCATACAATTGCCCCTATTGTATGGTATCCTTGTCTGATTGATTCTAAAACAACGACTTCTTCAATTCTTTTAAATCCTTCTTCAATTTTGACATTTGTGAAATCTCTATCTCTGATAGACCTTCTTGCATTTTTAACATCAATTTCTATGGAGCGTTTCAAAGCTTCAAGTGATTCTGGAACTTGATTTAGTAGTGATAAGAAACATGCTTTGTTGTACCATGCCATTCCATATGTTGCATCTGACTCTATTGCTTTCTGTGCTGCATCTAGAGCTTGAGCATATTTTTTCTGTTCATAGTGTACTAGCCCTTTGAGATTCCAAGCTTCTGGATTTGTAACATCAATTTCTAAAACTTTGTCATATACTTTCAAAGCATCTGAGAATTCCTCTAGATGGAATCTGGCGTATCCTAGTTTCATCAATACTTCAACATTTTTTGGGTCAATTCGTAATGCTTGCTCAAACATTTCAATGGCATCTTCTAGTTTTTCATCAGCCATCAAATTGATGCCTTTTTTGTATAATCTTTTTAAATTGTAATCGATATCTACTAAACTTCTTTCTTGTGGGATTGTCTTCTCGACTTTTATTTCCTCTTTGTCCTTTGATTTTCTTCCAAAAGGTTTCTTCACAGCTCAAATAGGCATTTTATCTAGATAAATACCAACCTTAATTGCGCCTAATCTTGATCGTACTTGATTTCAAATAGAACTTTGCGATCTAAATACAGAAATACTTGAAATATTAACAAACGTTTGTGTCATCTCAGCCACGTTTAGAGATTCAAGGACAGGCACCATTCAAACAATCTGGTGTCTATGAAGCTCAAATTGCAATTACTGATAGTAGACCCTCAGATGATGATATTCGTTCAAAGCAATTTTCAACTTTATGGCGAGGCAATTTCCATCTCAGAGTAAAAGATGGATTATTTTCTGAAACTCTAGGCTCTCCTACAAATCCACTTCCATCATCTGTATCTAATCTTAATCGTGTTTGGATTGTTGTTACTGATTTATTTTCTTCATTGCATACTGTGTTTGAAGTTCCGTTATCTAGATCATCAACCCAGTCTGAAATAAAATCTGAAACAAAAACAAATGCTGATAATCAAAAACCTACACGTTCTACAAAAACAAATGTTGTTGGAGCAGCCGGTCCTCCTGGTGACAAAGGTCCTGACGGTCCTCCTGGTCCTCCTGGTGACAAAGGTCCAATCGGCCCACCTGGACAACAAGGACCAATGGGCATTAAAGGTCCTGAAGGTCCTAAAGGTCAACCTGGTGACAAAGGAGCAACTGGTGACAAAGGTCCTCAAGGAGATAAAGGAATTTCTGGCGATAGAGGATTAACTGGAGATAAAGGAATTACTGGAGATAAAGGAGATAAAGGAGATAAAGGAATTGTTGGTCCTCCTGGTGAAAAAGGTGACAAAGGAGCAACTGGACCACTTGGTGACAAAGGTCCTTCTGGATTAAAAGGACCACTTGGTGACAAAGGAGAAAAAGGTCCAACTGGATTAATTGGTGATAAAGGTGCAACTGGATTACGTGGTGTCCCTGGTGATAAGGGCGATGATGGTCCACAAGGATCTTCTGGCGATAAAGGATTAACTGGTCCAACCGGACCGCCCGGAGAAAAAGGTCCAACTGGATTATCTGGTGTACAAGGAGAAAAAGGAATTCAAGGTGGTCCTGGACCAATCGGAGAAAAAGGTCCACTAGGTCCTCCTGGTGACAAAGGTCCACTAGGTCCTCCTGGACCACATGGCGATAAAGGATTAACTGGTCCTGCCGGACCACTTGGTGACAAAGGTCCAATCGGCCCCCCTGGTCCACTAGGAGAAAAAGGAAACAAAGGTGTTGAGGGTCCTATCGGAGAAAAAGGTCCACAAGGTCCACAAGGTCCAGCAGGTTCTAAAGGATTAACTGGAGTTCCTGGTCCTCAGGGAGAAAAAGGTGACAAAGGTTCCATTGGTCCCATTGGAGAAAAAGGTCAAACTGGTCCTCTAGGTGCACCTGGTGACAAAGGTCCACAAGGTCCACAAGGTTCTCAAGGTGAACGTGGAACTACTGGTCCTTCAGGAGAAAAAGGTCCACAAGGTCCACAAGGAATTCAAGGTCCACAAGGTGAACGTGGCCCAACTGGTCCAATAGGTTCCATTGGTGAACAAGGTCCAGTAGGGGGACAAGGTCCAGTAGGTCCACCAGGCCCAAGAGGTCCGCCAGGTTCTCCTGGAGAAAAAGGTCCATCTGGTGGAATGTCTGCAGAACAGAAAGCACTCTTCAAAGATTTACTGGAAATGTTAACTGACAAAAATGTAATTACTACTGAAGAACAAATAAAATTGATGAGTTATCTTTATTGAGAAATTTATTTTTTAATTTAATTATTTTAATAATTTATTTTCAATATTAAAATTTGTAAATTGGTTTTATTTTTTGTAAACTTTATTTTAATAATTTCATTTTTTTAGATTTTTAATTTTTTCTTTATTGATGGATATGTTTTGTAGTGTTGTAAAAAACTAATCTGTTGTATTCTTATATTTTTAATTAATTTAGAGTTAACACTATTTTGAAATTTGAAAAATGAAAACAATTCGTCGTCATTTTGACGATTGTTAATTTATCGACTAGATTATCGTCTTTTTGCTGCAGTTTTTCTCTTTGGAGCGGCTCTGCGTTTTGGAGCTGCCTTTCTCTTTGGAGCTGCTTTTCTCTTTGGAGCGGCTCTGCGTTTTGGTGCTGCCTTTCTCTTTGGAGCTGCTTTCTTTGCTGCAGTTTTTCTCTTTGGAGCGGCTCTGCGTTTTGGAGCTGCCTTTCTCTTTGGAGCTGCTTTCTTTGCTGCAGTTTTTCTAGTAGCTTTTCGTTTTGGAGCTGCTGCGGTAGATTTTTTAGTTGATCTACGTTTAGTTGCAGCTTTTCTTTTTGTAGCCATACAGAATTCCGCAATTTCATCGTTTTTCAGTGGTTAAACTAAAGAAATTTACACAATTTGATTACAAATTGTCAAGTAATTTTATTTGAATTTATTTTATTTTGATCGTAAATTTTCTATTTTTTACTTTTACAAACAATTTCTTTGCCACAAGAACAATTATTCGTCTAATTTTTTTCATTTGTGATGTATTTTAGTCGCAATATTGATTATTTTTTTTAAAATTATTTTTTTGTAGTTTGTTTTTAATTTTTTTACAAAAATTAATGTTGTAATTTATTCCGATCTATTTTTGATTATGCCCCACGTCTTTTGATGATTGTTAACACATCTTCATCAATCATTATGTGATTCAAACCCACACGTTGCCCTCCAAACTTTACACTCTTTCCCCAAATTAACCCATATCTGAATTCTCGTTTTAATCTTCGATGTAGTTTATTACAAATGTCTTCTACAGTGTCTCCTTCTCTTGCAATTAGCGGTTCTTTGAAATCTGCTTCGCCTCCTTTTGGTTTCAAGTAAATTCTAATGAACTTTAATTTTTCATATATTTTTTCTTTAAGCAACTCGATGTTGGTATCTGAGTTTGCAGATACTTCTATTACCTCTGATTTGATTTTTGTTTTCAAATCTTTTAGAAATGCATCATCGACTAGATCAATTTTATTTAGAATAGTTAATGCTTTAGAATAACTAATGTTTCCTGCAATATGATCAGCTAACTGCTCTGATGTCACGTCTTCTCTAACTACAACACGCGCACTAACTAAACCATAAAGGTGTAAAATATCTTTGAGATGATCTACTGAAATTTTTGTAAGCTTTACTTGTTGAGCAACTGCAATTCCGCCCATTGATGCTTTTTCAATTGTAATGTTTGGTGGCAATTGATTTAATCTAATTCCTATATTTCCTAATTCATTTACTAATACATCCTCATGGAATGGCTGGAACACATCTAACACTAGTAACACAAGATCTGCAGTTCTTGCAACTGAAAGAATTCTCTTCCCTAATCCTTTACCTGAAGATGCCCCTTTGATGATTCCTGGAAGATCTAATACTTGGATATTTGCACCTCTATACTCCATCATCCCTGGAACTACAGTTAATGTTGTAAACTGAAAAGCTCCAACCGTTGATTTTGCACTAGTCATTTTGTTTAACAGGGTTGATTTCCCCACACTTGGCAATCCAATAAAAACAACAGTTGCATCCCCACTTCGCCTTACATCAAATCCATCTTCTTTCTTTCCAGATTTTTTGACAACCTCATCTTCTTGCTCTCTTTTGAGCTTGGCAATCTTTGCTTTGAGTAAACCTATGTGCTTCTCAGTAGCCTTGTTGATCTGAGTCTTTGCCATTTCATCTTGAATGGATTTAATTTTTTCAGGAATTCCCAATACTGTTCACTCCTTTTCACTTTCTTTACAAATAAAACCGTATAACTTGCACTTAGTAGCAAATATTATTCGGTTCAAAAAACGATTCTTATGAAAAAGAGAACATTTGCAGTAGATATTGATGGAACTATTACTGAAAATGGTGGGGGTAGAATTCATCTTGAAGCACTTGAAGCATTGCGTCGATTAACTACCATGGGACATAATGTAATTTTTGTAACTGGAAGGTCTTCAGTTGAAGGATATCTTTTATCTGTTTTTGGTGGAACAACAAAAATTGCAGTAGGTGAGAATGGTGGATGTATTACAATTGATTCTGATGAACATATTTTGCTTGGAAATATGGATGAGTGCAAAAAAGCATTTGAAATAATTCAAAATAATATTGAACACGTACAAGAAAAACATGTTTTTCCAAGAATGACTGAAGTTGTTTTGGAGAGAACATTTGATTTGGATTTGGCAAGAAAATTGTTAAAAGAAAAAAATATTTCAGTTGAATTATCTGATAGCCAATATGCATACCACATTAATTCACCAGGAATTGACAAGGGGACAGGGTTTACTAAAATCATGGAAAAATTATCTATTTCTGCTGATGATGTGATTGCAATTGGGGATAGTGCAACTGACATTCCATTATTCCGGGTGTCTAAAACAAGTATTGCATTAGGTAATGCATCTGATCATGTAAAATCTGAGGCAACTATGGTGATGTCGGCCCATGCGGGAGATGGAGTTCTTGAGGCATTAGATAAATTAGCACCTATATTATCTGAAATATAGAAATGACTTTCAAATCTATTCTTGATGAAATTGAAAATAATCTCAACAAAATATTATCTGACTTGTCAATTTCTGATGTGATGTTTTCTGTAGAGCCTGCAAAACCTGGTTTTGGAGATGTAAGCTCTAATGTTTCATTTTTACTTGCAAAACAACTAAAGAAAAGTCCTAAAGAAATTGCTGAAATTCTTTCTTCAAAATATTCTGATTGCACTAGTATGCTTGTATTAAAATCTGAGGCTCATCCATCTGGATATCTTAACTTTTTTGCAAATTGGGATAAACTAAATCAGTTGATTTTATCTGAATCTTATCTTGATACCTGTGGTGATGTTGAAATTGGTAATGGCTCTAGTGTTGTAGTTGAGCATACTAGTGTTAATCCTAACAAGGCACTACACATTGGACATATTAGAAATATCATTATCGGGGATACGGTATCTAGAATTTTAAAGAAAGCCGATTACAAAGTAAATGTACTAAACTACATTGATGATTCGGGATTACAGGTAGCTGACATTATAGTTGGATTCAAACACTTTGGATATGCCCAAGAGCCTCCTGATGGAAAAAAGTTTGATCATTATTGTGGTGATGATGTTTATGTTAAAACTACTGAAAAATATGAACAAGATTCTAGTTTAGAGGAAATCAGAAAAAATGTTCTAAAAGAATTAGAAGATGGGGATTCTGAAACTGCAAAGTTTGGAGATAAGATAACTCGACGGGTTTTAGCCGGACAGCTAGAAACTTGTTGGAACTTTGGCGTAACTTATGATTGTCTAAATTTTGAATCCCAGATAATTCGTTCAGGGTTATGGGATGAAATCTTTGAAAAACTCAAAGAGATGAATCTAATTGAATTTGAAAATGAAGGTAAGAATAATGGATGTTGGGTTATTCGTGGAGATGGCAAAGAAGAAGATAAGGTGATAGTTCGTAGTAATGGAACTGCTACATACATTGCAAAAGACATCCCATATGCTGCCTGGAAACTTGGACTGATCAAGGATCCTTTCAACTATGAAAAATATGAAAAAGAGCAGCCAAATTCTAGAGTCTTGTGGCAGACTACCCTGAAGAATACTGAAAAAATCTCCAAAGATTTTACTGCTGAGAAAGTTGTCACTGTAATTGATTCACGTCAGGCTAGATTACAAAAAATTATCACTGGTTTGATGGGTAAATTCAAATCTGTTCCTGATGCATACAATCATCTGGGATACGAGTCCGTAACTTTGAGTTCAGATACTGCAAAAACTTTGGGACTTGAAACTGATGGCAAACAAGCACAAATGTCTGGTAGAAAAGGATTGTATGTTTCAGCTGATTCCGTTTATAATATTCTAAAAGAGAAAACAAAGGAAGAAACAAAACGAAGACATCCTGAAATGGATGATTCTGAAATTGAAACAATCGCTCACTCAGTATCTGTTGGTACAATTCGATATGAGATGATAAAACAGGATTTAGATAAAATAATAACATTTGATTTGACAAAGTCTCTTAGCTTGGAGGGGGATACATCTCCATACATCCAATATACTCATGCAAGAGCATCACGAATCTTGGAGAAATCTGGTCGCATTCCAACTATTAATGTTGATTTTACTTTATTGAATGAAAAATCAGAATTAGATTTGATTAAAAATATTGGTCTATTCAATCTACAGGTTAGAGATGCTGCCAAAAATCTATCTCCAAAAGTTATTGCACGATACTGTTATGATTTAGCAGTTTCATTTAATTCATTTTATGAAAAATCCAAAGTTCTTGAATTAGGTGATGTGGAATTGGAGAATTCTCGTCTATGTTTGGTAAATTCATTTAAAATTGTTTTAGAAAAGGCCTTGGATCTTTTGGGAATTCAATCTCCTGATAGAATGTAATGTCCTAGGAAGAAAACTGGTCCCTTCCTAGGGATATCCTATTGAGCCGAAGCCCTATAGAATATCTTGGCGTGCAAACCAATTATTTACTGTGATTTGTTTTACTCCAATAAACTTTACTTTACAAAAATCATTAGAGAATTGAATTGTTTTGTAAAATATCTATGAATGCACAAATTTTATTATTTTAAAAAAATCATCTAGTTTTTACATCACTATGCTGGTTAATTGTTGCGTGATTCCAAAAATCGCGATTACCAAATCGGGTAATCAAAACGCAATTATGAAGAATGGATTCTCTCCAATCTTCATGAGATTGGGAGAGACTCTTCAGTTCTTCCAATCTCGCTTTTGATTAATCAACCACATATTGGATGTTTAAACAAACTTCATATTTTCGTAAAAAGTATGAAAATATTATTTTAAATACATGTACCTAATCTATTGTTATTATTGTGTTATTTCTTTATCAAACAGACACCTGTTAATTTCATAATCGATCAAAATTAGGGATGGGCATGGGATCAAAATGACATCTGTAATTGTAATTGATGATAATGAGGATATTGTATATTCAATGTCTGAACTTTTAGAGATATATGGAATTAATGTAGTTGGTAAAGGCTACAATGGATTAGAATGTGTGGAATTATACGACAAACTACATCCTGATGCGGTTTTACTTGATTTGATGATGCCAAAATATGATGGGCTGTATGCATTAAAAGAACTCAGAAAAATAGATCCAAAAAGTGTTGTACTAATTGTTACTGGAGGGGCTTCTCCGTCAATGAGTGATGGGGTAGATGCTTTGGAGCCTAACAAAATCATTTTCAAACCAGTCGACGTAAATACTTTGGTTGAAACGATATTGGAGGAGACACACACCACAATGCCGTTTAAAATTCAATATTCATTCAAAGATGATCCAAATTCATACACTTGTGTAATGACGCATGATCAATACAAAAATTTCAAAGACTTGCCTGTATTACAAGAAAGTAAAATTCTTAAAAATGATGAGAATAATCTTGAAGCATATAAACAGGAAATGCAAAAAGCATTAATCTTGGCAGCCGAAAACGACCTTACTCATATTCAAAAATTATCTCAACAGGTTTAATCTATTTCCTTGGTTTTCGTCTAGGGTTCTTCTCATAATATTTCTCGACATTCTCGTTCCACTCTTTAGTTTCTGCAAGACGAGAGCGTGCATGTGGTCTTTTACCATTGTTTGATAGTACAGTACTATTATTTTCATAAAATTTATCTGTCTCATTAATTAAAACATCTAGAAATTCTGATGCACCTTTAGATTCATCACTTTTAGGATCCTTGTGGGATAAAATGGATTTTGCAAGTGTCTCAATTTTTGCTATTTTAATTCTATATTCACTTAATACTCTGTGTTCGAAGGAAATCATTTCATTTTTGCTCCATTTTACTAGTGTATGTTCATTTCGGTTCTCTTACCCGTACATTGATTTGTCAATTGTTGCATCAGTAGTGTTGTTTTGAGCTGAAAATCCACTTAAATTTGAGCGAAGAATTTTTTGAACATGCCCTGACACTCTTGCCACATTATCCCATGCACTATGAAATGAGATCCTGTCTAGTGATTGCTCATCTACATGGGAAAATATGGCTAATCCTGCAATATCCTCTCCCGCCTTAATCCATTGATGCCCAACACCACATGTTGTACAAATCTCACTTATTTCCATAATTGCTTTAGAAAATGATGGGTTTTTCATAACTAGTAATTTTGAATCTTGGGATGGGAATCTCATGTTTACATTGATGTGAACTCTGTCTTCCCGGTTTGCATTTTTGCTGACAATGACATTGCTACCTACATGAAACTGCCAATCTATGATCTTGCTCTTCTCTTTGATTTTTTCAGTTTGATCTTCATAATTGATTTTTGTAACTTTGATAAATTCTTCAACCAAATTTTTCATTTCTTGAGGTGTTTTTGCCATGAGTCTGGTTATTCCTTATCTGATATATCCATGTTATAGAAAAAAAGAATTAATGGCTGTGTCCACAACCACAAGAGTCATGTCCGCCATGGCCTTCTGATTCTTTACCTGCACATTTGGAACATTTCTCTGCTCCTGTTGGGGAGAAGAAACCAATTCCACATGATACACATTTTTGATTTGACATGATGTTAGTATAGAATTGCCGTATTTAATTAATGCGCATTATTTAGGCTGGAGATGAAAATAATAAAGTTCAGAATAATTTAGTATGGGTTATTCAGATTTCTGAAATACTCTGTATTCTCCGATAATAGAGTTACACTTGTGACATGTGTATTGTCCTCTTTCTATCAAAGTTAATCCATCTGCAACTGCTTCGTTTGGCTGTTCCTCAATTTGTATTTGAGTTGGTCCATTAAACTCTGAATTACATTGTTTGCAAAAGTGTTTTGACATTTTTGCAGTATCTAATTTTTCAAGTGATGCTAAAAAATGCTTGTCTATATTTGGAACAAGTTTTGATTTTGTTACTTGCTCATCAGTAAGATCTGCATTAATCCATCCACCTGATCCGGCTAGTTGAATTTCGGTCAATTTGATATATTGTCTTGTTTGGTCTTAAAATACTGTTTGAACTAGATGATTTTTTGTTTCCATTCTGGAAAAAAAGTCAGTCTCCTTTACTATGGAGACTCTGAAATGTATTAACTAGTTTATGTGAGCATTGGGCTCTTCCAGCTAACACCGCGAGATGTCTCTGACTCAATGAACCTCTTACGTCTATGTTTTTGTTAAAAAACCAGAATCAAAAATAATTACTTTTAGGTTAAATTTCTAAACGCCCGATCACAAAAATCATGCGCAATTGTTTGAGACTTGTCTTATCTCCATATGCAAGAAATAGCTTCATTATTCGGCAATATTCATCAAATTTGAGGAAATCAGATAGAACCCGTTGTAATAATCATCAGCACATGACTTTAATTTTTGAGGTAAATAACACTTTGAATTACGATGCAACGTAAGTTTTTCTCATCTAGGTCATTACACCATTACTGTCTTTAGAATCTGATTCTACAATTGCTTTTATTTGAGATGTATCTTCGCAGTTTTTTCTAAATCCAATAGTATGTTGTAATATTCTAACCATCCCATATCGTTTGTAACTGCTAGTTGATTCATCATATTCCTTGTCATGTTTTGTTAAAATCACGGCTTTGACTTTCTTCTTACATGTTTTGCAATATACAAAAATCTCTTTCACAACTTTTTTGAATTATTTGTGAACTTAAGGTTATTGGAATGATTGCAGGTGTTACTCTATGCCTTTTTCTAACTTTATTTTTCTAATGACTTCTTGAACTAATTCTTCATCTTTTGTAACTAATTCTTGTAGTTTTTTCTTGTATTCTTCATCTCCCCATTTATCCAGACCTAGCATCTCTTTGACTAGTTTTACAATTTCAGATTTATTTCTCTGATGGTCACGCTTGGCAATTTCTGCACCTTCCATAACTTTTCTCAAATAATTATGAATTTTAAGCGTATTGATTTTTTTAGTAGAACTGGGGAGTACTGTTGTTGAATTTTAACTGTATTTTTTCGTCATGTAGTTACAAATGCAATAATGTTGATGAAGGTGAATTTCTAAAACATTTGAATAAAGAACACCATGATGAAATTTTGAAAATTTCAAAAAAAGAGAATATTTCAATTAAAATGGCAGAAATGATAACAGTGACAAACTCCACTGTATTCATTAATTCTGGATAATTGACAACAAAATGGGTTTATAGATTCTACTCATTTGCCTGTGACATAGATGATATACAGTATTGATGATGCGATAACTGAAATTCCGATAATTATTGCCAGTTCCTTTGTTGAAAATACACTTGTTCTAACACTCACAATTCCCCTATGGGAATTCCAAACTTAAGCTTATTGAAATTCAGTATATTCAATATGGGTAAAAAGTCTAGAAAAACCAGTAGGTTGGATAATCTGTTTTAACTAATGGATGGTTTATGATGCTCTACTGTAGTCTATTCTCAAAAGAGTTTGGAATCTGAGGAAATTTTTTTATGTATAATTTCTACGTCGTGGTTAAATACAAATTTTGCATAATGGATTTATGATTCAATTAAAAAATAAAAGAAATATTTTCAAAATAATTCAAAACAAATGGGACCAATTAGAGAACCCCGACCAAGAATGGTAGGAATTAAAATTTAAAAAATTAAGCATATTGTTTATTTCTCAAAAGAGTTTAGAACACTGCAATGCCAAATTGTAGAAGGTTTGAACAGAATGATTATTCTTTGTTTTTGTCTCTAAAATCATTTGAATTATGATGACCTAGTGCATCACGATATAGTAAGTATCCAATTATCGTCATTGGAAAAGATAAAAATAACATTATGGTCAGTATGGATAAAACCCAATCTGGTAAAACAGAGTTTTTAATACCGCCAATGATTTCAGATGAGAAAAATAGAATAAGTGCAGGAATATAAAATAATATCACCCCAGATAAAGCTAAACCTGCACTTATGGTAATTCCCTTTTCATGTTCTTCTGCATGTATTGGCACCCACCAAACTAGATAGTGTAATCTGAGAGATTCTAAAATTGTTCTAAATGACATTAGACAGATCCTGTATGGTTTTTTGTGAATTGTTCATTCCATTCTTTTGACCATTTTTTTATAAAATACATTGCAACAGGTAATATTGCAAGTTCAGGTATTACAACATGCATTAAAGACATGGGGAAAAAATACATCATAACACCAAATACAGGGAGTCCAATGCCAAGCACAATCATAACATATGGAGTCAATTTTCCTACTTTGTTTGCAGCATAAAGATCCAGACCTGGAATGTAGACATATTGTGTTTGTTTCTTAATGTCTACAGGTTCATTTTTCATATAATTCACTTATGATTTTCATACATTACCATCTGTATGTTATTTCAGATAACATAGGCACAAGATTATTCAAAAAGCCCTGATTTAGTCCGTCAAACAGTAGGTTGGATAATTGGGTTTGACTAATGGATTGTTTATCATATGCTAGTTGGGAGAATAAAAATATCGATATACTATGTTTGAAAAATCAGAAGATTCCTATGGGTCCAAATGTGTTTGTGGACATTTTCTCAACGGGCATCATCATGGACCTATCAAAAAAACAATCTATTCAAGATTCAGTCATGAGTTTGTAGAAAATAGGATTAATTGTAGATTTTGTGAATGTCCAAAATTCAATAAAAAGCATTTTTGGAAAAAAAATCAAAATTACTCATTAAAAGATAAATCGTGAAATGAATTGGATTCTAAACCTATTCACACTTTAGCCACATGATTTGCTGTGGTCAAACAGTAGGTTGGATAATTGATTTTAACTAATAATTCAATTCTGTTTAGTAAGCCCAACCACGTGCAATTAATTTTTCAATTGTTGATGGTTTTACACAAGCTGGAGATTTATCTACTTTGAAAATTTTTTGGAAACCTTGTCTACAAACAATGTCTAATGGAGCTATGCCTGATTCTTCTTGAATTTTCAAACTAGGGATTTCTTTTGACGATAATAATTCAGACTCTGAACTTTTTAGATTATCCACACTCGGGTGATATGCTCCTATTGCAGATAAAATCATTCCTAAAGAGATTTCATTATCAGGATCTGTAGAGTGATTAAAAGAAGATATCGTGCCAATTAATGCAGAAGATGAATTTAACATGATTACTTGTTCTTCATAAGAAAGAGGAATTCCTTCAGAGTCTAATTCTTTGAATAATCCCATGGTGCCAAAAATATTGACAGCCCCTTGAGGAATTTGTCTTTTGAATAAAGGTTCAATAGAATATTTATCAAAAAAAGATACAGTGGCAAAAGGCAAACCATCTATAAACTCCACATCAGTCGTTCCATCATACCCGCGATATTGTAATACAACTACAATATTTTCAAATTGATACAGATCAGAATTAATATCATCAATTAATTCTTGAGATATATCTAATAGTTCCGGATTGCTTCCCTGTTTATCAAATTTATCAACTAATGCATTGTATTCATTTACCAATTCTTTCACATCCACAGAAAATAATTCCATGTCGATACTTCTAAACACCTTTCGATGAAATTCTTCAGGTTCTAAAATATTCAGATAAGGGATCATTGAACCATCCTCATGAATAGCTGCATATGAAGAAAGTTCCCAACCTCGCTGACTTAATTTATCTTCAATTCGTAATAATGTTGTAGTCATTTCACTACCTAGATGTTCAATTTCAACATCAGAAGAGAATATTGTGAAAAAATCTTCTCTTGTTTTTATGTTTAAAATTTCTTGAAAGAGATCAATTAATTCTTCATCACTCATTTGAGAAAAAGCATAATTTGAAAATAAAGATTCATCTTTTTCAGAAACTTGACAATTATCTGCAAATGGAACTAGTTTTGGAAATTCTGGCCACATGGCATTATCATTCCAACCTTCAAAAGTTATCAAATAATCAAAGGGTAACTGGCAATCAAAGGATCTACGAATATCATTAATTTTTGAAAACCCATCAAGATTGCAAGAGTCTTCATTTTTTTGAATAAGATTCAGATAATATCTACCGTTTGAAAAAGGTCCTTCATAAATTCCAATTTTACAATTCTGTATAGAACTAATTTGTTCAGAATTCATCATTTGTTCCAAATTTTCCGGTTCTGCAAATGAAGAAGGAATGAAACTGAACAACAAGAGTAAGGGCATCACCATCCAAACCAATTTCATAATCAAAATTTGCATATTTTCATACATTACCATCTGTATGTTATTTCAGATAACATAGGCACAAGATTATTCAAAAAACCCTGGTTTAGTCCGTCAAACAGTAGATTCTTATCTAAAAATTTGAGGCAAAATATATGGCTAAAATTAAGAATAATTCTCCAGTATTATTCTTCTACAATAATTCAAAAAAATGGTTAACCAAAATTTCTAAAAAAGAATCCTTCCACACTCACATTGGTATTATCAAACACTCTGATGCAATTGGCAAAGAATATGGTTCTAGATTAATGACAAACAAGGACAAGTACGTCTATCTTTTGCAGCCAACAATGTATGATTATGTAATGAAAATCCAACATGGTACACAAATTGTGTATCCTAAAGATATTGGATACATTATTGCAAGAGCTGGGATTGGCGATGGACAAAAAATCTTAGAGATTGGAACAGGCAGTGGCTCATTAACTTCGTTTGTAGCTAGTGTTGTAAAACCTCGTGGTCATGTATACACATTTGATGTCGATGAAAATTTTATGAAAATTGCTGAGAAAAATATCAAAAAAGCAGGAGTTTCAAAATATGTAACTCAACACAATCTTGATCTAAAAACTGCTAAAAAAATGCCTTTAGACGAAATGGATATGGCAATTATTGATTTAGGGGATCCTTGGGTTGTAATTCCTCAAGTTAGACAGATGTTGAAGGGTAGTGGAACTATGTTTGCTATTTGTCCTACTATGAATCAATTAGAAAAATTAACCATGGCACTAGTTGAAAATGAATTCACTGACATTGAATCAACTGAACATATCATCCGAAATATAGAGGCCAGAGAGGGAAAAACCAGACATTCTTTCCAGGGGATTGGACATACAACTTATCTTTGTTTTGCAAGAAAGGCCTTTTTTGGTAGAGAGGCTCGAAGATCTGCAGAAGCAGCAAAAGTTTCAGACTCTTCAAAGAAAACTGCTCCAAAAATTGTTAAAAAAACTATCACAAAACCGGCAAAAAAGACTAGTGGAAAAACCCCAAAAAGGACAAGTAAAAAATCTGCCTAGTCATTGTTAGATACTTTAAAACAAGTTTTATTCATCTATTTTTTAGAGTGTATGGTATGGTGAGGAAGAATCTGACTGCTGCAATGGTTAAGAAATTTATTCCTGCCAGAAAATCAAAATCCCGAAAAGGTGACAATGGAATTGTTCTAGTTGTTGGTGGAAGTTACATTTACCATGGCGCGCCAATATTATCTTCACTTGCTGCATTGAAATGCGGAACTGATCTAGTTTACACATCTGTTCCTAAAGTTAACGTTACTCCAACTCGTGCAGTTTCTCCAAATTTGATTGTAATTCCTTTAGTTGATCAAAAACTTACATTAGGTGCAGTAAACAAACTGATTGGCGCTTTACCCCGTAATTTACATTCAGCAACAATTGGAATGGGATTGGCAATTCAAGAAAAAAATTCATTGTTGCATTTTGTAAAGTCATTACTTGATAGGGATGTTAGATTATCTCTAGATGCTAGTGCATTAATCCCTGATGTTTTACCATTTCTGGCAAACAAGAATGTTGTAGTTACTCCTCATGCAGGAGAATTCAAAAGATTGTTTGGAGATGTACCACCAAACACAAAAAATGAAAGAATCAAACTTGTAGAATCTAAAGCAAAAGAGTTTGGAATTACTGTTTTACTGAAAGGTGCAACTGATGTTGTATCTAATGGCACTACTACTTATCTTAATGAGAAAAAAACTCCTGCTATGACCGTTGGTGGAACTGGTGACGTTTTATCTGGATTAGTGGCAGGATTGTTATCAAATAATAGAAATTCTTTGGAATCTGCAGCAGCTGCTACATTCATTAATGGATTGGCAGGAAAATCTGCTCAAAAACGCTTAGGATTACACATGACATCGATGGATCTTTTAGATGAAATTCCATCTGTAATGAAGCCTTTTGATAGAATTGTGTGAGTAAAATGATTCCAGCAAAGCATGTAGATTCTCATATGGATGAACTTGTCTCAGATTTACAATTACTAATTCGTCAACCAAGCGTTTCTGCAAAAAATGAGGGGATTGAAGAATGTGCAGTTTTGGTTCAAAAATTACTAAAAAAATCTGGGGTCAAATCAGAAATTTTACGATTAAAGAAAGGTGTTGCACCAATTGTATATGGTGAAATAAAATCAAAACAAAACCCCGAAAAAACTCTCATGTTTTACAATCATTATGATGTCCAGCCTGCAGAACCTTTTGATTTATGGGATGATCCTCCATTTAGTGGTACAAAAAAAGGTAACAAAATCTTTGGACGTGGTGCAACTGATGACAAGGGAGAATTAATCACTCGAATCAAAGCAGTAGAGGCATGTCTGAAAACAACCGGTGATGTACCTTGTAACATAAAATTTGTAATTGAAGGTGAAGAGGAAACTGGCAGTGCACATATTGAAGAATATCTGAAAAAATACAAAAAGAAATTTTCATGCGATGGAGTAATTTGGGAATTTGGATATGTTGATGCAAAAAATAGACCAATCATCGGACTTGGAATGAAGGGATTACTCTTTGTTGAATTGTCTGTAAAAGAATCCGTTCGAGATGCACATTCAAGCTTGGCAGTATTAATTAAAAATCCTGCTTGGCGATTAATCGAGGTTGTAAATACTCTGAGGAACTCTGATGGCAAAGTCCTCATCAAAGGATGGTATGATGAAGTATCTTCTTTTTCAAAAAACGATTTGAAAATAATTCGAGAGGAGCCTTTTGATGAAAGTGTATTTAAAAAAGAATTTGGAATAAAGTCATTTGTGGGAAACAAAAAAGGAATGGATGCAAAAAAGGCTCTAGTTGGAGGGGCAACTTGTAACATTGCAGGTTTTGTTTCAGGATACATTGGTGATGGTGCAAAAACTGTTCTTCCTGGTAGTGCCCTTGTGAAGATTGACTTTAGATTAATCCCTAAGATGGATCCTAAAAAACAAGTTTTACGATTAAAAAACCACTTGAAATCAAAAGGATTTTCAGATGTTGGCATCAAAGTTTACCATGGTGAGGCAGCTGCTAGAACTGACTCTTCACATCCATTTGTATCCCAAGTTAAAGATGCTGCAGACAAGTCGTTTGGAAAGTCAATTCTTAACGTTTCAAATGCCGGTACTGGTCCGATGCATCCATTTGTTGAAATTCTAAATGCTCCTTGCATATCTATAGGAAGCACATACATGTTTTCAAGAATTCATTCACCAAACGAATTTGCAAGAATTGATTTGTTAAAGAAAACTACAAAATGTATGTGTGAGATAATGAATAATTTTGGAAATTCCTAGTGTAGACATCTGGGTATTTTTTTGATAGCTTGGGCAAGTGATATTCTACCTGGACCTACTATCATAATTACAAGTGCTACTGCAAGTAAAATTAAATCCAATTCTACTCCTCCTTTACCCGTAATGCTTGATGCTCCTTTGACCATGAAAATTGCACCAAGCATAATAATTGAAATTAATGATGCAGATAGTCTACTTAGAACTCCAATGATTAGTAAAATTCCTGGAACTAGTTCTGCTAATGCAATTGGGATTTGCATTTCTACAGGCAATCCCATGTTTGGCAAATTCTCTGCAAATCCTGGACTGAACTTTGAGATTCCATGAAGAATAAAGATCACACCGATTGCAGATCTTAACCCCATGAACACTAAATCGTTTAGAATCTTCTCTCGAATTTCAGCAGAGGTCATGAGACTACCTTGAACTTTCACTATAATTATTTTGCCCACAAATTATACGTTAAATGTAGAAAGCCCTTTATTATGCGGCAAAATTATTTGAAATATGTCAATGTATATGCCAGGAGCAACTGCTGTTGGGATTACTTTTGATGGCGGTATTGTTCTTGCAAGTGAGAAAAGGATCGCATTTGGAAACTTTTTGGTAAGTAAATCCACAAAGAAAACATTCCCTATTACTAACAAAGTTGGTGCAACCTGTGCTGGCCTTGTAGCTGACATGCAAATTCTATCTTTGCAAATTGCTGCTTTAGCTAAAATTAGAAAAATGGAACTTAAAAGAGACGTTCCACCAAATACAGTAGCCAAAATGATGTCAAATATGATGTATGAAAGAAGATACTTCCCATTGTTAACTCAGGTAATTGTTGGTGGCGTAGTCGACAAACCAATCATGTATACCTTAGACCCGTTAGGTTCAGTACTTCCTGATGATTATGCAGCAGTAGGAACTGGTGCAGAAATGGCATTAGGTGTTTTGGATCCTCAATTCAAACCAAACATGAGTAGAGATGAAGCAGTAGAATTAGCAAAACATGCCGTGCGTTCAGCAGCCCTTAGAGATTCTGCTAGTGGTGATGGATTAGATATCCTAGTGATCACTAAAGATGGTACTGAAGAATTTACAGAAGATATTAAATAAAAAATTTATTTTAAAAATTAGTTTTAATCGTAAATAGTTTTTCCCGTTTCCCAGAATCTGTCTGAGACATAATGCATATTTTTTATCACCTCTCCTTTTTCCATGGTTTCTAATTCTGAACTACTTACCAGTGACTTTCCAACTGCTAAAAACTTGTGTTGAGATTCCTCAACAATACATACTATCTTATCTTTTTCAAACTCTGTGAATTTTTTAATTCCTGGTCTCATCAAATTTGCTCCCTTACACATGAACTTCACTGCTCCCATGTCTACTGTAACTGTTGGAAATTTTTCTAACATTTCAATTTCAGATAAAAATGGTAAATAATCTTCATCGACTTTGAGAATTTTTAATCCATCTCCTGTAATAATTTGTGCATCATCTAAAATTTGATGAACTTTGACATTTTTCATTTTAGGAAATTCCATTCCCCATTTTTCTGAAACTGTCTTTAGCAGTGTACTAGTTTCACTTTTAGAAATTAAATTAGACTTCAATCTCTTGCAATCTCTTGTCTGATGTCTAACAAGTCTCTGAGAATTGAACTGGCTGTTTCCATGCCTCCTGCACCTTTACCGATAATTGTCTGGGTGCCTGAATGCTCAGATGTAAAAGCGATTGCGTTTAATGTTCCATTCACACATAGAGGATCGTCATTTGATACTTCTTTTGGTCCTACAACAAGTTCTTTGTTGCAAGATGCGATTAGTTTAATTGCACAATTATTTTTGGCAGCCTTTTTGATATCTTCAACTGTGACTTTTCTAATTCCTGTACAGTTGATGTCTGGAAGTGTTACTTTCATTCCCATAATCCAGTTAGCAAGGATGACTAGTTTTGCTGCAGCATCTAATCCATCTAAATCTAATGTCTCGTCTGCTTCTACATACCCTTTGTCTTTTGCATCTTTGAGAGCTTCTTCATAAGTTACCCCTGTTCCCATATTTG
This sequence comes from Nitrosopumilus oxyclinae, assembly GCF_013407165.1. NCBI lineage: Archaea > Thermoproteati > Nitrososphaerota > Nitrososphaeria > Nitrosopumilales > Nitrosopumilaceae > Nitrosopumilus > Nitrosopumilus oxyclinae. The sequence continues at coordinate 936,336 of NZ_CP026994.1, read as the reverse complement.
TTAAAATGTAATTTGTAGTTCCATTAAGAATTCCTGCAAACGATGTAATTCTTTCACCGCTAAGGCTATTTTTTGCATAATCTAGGATTGGGGTTCCACCTCCAACTGTACCGCTGAATTTGAACATTACCTGATTGTATGTTGCAAGTTCTAACAGTGATGGGAATGCTAGCGCTAGTGGTCCTTTATTTACCGATATCACATGCATGCCTTTTTTCATGGCAGTAGTGATGTGAGTCATTCCCGGCTCTGCATCTTTGTAGTTACTTGCTGTAGTTTCAATTAACACATCTGCATCTACATTTTTTAACATGTCAATTCCGGACATTAAATTTTTAGAATCTGAATAATTTTTTACCGTCCCAAACTTTTTCTTTGCCTCAATTAGTTTATTGAAATTTAATCCTGATGGGTCTACTGCACTTCCTTTACTATCAAAAACTCCTACAACTCTTGGCTTTAATCCATATTTTGCATATAGATCATCTGCTCTTGATTCAAATAATTTTACCAAGCTTTGACCTACAACCCCAAAACCGCATAATATGATTCTCAAATCATTTCTTTCCCTTTTGTTTCGTTTTTGTGGTTCATAATATTCTTCTTGATTTTATTATCCTTAATTGTGTTTTATTAATAATTTTTGAATAATCTTTCACAATTAACATGCCTTTGTTAATTGATGACTATTGCATATCTTCATCTTTTTCATGTTGTAATGAAATTGAATTGATACAATATCTTTGATTTGTAGGCTGAGGACCGTCGTCAAATACGTGACCTAAATGTGCGCCACATTTGTTGCAATTAACTTCAGTACGAACCATTCCATATGCGTTATCTGAAATGTATTCTATCTTTTCTTCAGAGATTGGTTTCCAGAAACTTGGCCATCCTGACCCTGAATCAAATTTTGCATCAGATGAGAATAGTTCTTCACCACAACACGTGCATTTGAAAGTCCCTTCTAGTTTGGTATTGTTATATTTTCCAGTAAATGGTGGTTCTGTTCCATGGTTAATACAAATTTCATATTGATCTGGGGTTAGCTGCTTTTTCCATTCTTCAGGCTTTTTCACAATTTTTTCTGTCATGATATTTTTTAATTATTCTGATATTAGTATATTTTTCTATTTTTTTAATTTCTTTCGCTTTTCTTCTGTTCTTTTTTCAGATTCAAATCTTTCCAAATCATATTCTTTCATGTCTACATACTTCATTATTTTACTGAGATTTGGATGAACTTTGTTAATTTGTTTGAACATTTGTTGTGCGACTCTTCTATAATCTACATGTCCTTGTGGAACTGTTCGTAATTCAATTAAATGACATGCTTCTCTTAGATTCATTTTCATGAAATATGGATAGTTGTATCCAAAGTTTACAACATACTGTCCTTGTTCTGGAAGTTTAATTCTGATTTTATCAAATATTTCTTTTGTTTTATTCATACAGTCTTTGAAATCATTTTCAATTCCTAAAACTTTAATTTCGTTTGGAATGCTGTATCCATGATCTGTTGTTAGTAATTGTCTTTCAAGTGTAAGTGCTCTATGTCTGTGAAAATCTCTAAACATTCCAAAATTATTACATAAATCAAAAGTATAATAGATATTTTCAAAGGCCCTTGATGGTCTATGACGTCTGTTTGTACGAATTTTTGTAAATTCATTGATGATTTTAATTTTTTTATCTTTTGATATTTTTTTTACTTGTTTTAGTATGTCTTGGTATGATGTGCTAGGTGATTGCTCATACATGATGCTTGTAATTATTGTGTCTATAGAATTTTTCTCTGATTCATAGTATACTAGTTTGGTAACGGTGCCTTTCTTTGGGTTTGGTTTTATTTCTCTAGATGTAATTATTTTGGATTTGTTTTTTATATCTCTGAGATATTTTTGGAATGCTTTTCCATATTTGTCATCTGCTCGTCTCACAAATGACTTTATTGTGGTGTCAAGCTCTTTTTTGATTTTTGAGGCTAAATCTTGTTCTTCTTTTAGTTCAGATGCACCTAAAACAGTAAGTAGATATTCAAATGCTCTTCCGTTTCCAGTAATTCCAACATTGGTCAAAGTTGATGCTGGTAATAATCCTCTGAGAATATCAAGAGCTTTGGCTTTAGTGGAACCTCTATAGATCATGTTTGCAGATTTTATATCTGATTCATTTTTTAATTTGGTAAATAATTTTTCTTTTCCATCTTTAGAATCTTTGAAACTATATTTTTCAATTGGATATTTTTCTCTAACATAATTTATCATTGGTTCAATATTTTTTGAATAAACATCAAATGAAAAATTACAACTCTCCTCATACATATCTGCAAAACGAGATTTCATTATTTCAGGGTCTCTGTAAAATCTGTACTTTCCGTTTTCTTTTTTGTTCCATGCCACATATCTTGATGATTTTTCTAAATATGATAATCCTATTCTTCTGTCTTCAATTTTTTTCACTGCAATGTTTGATAATCCTTCAATTGCAATTTGTGCTTCTCCTAACTCTGCAACTGAATCATCGCCATACTCTAAGAGAACTCGATTGTAAAATTCCTCACCTCTAGTTTTGTTTTGTAAAAATTCATCAAGAAAAATTCGTCTCATGCTTTTGTCTGTTCTACTATATCTTGACATCAATGCACCACGATCAACTTGTCGTGGAGTAATTATTGCAAAGACGTTGCCTTCAGTGTTTGAAAAGTGATCTGATAGAATATTTTTTTCTTTAATTGAGAATTCAGACAATATGGATATGCTGTTTCACAATTATTAATAGTCTATTTCTTTTTTCCAATTTGAATTAGATCGGGTCCCTTGTCTCTGTTTTTGTCTTGACCTTTTGCTTGCCATCTCAATAACACTTGCTTGAATCCTTCTGCATCTTCTTCGTTTTCAGTGTATAGCAGTGTTGTAACCCAGAATCCTTTCTTGGCTGTTTTCCCTCCAATTGAGTTCATCCAGAAATCGTTTGGCAAGGTCTCCATTGCTTTGTTATTTGGATCCTTTGTAGCTTCAGTCCATCTGCTTGCGACAAAATTCAAAATTTGCTCAAGTTCTTCTTTTTGAATCATGAGCCTACTAAATTGTCTCTAAATTTTAAAATTGCTAAATCTCAGGCGATGTTGAGTTGGTGAATTTAATCTTACTAAAACTAAAAATATTTCTTACACTTTGCCGGTTATACAAATCTCTAAAGTATCACACATGACAAACGACGATATCGAAATTATCGGTAAAAATGTCAAAGACATGTACGGAACATTCATGGGTAAAGTCGTAGGAACAATAACTGACTTTGACGGAAGTATTCAATCCGTCGGAATCGACTGCGGTTCACAAGGATTACAGCAAATCCAATATGAGCAACTAGTCGTTCAAGGTGAAGTTGTTATATTTATTCCAAAATGGAGACTTGACTCACAAAGACTCATTCGAGAAAAACAATTAACTCTACGTCGATTGAAAGCATTGATTGATATAGTTTCTGAAAATGATGACATGAAAACAGATGCAGAAATAATTCATGAAAAATACAAGTCAAAACTTGTATCATTAGATGAAACAGAACGTGAAATCAAAGCAATACTTGAGGCAAGATTGACAGAGTTAGATGATCAAATGAAGTCTGCAAAAATGTTATCGTTTGATGCAAAAGTACAATTTAAGAGCAACGAAATCTCTGATGCAACATTTGAGACTGTGAAATCATGCACAACTGAGGTAATTGAGCATGTAACTCACGAAACAGCAGAAATCGCAAATGTAAAGAGTAGAATTGCAGACCTTGAATTGGAAGTGCAACAGATAACTGCCCCTCCAACACCAGACATCCAAGAATCAGCCCGTTCATATCTGGAGACTACTGAACAAGAACAACAAATTGTTCAGACAATACTTCCAGAAGTACCAGTCGAATCAACAACACCTTCAGAACTAATTGAGGCACCTAGTACCCCTATACCAGAACCTCCAACAGAATCTGAGGTAGCATTTGCATTTCCAGAACCACCCCAACAGGTGACAGCAGAAACTTCAAAAGACGACAATGATAACGATTGGCTTGCAAGAATGGAAGCACAATAATTTTTTTATATTATTTTTCAACACTTAGAAAGATCTAAGTTCATACACTTTTTGATGTCTGAAATTTTTCATATAGGTCTTGGAAATAATGATGATGCATTAAGAAAAAAAGCTGATGCTGACTTTGTATCGTTTTGGGATGAGCAGGCAAAGAATTTGTCGTGGTTCTCTCCGTGGGAAAAAACTCTAGATTGGAGGCCTCCTTTTGCTAAATGGTTCGTTGGAGGCACGATTAATGCCTCGTATAATACACTGGATATTCATCAGGCCGCAAAATCTGATAAATCTGCAATTCTATGGGAGGGGGAAAATGGCGAATCAAGAAACCTCACATATGGACAAATGTTTACTCAGGTACAAAAATTTGCAAATGTTCTCAAATCACTTGGTGTTAAAAAAGGAGATAGAGTTACAATTTATCTTCCGATGGTTCCAGAGCTACCCATTGCAATGTTGGCATGTGCTAGAATTGGTGCCGCCCACACTGTAATTTTTTCCGGGTTTAGTGCAACATCCATTAAAGATAGAGTGGCTGACTCAAATTCCAAAGTAATCATAACTGCTGATGGTGGGTATAGACGGGGGAAAATCGTTCCACTAAAGGATGTAATTGATGAAGCAATAAGTGAATTAGATTTTGTTGAACATGTAATAGTACTAGAGAGAACAAAAAATAAAATTTCAATGTCATCTAAAGATCAACTCTGGACAGAATTAATTGATAGTGCTTCATCTTCTTGTCCTGCTGAAGAATTACCTAGTGATCATCCTCTTTACATTTTGTATACTTCTGGAACTACAGGAAAACCCAAAGGCGTGTTGCATGGTACTGGAGGATACTTGACACATTTGTACTCGACATTCAAATGGGCATTTGACATTAAAGATTCAGATGTATTTTTTTGTACTGCTGATATTGGTTGGGTAACTGGACATAGCTATGTTGTTTATGCTCCATTCCTTCATGGTGCAACACAAGTGATGTATGAAGGCGCACCTGATTTTCCTGAACCATCTAGAATGTGGGAAATTTTACAAAAATATAACGTTACAATTTTTTACACAACTCCTACTGCTTTGAGAATGTTTATGAAATTTGGAGATGATATTCCAAATTCTTTTGATTTATCTCAATTAAGATTACTTGGAACCGTTGGGGAGCCGATAAACCCTGAAGTTTGGAAATGGTATTTCAAAACTATAGGGAAAGAAAAATGTCCAATTATTGATACTTGGTGGCAAACTGAAACTGGTGGAATGTTAATTTCTTCTTTACCTGGATTGGAGACTATTCCCCTAAAGCCTGGATCTGGAACTCTGCCAATTCCAGGCGTAAATATCACTGTAGTTGATGAAAATGGGGGTGATGTACCTGCAAATACCAAAGGATATCTTGTAATCAAAAACCCTTGGCCTGGGATGCTTTTGACATTGTGGGGTGATGATGAAAAATATAAAACAGTTTACTGGTCAAAATATGAAAATTGCTACTATCCTGGTGATTATGCTTTAAAAGATGATGATGACTATATTTGGTTGCTAGGTCGTGCAGATGATGTTCTAAAAGTTGCAGGTCATAGAATTGGCACTGCTGAACTTGAAAGTTGCATGGTTTCACATCCAAGTATTGCAGAATCTGCAGCATGTGGTATTCCTGATGAAGTTAAAGGTGAGGTGATTATTGCATTTGTTGTTTTAAAACAAGGTATTTCAAATGATACTAGTATTTTAGAAAAAGAATTGTCTAATAAAATTAGAACTGATATTGGTGCAATTGCAACTCCAAAACAAATCTATTTTGTTTCTAAATTACCAAAAACCCGTAGTGGAAAAATAATGAGAAGATTGTTAAAAGCAATTGGAAATAATGAGAAAATAGGTGATGTCAGTACATTGGAAGATGGTGCTGCAGTAACTGAAGTTCAACAAGTTTTTGATGAATTGCAAAAATCAATTAAAGAAAATTCTAGATAATTATTTTTTTAAATCATCTAATTTAATTTTAGATAACATTTCAAACATTTCTTTTAGTCCGTCATATTCTGATTTTGAATTTTCATCAAATTGATCATATTCTTTTTCTTTAATTTCATCTAATCTCTTAATTGATTCTTTAAAAAATTCTTCATACTCTTTTATTTTTTCATCTGACATTTGTGCCAAATCAAAAATTACGGTATTGCTTCCTAGCAGATTTTTATTTTCATCATATAGACTGGTTGCTTGTAATAATCCTGAAAAAGTATCGCCATTTTGTTTTTTGAATGTTATTTTTCTATCTGTCACTTTGCCTGTCTCAAACCATATTTTTAGTGAATTATTCATGTCGCCCCAAGAGTCTTTTGGTACGTGTTCGAAGATTGGTTTTCCGAGAATTTCTGACTTTGCATAGCCTAGATTTGCCGCATATGTCGAATTACAGTCCAAAATCATGCCTATGGAATTGATTCTTCTCCACATAATTGGGGCGTCTTTCAGAGTTTTCCTAGCTTCTGTTTGAGGCATTTTTTAAAATTAGATTGACTAGTTATTAAATTGAAATCTTAGAACCATTGATCGAGATTTTGACTCTTTTTCTCCAATGCTTTTTTCAATCTGTTTAAAGTAGATTGGATTCTATCTTCAGAGAAACTCCTTTCTTTAAGATATTTCATGACTCCTTCATAATCTACTTCATTAAACACAATTTCATCTACATCTGCAACTTCAGGATTTAGGAATATTTTTCGTATTTGTTGAAAATCAATTTCTGATAACTGTTCTTGAATTTGTGGGATATCTTCCAATCTTGAATGTTGTTTGATTAACTTCATTGCAGTCTTTGGACCGACTCTCTCAAATCCATTTGGATTAAAATCAGTACCAATTAAAATTCCTACATCAATTAATTCTTCTCTGGTTAATCCAATTGATTCAAGTGTTTTCTGGGTTTCAATAATTTCTGGCAATACATCGATGTATGTATTTCTGTTTGGAATTTTCCTTCTTCCACTACTTGTAAAATTTCTTACTAGTCTTTTTGCTCCACATAATATGGAGTCATAGTCTTGACTAGCTGATGCATATGCTTGTCCTGTGTTTGTTAGATGTGCTGCAGTTGCTTCTCCTTCTGATGGTGCTTCAATATATGGAATGCCAAAATATGTGAGAAATTCTTTTGATTCTTTTACCATTCCATCTCGCATACTAGTTGTTTGCTGTGCAAATTTTCTTGCATCTTCCATATTTCCTTCTGCAACTGCTTTTTCATATTTTACAGTGGCGTCTCTTTTGATTTGTTTTCTACGCTCAATTTCTGCAGTTTTTAGTGATGGTGGTTTTCCATCAAAAACATACACTGGTTGAATCCCTAATGACAGAAAATTTACATTTCTGTATAATAATCCGCTTAGATGACTGGTAATTCTTCCTTCAGAATCCGTTAATTGTAATCCGTCTGGCCCTCTAATACTTGCCAAGAATTGGTAAATTGCATTGTATGCATCAATTGCAACTACTCTATTTGAAAATGCCTCTAGGGTTGTTTTCTCCCTTATTACCAAATCCTTTAGGTTTAATCCCATAGAATTTCTTGTGTCTATGAGGTATTTTGTGTTTATCTTTTATCTCTGATCGATGTTTTATTGTGATTTTTGAAATCGATTTTAATATACAGATAATCTAATGATGATTATTGCCAGTTGACTTGCCTTTACATTTGAAAGACAAAATTTTTGAAATAAAATATGATCCTGATAAAACTATTTCTAAAATTATTTCATATTTCCCATTTGATGAATTAGAAAAACAAGAAATTGTTTCTATTTTAGATGATGTTGCTTTTGATGGGTTTCGTTCTATTTTTTCAAACACTGTTAGTGACGAAAAATGGAATAGCACAAAGGATCAAATCAAAAAGAAATTCAATGATGAATTATTTGATATTGATCATCTTTGATCTTTACTGTTTTTTCTGATTTGCTTTATTATGGAGTTATTCTGAGAATAGATGCCGAGATAGCCAAGTAGTACGGCGGCCGTCTCGAAAACGGCTACGCGCAAGCGTGCGGGGGTTCGAATCCCTCTCTCGGCGCGCTTAACATAATAATATCATATTTTAAATTCTAATCTATCTCAAGAATATGTCAAGATTCTAAATATTATCACTAGACTAATTCTAAAACTATAGAATGAATTTGTAATATTACTCTTTGACAAAGAATAATCTTTATTTATAATATGAAGTTCATTCAACCAATGAACAAAACCCAAACTATCTTTTCATTTGTTGCAATTAGCTTGGCAAGTGTACTATTAGGAAGTACTTTTGCAGACCAAATGGTTATTGCACAAGGTACACAAGTACCTGTATTTGATGCTAAGATAAAACGAGTTAATCAAGAAACAATTGTGATATCTACAGTTAGAGTCAATAACATGCCTTCTATCGATGAAGATATCAATTTCACATGGGAGATTACGGCTTCAGGTCAAACATCCACACCTGTAAGTTATACATATCCTGCAGGTGAAACTGGAAAAATCAAAATTGGTGATCTTGAAACTGGTCAAATCATTGTGAAGTATGATCCTGTTAAAGATGTTCTAGTTGGAAAATATAGAATTGCAGGAGACTTTGGTATTACATATGATGTATCAGGTTTTGCTGAAGGTGCATTGTCTCAAACCAATCTAATATCTGGGCAATCTACTATTAGTGCCACCTCGCAACTAGTTTTCTAGAACTTTTTAATTTTTTTATTTTTTATTTCACGCTAATCTAGCTGAATCCCCGTGAATTTGAATCTTCAATTAGGGCGTCAAACTTTCTGTACTGTTCACTCTCTCGGCGCTCTCAACATATTGATTTCATATTTTGAAATTATAATGAATTACATGAAGGTATAATAGAAACAATAAAACTAATTTTTGATATACTATGGATAAAAGAGATCGTTTAGTTTTAACTGGAATTTTATTAGGTACTGGAATTCCAGTTCTATTGATGATTTTTGTAGCGAATGGAATTATTGATTCTCCGATCCCATAACTTGCTTTCTACAGAATTAAATTTCTAAACTTTTAGTTTTTAATGCAAATGCTCCACATTTTGGACATCGATGTTTTTTCAAATAATCTGAATGAGTTTGACCTAGTTTTTTAGAATACGTACATTGTTCCCCACAATCTAGACATTCAGCGGGTAAATCTCCTTTCATAGATTGATTGGGAAACTACCAGTACAAATAATTTCACATTTTGAATGTTATTCTAAAAATTGGTATGATCTCTAGAAATATGTTACAACATTAAATCTAAAATAAGAAAAAATGAGATATATAGAGAATTAATACATGTTTGTTTAATATCATGAAATGTAAATACTGTGGAAAAATTTCCCTTGCAAAAAATGCCATTTTTTGTTCTAAAAAATGTGATACCTATTATTCTGATGAGTTAGCAAGAAAAAACGATTCAAACTTTGTTCGAGTAACTGTAAGCATGGATGGAGATATATCCAAAAGTCTTAGAGCCATTCAATCCAGTCTAATTCTAAACACCAATGAATCCATATCCTTTTCTCAAGTTGTGAATCTTGTGCTAGGAGAAGGAATTAAAGTAAAAAAGAATGTCTTAAAAGGCATCTAGACTTTATCTCCAAAATAACGTCTGACTCAACCTGAATTGAATTCACATTGAGGTTCGAATTTCTACATCGTCATTTTTGATCTTTTATTTTATAATTTATTCAAAATGTTTAAACTAACATGATTGCTCAAAATTATCATGACATCTGAGATTGAATCAAAAATTCAAGATTCTGATCTTTCTAATGCTGAATTGATTTCTCATTTTCGGGAAAAATGTAAAATTTGTGGTCATCATCGAATAATGCATAATGATTTGGGTGCATGTGAGGGTGTCATGAACAAACCATGTACATCTGGCTGTGATAAATTTGAAGCAGAATGATTAATTTCTACTATTTGAAATTTTTATAATTCTTTAATATGATATTTTTACAAGTATCTTATGGGTTCAGAAAAACAACCAGAAAAAATTTTTCCTTTAGGTTATGAACCTGATGATATCCCTGTTTCTGATAATCCAAATATCCGAAATCAATTACTTGATTTTATTTTAACTTCTGGGCCTACTGAAGTTGTCGACACTGATTTGTTTGCAGTAATGGCAAAGAGGCGTTCTACTCGAAAATTCTCTGACAAACCAGTTGAAACTACCAAGGTTGATAAAATAATTGCAGCTGCAGATACTGCTCCAACAGCAGGAAATTTTCAAGGGTTTGAAGTATTTTATATCAAAAGTCCAAAAATAAAAAAACTCCTAGTTGAGGCTTGTAATAAACAACCATATGTTGATGCCCCTGTTGTGTTGGTTTTCTGCAAAAATCCTTCTAGAGTAAAGTTTGATTTCCCTGATGATATTTTGAAAAAATTTGCCATTCAGGATGCAACTCTTGCTGCAGGATATTCGCAACTAGCTGCTCAAGCTTTAGGATTAAGTTCTATTTGGATTGGAATGTTTGATGAACAAAAAGTAATGGATGCTATCGAAACTGATTTGGTCCCCTCATCTGTCCTTTGCATAGGGTATCCTGAACAAACAAAGTTTGCTAAACCTAGAAGAAACCTAAAAGATTTAGTTCATGTAAAGTGGTAATATCCACTTGAAATTCTCCAGCTTTAAATAATCATAGTTTATTGTTTATTTCATGACTGATGCATATGTAATGCTAAATTGTGAACTTGGTGCTGAAGAGGCAATTATTGAACAACTCAAAGAACTTGAACAGGTAGTTGATGTTTTTGAAACCATTGGTACTCATGATATGATGGTAAAATTGCAAGCAGAAAATTTTGAAAAAATAAGAGAAATTGTTTCATGGAATATTCAAAAGCTAAAAAACGTACGTGCTACTTCTACTCTGATAAAAAAAGATAATTAAGAATAGACCCATAGTAGTTCTAATGGTTGATGAGAAAAACGAAATCGACAAATTGATTGATAATATGATTTCTAGTGGTGATGAATTAGTTGATAATCTCAAATCGGTATTGCCTAATTCTTTATCTGAATCCATGGTGATGTTTCATGAATCCAATGTTGCTAATCTCAAAAAAATCAAAGAGTTTTTGAACAAATAGTAGAATTATACCTAATGATTACTACTATATCTTTTTTAATCATTATTTGAAATTCATGTCATGGGCAGATCGAGAACTATTACAATTTCTGTGGCGAAGAAAACAGGCGATGCGTTTGATGCTATTTTGAAGATGCCTCCAAAAATGATGCCTGATGCAAAAATCAACGATTCTGGTTGGTGGTTATTTACTGGACCTCATGGAAAATCAATGCTAAAATTTGCTGAAAATAAATCTCTTGGAATTTTAGACCATCAATACATTGATGAAGAATCTAAATGGGATGTTCCTATGAGAGTTGTTTCAAATGGTGATGTTTCTGAGGTTATAATTACTTTGAACAAACCTGATGAAATAACTGATGTTCAATTTGATCAAAGAATGGAAGAACTCGGTGAGATGTTTAATTCAATGAAAAACATCATAGAGTCTGAATCCTAAAATTTAGACCTATTTTGGACTGAACAAGTACAAATCATTCTTCAAGCTTAAATGTAAATTTTGTAATATAGAATAGAGAAAAAATGCCATATGAAGAAGTATATTTCCAAAAAATGGAAGATGAAAAATTAGAGAAATTAAAGTCTAAAAAACAGAATTAATCCTTGTCTGAATTATTGGGACTGTCATTTTTATTATTCCCAGGTCCTACAATATCTTCAGGTTTAACTCTGTTATCCCAATCTCCTTTAACTCCTTTAATTAGAGAGATGATTCCAGCTGCAATGAATCCTAAAACTAGACCAAAGAATACTGTCTGATCAAATATCTTGTATGAGCAATTGATTTCAACTGGAGGGGAATCATCAGAATATTCGTAACATGTTCCAAATTGATTTGATTCTAGAGTTGCAGCTTGAAAATTATTTCCAAATACACCTAGGATAAGAAATCCTACAAAGATTAGAATGATGCCTGCAATGATGAATCTCATGTCACTCATAATTTTTTTCTCTGATTTATCGTATTTACATTTTGACCTTAAAATTTACTAGTGTTATTTTTCAAGTAATGCTTTAAGATTTTCAAGTGATGCTTCATAAAATGCTGCCAAAAACACTATGAAGTCTAAAAATTCTTTTTCAGACATTTTCTCACTATTGAGATATGATTGCCATGTCAACTCTACTAGATTTTTAGATTTTGGTTTAATTGAAATTGTTGCAACATATGCTCTTAATGGTAATCCTTCAGTTGCGATATATGTGAAATACTCGCCTTTTTTCCATGCAACAACATGCTCTTCAATTTTGTTTCCGTCTTCAAATGTGATTAATCTGATAGCACCTACATCTGTTTTCTTTTTTGATAAGTACACTGTTTTTTTAACGTCTACTACCCATGTAGGCAATCCTGCAATATTGCTAATTTTTCTCCAAACCTTGTCTTTTGATGCTTTGATCTTGATTGTTTTTTTAACAGTTCCAGTATGATGTGCCTTTTTCACCATGTCTCTATCCCGATATTACATAATTTTAAATTTTAGCTGAACAACCATTTTTAATCCCCTGAGGAGAATAATATCAAATGGTCTTTGGATGGGGAAAAAAGAAACAAGTAGATACATCTATTGAAGAAATACCGCAAAATAAGGAAATTTCACTTGCAGATGTTCCCAAAATTATAGATGATCTTACTAATTTGAGAAAATCTCAAACCTTGTCTGAAATAAATAACTTGAGAAACAAAACGGTTCCTCTCATTGAAGAATTGATGAAAATTGGTAATGTCCTTGAAAAAGATAATCTCAATATGGATGATGTAGACAAACATTTGGCAATCATTGTAGTCAGAGGTAAAAAACAAGTTATTGATATGATCAAAAAAGATGTTGTTTCATTACCGAAAATATCTTCTTTTGAGGATGCTGAAAAATTAAATTCTGTATTGAATCTTATTCTTAAAAAAGTAGGTGATGTGTTGGGACGCCAAACTAGAGTAATTCATATTTTTGCCAAAAAATATGCATCGCAACTAAAAGAAAATCTTGCAGTGATGAATTCTAATCACTCTGAAATTAATGATTTATTGAAAAATTACGATTCTACAAAGTCTCTTTCTCAAGAAACACTTGATATCATAAAACAAATTAAAAATCTTACAAAGTTACGTAAAGAACAATCTCAAAAAATTGATGATATAACAAAAAATACAATTAAACTAAATGAAAAAATAACATCCATTCAAAATAGTATTGATGAAATAAAATCATCTGACAATTATAACCAATATCAGAATTTAAAAAATACTTTAGATACCCATGCAAATGAAAAATCAAAAATTAAAAATCAAATTAACACACAATTTACAAAAATCTCTCGACCTCTAAGTAGATATGAATATGCTTCATCATTGGACAAGGATCAAAAAAGTATTTTATCAAATTTGGTCTCTGAGCCCTTTGATGTTATGACTAATGCAAATAGGGATTCTATTATTACTATACTTGAAAATGTCCGTAAAGGAGTTTCATCGGGTTCTATCTCTGTAAAAGATACTGAGAAAACATTTTCTCAGATAACTGAAACAGAAGAGTCATTGGATGGATATGTACACCAGGTTTCTGAATACCATAAAAAATATCAAAAGATCCAAAATGATCTGAATTCTCTAATGCCTAAAGAATTGATTTCTTTAGAAAATGAACTTGCCAAAAATACCTCTGCATTGGATGAATCCCAACTAAAATCTGAAACTTTTCAAGGTGAAATAAATGAAATTGATTCAAAAATCCCTGAACTAGTCTCTGAAATAGAACAAAAACTGAGACAATTTTCTAATACTCGATATACTGTTTTAATATCTTAAAATTAAATTAGTTCTATACTGAATACTTGATATGTTGTTTAACAAGAAAAAATACGAACGTAAAGTTTTATTGAAAAAAGAAGTTCTTGATAGCATACTGTCCTTTTGTCAAATGAAACATCCCAATGAAGGAATTTTAATTTTAAAAGGAAAATCAAAAAATGGTGAAATCAAAATCGATGGATTAGTAATTCCCCCATTTAGTGAAACGGGACCTACTTTTGCAGGATTTCCACATTCCTTTTTACCTTTTGATATGAGTTATGTAGGAATTGTACATTCTCATCCAAGTGGTTCTGCAGAACCTTCTGTAACTGATTTGCATAATTTCTTTGGTTTGGTTTCGATGATTGTCAAATCTCCATATGATGATGATTCCATTTTTGCATGGGATAGTAATGGAAATACAATTCCACTTTCTATTGAATAATTTTACAACAAATCTGCTGACCAGCCTGAAGAAAACTGAAGAAACTTTATATCCGTTTTAAAGATACTTTTATTGAATTGAATCCTCAGCTTAAACGATATTATATTTTCCTAGGTGCTTCTTTGGTGTTTAGTATTGGGTTACAAATTGGTCTTGGATATCTTGGTGTTCCATGGTATATCAGCATAGGTGCAGTAATGGCAATTTTCATTTTATTGCCTATGATTATGAGACGAAGACAAATGAGTAATACTGGTAATTATGGTGGAGATTCAGGAACTGGTAGTGGTGGATTCTTTGGTATGGGTTCACAGGGTGGATCTGGTGGAGTTAGATATGTTTGCCTTGTTTGTAATAACAAACACAAAGGCGGCACCTGTCCGCGATGTGGTTCTAAAATGCAAAGAGCAGACTTTTAGTTGATTAAGGATGGCATTAGAAGAATTAAGAAAAAAGGTTCTATATCAGAACTCTATTGAAATTTGGATTGGAATAAGTGAAGAAAAAAACATAGACTGGTTTGATACTGATAATTATCAAAAGTTTATTACATTTCTTCTAAAAAATAATCAAAACATGAAACAAATGTCTATTTGTTTTGATGAATCAGATAAGGCATCTTATGGCGGTCACAGCAAAAAAGTATTTGCCAACAATTTGGCCGCAATTAATAATGAGAATTCTGCATGTTATTCAATTAAACTAAATGATGGTGCTATTGAATTAATTCGAAAATTCAATCTCTAACTTTATTATCTTTTCAATTTTGGATTTACTATTGCGTCAAGTGCATTCCCAATAAATACAAAAGCTAATCCTGTAATTGCAATCATTATTCCTGGGGGCATAATCCACCACCACATTCCTCTAGATGCTGCCCCAAACGTATTGGCATCATGTAAAATCTGTCCCCATGTCGGAAAAGATGGATCTCCTAACCCTAGAAAACTCAATCCTGCTTCAGTTGTAATTGCGGCTGGAACTGAAATTGCAATGCTTGCAAATGCATATGGCAATAATTGTGGAACAATATGTTTTAAGATGATTTTGGAATCTTTTTGACCCATCATGTTTGCTGCATCTACATAGCCTCGAGTTTTGATTTGGAGTGACATACTTCTGGCAACTTTGGCAATTCCTACCCATCCGAAAATCGTTAAAAAACCTACCATGACAAAAATACTATTACTAATTGTCACTGATAGAATGATTAAAAATGGCAGTGCTGGCAATGCGTAAATTACATCATTAAACCTCATCATGGTCTCATCTGTTTTTTTGCCTTTGTATCCTGCATATACTCCATAAAGCAAACCCATCACCACGGATGCAATTGAAACTACTAATCCAATGAATAACGCAAGTGGTGTTCCCCACAAAAGCCCAATTGCCAAATCTCGTCGTAATTCATCAGTTCCCATTATTCCAAATGCTTTACCTCCGATGATTAATTTTGATTCATGAATTTGTATTTCAGAGTTTGTTCCATACATATCAATTAAAAAAATATAACTTCCTTTCAAAGGATCATTTGTATCAATTTTAGAAAAGACAATATTTTCTGCAGATAGTCTTTCAAATACAAACTCAAATTTCTCTGATTGTAAAAATAGATTTTTCTTTATTGAATTATCTGTGGAGAAAATTCTTTCACTGTGCACTGTTTTTCCATTCGAATATGGCAGTGATGTTGTCAGTAAATCTAGTTTAATTCCGTCTGGTCTGATTACTGACATTTGTAGTAGAGGTGAACCTGAATACTCTGTGGAGAATTCATAGATGAAATCATTTGGAAAGTCGTCGTAATCATAATTTAATCCGAATTGATGTGATGTAAGATTTATCTCTGAATTTGATATTTTTTCAATATTTGGATTTTTCAAAATTTTATGTTCAGGGATTTTTTCAGTCATGAAAATATTTACCCAAATTGGAATTGCAACTTTTGGATTTGAAATCCAATTTCCTGGATTATTCCATTCTTGAAATGTTTCAATAGGGATACTGATCATTGCAATGACTGATGTTATGACTAGGATTGAAAGAATTGAAATTCCTGCAATTCCCATCTTGCTTTTGATGAATTCTTGTTTTATTTCCTGAGGTGTGATATTACTCATTGACCCGTCCTCACTCTAGGATCAAAATAACCATAAAGTAAATCTGCGATGAATATGCTGATTAGGAAAAATACTGTGAGTAGATACGTTGCACCAATAATTACGGGCAAGTCCATTACTGTAATTGCTTCAAAATACAGTCTTCCCATCCCGGGCCAATCAAAAACAGCTTCTGTAATTATTGCTCCTCCAAGAGATCCAGATAAGCTGAGAGCTAGAATTGTAACAATTGGCGGAGCTGCATTTTTCAGTGCATGCGTGTAAATTATTTTCTTTTGGTTAATTCCTATGGTTTTTTTTGCTATGATGAAATCCTCTTGCATTATTCCTACCATGAAATTTCTTACCAGATATGCCCATGAACCAAACCCAATCATTACAATTGTAATTAATGGTAATGCCATATGATATAGTAAAGATAGTAGATATGTCGGATCTGATGATGGAATATCTGGTGTTGCTCTTGCAGGAAATATTTGCCATGTAAATGCAAATAAAAAGATCATTAGCATTCCTATCCACCATACAGGAAAACTAGAACTAATTATTGCAAAACTTGAAGTGATTCTATCAATTGTTGAACCAACTTTACTGCTAGAAAAAGCGCCCAGAAATATTCCTATAATTGATATGATTATGGTTGCAGTTGTAAATAACAAAACTGTTCTGGGGAGTTTTTCAAATAGGATGTCTTTTACATCTGACGATCCTTCATCACTTGTTAGAAATGTTGCATTCCCAAAATCTAATAACATTATTTTGTACATTGTTATTCCAATTCTTTGAGGTGAATACCAGGGCTCATCAAGTCCTAAGACCTCTATTCTTTGGTCAATTTGATTTTGAATGAACCCTTCAAATTCATCCACTGATGAGAAACTTTCTGCAATGGCTGGATTCTCTGTTATTTCAGATCTTACTTGAAAAACAATCCCTTGTTTTAGAATTGTATCCATATTGGAGCCAACTAATGCAATTGTAATCAACAATGTAATCATCAAAACTCCGAACATTGTGGCCATTCTTGTTGCAATGTACTTTTTCATGCCCAATAATCAGTCAGTAGAGAATTAGTTTATAACAATAGATGTTTTTTCCCACAGTTTATTACTGTACAATATTACTTAGATTTAGAAAAGACATGTCCTTTGATAGAGAAAGAGAAATGCACACTGCAAAATGCGGTGACTGTGGAAATGAATGTCAAGTACCATTCAAACCAAAAGAAGACAGACCTGTTTATTGCAGAGAATGCTTCCAAAACCACAAACCAGCACCAAGAGAAGGTGGGGGTAGATTTGGTGGAAGATCCGGCGGTGGAAGATCTGGCGGATTTGGTGGAGATAGAGGTTCTAGATTTGGTAATCGAGACGACAGACCACGTGAAATGCATGATGCAAAATGTGGGGATTGTGGAACTGATTGTCAAGTACCATTCAAGCCAAGAGAAGACAGACCTGTTTATTGCAGAGAATGCTTCCAAAGCCACAAAAATTAGAAATTCCGTTTTGAGTAAATTTCAAAACTCCTTTATTTTATAAAACAAAGATTTAGAATCTTTCATTGTTGCTGAATATTATGAATGACATCCCCTCAAGAAACAACATTTCAATTGGTATGGTGGTAGAAATTGTTCAAAAACATGATCAACGTTCAGGAAAATTAACTTCTGGTACTGTTAAGCGAATCCTTACATCAAGCCATATTCATCCTCATGGAATTAAAGTTGAATTAGATTCTGGTAAAATTGGTAGAGTTCAAAAAATAACCTAGTTTTAAAAAAGACGAGAGTGAAACGAATTCTAGGCTTCACTGAGGCAGAAAAGCAAATCTCTCGTCCTAGTATTATACACGATCATAGAATTTAAACATTATATGAATATATGAAAAATAACAGATAAAACTTTGAGATTTGTTGATACTGTATGAGTGCAAATACGATTAGAAAAGCCAAGAAACTTGTTGAAAGTGGCGGTGTGGAAAAAATTGATGAGGATTTATTTCAAATAAAATCTTCATCTGATCCTGAAAAATCATACTTTGTAACATCAGATACTTGTGAATGTCCTGGTTTCAAAAATTTCTATAAATTTCATCATGGAAAAGGATTAAAGGCAAATTGTTCTCATTTGGAAGCAATTAGGATATTCAAAGAAAATTCTGGTTAAGCTATTTCAAATCTTTTACGTCTATTTTTCCGACATGTGCTTTGTTTTTTGTAATTACAATTGGTCTTAAAATTAAGCCTGGATGCTTTACCATTAATTTGATCAATTGACTGTCTGATTTTTTGATATTGTCTAAATCTAATTCTTTGTACATTTTGTCTCTTTTTCGTAACAATTCTTGTGCCTTTTTACCTGTCATTTTGATGATTTTTTTTAATTCATCTTCGTTAAATGGATCTTTGAAAAAATCCCGTGCATCTATGTCTATTTTCATTCTTTCAATACTTGAAATTGTCTTTTTACAGGTAATGCAGGTTGATTTATGATATACTTTCAATCTGTTTTAATTTTTAACTTGGATTAAAATTTGTTTAGGGGTCTATTGACAGTGTTTTTCTAAAATTGACAAGATTGGAATCTAATTTTTCTTTTTCATTGACTCATAATGACTATCTATATGATCAGTACACCATTCACTTTTACAACATGAGCATATCAAAGTTCCAAGATTAGTGCAATGTGGGTGAAAATAATTAATCATTTCTTTTTGAGCCAGTCCCATTCAGCTCTTTCAGTATCTTCATCATCCATCATATATCTAAAGAAAATTTGATTATTTAGGATAAAGTGTGTTCAAAAAAGCACACGTCTTATCAATTATCACTCACAATATTTGGAAAAGAGTTTAGAGTCTGATCCATTATTTTCATAAAAATTAATTAAGAGATAATTGATTATTTCAAAAAATGAATATGCTGTCATACACAACATATGCTTTTATTGAAATCATCTGAATTTCTTTCAAAATCACATTCTTTACATGCTTGCCAACTTCTTTTTTTAAGAATTGAAAGTGATGCATCGTATGATACTGAATACATTTTTCCGCCACATGAAGGACAAGGTAATGGAATATCTATTTTCATCAATTTTTAATATGTAATTTTGAATATAAGAGCCGCGTAGAATTTATCTATTCTACTTCTTCACTTGATTGTTCTACCTCTTTTTCAGAACTCTCTAAATGTGTTTCATTGAATTTCTCAAGGGTTTCTTTAGAGATCGTCAATCTGTCTAGATATGCTTGTCTTGCTTCTTCGTATGTTCCTCCATTCTCAAGAATTTCTGCTCTGATTTTTTGAGCATCTAAAAAGTTATTTTGAGTATAGTTTAATTGATTGATTACTAATCCTCTGATTTCCGGATTTAATCCTCCGATATAGTCTTCATACTTGTAACCGCCATATGTGCCATAACCTGGCTTGTATTCCTCGATTGCTTGGTTTCTGAGATTTTCAGCAATTCTTCTTTGTTGTTCTAAAAATATCTCTTCTGCAATTGGTTTCTGAGATTCCTTTTGTTTTGCAATTAATTGGTCAAGTAATCCATGATAATATTTGAATAGTGTTTGACCTATTGGGTTTCTATCAAAATCACTTTCATTTGAGCTAAGATATTTTATTGCTTCATCTGTTGATAATTGCTGTTGTAATAATGAGTCTGGGTTTGCCTCTCCTTTTACCTGAAATTGAGTACTTGATAATCCTGTCATGCCATACCATGAAGCAACTACGTTAACGGTATATGTTCCTGGAATTCTTTGGAAATTTACAAATTGTGCTTTAAATTCCCCATCAGGATTTGTAAATGCCTTGGTGGTATCAGCACCTGTTCTAACTAAAACTTCTACTCCTCTGGTAGGATGGTATGCGTGGTCTACTACTCTTCCAGTCACAACCACTGTGTCTCCAGCATATACTGCGCCCTTTTCCATGTCTAATTCTACAATAAAATCCCAAAGTACTGCCTGAGAAGTTGGAATAAATGAGAATAAAATTACAAACGAGCATAGTCCTATTACTATGGCTTTATCATTATACACATGCATTTGTTTTGATTTTTGCAGTTAAGATAAAGTATGAATAAAAATTCGCTAATTTTCAATTTTAATTGAGTAATTATCTTTGATTTGAGCATTGAAACTGGGTCAATTTAACAATCCCTACTAATTCTTAAACCATTAAAATTATTCTATCTTAAATCATGGATTTGAAAAAATTCAGCAATGATGTTTTTGAAATGTCTGAAAAACTCTCAAAAAATCTAAAAGAAAACGATGCTTCTAAACTGAATTATGTTGGGAAACAATTGATTGGGATGTATAAGAAAAATCTTGTCAAAATCAATCATTCTATTTTAGAGCTAATTTGTGCTAGTAATCTAATTTCTAGAGGATTTACTGTTGAAGTTGAAAAAGATATTTCTGATATTCTTGTTTGTGATATTTTTGCAAAAAAAGGTGGAGGAAATAATATTATTGAAATTGAAACTGGATTTACTCCTCCTGAACATGCTATGGATACTATAGATTATTTCTCTGCAAGAATTATGAGTAAGATTGCCAGATATAGCCAATACTGCTCAAAGTTCTCTCTGGCAACTCCTGTAGTGGGCTTGTTGCCTATTTCTAAAATATTTCTATTGCCTCCAAATGCACGAAAAAAAGAAGATGTGCAGAGGATTAAAGATCTTTGTGATCGGTACTACAAAAATCCGCCAATAGAATATGATGATATTTTGAATGCTCATCTTCATTCAATATATCTAATTAATATCGACAAAGGATTTGCTAAGGAACTTGATCCGCAAGGATACATGGATTTGACAAATGATCTACTTGAACGAAGCGAAGTCCTGTATTAAGACTGTAAAATAGAAAAAATTCAAATCCTCCTATTTCTTAGTGATACTAGGATGATTTGTGCAGCATGTGAAACTAGGAAGCATTTTGAATGCATTGATTGTATGAATAATCACAAGACTCATCTTTGTAGCTGTGATTGCCATGATGAAAATACAGAGGCTCATGAAGTAGGGAAATCCCATTAAATTTAATTTTTAAATTTTCTTTCAATCTCTTGGGCCATAATTTCTAATTGACTTGTATCCCCTAATTTTCTATATGTCAATTTTTCTATGGTTTTGATGATGCTAATTGCTGATCTATATTGTGGTATTTCAGGTTCATTTAGTTCGCCATACATTCCTATTCCTTGAATTTTATTCATTTTTGCAAATCCTAGAATCAATCCATTAAAACCTGTAATAATTGATTTTTGAGGGGTGGTTTCTACGTTTAACCCCTCCATCTGTTTTGTCAGCTCCCTTGATGTCGTAGTGATGTATGTTTTGGGTTCATTATTGAAAATTCTATTAGTATGGAATCCTCCTAACGTGTAGATAAATTTTGCAGAATATTTTTTTGCAGTATCTATGACGTCTTGACATAATTCATTTAGTTCATTATTGCTTTGTGGTTGTCCTTTACCTCCGCCAAAAACAATCAAATCCTCCGTGTATCTGTATTCCCACTTTTCATCAGGAATATCCACGTATCCTCCTCTATCAACAATATATGTTGGAAATGGAGTTTTTGCCGTTCTGAATGTTTTTGTTCTAAGTGAGTCATTGATAAAATTTACAACTATGCTCCCGACATTTCCCATGTCTTGCATTGCAGCTATGATAATTGGTTTAGTAATTTCTGGCTCTTCATTTTGAATGAACTCCATGACCTCTTTGATATCTAATGAAGTTTAAACGTATGTTGTCTTTTTGATTTTTTATCATGGGATTAAATTTTATAATGCTATTTTCATTTTTATGATTCAATTTTTTGGAATCTGTTTTTAATTTCTATTTTTTTTAAGATTAATCCCATTGACAAGTATTTGTCATTATTTGAGGAAAAACCTAGCTTCGAACTTTAGTGATATTTTTGATATATTTAATTTTGATTTTTTTAATAATTTTTTTCTATTTTTGTGCCTAGAGATCAACTCTAGAAATTTACCCCATAAGTAAAAATTGATATCATATTTTAACTCTTGTAGATTTTAATTTCCTTTTTTAATGATCGAGATAAATATGAAGATTCATAAGTCAAAAAAACTTTCTGTCGACAAATTATGGAAACATCCATGGAAAACATCGGCACTCTAGAGTATGTTCTTGACAAATACTCTAAAATTTGGAGCTGGAAAGTCACTGGTGATCGTGCCGTTAGTATGATCTCTAGACTCGTCTCTGAGGCGTGGTATGGGGAGAATGTGAATGAGATTATAATTCCTGATAGTACAGAAACTGTAAAACAACTCAAACTCATCATGGATAGATATCCACTTGAAATTTTATCCAAATCTGTTTGGCAGAGGAAAATTGTAAAAACATATGCTCCAAAACCTACGATCCCTCCAATCAAACTTAAACTAAAACGTGCAAAAACTGGAGAGCAATTTAGAGGAAAACTCCTAAATTTCCAAAAAGAGGGTTTGGATTTTTTACTCAAATCTTCTGGAAATGCTTTACTAGCTGATGAGATGGGACTTGGAAAAACTGTTCAAACTCTTTCATATGCTGCAACTGAAAAACAAACTTTTCCTCTTCTTGTTGTAGCTCCATTAGTTACGTTAAACAATTGGGAACGAGAAATTCAAAAATTTCTAAAGAAAAAAAGCAGGAATGGACGTATACTTGAATCTGAATCCCCAAGTGTTACAATGATTAGAACTGGAAAATCACATGAACTTCCTAAAACTGATATTTACTTAATCAACTATGAATTACTTTTCAAAAGAAATGATGACTTGGCTAAATTGGGATTGAAGACAATTGTTTGTGATGAGGTCCATAATTTAAGATCAAAAACAACGCAAAAATATAAAGCTGTAAAAAAATTAGCCGCAAACAGTTCCGTTCTATATAGAATTGGTCTTTCTGGAACTCCAATTTACAATCGTGGTTCAGAAATTTGGCCGATTATTGATATCCTAAAACCTGGTTTATTGGGAAGCTTTAAGGAATTTTGTGAATATTTTTGTTATGTCAATGAAAAAGGCAAGGCGATTGTTTTAGAAAATAAACGTGCATCATTAAGAAATGAATTACAAAAACATGTTATGCTTCGAAGAAAGAAAGCTGATGTTCTAAAGGAGCTCAAAGATAAAGTTCGTTACAAGGAAGTTATTGCTGCAGATACTGATTATTATCTTGAAGAATTAGATAAAGTTTGGAAAAAGGTAGAATCTGAACAGAAAGATGCAGATTCAGAATTTATTAAATCTGCTTCATATCATAGAGCCATACAAAGTGAACGACAAATTGCAGGAATTGCAAAGCTTCCACATGTAATTAATTTTGTGAAAAATATTATGGAAATTGAAGAGAGTGTTGTGGTGTTTTGCCATCATAAGGTAATCCACAAGTTACTTCATGAAAGCTTGCAAGAATTCTCCCCTGTATCTATAATTGGTGGACAATCTGACAATCTTCGTCAGGATCAAATAGACAAATTTCAAAAGGGTGAATCAAAATTAATGATTGCAGGTATTCGTGCTGGAAATGTTGGTATTAATTTAACTCGAGCAAAATATGTAATTTTTGCAGAGCTTGATTGGAGTCCTGCTATTCATAGACAAGCAGAAGATAGACTTCATAGAATTGGTCAGAAAAACACTGTATTTGCATATTATTTGATTGGAAAAGGAACTTTGGATGATCACGTTGCCAATATTTTAGTCGATAAGAGCTATGAAATTGATGAAATTATGGATGAGTCAAAAGAAAATTATGAAAATAAAGACAAAGCTGAATTGATTCTGGCCCAAATTCAAGATAAGATTAGATCAAAATAACTAAATTTCTAATTTTTCTTTTAATGTGGATAATTTCTTAATGATTGAATCTTTTTTTGATTGTTCTATTTGTGTATCTTGAATTTCTTTTATGGCTAGTTCTATAATGCTGAGGATTTCTACATCTTGTTTCACTTCTCCAAATTTAGTATTATCAAATCCATCTGTTTCTGTCTTATCTATCTCGAGTACCCCTTCAGGAAGTATCTCATAAACTTTGATTACTTTATCTTCTATTCTTTGGGGTGACATTAACACAAATTGATTTTTTCTTAATTTTTCAATATCTTCTTCAATTTCATTTCTAGATATTTTTAAAATATTTTCTATCTGTCCAATACTGCATGATTTAATTTGTAATAATCGTAATATTTTTGCCCATGTGGGAATACTTTTGCTCCAAAGAATTTCTTTTGCTAGTTCAGTAATTGAAAATGAGCCGTCATTATTCAGTGAAATCATTTTTCTGTCTTTTAATGTTGCAAGCGAATCTAATAATTTTCCAACCCCTAATCTCTTTAATTCTGAATTCTCTAGATTGTTTTCATTAAATGTTCCATTTTCATTAATTGCTAAATGTAAAATTTCTAAATCAATCGTTCCTAGTTTTCTCATAATGTTGACAATTCCTTGAGATTTATCATTCTTTGCACTTGAAGAATATATGTGGATTATACTGGATTGACTTATGGTTCAATACGAACTTCCAAGATTGCCTTATGGGTATGATGAACTAGAACCATTTCTTGATACAGAAACAATGAAAATTCATCATCAGAAACATCATCAGGCATATGTTGATGGGTTGAACAAATCTCTTGCAGATGTAGGAAGTGCATCTCATCCGCAATACATTTCATCTGTACTATCTGATCTAAAATCTATTCCAGAATCTGGAAGAAGTGCGATTAACTTTTTTGGTGGTGGATTTGAAAATCATCGTTTGTTTTGGGAAACCATGACCCCAAATAGTGATGGAAAACCAACTGGTCAATTGGAGGATCAAATTGATGTTTATTTTGATAATTTTGATAATTTCAAAAAAGTTTTTTCGGAAACTGCCATCAATATTCAGGGTAGTGGTTGGTGTTGGTTAGTTTTTAATTCAACTTATCATAAAATTGAAATCATCACCACTGAAAATCAAACTAGTCCTTGGACTCTGGGAAAATTCCCGTTACTTGGTTTGGATGTTTGGGAGCATGCATATTATTTGAAATATCAAAACAAAAGACCTGATTATGTTAATGCATGGTGGAATGTTGTTAATTGGGATTATGTTGGAAATAGATTTTCAGAACTTGCATAATTTTGTCTGATTTGGACAAATTCTTTTAAACAAAAACTATACTTTTTACTCATGAACAAGAGTCTAAGATACATTGCACTTCTTGCAATTTTACCCTTGTTTACAGCAGGTATGACGACAGATTATTTCTCAGATGCTGAAGCCCTCAAAAGCAAAGGTACTGGAACATCACAATATGGTTCTAGCACTAACATCTGTGGATTAGACCTATGCTCAAACTATCCTGGCGGTAAAGCAGCTTGGAAAGCAGATCAAGGTAGTAGTGTCGCTCCTGTAGCTCCAGTTGAAAAATCTATGGAAAAAGAAACCATGATGGAAAAAGAAACCATGATGGAAAAAGAAACCATGATGGAAAAAGAAACCATGATGGAAAAAGAAACCATGATGGAAAAAGAAACCATGGAAGAAACTGAAGCAGACTTGGGTTCTGTACTTAGATTATCAAGAGCAAATGTTCCAGCAACAATTCCGATGCATCAAGGTTACTACAACGGTGAAGATGTTTACTATATCATCACTGATTCTAGTGATCCAACACATGCAGAATTAATTACTGAAAATCAAGGATGGCAAGTAGAGCTTGCTCCTTTGTTGAAGAATGCTCCTAAAGACGCACTATCAAAAGTATACTTGTTTACCAACGGCATTGAAGGCGATGGTATACATGGATATCAAGGTCAAGTGTTTACTAGTACTCCTGCACAAGCAGATGTTTACAGTGCATTGACCTCACATGTCCACGTAATGTGGAATGATGGTGAATCTCCAAGAGTGCTTGATTCAGAAGCAATGATTATGGAGGCAGCTAAGAACAATGAAATTACATTAACAGAAATTAATGTAGTTTTGAATATGCCACAAATCATTTGGCCTGAAGGTCAGATGATGGTTAAGGAAGACAAAACATTAACTGATGTCACTCCTTATGGTGGCGGTCAAGTTCTTGATATCGATACAGAAGAGATGAATGTAACTTTCATAGCTCATCGCGGATGGGGTCCAGATGGTAGAACAATCTATTACATTGTAACAGATGCTACTCCAAGTGGTCCTGCCGGAATGATGGGTGTTGTAAGTTCACCAACATCTGCAAGATTGATTGCAAATTCAGCAGCAGTAGATTTGTTTCAGTTCAAAAATGGTTTAACAGGTACTGGTCCATTAGGATTTCAACCTGGTATAGCAGCAGGAGCTCCTGGCGATGCTAATTATTCTCCAATGTGGAGGATCTTTATGATTGGTTGGGAAAACCCTGATGATGCTCAATTGTTAGAAACCATTGATGATATGAACGCATACAGCGAAGCTGGCTTGATCAACATTGGTATTGCACGTCCGATGGATAGTGACCATATAGTCAACTGTCCATTTATTGACCCATTCCAATAAATTCTTTTTTTATTTTTATTTTTTTTAATTATTGAACATTTGTTCATTTTTAAGGATTTTTTTTAACATTTTCTCTGACAATCACCTATCTAACTTATCTTTGATTGTGAGTATAGTATATCATGAGTATCGCTGGAATGTATATGCTAAACACAGAAGAATACAGTTATGAGAAAATTCATCAAGCTCTATCTATGCTTTATCTTGATAGAAAAAATGAATTTCGTGAATTGTCTGAGGTTCTTCTAAACAAAAAAGCACTTAGTGCAATGTCTAATTGGAAAGAATTTGTTTTAAATTTCAGCTTGGATGTTGAAGATGCTTTTAAAACCTGGTCTGGACAGAGTCCCTTAGCTCCTAGCTCTCCACAAAAAGCTTTGACTTTGTTAAGACAATTAGGTCATGGTAAAACATCTATGAATCAACTAGCCCATTTGCTAAATATGTCGTATAACATATCTTGTGAATTCAAAGAGATTTACAGACGTCTAAAATGATCTCTTTTTCTTTTTGATGTAAATATCTAAATTCTACTAAATTTTTACCTATTCCTATGGGATTCAAAAGAGGAATTAATACATGTGTGGAATGTGAAAAGAAAATGAAAGAAGATCCTAATGAAACGGGCATGTGTCCTAAATGTGGTAAATCTCAAAATCGTATTGAATCAACAATATACAAAGAATTAATCGATGAAGGGAGATTCCCATAATATGGATTTCATGTTAGAAGAAGAATTAATTGATTTGATGACTTTTTGTCTACAGAACCCTGATTCATCAGAGGTATCTGATAAACATAAACGAATTACTGAAATTGGTCATGAATTATTTGCTGATGGTGGGATAGATGCTTTGGAGAATTTCTTTTTCGTGCTAAAAAATAGGATTACTGAAGAAATAGAAAAAGATCCATCGCCAATGCGTTCGCTTTGGAATGGCCTTACTGATGAATGGCAGTATTAAATTTCTCTAGTGAGAAGTTTATCCTCTGCCTATTCTAAAAATGGCTGTACTACATGTAGGGCATGTACCCTTGATTGCAGGTTTACCATTTTTCATGGTGTATGGTTTAGGGCCGCCGATTTCTCGTTTGTCTCGACACTTTACACAATATCCTATTGTCATAATTTGATTAGACGCAAGGTCATATTAGCGAGAACTTGTTGAACTTTTTTCACTATATGACAAATCTCCGATCCCATTTATTGTGTTGCAGAACGATTTTATTCGTATCGTGGAATAAATTG
Organism: Nitrosopumilus oxyclinae; assembly: GCF_013407165.1. Taxonomy (NCBI): domain Archaea; kingdom Thermoproteati; phylum Nitrososphaerota; class Nitrososphaeria; order Nitrosopumilales; family Nitrosopumilaceae; genus Nitrosopumilus; species Nitrosopumilus oxyclinae. The sequence continues at coordinate 907,937 of NZ_CP026994.1, read as the reverse complement.
ATCTTTTTTTAGGAATAAATCATTCGAATTCTTTAAATTCATAATATTTTTGCTGTTTATTTTTAATAATATCAACTCACGTTGATTGATAATTTTACAAACTCTGACAGTGCACTATGATTTTTCAAACCTTCCCAAACAAAAATCTCTGCAATGTATTTTCCTGAATCACTTGGTGTCCATGATAAAGATGGACTAAGTTCTTGATCTGGAGTAAGTTGACCACTTATCCATCCTAATGATACTACAAGATCTAAATCATTTTTAATTTGTACTAGATAAACAAAATTTTGTGAATTTGTTTGATGATTTGTAATATCTGATGAGATCTGGATTTGCTGATTCACGTTTATGTTGTCTAATACTGGAACTCCAAATGCATTTTCTAATCTTGGTTCTAAAATTGATGTTCTTTCTAACTCTGTTAATGCAAATGCTGGTGTGACACTTACAGTGATCACTAGTATTACTAATAGTCCTATGCCCTTACATACCATGATCTTTTTGACATTTTTTAGTTACAAAAGCCTTTCTGCATTAATTTTTGAACTTTAATTGAAAATAATTCAAAATTTCTCTAAATTCCTAATTACTGTGCTCTTTGAAGTAATGATTTTCCCTGGATTGAGAATATTGTCAGGATCAAAATACTCTTTAATTTTTTTGAATATTTTATAGTTTTTTGAACCATATTGTTTTTTGATAAATTCTGAGCGTGCAAGCCCATCTCCGTGCTCAGCAGTAATTGTACCTCCAAGATTTAGTATTTCTTCAAAATACTCTATTGCAATTTTTTTGATTATTTGATTTCCACTCCTTTTTGAAATTAATCGCACATGTACATTCCCATTTCCTGCATGACCATAAACGATTGATTTTGTTTTGTATTTTTTATTTATTTTATTTAAAATTAAAAATAATTTTGGAAACTTTTCCAAAGGAACTGCTGCATCTTCGATGATGTGGGGAATTCTATTTTCTTTTTTTATTGATTTTAAACTATAGTGCAGTGATGAATCTCGGTACTTCCACCACTTTGCAATTTCTTCTTGTGTTTGTAATTTTTTAACAATATTTCCTGTTGTTATTTTTCTAATTTTTTTTTCATTTAAGTTAATTTTTTCATCATATTCAACAAAAAGTAAACATTTGCTTTTTTTATTAAATTTATATTTAATTTGATCAAATGTAGTTTTATCTACAAATTCAATTGCTGATGGATTTGTTTTATTGATTTCTAAGCAATTTTTTGCAGCTTTTATTACTGATTCATATTCAATAATGATTAAAATCTGTTTTTTTGGTTTGTTTTTTATTTCTAATTTTGCAGACAAAATTATTCCTAATGTTCCCTCTGATCCAATTATTGTTTTATGAACATCTTTTTCTGTTTTTATTTTATCTAATCTGTATCCTGATGAATTTTTAGATACTTTTGGAAATCTTTCTAATTCTATGTTGGTTATAATTTTTTTAATTTGTTTTGCAATTGTTTTATTTTTTGGCAAAATAATTTTTTTAGCATTCCCGTCAATGAATGTAATTTCTTTAACATTGTCAATTACACTGCCATACTTTAGACTTCTACTTCCACTAGAATTATTCCCTAACATTCCTCCAACTGAACAAAATGATCCTATTGATGGATTTGGTGGGAAGAATTTTTTTGATGCTTCTAATTTTTTATCTAAATTACCTTTAATCACTCCTGATTCAACTCTGGCATAATTTTTGTCGAGCCTGATTGAAGAAAAATTCTTCATATCTAATATTATTCCAGAGTTTAATGCACTTCCTACAAGACCTGTACCTGCACCTCGTACAGTTATGCTGATTTTTCTTTTTTTAGCAATCTTTACTGCATTAATTATATCTGATTCGTTTTTTGGAATCACAATTATTTTTGGAATTATTTTATACGAACTTGCATCAACTGAATAAAATTCTCTAAATTCTCTAGTAGATGATACCTTCCCTTGAATCTTTGATTCTAATAATTCTATAATTGATTTTTCCATGTGGTGAAACTATACTTTAATTCTATAGTAATCCCATCTTTCAGGATCAAATAATGTTACAAATTCTGCCTGTTCTTTGTCTATTCTTGCTCTAATGACATCTCGTAATGCAAAACTAGTCATAAATTTGAATTTCATTGAACTTGCTTGCATGATGAACATATGACGCATTTCACTGCCTCCTTTTAATCCCCAATATCCCATTTTTAGTGCCAATGGTTCTAAGAATATTGTATTTCCTTCTCCATAATTTTCATCTCTAATCTCTTCACGTAATTTGTAATTCTCTAGTGGACCACCTTTTGAAAATCCTATAATTTCTCCATTTTTGTCGTTTAGTCTTAGAGTGTTGATGATTACTTGAGGATCTTTTACTGATTTTTCAAAATTTTCTTTTTCAAATTGTAGTGGTGATGGTAGTTCTAAAAATATTTCGTATAATGCCTTTATGAATTTAGGATCATCTCTCATTGTCATGGATTCAATTGTTGGAATAAACTTTAAATTTTCATAAGAATAATCTGCTTGAATGGTAATTTCTTGCTGTCTAATTTTCATAAATGATAAAACTGTGTCAAAGAAATTTTTTCTCATTTCTTTTGGAAGCACTTTGAGAATTGCTTTGGCCATGTCTGTTTCTTTGTTTAATAGTTCTTCAAAATATGCAACTGCACTTCTTATGATTAATGATGGTCTCCATGCTAAAGCATGGGCATTCATTTTTGCCATCTCCATTGCTTTTGTAAAATCACCTAATGCATAACCGCTGATTCTATCGACAACTGATAGATACCATCCCATTTCCATAATGTGTTCTTGATATGGTAGATTATTTCTTGTTAAATCAGAACTATCAAAAGATTGTTTGATTTGGCTTTCTGCATTTTTTCTTAATTGTCCACTCCAAGGATATGTGGTTCTTAAAATCAAAACTTTGATTATTTCTAAATCCATATTTGCATCATTAATTAATTGACGAAGTTTTCTATCCATTGAAATAAATTTTAAAACACTTTCTTCATGAGGTTTATCTACACTTTTTTGAGGATCAAAGTCGTGGAATAATGCTGCAACGTATAGATATTTCAGATCTTCATTTGTAAATTTAATTTTCTCTTGTTTATTTGCTAAAAGTGAGACATAGGTCACTTCTAATTCATGATTGATGTTGTGATATCCGTAATACTCTGTTCCTAATCCTTGACTTTCAAACAAATCAATGGTATAATCTAGCATTTCGACATAACAGTCGTCTTCTAATCCATTTTCTACCATTAGGCTGAGAATTTCATTTCTCATTGAGTGGGTATTTGCAAATTGCTGCAATGATTTTGATCTGATTTACCGTTTTTAAACATGATCTATTTTTTTAATTTTTTTAAATTTATGCTTAGAAAGATTCAATAGAATTCAGGTTCGGTAATTTTTGAATGTCATTTAACAAGGATTTATTGGACAAATTGATGGCTTTTAATGAAAAAAATTCCCCCAAATTTACACTTTCTGTTGATGAAAAAATTTATCCAATTACAAGTACTTTGATAACTAATTCCCCAATTCCGGTAAATGAGCCAACTACTCGTGGAGGGGTATATTTTTCAGACAAATTTGCATACAAAATGAAGTGTGTTGTGGAAGATCTTTCAGTCATTCCATTATTGACTAAGAAAATGCTTGGCCCTAATACTGAATTTGGTGAACTTAAAATAACTACTCAAATTGAAGATGATGGTAAACCTTTTCCCATTGAAATTTTTACCAATCTTACAAACAGTGTTCAGACTCCAACATCCCTTGAACTTAGTTTGATTATTGTAAAATTAGAATCTGTTTAAACTACTCTGAAATATTTATCATATTTTTCTCTACGTTCTTTATCTGATAATACTTCATATGCTTTGTTCAGTTCTGCCATTTCATCCTCAGAGTTTTCTTTAGTTTTATCCGGGTGTGTCTTTTTTGCAAGCTCTCTGAATTTCTTTTTAATTTCTTCGGGAGTTGCATCTTTTGCAACGCCAATCACTTCGTAATAGTTTGGTAATTCGTTATCGTTTAATGCTTCTCTGAATTCCTTGTCATCTTTTGTATTTCTTCTCTGTCCTAATTCTTCATAATCATCTCCCCAATCTGAATGATATTTCTCAAACGTCTTGTCTTTTTTTGATTCTAAGTCTCCTTTATCATATGATGTTTTTCTACGTAGAATGATATCTCTTGATAAAAATAAAAATAGGCCAATTACTGCAATTGAAAAACCTGAAAAAAGAATTATTTTTTCATCATCGCTAACTTCTAATTCCATATCTAAATTGCTATTTTGAGCATGTGCTGTTTGTATTGCTCCAAAAATAATTACTAAGATTACAAAAATAGTGACATTCTTCATTTTTTATACCTATGATAATCTAAAATCTTCTTTAGCAGTATTAAGAACTACATGAGTTATTGTATTTTCCACATTAGGGATTGTTGCTAGCTCCTTTACAAACTTGCTCAATTCCTTTCTTTCTTTGAATTTTGCAATGATTATCGTATCTGTTGAACCTGTGATGTCATATACTCCACAAACATTTTCAAATTTTGCTATTTCCTCCTCGATATCCATGACTTTATCATTTTTAGCAATAATTTCGATAATGGCAGTCATTGAATATCCTATTTTTTCATGATCAATTATTGCAGTGTATCCGTGGATGATTTTCTCTTTTTCTAATTTTTTTATTCTTGATAATACTGTCACAGTTGACATTCCAAGTTTTAGCGCAAGCTGCCTGGCAGATTGCCTTGCATCAACGAGTAGATTTTTAAGAATTTTTTCATCTGTTTCATCCAGGTTCATATTCTATTATAGTGAAAAATTTATTTAAATTTTCATGAAATCTATGTAAATTCGTTTGATTTTCTCTATCTATGCCTTTGGATTTTCTCTCAGATTTAATACAAATGGTATCTAAAATAATCTATGGGTGAAATTGAGACACTAGTCAAGAAAGGTCAAATTCTGATGGATGAAGGGGAATTCCATGATGCCCTTGGTTATTTTGAACAAGCCCTTCTATTGAACCAAGATGATCCTGATCTTTGGAATAACAAAGGAATTGCACTGCGAAGTTTAGGACGATATGAGGAATCTATGGAATGTTTTAACAAGTCTCTTGAAATTGAACCTAGAGACAAATTTGCATCTTGATTTAGAATTGGTTATTGTATAATGATCGCTAATTTAATAATTCATTTTTCAATTTTTAAGGGTGAGTGGTCAGGTTTTATGTGAACAATTGATAGTCAATGAGACAAAAAATCAGTTTATTATTGATAAAATAATATCCAATTCTGTGAGCGATAGAATTGAGAAGATGTTGACACACGCTTTTGAATGTGTTGAAGATGAGAATTTCTCTGAAGCTTTAAAATTGTATGATTTAGCCCTGAAACAAGATCCTAACAATGTCAATATCTTAATTGACAAGGGTGCAACTTTACAAAATATGGGTAAATTAAAACTTGCAATTCGTTCATATGATAAAGCACTTAAAATTTCACCTGACAATATTGATGCGTTGTTGAACAAAGGATCCACCTTGCATTCTGATGAAAAATACCTTCAAGCCATTGAATGCTATGATTTTGCTTTAAAGATTGATAAAAAATGTGCTATGGCCCTTGCATACAAAGGCCTTTCATTAGGGGAAATGGGTGAACTTAGAGATGCGATAAAACATTTCAAAAAGGCATTGTCAATTGACAAACACTATGATTTGGCAAGTATTTCAAAAGAGATTGCTCAAGAATTGCTAAAATCAATTAATGAAAAAAAATCTAAAATACGGTAACGTCGCCTGGTGCTGGCTCTCGTTTTGCCTGTTTTTCATTATCTTTGAAAAAATCACTATGTTTTGAATTCTGATGTTCCCTTAACTCTTCAATATTCTCAAAACCTTCATGGCACAAGTAACACTTTGGTTTATGTTCGTCTACTAGGGGAAGTACCATGATGTTCCTATTATGACTGGTTACTTATTTCTTGAGATTCTATCTTATTCTTTCTTGATTTTTAGTTTAGAATTTTAGATTACTGGGATTTGAATGTGTATTTCAGAACCTTTGTTAATTCCTTCTGATTGGGCCCAAATTTTACCTCTGTGATTCTCAACAATTAATTTTGATAATGCCAATCCGATTCCTGATCCTCCATGTGTCCTAGTAGATGTGGTGTCAACTTGATAGTATTTTACAAATATTTTATCCATATTCTCTTTTGAAATTCCAATTCCGTTATCCTTTACTATAACTATGATGTTGTTTTTACTTTTTTTTATTGAAATTTTGATACTTCCTTCTTTTTTTGGACAAAAGTCTATGGCATTACTGAGTAAATTTATCATAACTTGATTGATTCTATCTTTATCACAATTACACATTGCATTACTCTCAAATTCTTCTACGACTGTGATTCCTTTTTTCATAAATTCATCTTTTAACTGCTCTACACTTTCTTTGATAATTACTGAAAGATCATTAATTCGCATATTAAATTTAAACTGATTTATCTCGATTCTATTGATGTCTAGCATATCTGAGACTAAATTTTGCATTTTTGAACAACTATTTTTTATTCTAATTAGCCTCTCTCTTTGTTTTTCATTTAATTCTCCAAATTCTTTTGATAGCAGTAAATCCACATAACCTAAGATTGGAACAAGAGGTGTTTTTAATTCATGTGTCATCATAGCAGAAAAATCTTTTTTCATTGTATCAATTTCATTTAATTTTGTTACCATTTGAGAAAAATCCTCAATTAACTCTTTGATTTCATCAGGACCTTTTGGATTAATTACAATATCAAAATTTCCTACAGCAATTTGCTTTGTAGATTTTCTTAAATCTTTAATGGGGGATGATAGTTTTTTTGAAAATAATATTCCTAGGAAAATTGACAGTCCTATTAATATTGGAATTGTTATTTGAAGCGCAGCTGTGCCATCTTTAGATCCTTTCTCTATACTTGCGTATAGCAAATCTGATGTACTATCTAATGATTTTACGGTATTCCCATATTCAACATTGTTAATTTCAGCATGATGTTTCCAAGAATCTGAGTATCTTTGTTTTAACTTTGTATATTCATCACTTTCTAAAATTTCTATAGCTTGTTCAGAATTCCCTTGAGATACTAAATCAAATGCGGTATTTTCCATTTTAACTAGTTCTATATTGATCTCATCTAGTTCTAAAATCACTTCATTATCTACAGGTGAATATGGATCTTTGAGAATGCTGTCTAAAAGTGGTTCGGTTTCAAAGTACCTTTCTTTCCACTTTTCGTTTTGAGTGAAAACATAGTTTCTCGCTGATTGAGTTAAAATTTCATCATAGTAAATTATCTGTCTGTTATTATCTAAAACAATTGCATTAGTTTTAAAATTCTCGATTGATTCTGGAACTGAATTTTTGAGTGTGTCTATGATTGTAGTGAATTGATATAATGAAATTACCCCAATAACTCCTGATATTCCAACAATTATGAGAAATCCTAAAATAAGAATATGTGAAAATTTCATAATTTTAATTTGCTAAATAGGTGATGAAACAATCTATGTAAAATATTGCTTTATTTTGTCAATGATTTTGAATTTCATTGAAAACTCTTTCTAGTAACTAATGAAAAATTCTCTCTTTCTAAGTTAGGTGCAAAATAACCTCTGTTAGTTGAATTTCACTAAGGAATATATCATGAAAGGATCATTATACGAATATGTTGGAACAGCTAGTTGGGGATTCTCAAGCTTTAGATCGTGCCCTTGCTGGTGAAGAACTTTCTTACAAAGATGGCTTAGAATTGATGAATTATGATAATTTACATTTACTTGGAGCAGTTGCAGATAATTCTAGAAAAAAACTGGTTGGTGACACTGTGACATTTGCAGCATCATACTACATGAACTACACCAATGTCTGTGCAGCTAGCTGTCAGATGTGCGCATTTTATAGAAAAGATGGTGCAGATGATGCATACACCTTAACTCCTCAAGAAATTGAGGCAAGAGTTGGAATTGCAAAACAGATGGGTGCTACTGAAGTTCACATTGTTGGAGGGTTTCATCCAAAGCTTCCACTAGAGTATTATGAAGATATGATGAGGTCAATCAAAAAGAGCCATCCTCAACTTAACATCAAAGCATTAACTGCAGCTGAGATTTACTATTTGTCAAAATTAACAAAAAATTCTACAAAGGAAATTTTATCTCGTCTAAAAGATGCAGGACTTGATTCAATGCCTGGTGGAGGAGCTGAACTATTTCATCCTGATATTAGGGGAAAAATTGTTAGAGGAAAATGCACGGGTCAACAATGGCTTGATGTAATTGAGGAGGCTCACAATATGGATATCAAAAGTAATGTCACCATGCTTTATGGACATATTGAAAAACCTGAACATATTGTTGATCATCTAATCAAGGTTCGTGAATTACAAAAGAAAACAAATGGATTTCTAACTTTAATTCCTTTGAAATTTAGTTTAGATAACACTGAACTAGAACAAGAGCATTTGGTGAACAATGAATGTTCATCAGTTTATGATTTACAAGTTGTTGCACTATCTAGATTGATGCTTGCAAACGTTCTAAACAATATCTCAGTTTACTGGGTTGCATATGGCAAAAAGCTTGCTCAAGTTGCATTGTCTAATGGTGGTAATGATTTAGTTGGAACGGCATTTTCTGAGGAGATTTACAAATCTGCTGGAAAAGCAACTTCTTCTTCAGTGGAAGAGCTTGCAACAATGGTAAAAGAGGTTGGACGGTCTCCTGCTCAAAGAAATACTCATTTTGGTATTTTGAAAAAATTCTAACTCATCTGTTTTTTAATAGAATCTAATTTTTCTTCCATTTTGACTTGCTTGTCTCTTCTTGAATCAATTTTGATGATTACCTCAACTCGTGCTATGCCTAAATTATGAACTGTTTCCATCATTTGTTTTGTGGCTGTATTTATGACATCAATATTGTCTGATTCTAGAATTGTACCCATGGCATTGATTTCGTATCTTAGATTTTCTATTTTTTGAATTGATTCAATTGCCTTTGCAATGTAAAAACTGGCACTGGTGGTTTTAGTTGCCATTGGATATATGCTGATTTCAGCTTGAATCAATATGTCTCATTTTGCTATTTTTTACTTAATAATATCTTCTCAAGTTGTTTTTTACAACCAAAATCATTGTATGTGATTTTCCCAACATTCAAAGATGGGTAATTATTAATAAATTTGAATTGGAACAAAACAATGATTAAAACAAAATGTGATAGATGCGGTTCTGATTTAGGCACAGAAAGTAAGAAAACAAAACAACGATTTTGTGGAAATTGTAAGAAAAAGTTTGATTTGTATAAATAATCATTTTTTGAATTATTCTGCTGGTTTCTTTTCTTTTCTTGTCGCACTGTCTTTTTTCCTTCTTGCACCAAAACTAATCAAAATCAGTAAGAATCCAACTCCGATTAAAATACCTGATAACATCTGATAAGCTTGATTTTGATCTTCAGCTATTAGTAAATCGATAACTTCTTCTTCACTCATTCCTGATTGACCTATTGGCTGCTCAGTAGATGCAATGGTGACAATAATCCCTGCAATTATCATTACGAGTCCTCCTGATAAAATTCTCTTATCTACTAAAACCAATTATGTTTCAATAATTTTTATCATATATTAGGTATTTTCTTTTTATTATTTTCAGCACTAGTTGCAACTAGTGTTTTTTCAACTAATGGATGCTAAATTATTCAATTAAGCCACTTCTCCTCAATGCTTGCATGTAGTGTTGGGTTTGCACTTTAGATTTATCTGAATACTCATTTTTTTCTAGCCATTTTTCTAGAGTTCTATATTTGAATTTCAGAGTTGTTTTTAGCATTGTCTTTCGAGTGGTTTGCCAGTCTTCATCTCTAACTGATTGCACTCTGATTATTCTTGGAATCCACTTGTAGAATTGAAACTTTGACCATTTCAACTCTGAATCTTCCATTTCACTATCTTTGGAATTTAGCATATTACATCTCTGCATTCAGACATGAGAAATGTAGTAAGAATAAACCCTCCTAGAATTGAAATTTCAAGTGAAATTGACAATCCTGCAAAAAGTGTTTTTTTCTCATCAAGTTTCATGACCATAACTATTTTTTTTGATAATAGTATATCAAGTAAATTCTAATTGTTTTACTAGTGGTAAAATATTCTAAAATCCTTCAGGTGGTCTTTGAACAAAAACATTACACACCAGTGCATCTGTTTTTTCATCTCTGTATTGTACATTACATGAAACAAACTTTCCTTTGAGTGCACGTTCTAAATCTTCTTTAGTTTTCTCTTCGTATTGTGGTTGATCGGGATCATCAATTTTACTCATTATCACTTTTTCGACTTTACCGTATTGCTCTTGATTGTCTTTTCTAGTATGACTAACTAGTAGCTCAAAAGCATTGTTTGTGAGAATATTGAGTACTGCGCCACCGATTCCATCTCCCATGAATATTATTTTTTTTCGGTTCTATAATTACTTGCTGGCAATACTTATTTCAAAGTCTGGAACAAGTCCTTTCTCTTTTGCCATTTCAAATAATCTTCTGATGGATTCCTCCCCTGAATCCCCCATGTTTACAGTTACTTTGTTTACATACATTTTTACAAATTTTTCAATTAGACTTTGTTCTTTACCTCTAGCATACTGCATTGCATATTTTATTGCATCATCAAAATGCTCTATTCCGAATTCTATGGATGCCTGAAGATATCTGTCAAACTTTACTATTGTCTCCATGCCTAGGTCTGTTCTCATAACATTGATTCCTAAAGGTACTGGTAGGCCGTTTGTAGTTTTATCCCACCATTCGCCAACATCTAAAATTTTGACATTTCCTTCTTGTTCATATGATAGTTGAGTCTCATGAATTACCAATCCGACATCAACTTTGCCTGACTTTACAGCTTCTGGAATATCGCTGAAGTTCATTTCAACATAATCAAATTTCCCAATCATTAATTGTAATAACAAAAATGCAGATGTCATTTTTCCAGGGATGGCAATTTTACATTTTTTAATTTCATCAATTGTCATCTGTTTTTTTGCAGTAACAATTGGACCGTAGTTTATCCCAAAACTCCCACCACTTCTCAATATTGTATATCCTGGGATAAACGCACATGCATGAACCGAAACTGCAGTTACATCTAATTCCGGATCTGTTGCTTTACGATTTAATTTCTCAATATCTTCAATAACATGATTTACCTTAAAATCTGGAGATGGGACTTTACCTGTAAACATTCCATAAAACATGAATGCGTCATCTGAATCAGGAGTATGGCCTACAGAAATTTCCATAACTGCTTCCTTGATTCTGGTAATAAATACCAAAAAGAACCAAAAGAAAAAATGCCTGATACTTACAGTAAAAGATTTGTGATGTTTCTAACCAAATGATCTACTGATCTTTTCAAAAACTAAGGTTTAATACCTGAATCCAAAGTTTTGCGAATATGGCAAAATTCAAGTCTACTGGGGAGGTAATGAAAATTATCAAGAACAAAGCCAACATTCGTAACTTTGGTGTAATTGCCCACGTAGACCACGGAAAGACAACAATGAGTGACAGCCTTTTGGCAAACTCTGGAATTATTGCCCCCTCAGCTGCTGGAAAAGCCCTTGCAATGGACTTTGATAAAGAGGAGCAAGAAAGAGGAATTACAATTTACCAAGCAAACGTTACCTTACTCTTTGCCCAAAAAGGTCAAGAATATGTAATTAACATGATTGATACCCCAGGCCACGTCGACTTTAGTGGAAGGGTTATTCGAAGTCTTAGAGCAATTGATGGTGCAGTTGTAGTTTGTGATGCAGTAGAAGGTATCATGACACAAACAGAGACTGTAACTAGAATGGCCCTTGAAGAGAGAGTAAAACCTGTTTTGTTTATCAACAAAGTGGATAGACTCATCAAAGAACTAAGATTAACTCCAGAAAAAATGCAAGCACAATTAGCTGAAGTAGTTTCAAATTTCAATACTCTAGTTGACACATATGCAGAACCAGAATACAAAGAGAAATGGAAAGTATCTATTCAAGATGCAAGTGTTACATTTGGTTCAGCCAAAGATAGATGGGCAATTAACACTGATTTAATGAAAGAAAGAGGAATAACATTCAAAGATGTAATTGATGCATATACTGAAGAAAAACTTGATGAACTTATTGAGAAAGCACCATTAGCTGATGCTGTACTTGGAATGGTAGTTAAACATCATCCAGCACCACATGATGCAATCAAGTATAGAATCCCACAAATTTGGAAAGGTGATTTAGAATCTGATGTTGGTAAAGCTTTGCTTGCAGGTAGTGATGATGGTCCAACAATTATGATGGTTGTAAACATGGTCCTAGATCCAGCAGCCGGTCCTGTTGCAATTGGAAGATTATTTTCAGGTACCATCAAAGACGGTCAAACTTTACACATTATAGATGAGAAAAGAGAAGGCAGAGTTCAATCAGTCAATTTCTTTATGGGTAACCAAAGAGAACAAGTTGGTGAATTGGGAGCAGGTAATATTCCAGCTTTACTGGGACTGACTGAATGTAGAGCCGGAAACACTCTATCATCAATTAAAGATATTCCAATGTTTGAGGGTGTGAAATACGTTTCAGAACCTGTTGTTCAAATTGCAATTGAACCAAAACATCCTAAAGATTTACCTAAACTCGTAGACATTTTAAGACAACTAACAATTGAGGATCCAAATTTAGTTGTAAAAATTGATGAGGAGTCTGGCGAAACAATTGTTGCAGGGATGGGTGTATTACATTTGGATGTTGCAGTACATAGAATTCAGGATGCAAAATGTGAGATTATAACATCTGAGCCTTTGATTAACTATAGAGAAACTGTAAAGGGTGGTTGTGAACCAATTATGGCAAAATCACCAAACAGACACAACAAGATTTTCATGAAAGTGGAACCATTAGAACCAAAAATTGCCCACATGCTAAGAACCGGTGAAATTTCAGACCTCAAAGACAAGAAGGCAGTTTCTGATTTACTAAAAGAGAATGGATGGGATACAGATACAATCAAGAGGGTTATGAAATTTGATTCACGTGGTAATGTTTTGATTAACGGAACAAAAGGTGTTCAGTTTGTACAAGAATCAACTGATTCTATTAATTCAGGATTTGAAGAAGTAATGAAAGAGGGACCTCTCTGTAAAGAACAGATGAGGGATTGTAAATTCATCTTTACTCACTTTGTACCTCACGAGGATACGGCACACAGAGGTTTGTCTCAATTAGGACCTGCATCAAGACGTGCATGTATGGGTGCATTGCTCACTGCAGGAACTGCAGTATTAGAGCCAACACTGGCAATTGAAGTTCGTGTCCCAACTGATTTGGTTGGTAACGTTGCAACTATTCTTTCTGGTAAACGAGGTAAAGTACTTGACATGAGCCAAAAAGGCGCATCAAGCATTGTTATTGGTGAGATTCCAGCTTCTGAAACATTTACACTATCTGAAGCAATGAGAGGACAAACTGCAGGTCGTGCAACCTGGAATACTTCATTTAAGGCATGGACTGAAGTTCCAAAATCCATGTTAGGTGCAGCAGTAGCTGACATTAGAAAGAGAAAGGGATTGGCACCAGAACCACCAGGTGTTAACGAATTTATTGATAAAGCATAAAAAGGCAAAGCCCCCCTTTTGTTCCTGAATAGTTGGTAATGACTAGGATTATGATGGAAGATTGTTTGTTGGAAATAGCTTATTTTCTAGTGTTGAATTTATGAAAATATGACAGACGAATATGCTGAACTACAAAAATTACGAGCACTTTGGAGTAAGGCAATCATTCATCGTGGAAATCACAAGCATAAAAAATCTACAAAGAAGAAATGGCACATCTATTACTATGATGAGGAAGGGAATTTCAAAACTCAGCGAGTGAATACATTACAAGCAATGTATTACAAGACTCAGAAAAGGAAAAGAATCAAGTATGTTTGTACAGAATGTTTAGAGATGTTTGTAGGATTGGTAAAATCACACAAAGAAGAAGTTGAATGTCCTTATTGTGAAATGGGTTGATTTTGGAAATAACAAATTAAAGTAATCACTAATGAAATAGAAGATGCAATCATAAATCCCATTGAAATACGCAGAACCTCGAATTTTCTTTCCTGTACTTTTGCTAAACTATGTATGTTATTAGCATAATCTTTGAGAATATCTTCTGTAGAGTATTTTTTCAATTTTTCTTCAAATTCACTCATGGATAATTTTGTTATTGCAGGATAGAAAATTGCCGTTTCCCCTTTGAATTTTTTTGTAATTCGTGGGAAAATGGTGAAAAATGAAAACATGATAGTCCCTAACAATAATCCCATTGTGACAAATAAAGGAAATATTGCATAGCCTAATCCATCACGTTCAAAAAATGTAAGCAAACCCAAAATAATTCCAGAGGCACCCAAAACCAAACCTGACTTGGTGTCAATGAGATTGATTATGCTATTGTTGTGCTCTAAAGCATCTCTTGCAAAAGCAATTTTCTCATTATCGCTCATAAATCAAAACCTTCCCAATGGGCAGTATAGTGATAGAAGGGATATTTTTTCCCTTGAAACCAAGTCCAGTTAAAATCACTTCTCTGATTTTGTATTTTACATATTGCTTGTTCATGTTTATTCAAATTTAGATATGCTCCACCTCCTACAAATATTTGATGATTTCCAGCAAATTCTTCTATTTGTTTTGCAATACTAACTTCATTACCAACCAATGTCAATTGATTCATTCCTTGAACACCTACTCGTGCCACCCAAATTGAGCCAAAATCAATTCCTATGGAACATGAAAATTTAGGTAAACCAATTGAATCAAGATATGTATTCATTGCATAATATACTTCAGTTAACATTGATAATCCACAATGTACTGCATCTAAACATGATTGTTGATCATCCTTCCCAACTCCAAATAATGCAGTGATGCTATCCCCTACATATTTTTCAACAAATCCATCATATTCTCTAATCATATGAGTAAATTCAGACAAATAGATATTCAAAAAACGTAATTTTTGTTCATTTGTCAATGACCCTGTTAATCCTTTAAAATTATTCATATCCACATGCATTACTGCAAGATTGAATTCTTTGGCTTCCCCTAATCTCATGTTTTCGATTTTTGGAATTGTCTGACCTTGCTTATTGGGAACAAACAATCTATCCTTATCAAATTGTTTTATTCTGTTTTTAGCATCTGCGTTTTTAGATGAAGTCCATACCATGATGAGTATTATTTTATGAACTATTACTGCTTTTCCAATATGCTTAAGTTCATTTATTTTTCTTAATAATAAATGGAAAAAAAATTCTATGTTTATGTTATTTTAGCAATTATAACTATGACTGCATTGGCAGTTTTCTTAAACACTGTTGATGAAATTAACAATAATGTTACATTGGTAGCTGAAATTGCAGTAGGTATTGTCATAACAACTATAGTTTATGGCACTACAAAAGAGAATGAAAAAAGACAAAAAATATTTCTCGGTAATTTAGAAAAAACACGAAATAACAGAATTAATTTTTATGCTACGAAATTAGTTGTAGATTTAGAAAAAATAAAAAATTATTTTGAAGTTTTAGAAAATTTGCCTAAAAAAGAATTTGAGAAATTAAATGTACCATTTTATGAGAAATTCAAAATGACTCATGTGATAACACTAAATTTAGATGGACAGCAAAAAGAAGTGCCAAATTTTTTGTACTTTAATGTAATGAAAAAAGATCTACAAATAATAGAATCAGACTTACCCCCAGAAATATCGTATTTTGTAGGTGGGAACATCGAAATGTCTGAAATGTGTTTAATTCCTATGTATGGTAAAATCCACATGCATGACAAGTTATGGAATCAAACTAAAGATAATGTAATTATAGCAATTGAACGATTGAATTCGACAATTACTGAAAAGAAATCTCTCAAAGAATATGGTGTTGTATTTACTCAGATAAATGCCGATACAAAAATTTAATTTAAAATTCTATTTTCAGTTGTTTCCCTAGACAGTATTCTACTAAATTTTGAACTTTAATCTTCCCAATTGTAATCTCTTGAACTGATTTCAAACCAGATTCAGTCTTCTTTCCATACCTAGAATTATACTTTCTCTCCTGTGAAAACTGTCTTTCCAATAACTCCAAGAACCGCTTGATCAGAGCATATTCAATTACTATGGTTCCGTCTTTTGAATAACTATACTCTTTGAGTTTGATTTGTTTTCTTGAATCCTTGTGATTTGCAATTTTGTACACTGAATAATCTACCATCCATCTGAATGGTTCTATAATATCATAGACAAGGGGTTGAAAACCTGAATGTGTACGATGCATAAATCCAAGGTATGGGTCTAGACCAAATCCACAAACAAATTTTGAGATTTCCCCTGCCAAGACAGAATACCCATAATTTAACAAAGCATTGATGATATCAGTTGCATCTTTTTTGGATATTTTGATAGAAGACTGATTTCTTGATTGGAATCCATATTTTGGAGGAATAAATTTAGCAAATTCCCTCCAGTATGTGATGGCTGAAACATTTTCCTTATCAGATAGGGTATCAACAGGACTGCCAATTAGTTTGAGTAGTTTCAGTTGAGATTCTTTTTTGGCAGAAATAATCTGTTTTGTCAAATATTGACATTTTGATTCATTTCGAAACGTGTCATATTGTGCCATTTTGTATTTAGTTCCAGTTAAAGAATCCATCATGCCATTGCAAAAAGTAACTGGCTTTCCGTGATGGTCTAGTAAAATCACATTTCGATTATTCTCAGAAAGTTGTGTTAATGCTTCAGTGGAGATGTACCCTTTTCCTTGCATTACTATTTTCTCATAAGGCATATTTTTGACTGCCCATTCTTCAATTTCAGGCTCAGAAAATGGGTCATGATTGGATTTGAGGATAATTTTAGAATTTTTGACTGAAATGGAGTGGCCGTATCCTTTGAGGAATTTAACGTTGTAGTGGTTTTTCTTACCTTGAAGAGCCATTAAGGATTAACAGTTTCTATGAGCACCGCATCAGGAAATGCCAATCCAAAAATAGCAAAGGTTACCCAATATGCTACAATTAGTGATATTGCAAATGCATTATGAATTTCATGACCTCGTGGTTTTACAGAATTAAATTCCAAATCATTCCAGATTCCTAATAGCAAATCATAATGATATCCTTCTTTGATCTTTGTAGACATTTCCCTGAATTTTGAAAAATTCACATTATCTTTTTCTAATCCTACTTCCTTGTTGATCTTGCCTCTGTGTTCATCTTTTAGATATCTGTAATAGTATTGAGTTTGAGTATCCATTCCATCCTTTTTTTCCAGTTCCATCATTCTTCCATATAGACCGACAATTCCTTTGTCTGTCATTCTCGTCAGATATCTCCAGTACGCCATTGCAAATGTCAATAGAATCCCTTCAAAGACTAAAAATACAAATCTCCATTCTGGAGGAAAGTTGGGTAATTGTGATAATGAAACTGAAACTATACCTAAAACTAACGGGATGAAAATATAATCACGTTGAATGATTGCCTTACTCCAAAGTGCTCGTAATTTTTGTAGTTCAGCATATTCGTCTGTCATATTTTCATAAATTCAACACTAGAAAATAAGCTATTTCCAACAAACAATCTTCCATCATAATCCTAGTCATTACCAACTATTCAGGAACAAAAGGGGGGCTTTGCCTTTTTATTGATAAAGCATAATTCTTTTAACCATTTTTAAAATTCCACTCAGAATGTCTTTTTCTCCTTAAATTTTGAATCGAAATGTTTGTTCATTTGAACAAACAATGTCGTTTATGTCTAAATCTACCATAATCACTCATTATAGACCACTGAATGACATTCATTACCACTCATTACCAATGTATATATATTAGATGTTGTATAATATTGTCATGAGTACACAACCTCAAACTAGCGATGCATTTGCAATGTATAAGCAAAATGTTCAGAAATACTTTGAAAATATTTCAAAAATTACACCCCAATATTTCCAATCTGCAACAGAATTGCAAAACGAATGTATGAAAACTTGTCAAAAAACAATTAATGCTACAGTCACAATTCAGCAAGAATTTGCAAAAAAATCTGGAATGAACACTGAAATTCCAGACTCTGCAAAAACTGCAATCATTGATACAAATAAGCAACTTGTTCAAGCAAGCACAGTCAACAACCAATTGGTAAAAACTACCATGGATGCAACTGTTCAAAATTTCAAAACATTTAACGACAACGTTAATGCTTTTGCTGAATTAAACAAAAACATTATCCAAACTTGGATAACTCCTTTCACACAAACAAAATAGTGTGATTGTTTTTTCTTTTTTTATTTTACTGGTTTAGAATTATTCATGAAATTTGATGATTACTCATCAAACCCATGATGTGTTAGGTGTTTTGTCTTTTAAAATTTGTATTTAACCCCGATGGACGATTTATCAGCGGATAAATTCCTAGTCTCAAAAATTCCGAAGACCTTATTTCTAATGATGCTAAACTAATTGTGAGAATATATGGTGAAAAATTATTGGGAAAAAAAATTCAAAAAGGAACTTGTTGAGGAAGAAGATAAACTAATTCAAGAGGTAAATAACGCAGTCAGAAAAAAGCTTGCAGAGGCTGAAGGATCAGAGCCCGAGTCCTAATCTTCGTATACATACAGTCCATTACTTCCTAATTCTATTGAATGAACTTGCTCACTGTGCTCAATACCTCGTAATTTTATTATTTTGATAGTACGTTTCATTTCATTGTTGATTATTTGATTGTCCAATTGAATTATTCCTGATGTGACAAACCATTCGAGTGGAACTTCGTCCTTTTCTGAAAATTCTGAAATTAAAAGTGAAGTTACTCCAAAATTCTCAAGGGATTGAATCATACCTTGTAAACCTTGCCTCATGTAAAACTTGTCTGAATATTGCATTCCCAGAATAGAGATTGAATCAATCACAATTCTCTTTGCTTTGATCTTCTTTATGCTGTTTAGGATAAATTTTGTTAAATGTTCAAATGGAATCTGCTCTCCTCTGTATAATGAATCATCTCGTCCAACTACTTCATCTTTAATTTTAAATGGCCTCAAATCTATCATTAGGATTTTCCCTTTGGATACTAGTTCATCAATATCCCAACCAAATGTTTTACAATCATTTTTTATTTCTTCAATGCTTTGTGATAGTGAAATGTATATGCCATTTTCTTCAAATTCTTTAGCTCCTGAATAGATAAACTGTAAACCAAATGTTGTCTTTCCACTTCCTGGAGGACCTGAAACAACTACAGAACTATTTTTTTTGAGACCCACTGATAATGTTGAATCAAAACCTGGGATGCCTGTTTTAACAAATTCGGCATTTTTTCTTTTCTTAGAAACAATTTGAGGCTTGAATGTTGCAAAATATAGTGCAGTCCCACACACTCCTACAACTAGAGATATTACTTCTCCTGCCCAAAAATAGGTTGTTCCTACAAGGGATGCCAATAACCCTCCTGAAAAAACCATTTGAGGTATGGTTGTCTTTGTTTTAATAATTCTAGATGGTTGTTTTATTTCTTTTTTGATTGGTTCTATTTTTTGTAAATTATTTGTTTTTATTATTGGGATTTTTTCAAAACATTTATCGTGAAACCAAAAATTATTTTTTCTAATTGATTTCTCATCTAAATTAATTTCAGTATCACAATGATAGCATTTTATCAGATCTTCTAATACTATATTTTCAACAGTTTTCTCTGGACTGGATTCCTCAAAACATTTATCGTGAAACCAAAAATTATTTTTTCTAATTGATTTCTCATCTAAATTAATTTCAGTATCACAATGATAGCATTTTATCAGATCTTCTAATACTATATTTTCAACAGTTTTCTCTGGACTGGATTCCTCAAAAACTAGAGTGCATAGTTTGACTATTCTTTCAATATATGCAAGATCTGACTTTGGTAAATTTCTGTTTTTTTCTAATTTTTCAATAATGTATAACGTTCTCCCTGGATCTCCATAGTTATTTTGAATACTTTCATTAAGTTTTGAAATTGTTTCTTTTATTTTCAACTAACATTTATCACTATTTTTTCAAGTAATGGGTTATGAGTAATGAAAATTCTCTTAGGTGTCAAATATTTGTGCGATCACTATTGGTAAATGATGAATTTTTGTATATTTTTTGGATATTTTAGATAAATCAAAAAAACAGACTATGTAGAAATATTTCACCTAATTTGATATATCAAAAATAACTCATAATGTGTTCATATGCAGACAAGAAAGTATGCTTTATTGCCAATATTGTTTATTTTATTTTCCTCGGCAATAGTTCCACATTCTTTTGCATCCGTAGAATCTGAGGCTCAAGAAGATATTCAGGCAGGGTGTCCTAACGGGGAAGTGATGGTTTATCGAACTACCTCTAAACAATATGTCTGTGTTATACCTTCTACTGCTGATCGATGGGTAGAATTAGGTTTGGCCAATACCGTTTCAGAATATCCTAAACCATCTGAGACTAAATCTTATGAAATTGTTGCTGAAGATGAAATTGAAATTCCTACTTCACCTCCATTACCACCTAAAAAACAACGTATTTCTCAAGATGATTCTGAATGCCGGGATGGCTATACTCTAATTTATCGATTTATTCATCATGATACATTTTGTACCAGTCCTTCAACTGCACTTAGTTGGGAGCGTTTAGGTCTGGCTGAAATTATAAATGATGAAAAAAACATTGATGAGGGTAAACAAGAACGAGATGAACAAGAACGAGATGAACAAGAACGAGATGAACAAGAACGAGATGAACAAGAACGAGATGAACAAGAACGAGATGAACAAGAACGAGATGAACAAGAACGAGATGAACAAGAACGAGATGAACAAGAACGAGATGAACAAGAACGAGATGAACAAGAACGAGATGAACAAGAACGAGATGAACAAGAACGAGATGAACAAGAACGAGATGAACAAGAACGAGATGAACAAGAACGAGATGAACAAGAACGAGATGAACAAGAACGAGATGAACAAGAACGAGATGAACAAGAACGAGATAATGAATCTACATTCTCATACTCTTCAAATATTCCAAGAATATATCAATTAAGGGATGGGATTTGGGTTGCTGTGGGATATGATTCCACAAATAGTTTGTTAATTGAAGGTGATTCTGGAATAATTGTGATTGACACTTTAACTTCATATGAATCTGCAAAAAAACTATTGGATGACTTTAGAATACTATTTTCTGATAAACCTATTAAAACAATAATCTACACTCAAGAAAACTCTGACCTTCTTTTAGGTTCTAAAGCATTTCTAGAAGAAGGTGATGGTTCTGTTGAAATTATTGCTCCTGAAGATTTACAGGCCTATTTTAGTGATTCTGATAACTCGGAAGTGATTCCAACTCATCTTTTTCAATCTGAATTTTTATTAGATATTTCAGGTGTTAAAATTAAACTTGTATTTGGAATTGGAGAAGAATTTTCTGATCAAACATATATTTTTCTCACTGATGAGGATGGTCTTCTAATTGGTGACTCCATTTACGGAGTTACACCATATATTTTGGACATGAAATATTTGCGATATTTGGATGATTCTTAACATCTATTTTCATATTTCATGCCGATACTAATTAATAGATGACCTTACTAATATAGGTCGACCTAGTTAAAATGAGTCAGTCTGAGCCCGCCCCAAAAAAATATGAGCGTGAAAGAATTCTTTTAGAAAGTATCAAAAATAATCCTGATTTACATCATAATGCATTACTGAAAATACTTGTTCCAGAATTTATGGCGAAAACCACCTTTGAGAAAATACGCGATTCATTAATTAAAAAAGAGATAATTTCTGTTCGAATCAAAGGGAATATGAAATTTTATTATCCTTCTGAAGATTATGAGATTAATCTTCAACACCAAGTGGAACGAAATACAAATACTTATTTTCACGATTTAAAATTAGAAATTAAAAAATTGGATGTTGATTATCCTCATAAAGATATTGATGAAAAGATACTTGTTGCAAATTCTATATTGAGAAATCTTATACGTACAGATACTGGTTTTACAATTCTTGATTCTTCTAAAAATCCAAAAAAGACACTATATCGAGATGAGCATTTGGAAATACAACAATTAATTCATCATATTTTTAAGATAATTCGAAATGATAGGCATTTTGATATTATTTTCCCTACGATTGTAAGTAATTTGGGATTTTTTATACCTCAATCATCTTGGGATGAAGATCTTGTCTAGTTATTTATTCAGGTGAATTCTATCCTTATTCAATGGGTTTACTGTATACAAAATTTTATATGGATTTTGATGAGGATGAGTGGAAGCAAATCTCAAATGATCCTATAGTTTTTGAATCTATAAAAAAAGATGTTAGTCTGGAAATTGAAGATACTTCCCATAAATCATACAAACTCCTTTTCAAGCAAGGTGGAAAAATTCACATGTTTCGTGTTACTGGAAAGTTTCGTTTAACATGGGATGATGAGGATTTACTGAATTCTATAAAATAATAATGGGGGATGTCTAATTAATTCCATGTCTTTAGAAGATGAAATAAAAATAATTTTAGATGATTTTGAACAGGCAAAATCTGAATCAATTATTCATATTTTAAATCAAATAAAACCTCATTTTAAAAGTGGATTGATTTCGGAATATTTACAAGGGAAAATCCAAAAAATTCAAGATGTTGATAATGAACAAGATAAAAAGAAACAATGCAAGGCATTGTTACCTTATTTTGATTGGTATTTGCAAGGATTGTAGGACTAAGAATAGTTATTAATTTTATCTAATGCGGTTTTAATGGTTTTGAGATCTTTTCTACCTTGGATCATATCTCCAATTAATTTCACAAAATATTCATTTCCTGTATCCTCAGCTTTATGAATATCTGATTGGTAACACGATAGAGCTTTTTCTAAAAATTGTTTTTCATCTTCTAATTCTTTTAAAATCTGTAAATCTGAAAGACTTGCATGAATTTTTACAACAACTTCATTGATTTTGGGAACTGTTTTTCTTGCTTGTTGGTTTAAAATTGAACCAAATGTTGCACCTGATTCTTTTAATTCTGGACTCTCGTTGAGTGTTTTTAATCTATTCTTATAATGATTTAATGATTTGAGAATTATCTCATAACCTCCTTCATCTTTAAGATATATTCCACCTAACCAAATTTTATCAGTCATTTATTCTTGAGATTTACATGTATTATTTAATTTAGTTCTCTGTTTTATTCTGAATATTTTTTAATTGTTAATTTGAAATTATTCAATTAATTTTTAAAATTTCCAACTGCAATTAAGCCTCTGAATGTTCTTTGAGTGTCGGTTCATTTTTGTTAATCAAATACAATAAAATCCCTGCTAGCCCTACTCCCATACCGCTGATTCCTACAAATGTGCCTATATTTTTTAGTAATCTTAACTCTGGGGTTGTTTGCCCTAATTCAATTGAATAAAATGATATTAATCCAAATACAAACATGGCAATGCCGATAATTGTAATAATTAATGACATTTTCATACTGGAGGTAATTTTTTCTGATTAATAAACAACAACAAAATGTGCGTTCTGATGAACAGAGTAAACCCTTTTAATTAAATTCTAATTCTGTATTGTATGAATTTCAAGTTTCTTTTTTTAGGATTAATGGTTTTATTCACAATTCCGATAATATCTAATGTATATGCCCAAACAACATATGATGTCAATATTCCTACAGGTGCTGCAAATCCAAATTCACCTTATTTTTGGCAGAGTGAAAAAGATGGCTCCACAAATGGTGATGTTGCAATTTCTCCTGGTGATGCCATACTGTGGAAAAATGCTGACACTGCAGCACATACAGTAACTTCTGGTAATGTGGAATCTGGCCCTGATGATATTTTTGATAGTGGTTTGTTTGGACCTGGTAAAACATTCTCCCACACCTTTACTGAAACTGGAAACTTTGATTACTATTGTTTGCTTCATCCTTGGATGGATGGAACGATCATGGTAACTGCAGGGTACTCTATAATTCCTAATGTTGGAAAACAAGCAGGGGATGGTTCAACAATCTTTGATGTAGAATATGATTTTAATCGATTACTTGGAAAGCCAATAATTGACACTGAGCAAAAATCTATAACTTTTGAAATAATTGGTCAGCCACAATCTGAAAACAAAGAATTGGAATTGAGACTACCTTCAGAATTAATTGATGGAAATTATGTAATTTGGATTGATGGGAAAAAACTATCTGACTTTGATCAAGTGAGAGATGGTGATGTCAATGTCGTATTTCTTTCAGTTGAACATGACTCTAAACTATTAACTATCATGGGTACTTCTGTTGTTCCTGAATTTGGAACAATGGGGATTATGATATTGTTATTTTCAATAATATCTGTAATTGCTCTGAGCCAAAAATCTAGAATTCAAATAAAATTCTAGATGTCTCATAAAAATCAGACTAAAAATAGCGCATTATGAAAATACTTAGGAACAAATTACTCTTTATCACCTAAAATTAATTTCTGTGTAAATTTTTTTGATAAAGTTATTTTTACTAGATTCAATAATGAATTAATCAAAAGCAAGATGACTCAATTAGAACGGCTATCTCTTAATCAAACAATATCTAAAGTCGATGTATTAATTGACTCTGGAAACGGTGATGCTGGACGATTATACCACATTCTTGAATTTTTAAAAAATAATAGACCTCTATACCAATCAGATAAAGTTTACCTTGAAAATAAACTACAATCTTCATTTTCTGTAGAAGAAGAATTGGTTGAGGAAAATAAACTTCTTCCTAGAATAAAAGATCTGATTGATTCTGGGAATGGTGATGCTGGCAGATTACAATACATCTATGATACACTATCCAACAACAAACAGCTTTATCATTCAGATGCAGATTATTTGGAATCCAAATTACATCCTATAATGGATGAAACACTACTTGTAGAGTCTTCTAAAAAAATGAATGCTGAAATTCAAAAAACCCACAAAGATATAATTGAATCAACACCCTCACAAAAAATTAAAGGAGCGTTGCCAAAAGGATGGTCTCAAGAACCAGATTCTGAAAATGTAGAAACTCTGGTAAAAAATATTGAAAAAGAAAATCAAAAAATAAAAACACAAGAAAAAATATCTGATGAAATTAACCAACAACGCAATAATTTGTCCAAATTAATATCCCATAGGAAAGAATATGATCAAAAAATATCCCAAGAAAAATCTTCACTTGAATCACAAATTAAAGAAGAACGGATACGGATTGAAACTCAGACAAGGATATCTAATGAAATAATTGCGCAAAAAGAAGAACTTACAAAAGTAAAAAAAGAAAGAATTCTAATAATTGATAAAATTGCTTTAGAAAAAAATAAAATTGCAAAAGAATTGTTATCTCAAAAAAGACAATTAGTTCAGGCACAATTAGAACAAGAAAAAATAGAGAAACAGGTAACACGTGAGCAAGAATTACTGGCAAAAATGGCCAACGAACAGAAGGATAGACTGGTAGAACAGGCACAAATTGCGCGTGAAATTAAATCGAAACAAACTGAACTAGATAGAACAAAACAGGATTATGATGAAATTGTATCTCAAGTAAATGAGGAAAAAATAAAATTTGCAGAATCTGAAAAACTCAAGAAATTGATCAAATCTCAAGAACAGGATCTTATCAAAGCAAAAGAGGAGCGACTAAATTTAATTAACACTATTGCTGCAGAAAAAGAAATAATTTCCAAAAAGGCTAATGATGAAAAATTAAAATTAAAATCACAGGTTGAATTAACTAAACAACTCAAAAAAGAGGAAAAAACATATGATTTATTAAAAAAGAAACGAGAAAAAATTGAATCTCAAATTAAAATTAAGAATCAAAAACTTAAAGAAAAACAACAAAAATTGAAAAAACAAATTGAGGAAAAAAATAAAAAACTAAAGTCTATTTCAAAAAAACCTGTTGTAAAAAAGACTGTTAAAAAACATGTGAATAGAAAAACTAGTAAAAAATAATTATTTAATTTTTATTGTAATCTCTTCTCCATTACCTATTGGGGATGTAACTGTTCTTAATCTAGGATTTGTTTTTAGATAATTTGAAAATTTCTTCATATCCTCCCTGTATTTTTCTGGATATAACATATTGTCTGTAACAATTATGCCGTTTATAGATACCATTGGAAAAATTAAATCAAAATATTGAACAATATTTTCCTTGTCTGCATCAATTAAGACAAAATCAAAGAATCCCTGATATTTTTTCTGAGTATTTAATTCTGATAATATCTCTATTGCCAATCCTTCTTTGATTGAAATTCCATCTGATAATTTTGCTTTTTCAAAATTCTCTTTTGCTCTTTTGATTTTGTTTGGGTTTTGCTCTATTGTGATTATTTCTCCCAAATTCTCTGAAATAGCTTCAGCACACCAAATTGTTGAATAACCTGTGGATGTACCAATTTCAAGCATATTTTTTACATTATTTAGGCGTAAAATCATGTTTAGCATCTCCCCTGTCTCTTTAGTGATTGCAAGCATTCTGTCTTCTGCTGTAACGTCTACTTTTCGAGATTTTTCTAGATTTGATTGTGTCTCTAATTCATTGAGGACAATTTGTATGGATTCTTTCATCTGATTGGGATGGTTTTCAATAAATTTAACTTTGTCTTGGATTGCTTTTATAAAAAAATTTGATGGCTTATATTTACCAAATCTTTTTTTCCAAATTAGAAATGACAACTAAAAAAATTGATTTACTTGATGTAGTTCAAAAAATTCTTAATTTAGATACTAAGATGAGATTTGCAGCAATTATTGATCCTAAAGGAAATATTCGTGAGGCCATCATGAAAACAGGAAAAACTAATTTGAAAAATCAAAAGGAAGAAGAGCATTTCTGTAAACAGGTTGCTCAAAGACGCACTATGAGAAAAGAGTTTGATAGGTCTTTGGGTAAAGTAAGGTATGTTCATGTAGAGAGGGAAAGAGTATCTCAAATGGTAATTTACACAAAGCGGAACATTGTATATTTTACAATGGAGCCTGAAATGCCGATTAGTACCAAAATCAGGTTAATTACAAAAATTAAAAAAATAACTGCAGGCCTTTAGACTTTTTTAACAACGATAGTTGTTAGATATTATGGCACTTCGTAAATATTTTGGTGATTCTAAAATGTTCGAATATGATAAATTCTATCGTGCATGTCAACAGGAAAACAGGCCGTTTGTCAAGGCAAAAATTAACCCACTACATGGGAATTACCTTGTACAACTAGATTTGATGACATGTGATTATGAATTATCTAGTAACACACAAGAAAAAATCTCTAAATTAATTCAAAATGAAATTGAATATGTAAAAACAAACTTGAATTATACATTTGAAGGGTTTAGTATAGATAAAGAATTGGCATGGTTTGATGGTGTATCCTCAGAACATCTTGAGGTTTTTTGTAATTCTCTGTATGATTTATCCTTAAAATCCAGACTAGAATCGAATTAAATTTTTTAAAATTTTATCGATAACCTGGATTTCTTGTTTTCGTTCCTTTATTGTGGATAGATTCCACTCTTTTGCAAATTCTGATTCTTTATCCATCTTTTCTAACATTTCGATATATTTTATCAGATGAATTTTGTAGTCATGGAGCATGTCTAAATACTTATTGTGATTTTTCTCAGTTGGTGTAACCATTCCACTCCTCCTCTCTGATATCTGGAAACATATCTCTAATTCTTTTCATATCCTTCTCCATTGCTTCTATTCTATTTGTTAAGTGACTTTTGATTGCCGGTTCTCCTTCATGATCTTTTTCTTTCTGAATATCTGAGATTACTTTAGCTAAAGATTTGTAATATGATATGTGATTTTTTTTAGATTCTTCAGATGTATCTTCTTCTTTTACATCCATTGTATTTTATAATATAATTGAAAATAAGTACTTGATGGTACTTTGCTATTTGTGATCCCGATACGCTTAAGTTAATAATTTACATCCAAAATTTATGGATCTTAATGAAATACTAACAAGAGAAAGAGATTCTCTAAGAGATGAAAATATAGAGTTAAGACAAAAAGTAAAAGAACTTGAATTAAAAATACAGGAATTAGAGAAACAGGAATGAGAAATGTACTAATTGATCAAAATTGCAAGTGGCTAGTAAATGAGGATGCTAAAAAACATCTGGAAAATTATGATAAAATATTTGTAGTTGGGGTTGATTTGAAACAAAGAGACTATGATGAGACATTGGCAACATTTTGTAAAGACAATGATTGTGAGTTACTTACTGCTGATAATCGCGCATATGTTCATTTTTTTAGTGAGAAAAAAATTAAAAATATCCAAATATCTGAATTCATCTATGAGGATAAAGCAGATAGACCAATCTATCTTGTTAAGATCGTAGACTAGTTTACGTTATTTGTGTCAATATGTGATATTCTCAAATTTGCAAGAACTTCATTAAGAAAATCCCCTTCTGGTTGATGCGTTATGCTTTTCATTATTGATTCCCAACAATCATTTATTTTTCTAATTATTTGTGAATACATTTTATCTTTTTTAAATGCCGGATAATATGATAATAATTTCATTATACCGTCAGTTGATTGAACAATGTGTATTTGATGAATAATTGATCTTAGTCTTTCATGAAGTGAGAAATTTTCTTCTTTCACTGTAATTTCAAAATTAGCAATTTCCTCAAATATCATATCTACTTCTTTATGCAAATTTTTTAGTTGATTGTTTACAGATTCTGAGAGATTTATCAACTCATATTCGATATGGGAACGACTATGAACTTTTTTATCAATTTCTCCTGCTTCTACTAGTGCACTAATTTCCCTGTAAACTATTTTCTCATTACCTACTTTTTTTATCACTCTTTTTGCAAGGTCTGTACCTCTAATCTTTCCATTTTCATTTAGTATTCTAATAATTTCTGTCTTGATTATCTCTGAATTTTTATCCATTATTTTCTCCTAAAATTCACTTTTGATATTTTTCAATTACTGCTTTTTGTCCCATCTCGCTAATCTCTGTTACTAATTTTTCCAATATTTCGATTCCTTTCTTAATGGGCTCTTTTTCCAAATTTTTGTATTCTAATTTTTGTTTTAGAACCATTCTTTCGTTATTTACGAAACTCAACAATGGGACATTTTCTCCCATGTTCAAATTTATGAAAAAGTCAATATATTCTTCAGTTGATTTTATTGCCATATTTTTTATTCCCTAGTCTAGTATTTGTTTGAATTTGTTCATACTAGGTTTATTTACAATTTTGATCTATCTTCAATATGGATAGTTGTGATAGGCGTGTTCGTGCTTACAAAAATGGCAAAACATTTGATCAATGCAGAGATATGGCAGAATCTATGAATCCTGATTTTAAAAAAATTATTGAAAATAATGGCAAGGTACTCTGGACTGAGATTTTAGAAAAAGTTGATCATGATGAAATTATTTACAAACTTACACTGAAATTTCTACGCCGAGACGGGTATGATATTGGGAACCATAAAATTCCTGAAGTAAAGAAATTTTAATTTAAATTGATTTTACAACTACCATCTGTATTTCTTAATTTCTTTGCCATGATAAATGGGGTTACTAGTAAGATGGGAATTGATATTGCAATGAAAAATGTTTGCAGTTGAGTTAAAGCAATTGACAATGCAATCCCGCTTGCAGTTCCAATAAATATTGACAAAAATGTTCCTGCACAAGTAGGACATGCGATAAATAATCCAGCTATTGCACCTATACTGCTTGCCCCTCTACCTTTTCTTGAAATTGTATAAGCGTTAACTGCAATTACGGTGTTTAATCCTACCAAATATGAAACAATAACTTGCAATACTAGGTTGATTGGTATTATGTTTAATCCTACATGTTCAGTGAGATATATGATGACTTGTGGCATATATCCTGCTCCGTCACAACATGGTGCAATGAATCCTGATGGGATGGTAGCACCATAATGATAAGAAAAGTCAACTTCTGGTTGATACACTAGAGTTCCTGAAACAAGTGAAAAAAAGACTCCATATCCGATAAATGTTGCAGTGAAAATTTTTCGAGATTTTGAATTCCATGTGGCAAATGCAATAATTGATAAAAGATCCTTTCCTTTGTTTTCCACTTTTTCTCTTTGATATCTGTACGTTCCAAACCCAATGGCTCCAAATGATACTATTAGAATAATGTAAAATCCATATGCAATTCTTTGTATGGTATCCATGGCGCTAGGGGTGAAGACTTCTGGATCTTGATATCTACCATACATAAAAAACAAAATTCCAATAGTTACAAATCCTAAAACAATTAGTTTTTTTCCTTGAGTTGTATTTTTTTTCTCTTCGACTCCCATATGTGAAATTTTTTAGATATTACATTAAATTCTATCCTAATTCTGGTTTGGTGATAAGCGTAGATTTTTGGGATTTGTCTTGTTAATTGATTAATTCAGAGTTTTAGCTTAGTTTAGGTACAAAAATGTAGATGATTGCAATTATTTCCAATCTGCCAAAAATCATCAAAAACCCTAAAACAATTTTTGTTGCAGGATCCGTATCAAAATGAATTACTCCTGCAGATAATCCTCCTGTGGTGATTACTCCTACTGATTCAAAAAATGCATCTTGGAATGGAACGTCCTCAATTGCTGCAAGATGTAATCCTGTTATTGATGCAATTATAGGAAATAGTGCTAGAATGATAAGTGTGGATATGACTTCTTTTTTTGCTTGAGGGGCAAGTTCTGCACGTTTTACTTTACTGAGCATTGCTTTAACATCTCTGAGATGGAAAATTCTAAATATTTTCAAACCTCCTGTAGTAGAAAACCCACATCCGCCAATTACCATCAAAATTATCAAAACGGCGTGTGCTCCGCCACTCAACCCTGCAAGACTATCTATTTGTAATCCTGCTGTTGTACTGGCTGATACAGAATAAAATGCACTCTGCATTGGATCTAAACCGCTAATTCCAATAAACAAAACAGTTGCACTACCTAAAATTGCAAAGTATGTTAAAACTTCTTTTCCAAGTTTTGGGGAAAGGAATTTTTTTCTTACAAATGCATAGTGGAAAGTAAATGGTAATGCTCCGAGTATCATTGCCCCCATCAAAATAATATGTTCTTGCCAAACTAATCCTTCAAGAATTGTCGATGTGGGTGTAAATCCTCCTGTAGATAGAGTACTCATAGCCAGCGAAAAATTATCAATGATATTTCCCTCTCCAAATACATACAGTAGAGATGCAACAATGACAATGTAAATCGCAAAGATGACTGTGATGGTTGAAAATAATTCTTTCATGTGCAATGTTCTTCCTGAAATGAAACCACGCATTGATTGCAATTTAGATTCAGGATAAAACGCAGTAATTACTAGGTAAATGAAACTCATTCCTCCTACTAGTTGGGTATAACTTCGAAAGAATGTGAAACTCTGGGTAAGTTTTTCTGGTTCATCAAATAATGATATTCCTCCAGTTGTAAATCCTGCAGCACTAGAAAAGAATGCATTACTGAATTTTTCAATATCTGTTTCATCACTTGGAAGTACGTACAGATACGGCACTGTTCCAAACAACGATAGTAAAAACAGGCTTGAAAACACCAAAATCGAGGCTTGTTGTAAATTTAAACTTGATTTTTCACCATAAGAGTTGAGGAAAAACCCTGTAACTAGTAAAAGGACAGTAGTCAGGTAAATTCCAGTAGCAGTAGTTGTATCCTCTAATATTGTTGCAACAATTGCAGGAACCAAAAGCAACACTCCTGCAAACTGTAAGACAAATCCAAGATTTCCTAAAATGGCTTTTACTGGTGGACTCAATAAACGAGGTGCAGTAGCAGTTGCATCTCTTATGACATTTGCAATAACTGATTGAAAAATCATTCCGATTACTTGATTTTTCTTTGATAAGACTGGAAGTTTTCTAATGTTATTATCTCTCATTTTATGTAATGCATCTTGTAAAGTTGATTTTTCATTAATTGTGATTAGAGGTGTACTCATGATATCTTTCAATTTTGTAGATTCTGCGTAAACTGTAACGTCACTGACTTTACTTAGAATATCTTCATCGGTAACAATCCCTACTGGAAAATTATTTTTGTCTGTAACAACAATGTCATCTGTTTCGTAGTGACGTAACATTCTGGCAGCTTCGCTGGTTTGTGTCTCTTGTCCGAGAGTAAGTACATCTTTGTCCATGTAATCTGTAACGTACTTACTAAGAACATATGATACGGCACGTTCTGGATTAGTTGACATTAAGCTACCTTAGTTGGGGATTTTAAATAATTTGGGGTTACGCGTGAGAAGTGATCGTTGAAAAATAATTAACTAATTCATGATTTTGATCTCATTTTTTTGCTATCTTTATAAGCACTGACCAGGATGTTTATTCGTATTACTATGGAAATTGATCAAGCACAAGAGCCTGATTATGAGTCTGTGAAAATTGATTATGTTGGATTCGTTGATCCTTATGCCGTTGAAGGTATGGTTGTTCTAAAAGCTGATAATGGAAAAGAATTCCATATGAGGGCCTTTTCTGGTGAAGTTGCAAAACATATCTCGAGTTTTGGCGAAACTGAAGGTGAGGCCGCACCATCCATTTACAAGATGATTGAAGAAATTTGTGAACAAAATGAATTGGTTCTAGTTAAAGTCAAAATTTATGAAAGTGGTGATGTGTTGCGTGCCAATCTATACTTTACAGGTAAGAAAGACCTTGTATTGAGAAACTATCGTGCTTCAGATGCTATGGCATTGGGTGCATTTTATAATATTCCAATTCTTGTAAGGAAGAATCTGCTTAAAGAAAGCATGGAAGCAGAATAAAATTAATTTTAATTAGAATAGTTTTTCTTCTAGTGTATAATTGAGATATTATGAATGAGCAAGAACAACTGATGGATAATTTACTAAATGTTGATCTTGAGATAATTGATGTGGTTAGAGCACTACATCAAGGCAATTGGGATTCAGAATCTATGAAGCAACAAGTTGGAGATTTATTGAAAATTAGAGATGAAATGGTACAGCAACTAATGTCTCTGAAAGGCGATGATCATTCTTGTGATTGTGGCCATGATCATACACATGAGTAATTAACTTAATTCTTCAAAGAAGTTATCTGGAAACTTTTTCTTAATTTTTGCTATTTCTAATTGGTATGATTGAATTTTTAATTCTATTTCATCCCTTTCTTTATCTTTGAGATTTTCTTTGTCTTTTTTTAGCTTGTTTATTTGACTAGTTAGTGTCTTGTACATTATTGAAAATTCAGGAAAATTCTCAGGTAGTTCATCCCCCATAGCTAGATTAAATATACATCCTACTAATACGGATTATGAAAATTCTTTTGTTCTCTTTACTTTTCATTATGTCTGGAATGGGTGTAGCCTTTGCTGATCCTGTAACTGCACAAAACACATCTGAAGATAAAACCCATTTTGTAAATGAACAAATTATGATAGTGGCTGATGTTTCAAACAATCAAGACACTCCACAAAATTTTGCATACATTACACAAGTTAGAGATGATAACGATGTTGTGATTTCATTGTCTTGGCTGACTGGTTCTTTGTCTCCTAGACAGTCATTTTCTCCTGCACAGTCTTGGGTTCCTACTGAACCTGGAACGTATCACATTCAGGTGTATGTTTGGGAGAGTATTGACAATCCTTCGGCATTATCGCCGCCACTATCTATGATGGTAAACGTCAGTGAACGTCAAATCTAATTTAATAAAAAACGCTTCATAATTCGGCAATTCTCATCATCTATCAGTTATAGCTTAGAAGGTTGATTAATCATCAGCATTTTTCCTCATATTGTCTTGAATATATTATCATTCAATCTAAAAATAAGAAGCTTTTTCACATGATGAGATTTCATTATGATGTATGGCAAATCTTGAAAAAATCTACCAAAGTGTTGCAGAACAAGTAATTCATCGATGTCACGGAGCAATCAAGATTACAAAACATGGTAAGATAATTGAAGTCTATGATACTAGACGACATATTTGGAGTGATGGACTGGCAGGTCTTATCATTAAAGAAGAATCAAAGAATGCAAATCTACGCGATTGGGAAGTTGCAAGGTGTATTAGGCCTCGTATAATTTCTATGCTTCTTGAAGACAAGGAAGGATTGCTATCCACACGGTTAGCTCCTGACAGCGCTGAAAATCAAACCAGAAAAAGATTATCCAAGAAGAAATTCACTGTTAAAAAACCTACAACCAAGAAGAAATCAATTAGACGGAAATCTGATCAGTAGACTACTTTTCTGATCAAATGCGGCTCTTTTAGCATTATTGAGTCATCTTTGGTAGCTGACAAATCTACTTCTTTGAGATTGTGATTTGTAATTACAATTAATGCCTCACATCTAGAACACAGTATCGTCTTTCCATTTGAGCGACCTTCTCTTACGAGGTCTTTCTCCAACCTGTCTTCTTTTTGACATGTGGGGCATAGCCTTGGCTCTTTTAAAATTGTGATTATTTCCTTGATGAAAATGGACCTGCCCATGTATTTGATTCTGAAATACCCCTAAAGAATTGTATTGTTAATTGGTATCAGCATTCCATTTTGAATGTCAAACCGCTTTAATCATTCAAAATTAGAACGAATGGTATTCAGTATATTTCCAATCTAACCAATTAACACTATTTTGTCGGGGGTTGTTGAAAATATATTTTTGTAAATCTAGACTATTTTTCGTAGCAAGTCATTTACTGCTTTGGAATAACTATATGTTGAATTTTTTTTATGTATTGTTTTAGCCTGGAATTGTCTGATTTTTTTATCTAGACTGTCTTCAATCATTATGGTTACTCGTCTTCCCATATGTTCAATTGACATTCATTGTATTAATACCACGAATACAATTTTCCCTAGTGCTAATCCTGTGTTCTGTAAATGCCTGATGATATTGTTATGAACATTTGATTACAATTTACAATAATACTTTATGTTTTATGTAATAATTCATACTAAATGTTAAATAGTTATTTGTCCTATACAATATGATGTCGTTAGTTGTAAAATCTGGCGATTAGACCGCGCTGCCCCGCAGAACGAAAAAGGCAATCAGGCGTTTAGACGTTTGACCACGAGAGGAAATCTCTCAATGTTCTGCAGTTAGGGGTTTGCGCCTTTTTGTTTTCTTTAGAAAAAATATTGAATTTTTAGAAAAATAAAAAAAATTATGGTGAGAATGCTTTGCCACTGACACTTTTGTCCCATGCATCCACCATTGGATTTTGTCGTCTTTCAAGTTCTTCCAGGTAGCCGTTTATTTCTCCTGCTGGGATGTAAAATGTTGCAGATACAATATCTCCAACACTTGCATCACAGTTTGAAACAACAACTGATCTTCCAAGACTTGACTCACCTACACAACCATAATCTGTTACGGCGATAACTGACACTTCTTCAGTAACTAATTCTGGAAGTATATTCCAGGGGGCTATCGTGAAAACTAGTATCACTGAAGTAGCTACAGCCACAATAACTAGAAATTTTAGTTGTGGTGTTTTTGCGATTTTTGTTTGTTGCATTTCTGTTCACTGTTACTTGCACTTTGTGATATATAACCTAGGGCTAACATTTTAACTAGTGCCAACAATTTGAAGTACTGCTACAATTTTGAGATGGTGATAACTGATGTTTTATTCTGCATTATTTTCAAAGTTTCTGATTTTTAGAAAAAATAATTAAACATAACAAATTAAATTTTTAAAAATAAATTAAAATCAGACTTTACAGTTACAACCTTTTTGTTTTAGAATTTGGATTTGCTTTGTTGGTAAGTCTAGATATGTATCTTGTTTAGATTTCCCTGTTGCTTTTTTTACATCTAATGGACTTTGGTGATTATAGCCTCTATTTTTCATTTCAATTACTTGCTCATTGTGTCTTAGATACAATGCCTTCAATTTCCCAACCCATCTGATAGTTTCAGGATGTTTTGAATATCCTTTCTTGTTTTGGGTGATGACTATCCACATAGCATGTAGTTCCCGATGCTCACCCAGCAAATGGTTTCTGCATAGTTTTTCAACAGGAATATCCCAAACTCTCATTTGGCTTTCCTAGATCTTGGTTTTGTTCTTAAAACAGCTTTACAGCACATACATCTGGCATTCTCTGATAACACAAAAATCCCACAAAATGTGCATCTTTTTTGTCCTATCTCATACCTGATTCTGTTTGGGGCTGGTGATGCCTTGTATCGTTCACAAATGTTGTTACATGTCCTACCCAATTATTTCACCTACTATTTCCCTGATTGCTAATTCAACTAGCATACTGACAATGTTGATTTGAGTTATTTAAGACGCCTACATTTTCAAATCTAGTGCCAAAATTTTTCCTCATTGATTCAATTTAAAATAATAATTTTTTTAAACATTCCTAATAATTTTTGGCAATTCTTCTAAATTTACTTTTGAAATTACTCTTGCATCGAACTTTGGAATTTTATCCGTTTGTAGTGCATATCCTCCAATTAAAATTGGGATTTTACATTCATTAGTTATTTTTCTTACCAACCTTTGACCAGCTAAGATGTTATCTGGCAATGTAATTGAGACAAATACCATATTTGGTTTATTGTTCTCAATAAAACTAATGATGGACTCTGTTGGTAATGATGTTCTCATATTGAATACTTTGAATCCTTTTATTGTAAGATATGTTTCTAAGACATCACATCCCAAATGATGTTCC
Organism: Nitrosopumilus oxyclinae; assembly: GCF_013407165.1. Lineage (NCBI taxonomy): Archaea > Thermoproteati > Nitrososphaerota > Nitrososphaeria > Nitrosopumilales > Nitrosopumilaceae > Nitrosopumilus > Nitrosopumilus oxyclinae. The sequence goes on along the minus strand of NZ_CP026994.1, from coordinate 870,971 downwards.
TCTCCAACTGGAACACATATGAGTATTTTTTTCTTATTTACTATTTTTGAAACACTGTCCATAATTATTTTAACTAATGTTTGTGCAATGTTACTTGCAACATGTTCTGTCGCGATACTGATTTTATTACTTGCCCAATCTTCACCAATGTCGTACATGACTTGTTTTAAAATTTTATCGAAAAAATCTGCTTCATTAAAAATTCTTGTGTAGTCTTGATATATTTTTACACAATCTTCTATATTGCCTTCTGTTAATTTCTTGTAGAGTTGTAGTTTTGATTTTTTTGTTGATTCTTCTCTTTTTTTAATATCTTTTGGATTGTAAGATGCTAGAACTGAGAGAATTTTGGGATTATCTCTATATTCGATTGGAATATCATCTTTTATGACTTCTGATGCTTTACCTAAATATTTCACAATTTCTTGTTTGGATGTACTTTTTTTTGAATCCCAGACACTTTTGACTAGGTATAGATATTGATCAGATTTTACTTTTTTTGCTCTGATATAGACCATCCTTATTTTTTTAAAAAATGCTATTTAACTGGTGCTAAATTAAATTTATAGTGCCAATTTAATGACTTTTTATGACTGTATATCAAAATATATCTTATGATTACCACTAGTAGTAATAATTATCACTAGTTTAAATAATCTAAATCAAAAAAATTATACTATGGATAAGCAATATTTTAAAAAATTAATCACTTATTGTCCTCTATTATTGTGTGGTGGATTGTGATGATGAAACAACATTCTTTAAATGAAAAAATTCATCAAACATCTCCGTTTTCAATTATGGTTACTGGTGCCACTGGTTTTATTGGTTCTAGATTATTGTCTACTCTTTCATTAAATGGTTATACAGTTACAGGATTAAGTAGAAAAAAATTGAATGATGAAGACAATGTCAAATATGTACAAGCTGATGTTTTTGATAAAGAACAATTGACAAAATCTATGCAAGGGATCGAGGTTGTTTACTACTTACTACATTCTATGGAGGGAAGTAAAAGTGAATGGCAAAATTTTGCAAACCGTGAAAAAGTTCAAGCTCAGAATTTTCTTGAATCCGCTACAAAAGCTGGTGTAAGGAGAATAATCTATTTGGGAGGACTAGTCAATGATAGTCTTGAATTATCTCCGCATATGAAAAGTCGCAAAGATGTAGGTGATATACTTCGCTCTGGTTCTATTCCTGTAACTGAATTTCGTGCCTCATTAATTATTGGTGCACAAGGTGGTTCATATGCTATGTTACGTTATCTTGTAGAGCGATTACCTGTGATGATTTGTCCATCTTGGGTTAAATCATTGGCTCAACCTATTGCAGTAGATGATGTAGTTTTCTATTTAGCTGAATGTCTTTCAAAGCCTGAAACTATGGGTCAAATTTTTGAAATTGGTGGACCTGATAAGATAACCTATGAGGAATTAATGAGAGTCTATTCTGCATATTTGAATAGAAATCTGTTTGTTCTACAAATTCCTTTTTTAACTACTCGACTCTCCTCTTATTGGGTAGACCTTATTACTCCAGTTAAGGCCTCACTTGCAAGACCTTTGATTGATAGTCTTGTACATGATACTATTGTCACTGACGATAAAATTACAAAAATTATCCAAATTAAATTGAAATCCGTACGTGAATCCATTGATATCGCTACTAATGAAATGATTTCATCTCCTCCGTTATCTAAAGTAAAAGAAGAAAAAACTGGTTTCAAAATTAATCAAAAATTAATTCAGATCTCATTATTGGCTTTGGCTTTTATTGGAACTTCTTATTATTGGTTAGATGATAGATCTGATGTTTATCAGCCTCTGTGGTTGTTAGGTTCTTTTCTTTGGTATGGCATAATAATTGCATCTCTAATTCTTATACGAAATAATACCCGTTTGGGTTACTTTTTGGCGGGAATCCTGTCTTGGGTTACTTTGGTGTTTTGGCTAATTGATAATTTTTACGTTGTATTTCAAACTTCATTGATTGCATCAGAACCTAATGAATTAATGACGCTTAGAAATTTTATTGGAATCTTTATTGTTTCGTTAACTGTTTTGTCGTCTCATAATTTATTTCATAAGGTTATAGATTATCAGTATAAGGGAAAACCTATTTGATATTTTTTAAATTATATTATTTATTTTTTTTTAAAATAGCAAATAAATTTTCTAAATTTGAATTAGAGTATAATAGAAAATAAGTTTGCATTGCAAGATATGTGTTGTTGAATCTATAAATTATTTGATTGATTTCCGATAAAATTTCACCTATTGAGATCTTTTCATCTTTGTATTGTTTTATTAATTCTAAAAATTTTTCTTTTTCTAATTGAGTAAAATCATTAAAAAAGGTTCCAAAAACATGCAAAATTACATTACTATGTGTCTTTGTTGTAGGTTTAGATTCTAATGCTACATTGAGATGTTTTTCATATTCTTTTAATATTTCTGAAAATTCTATTTTTTTATTACTTGCAACAATATTACCTAGGATTTTTAATTCACTTTGATTGTGAGCCATAAGCATGTGTTTATTCATCGCTTGAAATGTTATCAAATCTTTAATTTTATTTGATTTTTTTATTTCTTCAAAACGTTCAAAAACATATTTTTTGATGTCTTTTTCAGTTAATTCTTGTTCTGAGGTCTGATTATCCTCTTGTTTTTCATTCACTTTTGATGTTACTTCCACTTTACATATAAGCAACAATTTGATTTTTTCACTTTACCACTATGTTTTTGATTATTGGGAAATTAGCACTAGATTATTGTATTGACACTAGGTTAAATATAAGAAACGAAAAAAATTGTTATGAAAACAATAATCGCCGCAATTTCAACAATTGCTCTACTTTTAGTAGTTACCTCATCTGTATCCTCTGCTTATGCAGAAGTACCTGGTTGGGTAAAAAACAATGCTGGATGGTGGGCTGATGGAGCTATCTCTGAATCTGAATTTATTTCAGGTATTGAATTTTTGATTACAGATGGAATCATTGTAGTACCTCCAACAACTGTCTCATCTGAAACATCTAATGGTGTTCCAGATTGGGTAAAAAACAATGCTGGATGGTGGGCTGATGGAACTATCACTGATGGTGAATTTGTAAATGGAATTCAACACTTGATAAAATCTGGTCTTATTTCAGTTTCTGTAAATTCTGTACCAGTTCAGGTTGCACCAGTTGAATCTAATAGTGATTCAAAATTAGCTGCACTTGAAGCTGAGTTAGAGAAATGCTCAGAAATTCTCAAAGCATACAAAAGAATTGATTGTGAAAAACCAATTGACAAAGCAATCATGCTTTACAAATACAAAACAAATGCTGAGCACTTTGATCTAGGACCAATAACCTATCACTGGTTTGGTGTAGGCTCTGAAGGAAATGAATTTGAAATTACTTCTTCAGGACAAGCAATATTGTCAATTCGTATGCTTGCAGAAAATACTAGCTCAGAAATAACTGCAATACATTGTACTAGTCCTGCAATATGTGCATATGATATCTGGGATGGTTCAAAAGCATTCAAGTATTCTGGAATGGACTTTACCAGTGGTGAGATAGTATTGAATCCTGGTGATTCACGAGAATTCAACATCCTCTTTGGACCTAACATTGGATATGGTGGAACTGAGTTCAAATATGACCCCTCAAAAAGTTACACCTTCAGAATCAATGAAAACTTTGGAAGTGCAAACATTCCTTTGAAACTGGAGTAATCCTCCTTTTTCACTATTTTTTCTAAATTTTAGGTTGATATTCAATTATGTTATTTCTTAAACAAAACCCAAATTCTGGTTCCTACAAAAATCCCAACTGCTAAAACAATCAAAATTGGTACTAGGAATTCACCTTCATTCACAACATTTTGTATCTTTTAATAATATTTAGAAATTATTTCTTATGTGACAATTTCATCTAAACGGTCTTCTTCTTGTGCTCGCTTAATTTCCATTGCAATTCTTCTTCCCACACCAAATGTTTGACCGTATTGATATTTGGTATATGGACTAGTCGTTGCAACAATTGGATTTCCTGGAACTCTTAATGATACATCATAAACAATTAATTCTAAATCTTTTGTGATTACACTCTGCAATGAAAATGGTCCAATTATTCCTGGTGCGTATTCTTTCTTCACTGCTGCTACGAATTTGTCCCCCATTTTGAGTACTTTTTCAAGGAGTGATTCTCTAATGCTTGCAGGAGTATGCCCTACTTCGATATTTTGTAAATCGATATCCATTTCTAATTGTTCTTTTGCTGGAAGTGCATTGTAATCATGAATGTTAGTTTGTAATCTTCTCTCAATTCCAATAAAATCGACCTGATTTGAAATTGGTGTGTGAAAGAAATTAAAATTCATGTATGTTCCAATTGCCAATTCTTCAATGCTTGCTTTTTCAAGATCTTTTTTGGCAATTACTCCTTGCTTTATTTTTTCTTCAGATTTTGTCACATAATCTTTGTATGATGAAACTGTAAAGAATGCTCTTTCTAGAGGCCTCTTTTTTTCTTGAACTTTAACAATACATGGTTTGTTAATTCGTTTAGGATCTTTGAATAGTTTGGGATATTTTATTCTGGCTTTTTCTAATAGGTAGTATTGGCCTTTTTTTGCAGTCCTTTCTTCTGCTTGGAATAGTTTTCTATTTCCAAAAATTGGAACTTTGAATGAATTTTCAATGGTTTTGTATCCCAGGTAAACTGTAAGGGATCTATGTGGAACTATGATTGTACTGGAATCTCTTAATTCTTTTTGATATTTGGCTGATGCCATATCTTTGAATTTATCTAAAACTGTAATCTCATCTGCAATGCGTCCAAATCTCAGATATGGGCCTTCCCTGCCTTTTTGACAAAAGACTCTGGTTTGAAAATCTTCATCTTTTGCACCATCCATTATTTCCAGTGCTGAGTGACTTCCAAGAACACCAATTTTTACATCAGTGTAATCATTAACAATTTTTTTTATTTCAGAACTTTTAATCACATTGTGCCTGCATATTGGTATCTAATATAGCTAATTTTTGATTATTCAGATCGGTTGATCAATAGATTTTTTTCAACTGATGATTGATAGATGTTATGCTGTATAATTTTGAACTCCAAATACTGGGGGTTTTACTTCTTCCTGTAATGCTTGCTGCTGGAATATTCATGTGGTTTAAACGAAGAAAGGCAAACCAGGAATTATCTGATTCAGAAAATCTAGATTCTACAAATATCTAGTGTTAATTCCCTCTTTCTATCTAATACATAAAATACTATAACCCTCAATGATTAATCAATGAAGCTTGTAATTGGAATCACTGGGAGTACTGGTGTAATCTATGGAATTAGAATGCTTGAAACCTTAAAAAAACTAAACATTGAAACTCACTTGATAATTTCTGAATGGGGTGAAAAATGTATTTCCATGGAAACTGAATTTACTCCTGAACATGTAAAATCACTTGCAACAAATGTCTCTGATGAAAAAAATATGGCATCAAGTGTATCTAGTGGCACTCATAGAATTGATGGAATGATTGTTGCTCCTTGTAGCATGAAAACATTAGCTGCAATTGCAAATGGTTATGATGATACTTTGGTGGCAAGAGCAGCTGGTGTCACAATAAAAGAATCTAGAAAATTAATTTTGATGGTAAGAGAAACACCTCTTTCTGCAATTCATTTAGAAAATATGTTAAAACTTGCTAGATTGGGTATTGTTATTTTACCTCCAGTAACTGAATTTTATACAAAACCCAAATCCATTGATGACATTGTGAATCATGGTGTCGGTAAATGTTTGGACCAATTTGACATAGAGCACAATTTATACCCTCGATGGGGTACTCTCTAAACTACCATTGCCCAAATTCTCTTTAGAAAAAATTGTTAACAGCAATCGAAAAAATACATTTGAAATTTTTTCAAATTTTGAAAATTATCAAAGAATTATCCCACAACATTATCCATCAGTCCGCATTCGTTCTATGCGGGGTGACGTATCTGTAGTTGAGGAGCATTTGATTTTGGGTACTATGGAATTGTTAATTATGGCAAAACATGTTTTCCAAAAACCAATCTTACATGAAATGACTATTATTGGTGGTGATGCAAAGGGAAGTAAAATTAAACAAGAATTTATCGAACTTGAAAATGAAACCAAAGTCCTAGTGGATGTTGATTTAAAATTTAAAGGAAAAATGAAGTTTTCAGTCATGTTTGGAAAAAATAATTTCAAACAAAATTATGATATGGTCTTAGATGATTTTGTAAAATTAGCTGAAAATTAGTCTGTTTTTACTTCTTTATCACTGGAGCTTTTGTTAATCTCTTCTTTGAATTCTTTAAGATCCTTATCTGCTTCAATTTTTCCTTTCTCAAATTCTCCTTTGGCTTTACCAAAAGTTTTTGCAAGTTCTGGAATCTTCTTTGCACCAAAAATCAATACTCCGATAACTACTACCAATACAATGATCTCGGTGGTCCCTAGCATTTACAAAATATTTCCTTATTTCAGATTTAAGTGTTAGACTTTTTTCGCTCTCTACGCTCAATTATGATCATGCCTGCTGCATACAATCCAATCATGGGACCTGCAACAAACATCATTGTTACCCCTGTTCCATCTGGAGTAATTACTGCTCCAAAGATCACTATGGCAACTATTGCATATCTGATGTTCTTTCTCCAAAAATCAACATCCACCATCCCTGATGCCGATATTGCATACATTACAAGAGGAAGTTGAAATGAAAAACCAAACGCTAGCAAAAATTGTAATACAAATGTTACAAACTCCATTACATTGAGAAAAGTAATTAATCCTGCCCCTTCTCCATATCTATACAAAAAATCTAACATGTATGGGATGACAAAATTATAAGAAAATACACAACCTGCAATGAATAATCCTAATGCCGGCAATGAAATGTTTCTACTGACATTGATTTCATTTTCTTTTAATGCTGGTTTGATGAATCCTACCAATTCTTTTATTATTATTGGCATACTTAGAACAACTCCAACTAGTGCTGCAACATACATTTGAGCAAAGAAAGCTTGCCCTGGTGCAGTTTGAATCAAATCTACATTTTCTGGCACTAGATTAATTCTCATATGATTTGTAATTTGTGCTGCAATGTTGTGAGTTGGTTCTGGAATTGGATAATACAAAGTGAATTGACTAATTTGAAATGGTTCTGCATGAAACATTAGTAAAAATGCACTAATTCCACCTACAACTAATACGATTCGAACTAGACGTTTTCTTAATTCTTCAAGATGTTGATTGATGCCATCCAATTCGGACATTTGTTTTCTTTAATTCTAAAGTATAATAGTTATGTAGGAATTGGCAATAGTTTTGCCTCTGGTAATCCTGCCTCTTTGAGTGCTTCAGCAGTAATGCCTCCAAACTCTAATGATATGACTGCCTTTACATTGAATTTTGCTTCCATCTCTTTTGCTAAATTTGAAATATCTGTTGCAGAATAGATTTCATCAGAACCTTTTAGGATAATTCTATCTCCTTTCTCCATCTCTTTACCCTTGTATTTTCCTTGAAGGAATTTGGTGATTTCTGGGAGTTCTTTTCGGTCTATGTTGTTGTAAAAATAACAAATTCCTTTAACTGATTCATAATCATACGCTGTTCCATTTCTATACATGAAAACACCGATAAAATGAGCCTCGTCTTCTGGTTCTCTAATACATTTGATTTCCCAGTTTAGCAAATTCTTTTCATCATATGCATAACTACCTAACTCATCAGATGTAATTTTCCAGTATCTCATTCGACCTTTTGCCATTATGAAATATTGTAAATTATTCTGATATAAATTCCATCTCTATGTGACTGGGTGATTTTCTGTCTTCTTTTATAGTAAATTCTCATAATTTCACTGTGACAGATCCACAAAATCCCTTATTTCCAGTAAAAATTGATGATTATCCCAAACTATTTGATTATGTGTTAACTGCAGAAGGTTTGATCTATTTTCAAACTTTGAAAAGAAAATATGTTCTTGGAAAAGAATTAGTTCTAGATGAATACAACAAACTTCGATTGTTGTATGTGTATTATGCTACGGCCAATAGGAATCCCCAAGAAGTTTTTGCATGGCAAGACATTTGCATAACTCTAGATGATAGGGGAATTTTTGAAAAATATATGTATCAATCAAAAGAGGATTTGAAAAATAGTTTATTGATAATTGAAAATCCTCATTATCAATCCGGTCTTTACAGAATCTATACAGAACATGTTAAGGAAAAAATGAATTCCTAGTAACCGGATTCAGGCTGGCGATATCTTAACAACACAAGTCCACAAACCCGGGTTACCTGTGGTGTATTTCAAAATAAGTATAAAAGCACAAAATTATTCGGAAGATAGATTAACCACGATTTTATTTTTCAATTTGTAAATGACAACATTCCAAGTTCATGTAACTATAGAAAATAAACCTGGAATAAGTGATCCTGAAGGTGAAACTATTCTCAATGATTTAGTTCTCAAAGGGACCCACAAAACAGTTTCAAAAATTAAAACAGCAAAGATGTTGAAATTTACAATCCAAGAAAACGACAAAAAAACTGCACAGTCAAAAGTACAGGAAATTTGTGATGATTTGAGAATTTATAATCCGATGGTAAGCATTGTCACAATTGATGTTTTTGAAGGTTAATTTTATTCTAAATTATGTTATCTACTGTAGCGGTAATCAAAAGTTTACTTCTGAGAACTTCTGATAGATTTGTCTGAGTTATGACTCCTACCAATTTTTCATCTTCGAGTACAATTAAACACCTGATGTTATTGTTTAACATCTTTTGAATTACCTGCTCAACTTCTGTCTCAGGATTGACCCATTTGAAATTTTTAGACATTATCTCTTTTATCTGAATTTGTGATGACTTGACATCTTCTGCTGCAACCTTTCTGACGATATCTCCTTCTGAAACAATTCCTTCTGGTTTACCATCTTTTAGTATCACCAGAAAACTGATCTCTTTTTCTTTTAGAATTTTTGATGCATCAAGTGCATTTTTGGTGTAATCTATTGTGATTACATTTTTTTCCATAATGTCTCGCACTTGAGTCATGGCGATCAACTGATTTCTATACATAAGAGTCTACTATGACTAGATTCAAATTAAATATCTCTGAATGTTTGAAGAATTGTGAAAGTTGGAGTTGTAGTTTTTCCAGGTAGTAATTGTGATCGTGATATGTTCCATGTATTGACTGATGTGTTTCATCTTAATGCAGAATATTTTTGGCATGAAAAAGGATTGCCTGAAAATATTGATGCCATAGTTCTTCCAGGGGGATTTTCTTATGGTGATAGATTAAGAGCAGGTGTAATTGCAGCTCACAGTCCAATTATAAAAGATGTGAAAAAAATGGCTGAAAAAGGAATTCCTATTTTAGGTGTATGTAATGGATTTCAAATTCTTGTAGAATCGGGATTACTTCCAGGGGTATTGCTCAAAAATGAATCTCTTAATTTTATGTGCGAATGGACTAATCTGATTGTAGAAAACAACAAAACACCATTTACAAACAAATTTGAACTAAATCAGAGAATCCCAATCCCTATAGCTAATGGAGAGGGAAGATACTATGTTGATGATGATACTATGAAAGAATTAAAGAAAAAAAATCAAATTGTTTTTAGATATTCTGAGGTGGTAAATGGGTCCTCAGATAGAATTGCAGGCGTGTGTAATGAGGATTATAATGTGGTTGGAATGATGCCTCATCCCGAAAGAGCAGTTGAATCTGACATTAATCCAATTGATAACAGACCTTCTTCTCTAATCTTTGAATCTCTATTGACAAAAATGGGTGTTGCTAGATGAGTTTAGAAAAACGAGAACTTGCTGAATTAAAATCTAAAATTGGTAGAGATCCTACCTCTACTGAACTACAAATCGTAGCTGCTGAGTGGTCTGAACACTGTTCATACAAGTCATCTAAACGACATTTGAAAATGTTGCCTATGGATGGACCACTTGTAATTAATGAGAAAGGATATGATTCTGGGGTTTTAGATGTCGGTGATGGATATGTGGTAACTGCTCATATTGAAAGTCACAACCATCCATCTGCTGTTGAACCATACGGCGGCGCTGCCACTGGAGTCGGTGGAGTGATTAGAGATATTTTATCTGCTGGTACTAGACCTATTGCGATTTTTGATGGTTTGAGATTTGGTGACATTGAAAAAGATTTGCAAGCAAGATGGTTGTTCAAAAATGCTGTTACTGGTATTGCTGATTATGGAAATTGTTTAGGTATTCCAACTATTGGAGGAGAAGTAGAGTTTGATGAATGCTATGAAAATTATGCAATGGTAGATGTTGCTGCATTAGGTTTTGGTAAAAAAGAAAATTTGATCAAAAATCACGTAGAGAAAGATGACATTGTTGTTTTGATGGGAGGTTCTACTGGCAGGGATGGCATTGGTGGTTCTCAATTTGCATCTGATTCTTTGGAATCTGAAGACCGTTCTGCTGTCCAAATCCCTGACCCATTTATTGAGAAATTAATCATAGAAGCAGTTTTGCAGGCACGAAATGAGGGATTAATTCATGCCATGAAAGATCTTGGCGGTGGCGGTTTATCTTGTGCAATTTCAGAAACTGCTGATGCTATGGAGATTGGTATTGAAATGGATGTCGACAAAGTTCACACTAGAGAATCTGACATGAATGCTGATGAGATCATGGTTTCAGAATCTCAAGAAAGAATGTTAATTGTTACAAGTAAAACAAAATTTAAAAAACTAGAAGAAATTTGTAATAAATTTCGAATCGGTTGTTCAGTTATTGGTCATGTAAAATATGATAACAATGTGCATATCAAAAAAGGTGAAAAAACAGTTGCCAATTTACCTGCTGATTTTGTAGCTAATGCAACACTACTTGATTTGCCATCAAAAGAACCCGCTTATTTGAAAACTATTGAAACTGAAAAGACATTCAATCCTATCTCTGATTACTCTAAACTTATGATAACATTACTTGCATCGCCCAACATTGCAAGTAAGATTTGGGTTTATGGACAATATGATCATGAAGTTGGAATTCGAACTGTAGTGAAACCTGGAACTGATGCATCTGTGTTAAGATTAGATAATGGAAAATACCTTTCTGCAAAAATTGACGGTAATCCAAAACAATGCTACATCAATCCTCGGGAAGGGGCAATTGGTTGCTTTGAGGAAGCATGTAGAAATGTTGTCTGTACTGGAGCAAGACCCATTGGAATGCTTGATCATCTTCAATTTGGTAATCCTAATGATCCTGAAATTTTCTGGACTTTCTTAGAATCACTAAAGGGGTTAACTGATTTTGCAAAATCCTTTCAAATCCCATGTGTTGGAGGCAAAGTTAGTCTGTATAATGAGACTCCTAAAGGCTCAATCAAGCCAACTCCAGTCATTGGGGTAATTGGATTAATTGACAAGAAACCATCAGTTCCTCAAAAAATCTCAAAAGATGACTGTCTTATCATAATTGGCGATACTAGAAATGAACTTGGTGGTTCTGAATACTTTGAATATGTTCACAAATTCATTGGTGGGAAATGTCCTGTAGTAAATTTTGATGATTCAAAAAAACACATGAAATCTGTTCTTGATATTATTGATAAAAATCTCATCAAATTGGCACATGATTGCTCTAAAGGTGGACTAGCAGTTGCAGTATCTGAAATTTGCATGACTAATCAAATTGGCTGTGTTACCTCATTGGATAAAGTCCCTGGTGAAAAACTAGATGTTGATAGAATCTTGTTTTCTGAAAGCCATTCTAGATATCTATTATCTTTTGATAAGAAAAATCTCTTAGGAATTGAAGATGTTCTCAAAAAGAATAATGTTTCATTCAAACAGATAGGTGAATTTGGTGGTGAAAAAATTCAATTTACTAATGATTCAAAATTAATAATTGATCTTGATTTGAAAAAGACCCATGAAATATGGTTACATGCACTTCCAAATTTAGTACTGCACGGTAAAAAATTCTCTGATGATAATGGCTGAAAAAAAGAAAAAGTCTGAGAGGAAACAGAAAGGACAAAAGGCATCTGAACAAAATCAACGAATTCAAAAATACAAGAGTGAACAACAAAAAAAGAAAAAAGGAAAAAAACCTAAAAAATATTAGAATACCAAAGCATATCTCTCTAATCTTTGTCAAACTGAAACGATTGTCTCTGTAACTGCCGGATTTTGTTTTTCATAATAACCTGCCCTTTTAGGCTCAAAATATCCTAGATACACTCTCATGATCTGTAATATGCTCGGATGTAACTCGGAAGCTTACGCTAACGTGATGTTTTATCACTTTGAATTGGGGAGTTCAAAAGCCTATTGTCGACAGATCATGAGATTTTGTATTAACCATGCTAAAGACATTTCAAGAGATGATGACTCAATTAGGATTCAAGTGTTAAGTTGAGAAAAATAGAGATTGATGTAAAAGATAAGGACTATCTTGATTTTCTATCCGTTTGCATTAATGAGGAATTATCAGTTGAAGCCAAACTCAAGAACATCATAAAGTATCACATCATAACTTATCGAAATATGAAGAAAATTAGAAATCAAAAGCTATTTTCTGATCGCATAAAGTGATCAGCATTTTTATTGTTCAAAGGTGGTAATGGATCAGGGGATGAAGGCATTAACTGATTTTTCAGCTAAGTTTTACACTTTTTCTAACCTTTTGATGATATGTTTCCCTGAGGAGTCTGCTTAGAAATGCCAAAAGTAAAGGAAAACTGCGGTGTTGTAGGAATTTACAGTTTAACTGGAAAAAATGTTGTTCCGATGGTCTTTGATGCTTTACGAGCTTTACAGCATAGAGGACAAGAAGCTTGGGGATTTGCAGTTCCAAACAAACCTCCGTTTAAAAAAATAGGGCTAGTCTCACATTCTTCATCTGAATTTAAAAAAATTGCACAAGAGTATGCATCTCCATGTGTTATTGGCCATGTAAGATATTCTACAATGGGTACCAGTACTTTGGAAAATGCACAGCCATTGAAAGTAAAGGATCTCTGCATTGCACATAATGGAACAATTGCAAATGCTCAGGAATTATCAAACCTCGTTGGAGGTTGCTCTTTTACACCACAAAATGCAAGTGATACTTTGGTTGCAGCACAAAGACTAGTGTCACTAATTTCTGAAAATGGTGAAATGGGAAAAGCACTATCAATTCTAAAAAATGAGATGGTAGGATCTTATTGTTTTACATTTATCTCTGATGATAACTCTGTTTACGCTGCTCGAGATCCTAAAGGATTTCGTCCAATGGTGTTGGGACATAAGGAATCTGATGATACATACATTGTAACTTCTGAATCTGCTGCAGTTACTGCAGTTGGTGCAACTTTACAAAGAGATGTAGTTCCTGGTGAATTGATCAAATTAAGCCAAAGTGGTTTAGAAACTGAACAATTTTCTACTGATACTTCTCGTGCACATTGTTCTTTTGAATTTACTTACTTTGCCCATCCGTCAAGTAACATGGAGGGGCGCAACATTTACGTTTCAAGAAAAAAAATTGGGCAATTTATGGCAAAAAAATTTCCCATTAAAGATGCTGACTTGGTTATACCTGTACCTGATTCTGCAAGACCTGCAGCGTTAGGTTATGCTCAAGAACTTGGAGTATCTTTTGATGAAGGTCTGCTGAAAGACAGATACAGCAAGAAAGGCCCACTACGAAGTTTCATTGAACCCCATCAAAGTGATAGAGTTGAAATCAATCGTTGGATTATCCCAATTAGTGAAATAATCAAAGATAAACATGTGGTAGTAATTGATGATAGTTTAGTTAGAGGCACTAGTTCTAAGGCTATTATCAAGGCTCTTCGTCGTGCAGGTGCCAAAAAAATAAGCATGTTGATCACATATCCTCAAATCAATTATCCTTGTTATGCTGGAATTGATTTTCCATCTCAAGAAGAACTTGCTACCTATACTAATGGAAAAACTATGAGCAGTGATGAAATTACTGAAATGGTGCGACAAAGCATTGGTGTTGACTTTTTGGGATATAACACTGCTGAAAATTTAGCAGAAGCAGTTGGAATGCCAAAAGACTCAATGTGCTTTACATGTTCTTCAGGAAACTATGATTCATTGGGAATAAAACCTGATTTTACTAAACGTGAACAAGTTAAAGCAAAAATCTAAACTCTGATTATTTGGAGATTTAATTAAATATGGATTAAAATATCCTATATTCATGCAAGCAATTTGGAATGATGTCGTAATTGCAGAAAGTAATGACACCGTTGTGGTAGATGGAAATCATTATTTTCCATTTGACTCAATTAAACAAGAGTATTTCAAAAAAACTGAATTGACCACTGTTTGTGGTTGGAAAGGAATGGCTAATTACTATTCTGTAGATGTTAATGGGAAAATAAACAAAGATTGTGCATGGTATTATGCAGAGCCAAACGATGCTGCCTCTAAAATCAAAGGAATGGTGGCTTTTTGGAATGGCGTTAAAGTAGAATAATTTTTAATTTTTAATACAGTTCTTACATTGAGTGAATTTTTCTGTAATTGCTTGCTCTATTGTATCTGGAACGAAATATACTTTGTCTAGTTTTTTAATTTCAACAATTTTACAATCTGATGTCATAACTGCTAAGTGATGAACTACTCCATCTAATCTATTTCCAAGATATCCTGGCATATCTATATAGTAAAATGATGAGAATATCAATTTTTGCTTTAAAATTCATAGAAAAATGCCAAAATATATAGAAAATCAGGCACGAAATGTAATAATAGAGTCGGTATATATCCAATCAAAATCATACAAAGTATGTTCAAAAAAATACTAGGGAAATTAAAACTTGGTTGTTGTACGGCCAAATCTGCAGACGATGTTAATGCATTCAAAGAGTCTGAAACCAAAACAGAGGAAAAGTCAAAATAAAATGAAATACAATTGTAGAGTATGTACTTTTCATTGGGATGGAAATTCTGATACTTTTGACAAAGTACTGATTCATGAAAAAACTCACATTAAGAAGGTTAGTGCATAGTGGTCATTTGTAACAAATGTTACAATGAACACCATGATCAATGCATGGGAAAGGCTGACATGTTTGATTGCAGCTGTGACAGTTGTAAAAAATAATCCATTTTAATTCTTAGAATGGATATACACTTTCATAATTTTCATATGGTTAATGATAATTTGCACATTGGATGTGTGAAGAATTTATGTTATGATATTTCCGTGGTTAATTACATATAGGTTTAGATTATTCTTCATCTATTTTTTTATTATATTCGTCAATTTCGAGATTGTATTTTTCAATTTCTTCATTTTCAGAATCAATATCGGTCTCAAACAAGTCTGGATTTTCTTCTTGAGCTTTTTTCATTAGTTTTTTAAATGAATCTGGATCATCTTTTTGAAGATCTAGGAGTAGTTTCCCTATGGATTCATCGAGATTACTCATTTGATTATCTGCTAATTTATCTGGTATTTCTAAATATCTTTTATGAGTAATTCTTAGAGCAATTTAGGAAGAAAATGAATCTTGACAAAAAATGTTGTATTTATTGAACAACCTATTACTTATGAAGTTAATCTAGTATGAATCACTATGCCTAAATGTAGAAACTGTGATGATGATTTTATACCTGATTCCACTAGTTTTTGCTCAGATAATTGTTCTAATGTGCATGCTCAAAAATATTTTCTACATTAAGATAAGTTCAGACTTACCTATCTGATTTTGGCATTTTATGTGATGGGGGTGGTATGTTACCTATGCTGGCTTTGGAATTAATGGCCGGTGGTTAATATCTGTCATTTTACACAATGAATGAATTTGTTCCTCTGATTCAAAATGACATTTTTTGCAATTAAACTTGATAGGCTCATGACAAATTGAGCATTTCTGTTTGATTGTCATTTCTATTCCACATTTTCTACAACTATCAATTCTCATGATGTAATTATGTGAAAATTGATCATATACCTTGGTCAGCTGTTTAGCTTACCTGTAATCGATGGGTTTTACCCGACTCTATATGCAACTAGTTCTAACTATAATCATGAAAACACATCAAATCTCAAACTGGGATAAAATGGTTCATGCCCCCTTCAAAAAGGTCGTAAAATTTGACCTCATCTGCATGGGAATCGGTGTAGTAATTGGAGTGGGTATTGGAGCATACTCTGTTGCTAGTGGATTATTAGGCTAGCAACAAACTTATTTTTTATGATTATTGATATGACTATAATGCAATTTCAAACAGTTGAGGCGTCATACATATCAAAAGAAGGATGTAGGCTAGTTTGGAAAGGAGTTGATGATGACGATACAGATGTTATCATTCTAAACAAGAATGAACTAGAAAGTTTGGTCGAAATTTTTAAAAAAAACTCTACAGGTGAAGTAGAGTTAGAAGATCAGTCTAGCTTTATCAGAGTTAATTCTGATGTTACACAATTTACATTAACAAATCATGGATTACTTGAGGCAAAGACTGCTGAACTACAAGAACAAGTTTTAGAGTTTGCCAAAATCCCACATGAACCACAATATGTTTACGTTGGTTCAAAAGAATTCTATCCCTCTGTCTGGATTCGAGATGATGATAAAGAATCTGGAGATATTGCTACAGAAAATCCAAAACAATCCCTCATTGAAGCAATACTATCTTCAGAACCTGAAAAAATTAGGCAAGATCTTTCCCCTACTGATTTGTTCAGGGTGTTCTCTACTAGACGCTCAACTAGAAAATTTCTTAAAACCAAAGTTGAGGATTGGAAAATTGACAAGATTTTATCGGCAGCAGATGTTGCCCCTACTGCTGGAAACTTTCAAGGATTTCAGGTATTTTTGATTAAAAATGATAAAACAAAAGAAGCCCTTGTAGAGGCTGCAAATAAGCAACCATATGTCAATGCACCTGTAGTTTTGGTATTTTGTATGGAGCCTTCTAGAGTCAAACTAAAGTTCCCTCAAGAAATATTGGAGAAATTTTCATTACAAGATGCTACAATTGCGGCTGCCTTTTCATTGTTGGCAGCATCAGGTGTAGGATTAAGTACGATCTGGATTGGGATGTTTGATGAAGAAAAGGTAAAGAAAATTTTAGGTACTGATTTGAGACCTTCATCTATTCTTTGTATTGGATATCCTGATAAGAAAAAACCTCCAAAATCTAGAAGAAAACTAAAAGAACTAATCAAAGTAATTGAATAGAATCTGTAATCATTTTTATCCTATATTGAGTAGTCGTATCATTGACAGACCTTTTTGATGAAACTGCAAACTATGTTCTTGATTTGGCCAGCCCCCAAAGAATGGAAATTTTATTCAAATTATTAGAGAAAAATTCTACCCCGACTGCATTGGCAAAGGAGATTGGTGCAACTAAACAAGAAGTACATAGAAATTTCACACGATTGGAGGAAAGTGGTTTGATTGAAAAGAAAAATGATGGGAAATACGTGTTAACAACATTTGGAAAAACAGTTTGCACTCAGGTACCCTCATTAGTTTTCCTTTCACAAAATAGGAAATATTTTGAAGAGCACAATTTTGGAGAAATTCCACATAAATTCCAAATGCGCTGTGGGCAATTAGCAGTTAGTCAGCGTGTCAAGGGATTTTCTAAAACAATGGAGCAGTGGAAGAGTATTTACAAAAATTCTAATGAATATATCTATGAGGTGCTATCTGAAGTCCCTCTAGATTTGATAGAGCCTCTGATAAAGCAAGTCAAGAAAGGGATAAACTTTGATTATATTTTTTCTGAATCTGCAGTAGTTCCAAAAGGAAGGAAGGCACTTCTCAAGAAATTTGGATTTGATAAATTAATGGCTGATGGATTAATCCAAAGAAAAATGACAAAAGATGTTCAAACAGTACTTGTGATGAATGAGAAAGAGGCATGCATAATGTTTCCAAAAGTAGATGGAGAGTCCGATATTAGTGAGATGTTTTATTCAGATGATTCAATGTTTCATGAATGGTGTCTTGACTATTTCAGATATTGTTGGTATGGTTCTGATGTTTTCAAAGAGAGTAAATTAAAAGAATAGTTTTGCTTTCTATATGTCAAAACGACAATGAACCTTTTTTGAATTTTATAAAATTAGTTGAAACTAATTAGCTGTTTCTAATTTTAGAATAATTTTTAAATTATTTTCACTATATTGTATCTATGGAAAACAAATCCTGTAGAATATGTACTTCTAGATTAGAAGTAGAACGTAGATGCAAATTCTGTAATGAGCCAACTAGACTCTTTTGTCATACTTGTGGAGTAATGGCAGAAAAAATTGCACATCCTGCATGTATGATAATTGATGTTAATAGAATGCTTTTAGAATCAGATATGCATCACTAATTTTTTTAATACAATTATTATCTTGATTCAATAAAAATTACATCTACAAGATCCTTATTGCTTCGTTTTGTAACTGTGTCTCGGTTTGCATTGTGGTAATTTTGTAAATGTGCCTTTCGAGTTTTTATTCCGTATTCTCTACATAATCTGCAAAAATAGGTTACCTGTCTACTTGATCTAGGTTTTGATTGATTCTCATATTCTTGTATCGTAGTTTGCATGGACTGTTTATTGAAATGCTAATATTTGAATATTGTCATGTACATGACATAATTGTCATATATAGACAATTTATGCAAAATCTTTATATTTTGTAATCTCTATTACATTAAATCGGTGATTAAAAGATGTTTGATGACCAATTCGAAAAAACATTTCGAAGATTATCTGGCCCCTTTTTTTCAATGGGGGATGTCTTTGAAATTCCAGACGGAGCCCAAGTCCAAACAATTGGACCATACTATTACGGCTATCATATGACCGTGGGACCTGATGGAAAACCCGTTGTAAAAGAATGGGGTAATGCAAAACCAACCACTGCAATCAGTGATTCTGGCATACGGGATGTCTATGTGGATGAGACAATTAATGAAAAAGAACGCATTTTACAACTCGTAGCTGAAATGCCAGGAATCGAAAAATCTGACATTCAGGTCAATGTTGCAGATAACATCGTGTCAATCTCTGCTGAACACGGAGAAAGAAAGTATGGAACAAAGATTCCATTAAAGTATGACATTGATGAAAATTCCGCAAAAGCAAAATACACAAACGGCGTATTGGAGCTGACATTCTCTCTTGCCGAAGAAAAACCCAAAGGCAAGATTGTGTCAGTAGAATGATTGGAGGGTGATACAATGAAAACCATTTCATCAATCAATCAGTTCAAAGAGTCTGTCAAATCTTCCGTGGAAAAAGTTTCTTCATATCCTGAAGAAATTATTTCCAAATGGAGGATTGGGAGGAGAAACTTCCCTTGAGGTGAACAACATGCAAAAAATCAGTTCTTGGGACAAAATGGTACATGCACCATTTAAGAAAGTGGTGAAGTTTGATCTTCTGTGCATAGCAATGGGAATGCCCATTGGTGCAGGAATCGCAACTGCATTTCTAACTGGTGATATTTACCAACTCGTTTCATGGTGGTAGAAAATGCCAGACACTTTGTGTAGAGTGTGTGGAGGGGAGTTGGATGTTGAAAAGCAATGTTTTCATTGCAATCAACCCCTCCAACTTTTTTGTACAAAATGCACAAATCCCACAGAAGTTAGATTTCACAGTCAATGCATGTACAGTGAGGAGATTCTATGCCATACGGTAGCATCACTGGCATAAGCCATAGAATTTCTCCTTCAAAAATGTGGGGGAGTTTATTCTCCTTCACATATCTCAATTTTTTATTATTTTAAAATAATCTCTATATCTATAGATCTTGTTTTTCTCTTTACAATTCAAACTAGTTTCTTCAATCTTTTAATGGAAAATTGACCTTGCCCTAGCAGTTAAATTCTATCAATTTCAGGCATAATTGTTTGAAGTTTCTAACAAGTGGCAAGGTAAAGGATCTTTATGATGTTGATGAATCCAGTATTTTGTTCAAATTCTCAGATAGGGTTTCTGCTTTTGATGTAAAGTTCAAACAAGATATTCCACGAAAGGGTGAGATTCTTTGTAAATTTGCAGAGTTTTGGTTTAACGAATTATCTGTACCTAATCACTTTATCAGACGAGAATCAGACACTGAAATCATTGTTAAAAAAATGAAGATGTTGCCAATCGAATGTGTAGTTCGTGGGTATTTTTATGGCAGTCTAGTTAGCAGATGGAAAAAAGGTGAGGTTACTTTACCTGAAGGTACAGATACCACATTGGCTGCAAAACTCCCTGAGCCTCTATTTGATCCTACAACGAAATCTGAACATGATATTCCAATAAACAAAGCAAAAGCATTGGAGATGAAACTTGTTTCTGAAGAACAATATGCCTGGTTAGAAAAAACTTCAATTGACATTTACAAAAAGATGGCGCAAATTGCAGACGGTGTTGGATTTATTCTGGCTGATTTGAAATTAGAGTTTGGATTATTGGATGGTAAAATTACATTAGGTGATTCAATTGGTCCTGATGAATACCGCTTGTGGCCCAAAGACTCCTTTGAGGTAGGAAAAATACAAGAAGCCTATGACAAACAACTCTTACGTGATTGGTTAACTGCAAATGGATATCAAAAACAGTTTGATGATGAACGTGATGCAGGACGTGAACCCGTTGCACCCGAAATCCCCGCTGAAATAATTTCAAAAATGACAGAACGCTATGTTACTGCATATGAGAAACTAACTGGACACTCATTGTAATGATATTGTCAACTCATTGTTGACTAGAAGTTAACATTCAACTCGATTTTTATTTTTGACCTATTGGAAAATCTTGTCCTGTAGGGTGATTTGACAACATCTTTTCCAGGATCTGCCTTTTTTGATATTTTTTGAAATTTCTAAAACCGCTACAATAATTATTCATCCTATACTATATTCATTGTAGTGCTACTGATTATTTTGATTGCACTACAATATCTATTGTACTGGTATCAATGGATATGGTAGCAGTCCAACATCTATTATAGTATACAAAAATTGATGCGATTAGACAAAAAAATATGATACGCGGATCTTTTAGATCGCTTTTTGAAGGTAATTCTGTATGTCTACGTTACTAGAAAAGCAAATCAAAGTTAATCGTACTGTTACAACAAGTGTTGGACACGCACGTGCAATTGAAGACCCTGCACGAGCAAAAATAGTTGAAATTTTATATCATCAGGCATTATCTGCTGATCAGATTTCTACTGCTCTAAAAAAGACAGGATACAAAAAAGCACTAACTACTGTCCGTCATCATTTAGAAATTCTAAAAGCATCTGGGCTAATTGAAATTGCCAGAATTGAGGAATCTCGTGGAGCCATTACAAAATTCTACAGTACATCTACAAAATTGTTGGATTTTCAAACTCCTGCAGATTTTGATTCAACATATTCAAAAATAATAACAAACACCTCGACGAAAATTGAGAAAATTCTCAAAGGATTAACACCAAAAACTAAATCAAAAGGTAAGAAATCTGAAGAGTACTCTCAATATCTTGTAATGGAGATTATGAACAGAGCAATGACTAATGTTCTTGAAAAATCAAGTACAAAATAATTGAACGAATTTGAAATGATTAATCACCTCAAACCGATCAACTCAAATTTTGCACTCGGAGCAAAAATACACAAAAAATCTCTAAAAAATACAATTCCAAGGGATACTGTTGGAAAAACATCTGCAACAATGCGGAAAAGTGAAAACTGATGGATGAGAAAGTTGTAAAACTATTTTCAGAAAAAAACCTTGTCTTTATTGCAACTGTTATGAAAGACGGTTCACCGCAAGTTTCACCTGTATGGGCTAATTATGAAGACGGATATGTTTTGGTAAATACTGCAGAGGGTAGAATAAAACACAAAAATGTTTTACGTGATCCTAGAGTTGCGGTATCTGTAGTGTCTAAAGACAATCCACTTGACATGACAACAATTCGTGGAACTGTTGATGAATTAATTCCAGACTATGAATACAAACATGCAGACAAACTTACACAACAATACATGGGTCGTGATCATTATCCGTTCAAACGAGATGATGAAAAAAGAGTCATACTAAAAATAAAACCAAACAAGGTTTTTGTTTTGCCTGAACTAAAGATGAGTGAGTAGAAAATAAAATGTTTCTAAATTCGAATTTAGAAACATAATACATTCAGTAGGGTGAATTTAAAAAAGATAGCAAGGACAGCTTATCGTCTACGTTTTGCTGCCTTTCTCTTTGGAGCGGCTTTGCGTTTAGATGCAGCTTTACGTTTTGGTGCTGCTTTTCTTTTTGCTGCCTTTCTCTTTGGAGCTGCTTTTTTGGCTGCAGTTCTTCTCTTTGGAGCGGCTCTGCGTTTAGTTGCTGCCTTTCTCTTTGGAGCTGCTTTTCGTTTGGCTGCTGCTTTTCGTTTAGGAGCTGCTTTTCTCTTTGGTGCAGATTTACCTGCATTCTTCCTTCGAGTTGCTGCTGCTTTTCTTTTACGAGCTGCTGCTGCCTTTAATGCCTCTGCTGCTGCTTTAGCTGCATTCCTCTTTCGAGTTCTTGCTGCTTTTTTAGCTGCTTCGGCTCTTTTGGCTTTAGATACTGCCATATAATTTTGCAAAAATCATCGGTGTTATATTGTAAAAGTCACACATTACTACGCGCTATATAGAAAAATTTGACACTTTTTTTGATTTTTTTAATTTATCGATCAGCAATTTGTAAGACAAACAACAGCTGTATCAACAGTTGATTGATCTTTTTGTGGACGAATAATTATTTTGTATTGTTTTTCTTCATCAAATGGAACATCAAACTGTGTTGTTCTTTGAATTGGTTTGTTTGGGTCAAGTCCTTCTAAAAACAAATCATTTGCTGAAAATTCTCCAAAAAATGCTTCATGTTTTTGATCTCTGTCATCTACAAAGTAGAATTGTCCTCCTGAAATCACTGTTTTTTCATCACTGATGTTTTTTGCAGTAATTCCAATCATTACAAACGTGTTTTCAGGTGTATTTTCTTTATCTCCGTTATGTGTTCCCTCAAATGTTATGACGTACTCTACCGGTCCTACAACTACTGGATTTCCTACACTTGATTCAATGAAATTTGTTTCATATTGGATATACATGAACATTGCAAATCCCATTGAAGCTACAATTGCTCCGATCACGATGACAATTCCAATTCCGCCCATTGATTTTTTGTAATAATTTTGGTATATAGTTGAAACGCAAAGTCTGAAAAAAAAGTTCAGACCTAACGCAAAAAATTGCGCCTTGTGAGAGGGGAAGGCCTGAACTCTAATTGTATTATTATACAAAATGACTTAAAATCGGCGGAATTTATGACTAGATCCTGGTTCCGTTTTGGAACTCAATATTGTAATCTTGTTGACATACACAGGATTATCTACTAATTTGTTCTAGTATAATTGAACATGCCTTGAGGCGAATTCGTCATTGTTCTCTGTCTTGAGGTTTTTGTTCTTTTTTTATGATTAAATGATGTTTGTCATATTTTCATAAGACGCCGATAATTTTTTATTTCTCATGTTTGGGAATTGTACCAATGACAAAAACAGTTCTTTTAGGTGCAATATTAGCCGCAGTTTTCACTGTAATGATGTTTGCATCTCCTATGGCTGACGCAATTACTGGTCTTCTAGACACAGAGGTAAAAGATAACAAAAACACCTACCAAAAAATTACATTTTCACTAGCTGGGGATGTTGTTACTGATGGCAGTGACTTTGGTGGATATGCTATTTTCACTGAAGGTGGTGATGTTATTGCAGTTACTTCTCACATGGGTGCTTACGATAGTGCAGGTCAACAATTTGATGATCCAGCAATCACGTTTGCTCTATGTAGTCCTGAACAGTTAGGTGCAGGATTATGTGGCCCTGAATGGCATTCACATCTTGTAAAGCCAGTAGCAAATAGTTTGTGTCAAATTGCATCTGTAGGCGCATTAACATTCGAAGAACCATCTGCAACAGTTGTTGCAAATCAGGATAACATCAAAGTAGTTAATGTGAAAAAAGGCACTAATTCATTTACAGAGTCTGTAACTGGAACTGCAACTGACTTTACAGCAGGAAATTCTGCTGTTGTTCCAAATCCTGTAACCGGAGTTGGAGTTGGAGTACCATTTGACTTGACACCTGTATTTGATGATGATGTATTACAAGCAATTTGCATCGGTCCTGAAAACACAGAACCACCAGAACCTCCTGGATTCTAACAGAATTCTATTTCTTTTCTTTATTTTTGATCAAAAAGGTGGGGGATTTCAGTAATATTTCCTTGTGATGTAATATCACATTGAATTTTTAGGCATACAGAAAACCTGCCAAAAACCTACAATAATTTGCCAAACATCTGCATAAAACAACAGTTTAACTATAAAATTTCATGATAATTTCTATGAGGAAGATTGTTCTATTCATTGCATCAAGTTTGGATGGATATATTGCAAAAAATGACGGTGGTGTTGATTGGCTTCCAGTAAGATGTTCTTCTGGATATGATGATTTTTACAAATCAATTGACACTGTAATTATGGGTAAAAAGACCTACTCTCAAATACTAACATTTGGGGCATATCCATACAAAGACAAGAAATCATACGTGCTTACTCGAAATGACACTTCAAGTAATAATGATATTCGATTTGTAAATGATGTTGAAAAATTAACAAAAAACCTTCTTACTAGTTCTGGCTCTGATATCTGGTTGGTAGGTGGGGCTGAAATAATCACTACTTTCATGAATCTTGGTTTGATTGATGAAATTATCCTATCAATAATACCTGTCGTTCTTGGCAGTGGGGTCCCCTTATTCAACAAAATTCAAAAAGAAACAAAATTTCAATTGATCAAAACTACCGAATATGATGCACTGGTTGAATTACATTACAAAGTTTTGAAATAATTTCCATTCAAATTATTGAATGATTTTTGTCTAAAAATGGTCTTTTTTTACTAATTTTTAGGGGGTTGAGCTTTTACGCACGACAACAATAGTTTGGGGGTCTTTAGCTGGGAGAGCTTGGTGGAATTAGGGTTGCATCTTATATCTAGGCACAAGTGTTACACCCCCCCTCCAAATGCCTGATTTTGAAAATTTCACAATGTGACTAAACATGCAAATTTTCAGGGGGGGTTTAACGCCTAGCCTTAATTTTGTAAAATCACTCATTTTAGAAAGTTATCTGAAATTGATGTGATCCAGTCAAATATTTGAAGAAATAGACTTGATGAAAGCATTCTAAATTCATCAAATATGTTGTTTGTAGATGCAAATGTTTCATTGATTGCTGATTCATCAATTTGTAACATACTCTCTTTCATCATCTAGTTTTAGGAAAATTTTGATTTTACTCTGTGTGTGCATTATTGGACACACATTTTGCCCCAAATAAGGGGGGGTTTTTTCGACAAAAAGATGGCTTGTGGACCAATTACTGCTTCAATTCTTTCTGAACTGTCTTTACAATGAAATGGACTGCTAATGCTAGTCCCA
This sequence comes from Nitrosopumilus oxyclinae, assembly GCF_013407165.1. Lineage (NCBI taxonomy): Archaea > Thermoproteati > Nitrososphaerota > Nitrososphaeria > Nitrosopumilales > Nitrosopumilaceae > Nitrosopumilus > Nitrosopumilus oxyclinae. Next base: position 845,418 of record NZ_CP026994.1, on the reverse strand, counting down.
TCACTTTGAAGAAATTATTCATGTAATTTGCCCTCTTTTTTGTCATATGTCTCAAGAACTTCGTCTATCATTTTGAGGAGATTCAATTCTGAATTGCCTCCCATTTTGTAGTTGGTTCATCAAGTCTGAGCTTGCTGACATTGATGCTAACATTGATTTCAAAGTTCTTCGTTGTGTGCTTGAATAACAAATTGCAGATATTCATTTTACAAACACCACCAAAGTTGCAATCATTGTTAAAACAAAAGCCTTGTTTTTTGATGCCTTGAGTTTAAGAAATTGGGTTTCTAAAAAACTTGGGTTTGTTGTATTTTTTGTTGTAAATTTTGTTGCTATCATACTCTATTGTAGTGAATTTTCGATATAAGGTCCGCGTAGAACTGATAAATCGTCTATTTTTTTAAAAGGTCTTCAACAAAAATCTGGCTGTTTTATCGTATTTTTCGGATACGCTATCTATTGCCTCTAGCATTGTTTGTTGATTGATGTTTTCCTTGTCATCCATCACTACATAGACTCCGACTTTTTGTTTTCCATCTTCAGTGATAATTTTGTTAATTGCCTGTATTGAATAGCAGTAGTCACTCACTTTTTTCTCAAATTTTGTTTTCTCTTCTGCACTAAATTCCAAATACCTTGCAATTTGATTATTTTTCATTTCAACTTTGGCACCAATTACTAGTATGCCTGGTTGCCCCTTTGGCTCAAATACCTCTACGGGAATTCCGTACTGTCCTGCATGTTTTACTAGGATTTGGAAATTATTTTCTGGGTTTTTTACTTCATCAAATGATAATCCTTCATGAATTATCCATCTCTCTACGTTATCTCTCATCCTTGATGCACTCATTGGAAATCTTTGAAATTAGTACTATATGATTCTAAATCTGAATAATTACCATACTAAATTTAAGATGTTTCTAAACTCGAGTTTAGAAATAACTGTTATCTTTACCTAGAAAACAAGAAATTATTTCTTAGATGTTGACATTAAAGCCTGAATCTATGCCTGGAACAGTTGATGCAATCACGATATTGAAAATTATGCCAATCACCATGAAGACAATACCGATATACAAACAATTTCTTGCCTTATGTGGATCATCTTTTCGTAAAATAAAAAATGCAATAATCCCACCAATCATTCCAAAGAAAATTGGCAACAGAAACCATGCATTGCTTCTAGTTTTTTCTGGATATGACATTCTTTTTCATCTTTACTTTGCAACTATAACTTTTTTCTGTAGTTGTGTGATTTCAATTTCTACTGTTTCTAAAGGATCTTCTACTTGATTACGTCTAATTGAGAACATTTTTGGTTTTTCAAAATCATCTGTGCAATCTGGACATGCATATACTAGTACTCTATGTTCATTTGGTGCTTTAGGATTTGACAATCTTGGATAATATACCAATCTTGCTCCACAATCAACACAATATCTGTTGGCCCTTCTAGTTCTGACCAATGTAAACCTCCTGCATCATTCTAAGTATGCGATCATCTATTAGATCTATATTGTCTAATAGAGTAAACCAATTACTTACAACCGATCAATATTTCTAAATTCGAATTTAGAAACATATTATTTACTATTCCTTGATTATACTGCTATTGTAAAAATAGAATATTTCAAAACTCGAGTTTAGAAAGAAGCGCCTCCCACCAGACTTGAACTGGTGACCAACCGGTTAACAGCCGGTTGCTCTACCACGCTGAGCTAGGGAGGCACACGATTTTACCTTGGCAAAAGTGATTTAATCTTTGCGACTATGCATAATAAACTAAAGTTTGAAAATGTTTAGTTAAATTTGGCAAAGAATTCTTTAATTTCTTTTGCATGACTTTCTACTAATTCAATAATTTCTAAGTGTTCATCAGCTGTTGGTTCTCTTTGATGTACAATTTGAAATGCACTAAGTGCTGAACCAACCATTTCGCCTACAAAAAAACCACATAAAAAATCCCCAATGTTTCCACAATCCCATGTTTCCCCGATTCTTGGAGATACACCTGCAGATTTGTATAATTCTAAAGTTTGCACTATTAAATCAGTTGTCTGTTTTGAAAATTCAGGATCAAGGGTCATTTGGTAAACTATGATTTTACTTTTCTATGCCTTTTTTCTTTTCAAATGAATAGATACCATCAAGGAACACTCTATGATCTTTGTTTTTTACTTTGGATCTTAATTCTATATTGGCAGCTGTTTGTGTAATATCTGTCCACACTTCCCCTGTAAGAATAACATCTTCTCCTTTTGGAACTACTTTGGTGTTTCCAACAATATGTGTTAATCTTGGAGCTCGCTCTCCTTGGAAATTTTCAATTATGATTGACTTTCCATCTACTTTGACAGTGATTGGAAAGTGAGAAAACACAATTTTCATTTTTATTGTATATCCAGTAACTAGACCTTCACAAATATTTCTAATAATTGATCTTGCAGTGTGTAATATTGCATAATCTCTCTTTTTTTGTTCAATTGTGGATAGGAGAATCTTGTTTTCTTCGATTTTGATGTTTACTGGTATGGTTCTAAAACTTTTGTGAGTTTTACCTAGGGGTCCTACAAAGTGCAACATGTGTTTCTTTAAAGTAACTGTGACTCCTTCTGGAATATCCACTTGATCTTGGAATTTTTCTAGTTGCTCAGTAGACATAACCTATCAAAAATCCTCCAATTCCTTTAGTTGCTGCATCATGATGTGACATTACTCCTTGGTTAGTTGTTACCAAAAGCATTCCTCTGTCATATGCGGGCAAATATTGTTGCTCCCAACTATTGTATTCATCAGTTTTTACTTTGAATCTTGGGGAAATTGCTCCACATTTTGTAATTTTTGCTAATAGTTTAATTTTGAATTTTCCGCCTCTTTTATCGTCAATATGCTCAAATTCGCCAATGTATCCATCTTTTTGAAGTGTTTTTAGAACTTCAATACCTAGTTTTGATGTTGGAAGAATGATACAATCTGATTTTCTTCTTGCTTCATTATTGTAAAGTGTGACAAATAGATTTGCTAAGATGTTTGTTGCTGGCATATTATATCACTTATTTTTCCTGAACCCTAAAGATGTTGCTACTTCTCTGAAGCATCGTCTGCATAACATTAAATCATATTTTTGAATAACTGCTGTATAATCTCCACATCTTTTACACCATCTGGAACCTCTACCAAAGTCGTGTTTTTTTCTTCCTGTTGCTTCGTATGATCTATCTTTTGCCATTATGTTATAGTCACTCCAAATTCTTTTTCTAGATAATCTTTTGCTTCTTGACTTTTGATAACGTGAGTTTTTCCAACTCTAGCTTTGTGTTTACTTCGAGTTCTAATTCCATATCCTGGTCTAGTTAATGTAATTGAAATCCCTAATCCTAAAATTCCAACTTGTGGATCATATTTTACTCCTGGAATATCGATGTGTTCATTAATTCCAAATGAAAAGTTTCCAAAATTATCAAATGATTTTCCGTTTATTGCATTACCTTTAGCTTCAAGTAATCTTTTCAATAATGCAACAGCATCTTCTCCACGAATTGTAACTGCAACTCCTATTGGTTCGCCTTTTCTTACTCCCCAATCTCTGTATGCTGCTTTTGCATTACGTGTTGATGGTTTTTTTCCAGAGATTTGTTCTAATGCAACTTGTGCTGTGGTAATTACATCTCCGGATTTGCCTAAACCCATGTTTAGAACAATTTTCTCTAAAGAGATTTTTTTCATTGGGGATTGTGTTACTTGAGACATAAGATCACTTTAATTGAATTATTGGCTCCTGTTTTCCAATTGGCATTATGATGTCTGCAGGAATTTCGATTTTTCTATCTCCTAATGTAAGGATGACTCTTTTAGGAAGAATGAATGTCCCTTCTTCAATTGATTCGATTTTACCAATTTGTCCTGCGTTGTTTCCTCTTGTAACTAGCCCTTGAATTCCTGTTTCTAATTTAATTACTTCAAGAATTTTTTGTTCTGGAACTTGAATTAAACATGCATCGCCAACATTTACTTTGGTATCTGAAATAATTGAACGTCCGTCATGGAATCCAATTTGCAATTTTCCTTTGTTGAGTGTAGTTTTAGTGGTAACTCTAACAAGTTTTTTAGATTTTTCTGATTCGTTGATTTTAATTGGTTTTAGTAATTTGTCTTCAGTTGGAACTAGACGATAAATATCTGATACATCTGTTAGTTCTACAACATCCATTAATCCAATTGAATGGTGAAGTGATTTTCTAACAACCCCATCAATTTTTACTCTTCCAGAATAAATTGATGCTTTAGCTTCTCTTAGACTAGTGACAATACTTAGCATGTCTCTAAGAAATACTGCTGTAGGAACTGAGAAACTTTTTTTATGTGAACCTGGTTTTACTGTAATTACAAATCGTTTTTCTTTTCTGCCAATTCCCCAGAACTGTGGGGCCATTTGACGTTTGAGTTTCTTACTACCTGCTATACTTACCATTAATTATCATCTTCCTCTTTTTTGGCTTTTTCTGCTACTTTTGTTTCTTTAGGGGCAACTTTTACAGGCTCTGTTTTTGTTTCAGTAGATACTTTTTCTGTTTTTGGTTGTTTTCTAGGATCTTTTCCTTCTAGTTTTGCAATTCTCCATTTGTCTACTGTGTTTAATGAAGTAACTACTAGATTAGATGTGTGAATGTAAACGTCAAATTTTTCCCCTTTAGTTTTTTCTTTCTTTACTCCTTCAATTGCAACACTGCTTTTTTGTGTAGATATTTTAGCTATTTTACCATCAACTCCTTTGAATTCTCCTCTTAGAATTGTAACGCTGTCTCCTTCGACTACTCTTACACTTCTTTTACCATATTTTTTATGAAGATCTTTTGAAAGTGCACTTCCCAGTTGTTTACTTTTAGTTTTGTATGTTGCCTGATAAATCATCTGATTGCGCATTTTAGTTGGTTTCATTTTATTATACCACCATTGATGCCAAGTTAGCTACTCTTGGCCATTTTTCTGTAGCTTCTGCTGCAACTGGTCCTTTGATGTCTGTTCCTTTAGTTTCCCCTTCTGGAGTTATTAGCACTGCTGCATTATCTTCGAAACAAACTCTTACACCATTTAATCTTCTAACTGCATATTTTTGTCTAATAATTACTGCGCCATACACTTGTTTCCTCAATTCTGCAGGACCTTTCTTAACTACAACATTACAAAAGTCACCAACAGATGCTGATGCAAGTCTTGATGATCTTGTTTTATGTCTTGGAACATTGATTACTTCTAAAATTTTAGCGCCAGAGTTATCTGCACATACAATGTTTGCACCGATTGGGATTACTTTGGTAACGTATGGTCTAAATTCTTCTACTCCTTTACCTGCTTGCTTTGCCATTATGCCTTAACCTCCACAACAACATATGATACTGATTTTGAGATTGGTCTGCATTCTGCAGTTAAGACATGATCTCCTGCTTCAACATCTATGCAGCCTGGTACATGTGCGTGAATTGTACTTGTACCCCTTGCATATCTCTTAAATTTACTAAAGTAAATTGGTGCATCTTTTTGTAATGTGATGGTTTGTTTTGCTTTGGCTCCTGTTACTTTACCATCAAAGAGTTTTCCTCTAATTGATAATCCGCCGTGGAATGGACAATGTCTGTCTTCACATTCTCTGGTTGGTTCTTTAACTTTTAATCCTATATTTTGAGTCATGCTCTTCCTCCAATTCTATCAAATGATCTTTTTGCAATTTTTGTGCCTTTAACTATTACATCCTTGCCTTGAATGGAAAATTTCCAACTGTTGGTTGATTTTGCAATGGATTTTGAACCATTTTCTGTGTTTATTGTAAACATTGATTTTGTTTCATTGGTAATTCTTCCATTTAATCCTACTACTTGAGAGTTGGTGGATTGAATGATCTCTGTATCTAATCCTATGAATTCATGTGATGTTATATTGTCTGCAGTAATCATTTCTCTTTCCTCATCTCAGTTAATCTTGTAAGCATTCTTGCAATGTCATGTCGTAATGGTTTTAGTTTTCCACTCTCTTTTCTCAATGTTCCTTTAGAACCATCAATTCTAAGTTTGGCAAGTTCACTGCGTGTTTCTTGAATTTTACCTTTAAGATCTTTTTCGTTTAATTGTTTAATTGTCTTCATACTGAGTCTGGTCATTTCAATTTGGCCTCCTCTTCTTCTAATGTTTCAAGTGTTTCCATTTTCTTTGCTTCAAGTGCAATTCTTTCTGATTCTGATTTTGCATCGTCTTTTTTGCCTTGTGCTTTAATCACTTCAACTTTAGCACCTTCAACATCGATTTCTTCAACTCTGGTTTTCTCTTCTTTTACTGCATTTGCTTTCATGGCTTTTTCAGTTCTCATTTCAAATTCTGGAATGAGTTTTTCTTTTTTAGCAATTCTAATTCTAACTCCAATTAATCCCATTGCTGTTTTTACGTGTGCAATGTCTTCATCAACAATAATCTCTGCATGGTGTCCTGCTCTTGGTAAAATTCCTTGGGTGTGTTTCTCAAATGCTGAACGGTCACCTCTAAGTTTTCCTGAAATTGTAATTTGAACGCCCATTGCACCACCTTCCATAATTTGTTTTAGTGTCCACATGGTTGCTCTTCTAAATGCTGTTCCTCTTTCCAAATGTGATGCCATTCTATTACACATTACACTAGGAGCTAATTCTGGTTTTTCAATTTCAACTACTGAAATTTGTGGGTTTTTTAATCCAAAGTCTGTTGCAAGTTTTTCTGTTAGTGCTCTAATTCCTGAACCTTTTCTTCCGATTACAATTCCAGGTCTTGTTACATGTAATGCAACTCTAGTACCAACTGGTGTTTTTGAAATCTCTGCATGTGAAAAACCTGCATCTTTGATTGCCTCTCTGAGATAATCTTTGAGTAACATCATGTTGTAGTTATCTTTAATTACATTTTTTACAGCTGACATTTCTAAATCTCCTTTGCCACCAATTCTACATGAGTTAATACATTGTTCTTTGGAGTTGCTCTTCCCATTGCTCTTGGGATGAATCTTTTAACAACTACTCCTTTGTGAACAGTTGCGTTTACAATTCTTAATCTATCTAAATCCATTCCTTTGTATTCTGCATTTGATTCTAAATTATCTAAAACTTTGATGAACTCTTTTGCAGTTTTTTGTGGATAACGTCCAGACATTACTCCTGGGTCAGGTCTATGTGCTACTTGGTTTTTGTATCTTCCAAATGGTACTGCTCTTTTTTTGTTAATTACTGCAATAAGATAGTCTCTTGCTTTTTCAATTGATAGTCCTTTGATTGAGACTGCAACTTCACGTGCATGTTTGTGAGAGATATCTTTTTCACGTAGTGATGAACGTACGTGTCTAGTTGGGTCATAATTTTGGAAAGCGTAATTGAATCTACCCATAATAATCACTTTAATGGCACGTAAAGGCTGGATCTTGATGCACCCACACCTGGGGCACCATGTGAAACCTTCTTGTTCGTTATTACATATTCTCCCAAATAATGTCCAATCATTTCAGTTGTTATTGTAACTGGTTGGAATTCTTTTCCGGAGAATGTGTTTACTGTAATGCCTACCATGTATGGTAGAACAATCAAATCTCTTACATGAGTTTTGATAGGATTTTTTAATTTACCTGCTTTTGCAGCTTTAATTTCTTCAATCAATTTTCTTTTTCCATCAGTGATCCCTCTGGTAAGTGATCGTCTTTGTCTGGAATTAAATAACAAGAATAATTTTTCTAGCGATAAACTATCTAGTTCCTCTTTTGGAATGCCTCTGTATAAAAATTCTTTAACCATCTCTATTCTCCTCTGTTAGTATTCTTCGAGTTCTATGGTCCATATTAGAGCATTCCTATCTTTGTTGCCAAATCTCTGGCTTTTTCGGTATTTTCAAACTGAACATAAGCTTTTTTGCCGTAAATTGTTCTTGCAGTGTTTACTTTTTTGACATTTTGATTATAGAGTGTCTTTACTGCTTCTGAAATTTCTGATTTATTTGCGGATATTTCTACTATGAAACAAATTTTACTTTCATTCTCAACCATTGCAAAGGTCTTTTCCGTAATGTACGGCTTTATGATAATTTTCATTGCTTGATCTACATTCATTGTGTTTTCACCATTACTTCGAGATGTGTTGATTTTATTTTTCCAATCTCCTCTATTGCAGATTTGGAATATACTGTTAATCTAATTGGATCAGAACCTGGGGCTAAATCTAACACACTCAAGTCTTTGACATTTCTTACTTCTACGCCTGGTAATGCACCTGTTGCTTGTGAGAGATTTGTTGAATTTGCAGTTACAAACAAAACACTTTTGCCTATTTTCTTGGTTCTGCCTCTAAGTCTTGATTGTCCAGAACGTGGTTTTCTTGCGTTTAATCTTTTGACATCTTGTGTTAATTTCAATGCATCTAGCACTTTGGTGATTTCACTTGTTTTAGAAATATTTTCAATATCATCTGATACTATGATTGGGAATGATTCTATTCCTTTTACTTTGTGACCTCTAAGTTCAACAAGATCTTTTGATGCTGTTGCTGCAATTGCAGAACATAATGCTAGTTTGTTCTCTTTTTTATTTAATTTCTTAAAAATCACTTTTTCTACAATTGGTGGATGTGCTTGTCTTCCGCCTCTAGTTGATGCGACTTCTGCACCTTGTCCTTGTCTTCCACCGCCCCCACCTTGCATTCTTGCAACACGAGATACACCTTGACCTGTTGGAGGATCGTTTGAATCTGCAACTACATCCATACCTGCCATTGGTTTTCTTCCTTGTCTTTGGAATTTATGAGATGTTAAATTAGTAACAGCTTTGTGAATTAGATCTTTTCTAAATGGAGTTGAGAATATTATTGGCAATTCAATTTCTGTATCCTTAGTTCCAGTTGTTGTGTAAGTTGATGTCTTCATTATACTACAACCTCCAAGATGTTTGGTTTATTGACTTTAACTGGTGCATTTCTGATTTGACTTCTAAGTTTGATTAATCTCTTGTAAGTTCCAGGGACTGAACCCTTTAGAATTATGAAGTCACCTTTAACTAATCCAAAATGTTTGTATCCGCCATCTGGATTAATTTTAATTTCATCTGATTCTGTATTGCCCATGATCATAATTCGTTTATCGTATTCTACTCTTTGATGGAATCCTGTTTGTCCTGATCTTGGAACTGTGTACATGACACTTTGTGGTGAGATGGGACCTAATGAACCAACTTCTCTAACTGTCTTTCTTGATTTGTGTTGTTTCTTTTTTACACCCCATCTTCTCATTGTACCTTGCCATCCATGACCTTTAGTAATAGCTGCAACATCTACAGTTGAACCTGTTTCAAAGATTTGATCAATTTTAATTTCTTTACCTAAATGTTCTTTGACATGTGCAAATTGTTTTGCAATGTCTCCTCCACTTACCATTGCTTCAAAAATATATGGTTTCTTCATTTCTAATCCTGCTGCTCTTGGAGAAACTGCAACAATTGCATAAATTTCTTTAATTCTTTTTAATCTTGTTTCTGCATTCTCCATTGATCCTGCAATATTTTTAATTGTAATTTCTTTGGCAATGTTTTTTGGAATGTCTTCTGCATACACATCAAACTCTGCATGTTTACCATCATGATCTTTTGAATATCCTCTGATTCCTAAAATTAACACTGGTGGTGTTACTAGTACTGTTCCTAAACTTACCAATTGTTTTCCTGCGTTTGGAACTTTATCACGGTCATCGATACTGACAATTTGAACACAACCTGCTTTGAAACCGCAGTGTGCCAAAATCTTTGGTTCTTCTGAAGATGATCTTGATGGCCAAGCTCTAATTCTTGCCTCCATTGTCTTTGCACGAACTCTACGTGAGTATGCTAGACTTCCTCTACGTGGTTGGTGTCTTTTTCGAGCTCCCATGACTAAATCGCATCATCGATTTCCCTCTATTAAACCATGTGAGATATCGTTAACCACTAAAAAAAATTAGGTTAACCAACTATGCCTAATTTGTTATGGGGAAATTAATTCTGAGGCCGCATTCCAAATTGTGTATCCTCCGATAATGATCCCTAATACTCCTAAACCAATTGCAAGTAACAAAAAATTTTTTCTTTCAGGCATTTTTGATTAATTATTGGCGTTAAGTATTGCCAATGTTCCTAACAATGCTTCTTCTAGACGTACAGTTTCAGTTGCTTGATTTGGGAAAAAGTTAATTGATTTTGCATTTTGAACTTTATTCATTCGTCCACCAATTATTTCATGAACTCCTTTCTCAGGAGATCCAAATACAACTAGGGTATGTTCATCTGATTTTGTATATTTTGATAACTGTTCATTGGATACTGGTTTCCCTTTTCTTGATGTTATGATGATGTTTCCTTTCCATTCTGATAGTATGGAAAACAAATTTGCTCGCTCTTTTACTGAGTATCCCCAATACTCTGGAACTTCACTTTTATCGATATCTTTGATTGAAAGTTTAGGATAACCTTCTTTGAATTTAATCGTAACTCTTTTTCCATTTGTGGTGTTGTTCCCATAATATCGAATCAATTGGTTAATTCCAACATCTACAAATTTTTCTCCCTTTGAACTTACTACAATTCCTTCTCTAATGTCTCCAGCTTTAATTTTTTTAGAATTAACTGGTGTGTTGTGACTTGGAATTTTTAATGGATGTAAAACTCCTGCAAATTTTAAATCATTCATCTTTGGAAATAATCTTCTTCTCAAAAATTGTGGTGTTTCTAAATATCTTAGAATCATTACCATTAATCCTGGATCTGTTTTTTTATTTCCTTCTTGATAGATGTAGATTGTATCGATTTTAAAAATTGCACAAGCTCTTGCTAGAACAGAAATTTTTCTAGTTTTATCAATTTTAAGGGATTCATCTGATAATGCAGACTCGGGAATTGCAACAGATAATTTCAATGTAATTTAATCTCTCAGGCCCTTAAAATAATTATTTTTGCTCGTGTGGGTATTTTGTTTTAGCTTCAGTTGCATATTTTGTAATCTGTTCATCTGATACTAATTCATACAACCCTGTTTCTTTTTTGATGCATGCCATTCTGATATGGTTTGTTCCTTCTTTATCTTCACTTGAAAGATAAATTCCTGCAGAAGCTAATATTGCAGCATCATCAAGTGAAAGATCTTCTTTGTATGTTTTCTCTAAAAAGTCAGTTACTTGATCAGAACCAGAACCAATTGCTATTGCATCATAAGAGATGTATGTTCCACTAGGGTCTGTTAGATACAATTGTGGTGTGTTGTTTACAACTCCACCTAGAATTAGTGCAACACCATATGGTCTTACACCTGCATATTGAGTATATTGTTGACATTGATCAGCTAAGTGTTTAGCAATTGTCTCGACTTCCACTGGCTCATCATAAATCATCTTGTTACTTTGTGAAAAGAATCTTGCATTGTCTACCTGACTTCTAGCATCTGGAATATATCCTGCTGCTGCAACTCCTACATGATCATCAATTTGGAAAATCTTTTGAGCAGTTTCTGAAATTTGTAATTTTCTTGGTTTTTCTTCCACTGCAATAACAATACCGTCTTTGCATTTTACTCCGACAGCAATTGTTCCTCTTCTTACAGTTTCAATAGCATATTCCACTTGGTATAGTCTACCGTCTGGTGAGAATACTGTAATTGCTCTATCGTAACCTTGTTGTGCAGGAAGCATTTGATTGCAATGCTTTGATTATACAATTTAAACCATGCCCATAATTGAGAGTAAATACTGCATTGATCGGAGCCTGGTTTTGTTTTGATTTTTACTAATCAAACCTTAATTTGAAACTGAATTCATGAGGGACATATGAAATTTGAAATAGGATTTTCAGGTCATGAAAATATTCGTTCAAACCATCAAAAAACTATTGAAATTACAAAAGATTCACATCTGACTCTTCGAGGAGATTGTATTATTGGTGTAAATGCAAAATCTGGTTGTGCAGATTTACCTGAAGAATTGAAAACTAAACTCAAAAATCCTGATTCTAAAGTAACTTTTTCAATTAAAGTTGGAGATGAAAACTTTGTAATTGAAGGTAAAGGGCATCCTGAACTTATTTTATCTCATTCTGATGATATCGTAATTAGGAAAAGTGATTTTATCTGTCCACGTACACTTGCAATAAAATGTGACAAGGCATCTGATTTACTACCTAGGAGTATGGTGAAGCAATTACAAGATCCAAAAACTCTAGGTACATTTACTATTGCAGTTGAATGATATTGTCACAATTTTATAGATGAAACTTTGATCATCCCTATGGGTCTTAAAACAAATATCTTTCTTCTAGTTCCATTGGCAACATTTGCAGCAATTGTAATTGGAGTAGGCATGTATATGACAATCTGCAAAAATTCAAACATTCCGCTTAATTGTTAGATCTATTGGATTTCTTAACACAATTTCCTGTTTTAGTTAATTCTACTTTAGCATGATTCTCTTAAAGCATGAATTGGATTTCTTATTGTGGTAAAACCTACAATAGAATTACCAATTTCTAAAATTCCCACTGATGTCGAATTAAAGAAATTAAAAGAATATTTCAAAGATATGCCTGTAAAAGAAATCCTTTCTGGTTTAAAATTTGCAAAAAATAGATGGTCTGCTAAAGATGCTGGTACTCTTAAAGTGGGAAGAAAAAGTATTATTCAGAAAGAAGTTCACTCTGTTACTACTGAGCAGGCCCAGTGGAGATTAAAAAATTGGAAGATGATGATTGCTAATTATCGTAGACGTGGGTATAGTTATCCTACAATCTCTAGAATAAAGAAAATTTTAATTCAAAAAAGCAAAAAGAAATCTAAATAATTTCTATTTGAATTGATTATTCCATTGATTCGACCATTTACGAATAAGAAATACTGTTATGCTGTATTCTACTATTAGAATTAGTAAGAATATTGGTAATCCTGATGGATGATCTGTTCTAAATATCATTTCTGTCCAATTAATTTCTAAATCATTAATGTCTTCAGAAATACCATCTTTGTTGATTCCAGTTATATCATATTCTGGAATTAAACTAGCATACATTGCACCTAATGATAATTCTACTATTATTACTATCAAAAGATATTTTCTAAATTTTCTTATGTTGTAAGCAGCATACCAATTCAAAATTGGAATGAAACAATAGATTGTTTGTCTTGTCAAGCTTACAGGACCATTGGCAGGCATAACATCATGAATTTATTATTCTTATTTACTATTGCTAAAAACTTCTAAAAATAAAATATGTTATTGGGTCCATCCCCAATTAACTAATTTTTTAACACTAGATGCTTTAACACAAGCTGGTTCTCCAGAATATTTGAAAATTAACTCCAGTGATTCTTTACATTGAACGCTTTCAGGTTGAACACCTTCACTAATTTGTTTTAATGGGGCTAAAGTTGTTCCATCTATCTTATTTGGATCATTAGTATCCATGGATAAAGTTTCATCTAATTCTACAATTATTGATGAATCACTTCCAAAAACCTCTTCCATATGTTTAGAGTCTGTAGATTCCATTCCACTTAGAATTTCAAATTCTTCTATGATTGCATCTACTAATTGTATGACTTCTGATGGATCTGCTCTTTGATCATATGCAAACCAAATTTCTCCATATGTATCATCGACATCTCCAGAATTTTCAATATCATTTCGTACTTCTTCGAAGATTTGTTGTGATCTCCAAATGAATGCTGAACCATCTTGAAATTCTGCCATTTCTACAATGTCGCCATCATCGATAGCTTCTTTGTATTCGACTTTGGATGTTTCAAGTAAACCATTGATTAATTGTGCTTTAAATGATGGATCGTTACTAAGTTCATCTCCAACTACAATGTCTCTTGCCTCTTGGATGATGTCTTTTGCATCTTCGATTGCAGATTGTGCAATGCTTCTACTTACCTTTGTACTTGCTTTATCTTTTAATTCCAACAAAGTTTGTTCAAGTTTTGCTTTGAATTCAGGATTGTCTTCTAAATGGACACTCATAGTTTCAAATAATTCTGCAATTGGATGTGTTGCATGAACTAATGCTAATTCAGAATTATTTTCATCAAGATTCATCTCTAATGCCCAAAAATGTCCTAGTGTTTCTTCAAGTGTTCCTGCAAATTCTAATTTTGAATCTTTATCAGAATCTGCAAAAGCTAATGGTGAACTTCCTAAAATAATTATGGATAAAATCACTAATGCAATTTTGTTCATTACATGAATGATTTCTAATTTAGTTTAAAATGTTTCTTTATTGTTATATTTTACATGTTCATATTCTAGAGATTAAGAATTGTAATTAGTTATTTTTTGTAATTCTAGATGAAGATATCTGTTTTTTTCTCAACAATTTGCTGTTTGAGTGAATCTGGTATATCTGGAATTGTGGACTTTGTTTGTCCTGCAATTACACTGTGTGCTTCCTCAAGAATAGCTAATGTGTCTGCGTTTGTATCTGGCACCATACTCATACTATCTCCAATTCCTACTGATGAACCAGACATTACATCTCCTAGTATTTGTGACAAATCTTGCATTGATGCATTTGCTTCTGGCATAATTCCATTTAGCGATGGACTTAGACCTTTGATTATTGCCATACATGGACTGAGTGTTACTACTACATCTCCTAATTCTGAAACTGTATCTAATCTGAGTTTGACTTGTTCCATGGATAGCTTTGCTCCGCCTACCATGTTCTTCATTTTTCTAACTTGAGTTAATTCCCCTGCGTATGCCTGAGCGTATGCAGGTTTGTTGTTTCTTTGTGCATTTACTATTTTTTCAAAAATCTTATCATGTTTTATCCGTAATTTTTCATTAATTCCTTCTAATTTTGAAATCTGGAATTGTAATTTTTTTTGTGCAAAGTCAATCTTGTTTTTTAGCGGCTCATCTGGCTTTACTTTTCCCATAACTCTTTGAGAGATACTTTCTCCTTCTGTTTTGTTCCAAGAGTTACTAATCATACCTTTATCCAAATTATAGTTGTTTTTTTTGTTTTAAATAGAGTTGTCACTGTATGTGGTGTCACTGGAGTTACACAAGTGAGCAGTTACACTATCCAAAAGTAAATGTGAATATCTGAAATCCACTTCCTTCCACTTTGATCTCCATAAGGTGACTAGAACTCATGTCACTATTGATAATATTGTACAATCCTGGCTCTGTTACATGTACAATATTGTTATCGGCAATATCTTTGCCTGCATATTCTGATGATACTGGTTCTCCATCCAAAAATATTTCCAATTCTGCTGAATTCTCAGTTACAATGTTTACTTCTTTGGCATTGTAAAGTAACTTGATAGTCCCTGTTTCGGAGATTAATTTCATACTGTCATCATAATTCTTCCAATCTCCTATTGGGTAGAATTTATGCAAGTCTATGTTTTCTGGTTCAGAATATGATATAGTTTTCCCTGGATGAAATCCTTCTTCACTACCTAATTGATTTCTATTTTGTGCAAACTTGTAACCAAAATACAGTTCAGGAGTTCTAAATATTGTATGTTCAAACTCTTCAATATCTACAAGAGATGTTGTTGATGTCATCTGAATTCCTAATGATGTGGATCGTTCTTCTAATAATTTCTGAATAACTTTTTCAGTTTCTTGATAGCTGCCCTCTCCAATATGATCATATCTGATGTATCCTTCATGATCTGCAATGTATTTTCTTGGCCAATATCTATTTTCAAAAGCTTTCCAAGTTTCCATATCATTATCTAATACAACAGGATATTCTATTCCATATTTGTCAATGGCAATTTGAACATTTTTGGGATCTTTCTCAAATTCAAATTCAGGTGAATGAATTCCTACAATTAGTAATCCTTGATCAGAATATTTGTCATCCCATGCAGTAATGTATGGTAATGTTCTGATGCAATTGATGCAACTATAAGTCCAAATATCATACAGAACAACCTTGTCTTCTATCTCTTTAGATAATTCTTCTGGTGTGGTGTTAAGATGATTGGCAATCCCTACTAATTTTGGTGCTTTTTTAAATCCTGATTTGTCAATTTCTGAAAGTGAATTCATATCTGTGAATGTGGTAGATGATTGCACATCTTGATCCAATGATGAGAAAATTACTCCTACAACTCCTAATCCTGCAGCTATGATGATTCCGAAAATTATCCCTGTTTTAATTTCTGAATTCATTAAATCACCCTAGGAGTACCAACTCGTTAAGAAGTGGAAAATTTGCAATATATGCAAGTTGATTTGTAAATACCAAAATCCCTAAAATAATAATGAATGCACCTAAAATTACATTATAGTATTTTAGATGTTTTGACATTGAACGAATTATCCTTGTGGCTCTAGAAAAAAAGATTCCTATCAAAATAAATGGAATTCCTAATCCTAATGAATATGCTAACAACAAACTAAATGAAATTGATGGTGTAGTTGCAGCTAAAGTAAGAATCGTTCCAAGTATTGGACCAACACATGGTGTCCATCCCGCAGCAAATGCTAACCCAAACACAAATGACATTGGATAACTTGATTTTGAATTTTTAGGAAAAAACTTCTTTTCTACATTTAATGCCCGAATTTTTGTAGATAATAACAAAAATATTCCAAATGAAACGATGATGACGCCTCCTATCATGTTCAGACTTTCTGTAAAATTGCTTGCCGCACTAGAAAGAACACTGTTGATTAAAACTCCTAGTATGGAAAACACTACTGAAAAGCCTAATACAAAAAATATTGTGTTTAGAATAATATTTGCTCTATTAATTGAGAGAACAGTTCCGTTTTTGGAACCTAATTCAGTTACAGTTGTACCTGAGATATAAGCTAGAAAAGCTGGGATCATGGGTAAGATACAAGGCGCAACAAATGAACCCAAACCTGCAAGTACTGCTACAAAAATAGTAGGATCTGCCATGTTCTAAATTTACAATTTTTGCTTTAAAGCCTTCTTCCAATTCTTTACCAACTCTTTTGCTATCCCTTTTTATCTGGGATGTGGATACTTTTGATATGAATAAGCGATTTATCATTGTCGGAGTAGTTTTAGGAATTATAGTTGCTCTTGCAGTAATTATTGGTTCACCTGCAATTGGTGGGTTTGACGCAATGCGCTAGTTGTAAAATTTTTTGTAGGCTTTTTCAAAAATCTTTAGTGAATTTTCAATTTCAGTGCCTGATAACCACGCTGTAACTGAAATTCTCAGTCTTGCTTGGTTCTTTGGAACTGTTGGATATCTTATTGGTTGTGCAAATATCCCACTATCAAACAAAAAATTCCCAAATTGCATTGCTTTTTTTTCATCCCCTATGATTATTGGGATAATTTGACTTGTAGAATTTATTTCAAAACCCACTTGTTTGAGCCCTTTTGTAAGTTGTTCTGTATTTTTTACTAGTTTTCTTTTTTGTTTTTCTCTATTTGATTGGAATCGTTTGAATGAATACTCTACCAAAAAAGATGGTAGTGCTGAAGTATAGATGAAAGATTTTGATTTATTTACACATAAATCAATTACATTGTTGTGAGATGAAACATACCCTCCAAATGATCCTAACCCTTTACTTAAACTACTGATATACAAATCAATTTCCTTTGCAACTTTAAAATGGTCTGGTGTTCCCTTTCCATCTTTACCTATTACAAAATCCCCGTGTGCATCATCTACTATTGTAATGGCATTTGATTTATTTGAAATTTCAGTAATCTGCTTTAATGATGATAAATCACCATCCATACTAAAAATTCCTTCAGTTATAACAAATTTGTTTTTTCCTTTTTGTTTTATTTTTTTATTTAAATCTTGCATGTCATTATGTTTGTAAATTGAAATTTTAGCATCAGTTAACTTGCATGATTCAATTATACTTGCATGGTTTAATTCATCACTGAGAATCAAATCTCCTTTTTTTGCAATTGCTGAAATTGCACCCAAATTTGCCATATATCCTGTAGGGTAGATTAGACAATTTTGATGTGATTTGTGTTTTGCCAGTGCTTCTTCTAATTTTCTATATGATTCATCATTTCCTGAGACTAGTCTAGAACTTGATTGTAGTTGTTTGATTTGAATTTTTGAAGTTGGAATTCCTAAATAATCATTTGAGCACAAGTTGAGAAACTGTTTGTTATTGATAGTTATTTTGGAACCATTGGCTATTCCATATTTCATTTTACGATAAAGATTTTTTTGTTTCAGATTTTTTAATTCTGAATCTACAAAGTTCAGTTTATGCTTGAAGGCCAATTTTTTCAATCATTTTACGGTCTTTTTCAGCCTCATTTCCACCCATGGTGAGGTATCCTGCAGTGATAATTCCATTTGCTCCACTTTGAAGTAACTCTTCTCCGGAATCATCCAGATTTGTTTCACGTCCACCTGATATTTTGATAACTGATTCAGGTAATAGGAACCTGATCACAGAAAACATTCTGACAATTTCAGAATTTGGCAAATCTGCTTGTAATTCTAATGGTGTTCCTGGAACTGGAACTAGGATGTTAATTGTTACTTCTTCTGGATATAGTCTAGCTAATTCTAAAGTTAACTCTAATCTTTGCTCTCGTGTTTCTCCTAACCCGATAATTCCACCGGTGCACAATTCTAATCCAGCTTCTCTTGCAATGCCTAGTGTTTTTAATCTGTCTTCATATGTGTGAGTTGTACATATTTCTGAGAATTTTGATTTTGCAGTTTCTAAATTATGATTGTATCTTTTTACTTTGAGCTCTTTGAGTTTTTTTGCTTGTTCGGGTGTAAGGAAACCCAAACTGCATTCAACACTAATTCCTACTTTATCGTTAATTTCTGTAATGATTTTGCATACCTTTTGAAAATCATTAGTGGATGGTTCTCTCCATGCTGCAACAAGACAATATGACTCTGCTCCTTCTGCCATTGCTTTTTTTGCCTTGATTACTACTTCTTCTGGCGTTGGTAATTGATATGATTCTATTCCTGTATCAAAAAATGCAGATTGTCCACAAAATGTACAGTCTTCACTACATGCATTTTTTTTAATATTGTTTAATTGTTCAACATCCACTTTGTCTCCATTAAAATCTCGAGTAATCTCATTTGCACATCTGGCTAAATCTTTGAGATTCTCCTCAGGAACGTCTAGTAGTTTCTTTGCATCATCTACTGTTATGTGATTTCCTGAAAATACTTTTTCTTGACATTCTTTGATGAATTCCAAAATACTCATAATTTTATTAAAATAATTCTATTTTATAACATTACTGGAAAGGTTAACCCTGACGGGTATGGGGGGTTAACAGTCAAACCATCTTTGATTTTGCAGACTTGATTGTAGATATTGTTCTTTTTAGGAGTAAATCTAACTCTGATTCAGATATTGCCAATGGGGGTACAAGCATGACTATGTTTCCTAATGTTCTGAGATAGATTCCGTTCTTTTTTCCTTCCTCAAAGAAGATTTTATTTATGGATTTTTTAGGCGAAATTGGTATTTTTTTTGATTTGTCCTTTACTAGTTCAATTCCCATAAGCATCCCCTTATGTCGAATGTCTCCTACGATATCTATCTCTGAAATTTCGTTATGAAGTTTTTCAAACACTTTGGATGTTTTTTGAATTTTCTTAATCAAATTCTTTTTCTTGTACATTATGATATTCTCATATGCAACAGCTGCTGCAATTGGGTTTCCAGTGTACGTGTGTCCATGAAATAAATGTCTCCAATCATTAAATTCACCTAAAAATGAATCATAGATTTTCTTGTTTGTTAAAGTTGCAGCCATGGTAAGATATCCTCCAGTTAACATTTTCCCATATGCTATAATGTCTGGAATGCTTTTTTGTTCTTCATACTGTGTCATTGATCCCAATCTACCAAATCCTGTTGCTATTTCATCTAAAACAAATAATATATCATGTTTTTTACATATGTGGCTGATCTTTTTTTGAAATCCTTTAGGATAAATTATAACTCCTCCTGCAACCTGTGCACCACTCTCCAATACAAATGCTGCAATGTTATCTTTTTTAGAAAATCTTTTTTCAATTTTATCTAAGCAATAATTTTCATAGTCTGTTAATGTAAATCCTTTTGGTACTCTGTATTTATTTGGAACTGGAAATTGTATTGTTGAAAATAATTGTTTTTTAAATTTACCAAAGAACTCTGGTACATATCCTACAGACATTGCTCCAAATGTATCTCCGTGATATCCATTTTCTAATGTTGCAATCTCTGTTTTCTTTTTATTGCCTCTATTTTTCCAATACTGTAATGCTATTTTGATTGCAATCTCCATTGCAGATGAGCCGTTATCTGAATAAAACACCTTGTGCATCTTAGGTGATATCTTTACAAGACTGTCTGCAAGTTTTTCTGCAGGCTCTGTTGTTAGGTTAAACTGTGATGAATGTTGCAGTTTTTTGCTTTGTTGATTAATGGCCTTGATTAGTTGTGGGTTTGAATGTCCCCAAACGTTACACCACATTGAGGCTACACCATCAATCATTTTATTCCCTTTAGAATCTGTTAGCCATACTCCTTTTGCACTGGTGATTTTTGTAAATTTGTCCCATTCTTTCATCTGAGTGTTTGGATGCCAGACAGAACTTTTCAATGGATTTTGTATAGATTCAGATCTTAATAATTAACCGATGAATTAATCAATGGATAATTCTGAATATCATTGTTGAAATCTCTCTTTATCACAGGAACTGACACTGATGTTGGAAAAACATACATCACGGCAGGGCTTGCAGTTGTACTTCAAAAAATGAATGTAGATGTCGGCGTGATGAAGCCATTTGCAGCAGGTGTCGCTGAAAAAAAAGGGTACAAATCTGAAGACATTAAGATATTATCTCGAGCCGCAAAAGTATGTGATCCTGAAAAATTAGTAAATCCACAATTCTTTCCAATTCCTGCATCTCCGTATACTGCATGGAAGAAATTAAAAACAAAACCAAAAATTTCAACCATTCTATCTAGTTTTAAAAAATTAACTAAACTTCACGACATGATTCTGGTGGAGGGAATGGGTGGAATCATGACTCCTATTCTCAAAGACTATTACATTACAAACTTGATTAAAGAAATGAAAATTCCTACAGTAATTGTAACTAGAAGTAAAATTGGAACTGTAAACCATACTATAATGACAGTGAAGATGTGTGAGAAATACAAAATTCCTATCAAAGGAATAATAATTAATAATTTTGACAAGGGGTATGCAGTTAAAGATTTGACTCGTGACTTGGAAAATCTTACTGGTGTTCCTGTTTTAGGTTCTATCCCTTTTATCGAAGATATGAGTAATGCATCTTTGAATAGAATTTTCAAAAAGAATCTTAATTTTAAATTGCTATTAAAATAGTTATATTCTTAAAATTTTGAATTTACTTGTACCATGAACATTACTAAACTGTGCAATTTCAAAAATAATTTTTGAAAACGAATTTTCCTCTTTAGATAAAACAAATGTTTTCTTGTTTGTAGGGATATTTTCTGATAACACTAACCATATGTTTTCTTTTTCAGGTTGAATTTTTTCCAACGATGCTATCTTTTCATTTATTATTTCAACGTTTGATGATTTTGGTATATACACTAACAATGTTTTTTTTGGATCTTTTTCTAATGTTTTTGTATTTGGAATAACTATATCTAACTCTGTATCATTATACGTTACTTTTCTTTGACTTGTGATTAGTGCATTAGTAAGTAAATAATGCAATAATCCTGTAGCTAGTACTCCTACTACTTCATCTTTTACACCCATTGTTAGAATATGATCATAGCAATTCATTGCAATGTCATCAATAATTTGTTCAAATTTTTTTTCAACAATTAATTTGGGAATGATTTCTGAACTTTCTATATAATTGAACAAATAATCCTTAATTGGATTTGATTCTTCTTCCATTTCTTGACCTTTCACTATTTCTTTTTAATAAAATCCTTGTTAGATGATTTTAAAAAGCAGATTGTGTAGTGTTGATCATGGTAATTGTTGGTGATTTGATTGAATTAACTGATGATGGACAGGATTTAGAAAATATTGAAATTCTTAACAATTTTGATAACATCTCATGGACAATTCAAGATGGAACTAAAATACCTGTAGAAATTTTTTCATTATATTCCACTAATTCTGGAGCAGTTACAATTAACGATGTAAATTTTGAATTATTTGATAGGATAAAAAAATCAAATTTTAGTCATGTTTTTGTTCATATAGATCACTATGAAGAGATGTTCATACTGTTCTTTGAATTTGCTACTGAAACAGAGTCTGATTCTTTTGAGTTTGTTCATTTTGGCTTTGTTCCTACAGGTGATTTTTTTAGCACATTGTCTTCTAATCCTGTTTTAAAAATTAAAACAAAAAACTTCAAATTTTCTGAAGGTGCAATGAAGAAAATTTTAGAGAAATTAACTGAATTTAATTCAAAATATTCTAAAAATTCACAATTTTAAAATTATTCATTGTAAACATAGTGTCTTTCGCCTCTGGATTCTTTTTTAGTATCCACATTTACAAGAACAAATTCTTTCTTTGAATTAACCATGGATTCTTCAGGGGCTAGTTTGTTTTCGTGTAATTCTTCATATTCATCCCATGTGAGTCTTCTTCTATCTCCAATCTCTGCTTCCAAATTCAGATTTTTTACTATTTCTTTGTAAGATGGTTGGATTACTCCACTGAACACCATTGCACTACTGCCACTTCCATATGATCCAAATCCTACTCTTTTTCCTTCAAGATCAATTCCTTTTTGATATTCAAATTCTAAACTACTTCTAAATCCCAAGTATAGTGATGCAGTATACAAATTACCTATCATACTAGATGCAATCAAAGAACTAGATAGTTTTGATTCATAAACTTCTTGATATGTTTCAGTTTTTGTAAATAGCTTGGTAAATTCATGATCTTTTGCCATAAATTCCTCATCACCTAATACTGATTCAATTGTTCCACGTGGATCTTTGGGAACTGGTTCTTCTACTCCAATCTCTTGTAAAATCTTCTTCCATCTTGGCAATTTTCTCCATTCATGTCTAACTAGATATGCTAAGGCCTTCTTTCCCATGTTACTATAAGGCAAATGCATGTTGATGTAGTCCATATGATCTAAAATTGTCTCATCTGGTTCTAATTTGATTAATCCTGATGATGCAACTTTTTTCTTGTATATTTCAAGTGCTTTTCTTACTTGAATCATGTAAAGTAAATTGGAATACTGTCCATGAACAATAGGAGTTTCTTTTCCAAAAGGTCTGTAAAAATCATATTCATCTTTAATTGATGTTGATGTTACTTTAGGATCAAAACCCAATAATCGGGGTTCATCATTCAGAAGCATAACTACTGCTCCTGCACCTTGTGTCATTTCACCACTAGAACCCATATCATATTTTGCAATATCTGATACTACTACCAGTGCATGTTTTCCTTCTGCTTCTCCTGCTCTAATCCAGTTTGCATTATCATAAAGTGCATAAGAACCACTTACACATGCGAATTTAGTTTCAACTCCTCCGCAGTGCTCAAATGCACCTTGACCGTAAACTTGCTCTAGCATTCCAATAACGTATGAATTCATTGCTTTTGATTCATCAAATGCTGATTCAGTTGAAATGTATAATCTTCCTATATCGTCAGGTGAAAGTTTGTTTTTTTGCATAATTCGTAAGCATGCATTTGCTGCAAGACATGCTGGGTCTTGATTGGCATCAACTATTGCCATCTGTGAAACTCCTAAGCCTTTTTGTAATTTTACTGGGTCTAATCCTCTATTATCTGCAAAATCAGCTGCATCGATATACAATCTTGGGATGTAAATTGCAATGTCATCAATTCCAGCTGCCATAAGCTAGGACTCGGAATTTCATTAATAAGGATATTGGGTAAATTCTAAGTAACTAGGAAGGCAATTTTCGTAATTTTGTTGACAATCTATTAATAAAATGATCGCAAAATCTATTTTTCTAATTCCATTTCAAAAACTTTTTCAAATGTTTCTAAAGGCTGAGCTCCAAACAATCTGGTTGTTTTTCCATCAGGTCCTATGACAAAAAATGCAGGGGTTCCAGTTAATTCTAAATTTTTTGCATCTTCATTACTTGCAAGAATTGTTTGTGAATGCAATCCGTTTAACATACATTCAGACCATACATCCATGTCTAATCCTATTTCTTGAGCAAATCTACCTAAATTCTCTGATGATGCCCACCCATTATTCTCTCCAGTCCAATTGGAATACAAAATATCATGATATTCCCAAAACAAACCTTGATCATTTGCACAATGTGCCCCATGTGATGCATTTACAGAATCAGGGCCAATTATGTTGTAATCTTTGAAAATCATTTTTACTTTACCTGTTTCAACATAGTTTTCTAAAATTTTACCTTCAGTTGAATGAAAGAACACATTGCAAAAATGACATTGATAGTCTCCAAATTCAATTAATGTCACTGGTGCGTTTGGATTTCCAAGTATTGGTGAGCCATTTGCAAGAAATGTCTCCATGGTAATTTTTGCAGGACCTGCTTGTTGTATGGTGGGCGTTGGTTCAATTTTTAGTTCTGTAGGATTTGTAATTCCATCAAACATTGTAAATGCAATTATGATGACTATTGCTGAAATTATGGCTCCTATGGCAAGTGAAGGTGCATGTAACAATAGAAATCAAAATTGTTTTGGTACATTTAGTCTTTTGTTCCATTTTCAATTATCTGATGGTCTCCCCTAAAGTAAATATTTACGATATTTTTTATCCTGAATTTTTATTTTCTGAAATTGATAATCTTTTTTTGAATTATCTGGAAAAATGTACTTTGTTTCATACAATTCTATATTGTTTACAATTTTAACAGAAATAGCCCTTCTTTGATTTTTATAATTTGTAATTATAACTTGAATTGTTGTATTTGATCTAAATGCATAATTTCAACTAAAATTGATAAACTTGTCGTGAATGAAACAATAATTGTAAAATGATGAAGAAATTTATGCTGAGTGTACAATAATACATGTTTCATTTTATAAACAGTTTTTATTTTAGTTATAATTGGTAGATAGTTATTGAAATCAAAAAACTCTGTTTTAATTATTGAAGATAGTCCTGCTGTTGGTATGTTGCTAGCTGAATTTATGAAAAAACTAGGTTATACAGATATCAAAACCGCCGAGTCTGGACATGCTGGGATATCTCTATTCAAACAATTTGTTGAAAAAGATATCACTCCGTTAATATTTTTGGATTATAATCTTCCTGATAGTACTGCAAATTCCATAATGTCTCAGATATTGCCGATAAAACCTTTTACAAAAATTATAATTGAAACAGCAAATAGCAAAGACGAAGACACAATTAAAGAAGTAATTGGATTGGGTGCATATCACTATCTTCAAAAACCAATCCATTTCAATGAAGTTGAAAAAATTATCACAATATTGGAAGAAGAAGAATCATATTTGGAAAAAAAGTCTCCCAGAACTAGTACATCTCAAGAAGATGATATAGATGAAGAGAAAATTATAGAACATATTGATTTTATTTTAAAAACTAATAATCAAATTAGTTTGAATAAAATTGAACAGATCCTTGGGTTTTCAAATGAATTTATTGTAACTTATTTGAAAAAGCTAGAAACAAAAGGAAAAATAGTTCAACTAGACAATAAAAAAGAAATTGCTTGCAATCAATGTGATTCTATACGAACATCTCAGGTATTCTTTTGTCCTACTTGTAAAAGTTCAAATTTCAAATTAGGTAAATTAATTGAACATTATGATTGTGGTAATATTACAGAAGAAAGTACTTATGAAAATGAACTTTGTCCAAACTGTAAAAAGGAAATTAAAGCATTAGGTGTGGATTACAGAGTAATGCAAAACCATTACATTTGCAATGATTGTGGTGGACTTTCTCCTGAAATTTCAACTAGTTACATTTGTTTGAAATGTGAAAGTAGATTTAAACTTGAAGAAGCACGTTGGAAATCAAGTGTAAATTACAAAGTTCTCAATACAAAATAATTCCATTCTTAACTAGATACTCTATTCCTTGCACAAATGTTTTGTCATCAATTGAACCATCTGCCCACCACCCTGCATTATTTTTAATCCACTGTGGAATGTTTTGTTCTATTTTTGACGTTTGAGATTTATCATTAACATGAATTATTTTTTCTTTAACTAGATACTCTATTCCTTGCACAAATGTTTTGTCATCAATTGAACCATCTGCCCACCACCCTGCATTATTTTTAATCCACTGTGGAACAACTATTATTAAATTAGAATTGATCTTTCCAATTGGTACAATTTTGTACCCTTTTTCATCAATTTCATCAATGATTTTTATTAATTCATTAATTTGATTTTTATTCACAGAGTTTGTATATGTTGAATTAATGACAGTGGCGAATTCTTGTGGTTGAATTGTTATTATTCCAAATCCGTAATTCTTGACTCCGTCAATTAATTCATTTACCACTTGCTGTGAGTTTCTTCCTTCATAGATATTTGATGTTGGATTAAATTTCCCTGTTGCAGTTATTTGTGGGAATCTGTAGATGTTTTCCCCTTTTAATGCAAATGTGGGGTTTTCTTCATTTACTAGACTAGTACTGATATGAGTAATTTTATTTTCTTCTAATATTTTAAGAGTGTCTGAATTTGCCACGTTACTTGGAGGTATGAAAATATGTGGAGCGACACCTACTACTGATTCAATTCTCTCTATTGATTCTTTTAGATTTTGATTTTGTTCATCTTTGTCATAATTGGTATATGGCGTTAATCCAATCCCTTTAGTTGCAACTTCTAAAATTTTTCCATTCTTGCTTGTATTTTCTTTTACAAATGAAGTAATTTTTTGATCATTTCCAAAGGCATCTGCAATAATCCCAACTGTTAAAGGAATTTTATTTTCAATAAATACATTCATAATTTCAATTTGAATATTGTTTAACCAATAATCTTGTACCCCATCTAATCTAAAAGATACACAATTACAGGTGTCGATTGTATTTTTAACCTTCTCTACGTTTGTATTGTTTATTGGAGTTTGATGTGTATTTTCTTGATAATTATTTTGAGTGCTGTTCTTTTTAATTTCACTTAACTTTACAAATTTTGAATCTAATGTGGATACGTTACCCAATAATATTTTTAATTCCAAAAGGGCTTTTTGATTTGGTTCTGCATAAATTTCTTCGTTTTTAATTGTAAACCCTTGTGGATGCATCATGATTATGGCATATCCTTTTTGATTAATGCTCTTGATTATTTCTGATTCAATTTCACTTGTTTCATTAAGTACCCAATCTTTTCCATTAATTAGGACGCCTGTTTCTGTTGTTGCAGGGATATTATGAAATTCATTTTCTACAAAAATTCTACTATTTTCTTTAATATGTGATGTTAAATGGGTAAATCCATTTTCTTTTAAAATTTCAACTGTATTGTCATTATACAAATTCTGAGGAGGGATGAATGATGTTGGTATTACTCCGAAAATTTCAAATATTTTTTCATTTGTATCTAGGATGTATTTTTCTTGTGTTTCTTTACTAACGGTTGTTAGAGCGTCATTATTCCAACTATGATTTGAAATTTCTGTATTATTATTTAGTAATGTTTCTTTGATTACTGATGTGATCTTTTGATCATTTCCTATGAGGCCTCCAATTACCCCAATTGTAAGTGGTATGTTTTCTTCTTCAAACAATTTTATCATTTCAATTTGTGTGTCTGCTAACCAATAATCTTGTATATCATCAAGTCTGAATGCAATACAGTTACATTCGAGTAACGGATTTTCATTTTCAATCATTTTAGGTGTATGTTTGTAGATGTTGAAATGATTTACATTTCCTACTAATGGTATTTTATTTTCTGGCCAATATTTATTTTCTGCATTGTTTTCACTACTTATTTTAATAGAATACATTCCCGTTTTTAGATTCGAAAATTGGGCATCTCCTCTAAAATTTACATCTGATGTAGTGACAGTTTTTCCAACTGAATTTACTAACGACACTTTATAATTTCCATCATTTGATGTAATTTTTTTTGTACCTGAATACAAATTAACTGTAATTAATTCTTCTAAAACTTCTTGCAAATTTGTATTTATTTTTTTATCAAGTGATAATCCAGCTTGTAATTTAATGGGATAATCCGAAGTGATAAAAATTTCTCCTAAATACACATCTGCAATATAATGTTCATCTTGTTTTGTAGTGGATTGAATCCAATACCGTGTTGTTTCACCTTTATCATTTGTTAACCCTTTTCTCCATTCCACATTGTCTTGGGATTTTATAATTACTGTTGCATCTTTGATCGGATTTCCATTTTTATAATAAACTTCAAACTTTAAACCTCCTGATAATGGAATGATTATGTTTAGTTTTTCAGGATTATTATTTAATTGAATATATCCTACATCGGCATACATCCCATTAACATAAACTTCAATTTTATAGCGATGGTTTATTGGCAATAAAATTTTTTCAGGATTACTTTCTATTTTTTTTTCTAGTATTGGTACTTTATCAAAGTCTTGAAATATTTTTACCTCCATATCGTTAAAATCTGCTCTATCACCATTTGTGTATTTGATTTCAACTTCAACAATTTCATTTTCTTCTGCCAAAATTTGTTCATGTGGTATTAGTAAAACAAGTGATATGATGATGGATAACACTATACATTTTTTATTAAATAACATCTTACACTCCAATTCTTTTCGCACTTGTCCAAGTAGCTTTCTTGTTTCTTAATTGTTCTATAATTGCTTTTAGTAACAAATAGTCTACAACCTGTTTGAACCCGTATACTAAAAATATTGTATAGAGGAGTAACTTGGGATCCTCATTATCAATTCTCAATGCTAATGCCGTCATTAGATAGTGCACAACAACAAAAATTAAAGATATTTGTAAAATATACAAACCATCCCCCATAATGACGCCTATTATGGCATTAATTGTAGCAATAAAACCAATGATTGGAGTAACAACCATTCCTAGGAATAGGTATGGTAGGGATAGTCTTTGCAGATGTCCAAATCTGGGATTGGTTAAAGCATCTGAATGTCTTTTTAGTACCTGAATGTTTCCTCTATACCATCGTTTTCTTTGAGCAACAAAGTCTTTCATTGTATTTGGTGCTTCAGTATAGGCTGTAGCTTTACTACTTCCTTGTGTAATTAGACCTGCTTTTAGAAGTTTTATTGTTTGATCAAAATCCTCGACAATCGTATCTTTACCGTATGCTCCGGCCTCTATCAAAAATGATTTTCTAAATGCACCTAATGCTCCTGGTACTATAGTAATTGATCCAAATATATCAAAAGCTCTTCGGATAATTTGAATTCCAGTTATGTATTCTAATGCTTGACATTTTGTTAATATGTTATTTCTGTTTCTTACTTTTATGTTGCCGGCAACTGCTGCAACATGTTCATTTACTTCAAATCCTTTTACAATCTCTTTTAGAGCATTTCTTCCAATAATTGTATCTGCATCAACTATTACTATGATCTCGCCTTTTGCATATACAGTTCCATAATTTAGTGCAGTAGCTTTACCTCCGTTTTCTTTATGCAATACAAGAATTTGTTTTTTATATCTTGATGCTATTGATAATGTTGAATCACTACTACCATCATCTACAAAAATAATTTCTTTATTTGGGTATTTTGTTTCTAGTAACCCTTCAATTGTATTTGCAATTACTTTTTCTTCATTATAAGCTGGAATTATGATTGATATTTTTGGGTATGTTTTTACAACTTGTTGATTATCTTCTCGATACTTGCTTATGACTGCCATAGGTACAAACAACATTGTTGACCAAAATGAGATAGTTAGTGCCCATAACAAAATTATTCTTACAGGTGATTCTAACATTGTGTATCCTTCAAATGCAATCATCCCTCCAATGACAAATGGGGAACCTAAAAGAAACACCAAAAACACTGATGGTGCACGTTTTCCAGTTTTATTTTTAGAGTATAGCTCTCCTGTAGCTCCAACTATGTGATATAGGGTGATTACTCCGCCAATACCCATAGCAATCATACTTAGAGGTCCTAAAATGAAAAAAACACTTGTTACAAGAAATCCAACAATTGCTACAACTAATCCCACTTGAATTAAATCTAGTTTCTTTTTTGGAGTTTTTACATTTTTAGTAATTTCTGGTTTAGTTTTTTCTAAAATTGGTTTTGCACATAATTCATGATACCAATTGTTTTGAAATCTTAATGATTTTTCTTCAAGTTTAATTATTTTTTCACAAGAATTACATTTGATCATTTTTGGATTTAAAAAAACAGTATTGTCTTTTTTCCGAATTATTGTTTTTTCCTTGATTGTTTCATTGTCAATGCTGGAAATTCTTAATTCTAAAATTTTCTCTAAATACTGTCTATCTGAATTTGTAATGTCTCTATCATTCCTAAGTCTTTTCAACAAGTATTGATTTCTACCTTCATCTCCTTTTGATTGATCTATAGCCTGAGCTAGTTTTGAGATGATTGAATTTTTGTCCAATTTTAATAATTGTTAAAGCCTGATTTGTGATTATATGTTAGTACGTCATGAAAATTTTCCTTTCAGTCTATTATTTTATGCAAAATTATGATGATTTCATTTCATTCCAAATTTCATATTATTGATGATTATTTTCATAAAATTCTACAGCATGGGTAAATTGTCTATAATGATCCACCTCTTTCCAAAACTTCTCTTCATCTATGTTTTTACCTTCATCTATCCAAACATTTAGAATTTTTTGCATAAACATTTGTGTGCTATCATCAATTTGAGGTCTAACCCCAGTTTCTTTTTCTATTCTGTCTCTTTCTTCTTTGAATTTCTTTAGTAATCCTTTGAGATGTTTTCCATTCATTTGAGCAGCTTTTTCTCTTTTTGATGAATGGATATCTTTTTTGAAATTTGACAAAAATCCCATTATGTGATTATGTTATTTCTGAGATTAAAGGGTTACAAACACTATGATAAATGCAATTACAACTATTGCTATGGATATTTTCATAAATGATGACATGATTTTAATTAAATTATACGATTATTATGGTTTTACACACTATATTTTTGGCAAGTTACCTGTTTTATCTAAATTTGATTTACAAACTTTACAGTAGAGTCTTATTTCTTTTGATGGAAATTCAGTTCCACAATTTTTACAAATAAAGAACTTTTCGTCATCCATAATTTTATTGAGTTTGTAGTTAACTTAAGAGTATTGATGGTTGGATCATCTTGCAGGTCTTTTAAAACTTGGCTTTATTTTAGAATTATTTACTGATGATTTTTCAAACATTCTATCTGATATGTCATTTTTTGTTTTTTCTTCAGATGAAATATCTTCAATTTTGTAAATTTTTTTAATTGTTTTTGATGGTTTATTGTTTTTTGAATAGATGATATTTGTTGGTGAAATTTTCTTTTTATTATTATTTCTTGGTTTATCCACATCTACAGGTTTTTTCTTTGTCCATGTAATGTTATTAACATCTGATGACGATGATTTTTCTTTATTATAATCGCCTAATGATTTAACCATAATCCACTATGATCCTTCACGACATAATAGTATTGATTTATTTTCTATTCTCATTTACTTGGTTAATTATTGATTGCATGCAGTCATGACAAATAATTGATTTTGCATCCATTTTACGAATATTTTCATGATCTTGTATTTCTGAATCATATGTTGCTGCAATGACTATTTTATTATTCCATACTGCAAAATCTTCTTTCTTTTTATTACATACTATGCAGTCCACAGATTTTAGAAATTCTATGTCTACATAAGCGTGTTTTTCTCTAAACTGATGATAGAACCTCAATTTTATTTTTTAACCAAATCTAACTATGATTTAGAAAAAAAAATAAGAATAATTGAAAATAATCAAGTTTAAAATTAATCAAACGAAACTAATCTAAATTTTCTATTTTTGATGTTTTGGTAAACATTCTTTGCAATATACTGGTCTTCCTTCTTTTGGTTCAAAAGGAACTTCGGAATCTTTTCCGCAGTCAGCACATACGCATTTGTACATTTTTCTGTCTGTTGACATACAATACATGATTTTCCTTCCCATATGAACGGGCGTATTGGAGTTTAGACTCTATGATTCTTTATGTTTATCACATGAATAGCATATTTCTTTCTTAGTGTGTTTTGACAATAGACGATTACAGTTTGTACATCTTTTGTGTTCTACTGAAAGTTGTACAGGAATAGTTTGTATTTTTTTGAATCTTCCCAAAAACCCCATATGTTATCTAAGATAATTTTGAACTTAAGGTTATTGGAATCTAAATAAATGGGTCTGGGGCATCTAATTTATGAAGAAAGTCTTTGTTAATGGATATGGTTCTATTGGAAGCAGAATTGTTTCATTTCTAAAAGATGACCCCGAAATTACAGTTGTAGGTATTGGAAAATACTCTCCAGACAGCAAAGTAGACGATGCAATCTCTAAAGGACTAAATGTTTATGTTCCTGAATCAAAATTAGATTCTTTTTCAAATTATAAAATTTCAGGTTCTATTGAATCTGCATTAGATCAATCCGATTTAGTAATTGATGCTGCTCCTGGCGGGCATGGTTACAAAAATAAAAAAAATCTTTACGAGCCAAAAAAAATCCCTGCAATTTACCAAGGTGGAGAATCCACTACAGGTGCAGCGGCAGTATCTGAATTATTGTTTAATTCCCGAGTAAATTACAATCAGGCATTAGGAAAATACCATGTAATGCAAGGCAGCTGTAATGTTACTGGAATGGGGAGAGTTTTGGAACCATTACGAAACAAGTTTGGTGATCAATTAGTTAGATTCGATGTTACTCTAGTGAGAAGATGGGCTGATATTGAGCAAACTGAGAAAAAAGTTTCTGACACCATAGAGATGACTGAAAAACCACATCATGGTGATGACGTTAAATTATATTTTGGCAAAGATGCGCCATTATACGTTCGTGCAATCAAAGTCCCTACAAGACAAATGCACTTACACATAATGGATATTAGATTCAAAGACACTGCACCAAAACCCTCTGAAATCCACGATGTGTTTACAAATGAATTTGGTGTTGCAACACTTTGGACTGCTAAAGGTACTAAGGATGTAAGAGACTATGCTCAAAATATGGGATTTAATTTTACTGACACCAACATGATTCACATTCATGCTAACATGACTACTGCTATTGGCGATACCATTCAAATGATGTACTCTGATGATCAAACTGGAATTGTAATTCCAGAAAATCACATGTTAATGCAAGCTATGCTTTTTGAAAAATCTTACAAAGATGCATTTACACATACTGAGTCAATATTTCATATGGCTGAGAAAAAACAAAAATTACAAGAATATTTTGCTAAAAATAATTAAGTTTTAATTTTTTCAATTCTAATTTTTTTAGGAATATTTTTTGAAACTTTTTCTACGATTATTCTTAATTCATTTACTTCTACTTTATCTCCTTCTTGGGGAATATCTTGTAATCTCTCATGCAATAATCCATTTAGTGATGCATAGTCATCTCCTTCTGGAACATTCGTTTTAAAAATTTCATTAATTTTGTCAATCTCTATATCTCCATTTGTAACAATTGTATTTTGATCAATTCTTTCAAAATCTGCTTGTCTAGTCAAATCTGTTTCATCTTCAATTTCACCTACTATTTCTTCGAGAAGATCTTCTAGAGTAACTAACCCTTCTACACCTCCATGTTCATCAACTACAATTGCCATGTGTGTTTTTCTACCCTTCATCTCTTTCAATAATCCACTCACCATTTTTTCTTGAGATGCAAATACTGGTTTTCTTGCAATTTTTTCAAGACTAGTCATTTTGTTGTCTCGTTCTAGTTCTTTGAGGACATCTCTTACATGAATAAATCCGACAATGTCATCACTCGTATCCCCGTAAATTGGAATTCGTGAATGTCCACTTTGGTTAATTTGAGGTAATGCTTCAAAAAGTAACATTTTAGAATTTAATGTGAACATCTTAGTTCTTGGAGTCATAACTGAACGAATTACAGTATCATCGAATTTCAAAGCACCATGGACTAATTCCATTTCATCTTTTTCCAATGCTTTTTCTTCCAAACCTTGATCAATCACTCCTCTGATTTCTTCTTCAGTTATTGGTGGTGGGGTGGAACTACTACCAGTCATTTTTACAACTCCTTTAGTTATAATCTCAAAAAATTTTACTACTGGATAGAATACATAACTAAACACAAGTAATACTGGAGAATACCTTAATGCAATTTTAGTTGAATTGGCATTACAATATGTTTTTGGGGTGATTTCTCCAAATACTAGAATTAAAAATGTCATTATTCCAACTGCAATCCCCAATCCATCATCTCCAAATAATCTGATTGCAAGACTTGTTGCTAGTGCTGATGCACCTACATTTACCAAATTATTTCCAAGATTTACACTGGACATCATCCAACTAGGATTCATTTTTAATTTGTAGAGTGCTTTAGAACCTTTTTTACCTTCATTAAATAATTGAACTACTTTGGATTTTCTTACTCCAACAAGTGCTACTTCCAGACCGCTGAAAAATCCAGACAGTCCGATTAATACAGCTAACGCTGTAATTTCAACCCATAAATCTACCATGATATTCTCCTAGAAAATTTCTTAGAACAACTATTACAATTACTCATTTAGTTTTTTTGCACCATCTTTTGGTTGTTGGTCATTTACAAAACATGGATTTAACTCTTGAGATAAAAATTGCTTTAGAGTAATTAAGGCTAATTTTTGGGCGGGATTGCAAATTTGTTCTCAGGATTTTTATGGTAATCCACTGGTATCATTGCATCTTTTTGTCTACCCGTAAGGATTCCTACTACTACTTCATCTTTTTTAATAATCCCATCATTAATCAATTTTTTAATTCCAGCTACTGATGCACCGGATGCCATTTCACAATCAAATCCATTTAGACCGACAACTGACATTCCATCTAACATTTCAGAATCTGTAACTGTTGTTGCAACACCGTTAGTGAATTCTAATGCACGTAATCCTTTCAAAATATTTGCAGGTCTACCAATTTGTATTGCAGTAGCTTTAGTTTTTGGTCTTAATCCTTCTTTATCTAAATGATCATAATATCTTGAAATTAGTCCTGTATTTGGATTACCTTTATTCCATCTTAATTCTTCATTTTCAAATTTTCCATTATACAAATCAGATAATGTACTTGCACCTTCTGAATTGATTACTGCAATTCTTGGAATTTTTTTAATCCATCCCCATTCATATAATTCCATTAATGCTTTACCGCAACTTGAAGTATTTCCTAATGCTCCTCCTGGATATACTATCCAATCAGGTGCTTCCCAATTCAAATATTCTAATGCTCTAAATGGAATTGTTTTTTGCCCTTCGATTCTAAATGGATTAATTGAATTGACTGTGTATCCATCATGATTTTGTGCATCATCTAAGGATTGTTTTAATGCCTCATCAAAATTACCATCAACTTCTATAATTTGTGCTCCAAATTGATATGCTTGACTTAGTTTACCTGGGGCTATTTGACCTGCAGGAATATACACGTCACAGTTTATTCCTTCATTTGCTGCAAACATTCCAGCTGAAGCAGATGTATTTCCAGTTGATGCACAAACAATTTTTTTGGCACCTATCATTTTAGCATGAGTCACTGCTGTTGCCATTCCATTATCTTTGAACGAGCCACTTGGATTGTATCCTTCAGGCTGTAACCACAAATTATCGTTTGAAATATCTATGAAATTTGCAGCTTTTGACATCCTGTATGGTTTTGATTGTCTTCCTTCCGCTCCATCTAATGAAACTAGATATTTTGAACATTCTTCTAGATTTTCAGTATCGATTTGACAAAAATTTAGTAAATCTCTAAATCTCCAAACTCCACTTTCATTAAATATACTATTTTCAGAATCCCGTCTCTTGTAAAAAACTTCTTTGAGTTTTGGAGATGGTTTATTTTTGTATTTTACATCTAAAAGATGCCCTTTCTCACATTGAACATTTGTGTTTTCAATTGGATATTCTAACCCACATTGTGGATCAATACACTTGAGATAGGCGTCCCCTTGCATAGTAATTTTAGATAATCGGTGATAATTTAAAGGAAATCATGTAAAAATTGATTGAGCTTTACCATATTTGCTAAACTTTAGATTGGATGTTTATCCACTACAAATGTGGTCACATACAATGAACATCTCAAGAAGATTATTTCTCAAACTCTTGAATCATATCATATCCTTAAAGAAATTCAAGATAAACCTGGAGATCTTGATAACATCAAGAAAGAGATGTTAAAAATTAATGGGTTTCTTAAGGTGATAACTAACAATATTGATGAATATAAAATCAGCCATTCTGATTTTAAAAAATTAAAATCTAAATTTACTCATTATTTAGAAAATTATTTTTTTGAAAAGGAGATTGAAACAATGGCTCCATTATATTCAAATGATGTACACCGAGTGAAAAATATGAGATTTAAAATTCTTGAAGCATTAGAAGATAAAAAAATGATAGACAGTATGGAGGATTTAGTAGAAAAGATATGACAAATGGAAAAAAATGCATTCTATGTGGTTGCCGTGATCATAAACTTTTTGGATGTAATAGACACATGTCCAAAAAATGTAGTTGTTTCAAAAAGGATAATTAATTTTATTTTCGTTTTGGTCCAGATCTTTCATGGAAATTCAAACAGCATTTACATTCTTTTTCACGACATTCTGCCTCACTATGATGACCACAGATCCCACATTCGCAGCTACTTGACATGATATTGGTTGTATGATTTAGAATATAATTTATCCCCCAATTTTTTATGAGTTTATGGTCAAAATGTGACTATTTTTTTGATTTTGATTTTGTTTTTTTTGCTGGTCTATCTTCCAATTCTTTTTTAATTTCATCTGCTTTATGCTCTACTGCTTTGATGATCTCTTGGATGATTCCATCTAAATCGCTATCTTCAGCTTCTGGTTCTATTGTACTTGCAATTTCTGTAATGGTATTTGAAATTTCAGAACTTACATCTTCGAAACTTTCAGGGTCTTCATAAGCTGCATTGTAAAGATCTTTTAAATTATTGACATGACCGATTACTTGCTCAGTTAGAACTATCTTGTAATCTGTTCCATTCACTTCGAATTCTTTAGAACTCATATTGTTTTTTCAATAACTTGAGTTTATAATGTTTTCAGCTAATTTATTCACATATTGGATTGATAAATAATCAAAAAATTATGTAATCTAATGCTGAAGCATCACTGATTAATCTGGTATGTTTTGATCCTACTACATAACCATTTTTGATATCTTCTGCTGGTATCCATCTATTTGTAGAAGAGTAATGTCTTTTTTCAGCTAATTCTCTTTCAATTGCTTCGATATCAAATTCTGCCTCTTCAACTTGTTGTGTTGTAAGATGTTTGATGGTTACCATGATCTTAGTAACTTTTACACGATCACCGAACTTCCATTTTAGTACTGGATTTTCATCTGAAACTTCTAGTACTTTGATCTTCATTTGCTTTTTTCCAAATGCGTCATGACTGATTAATGCTCTTTCATCTGTAAATTCCTCAAAACTTATTCTTGAATTTACTTCGGCATCAGATACTGTTTCAAGTAAAGATTCTACCTTATTTTCTGATGATTCTTTATTGATCTTCTCTTCAGACATGCATCTACTTGACATCTTATCCTTAAAAACGATTTGAAGAATTAATCTGATTTAGCACTAGTTCGTTGTTTAGTCTTAAATGGCATTTTGCATTCTTTGAGGAATAATTCTTTTCTAGACCCCTCTATTTTGGCATAAAATTTACCTTCATATGTACACACGCAGTCAGTAATTTCTAGAGATTCATCCCAGATTTTGAAATATTCTCTCAATTCTCTATTCTCATATTTTCCAATGTCAATTCTTTTCTTTGATAGAAATTTGAATGCCAATAGAACATTTCTTTTTTTATAAATATCAAAAGTCTTAATCCAGGATAGGCAGCGTTCAATTTGATCTGCAGGTACTGGAAGAGATGTACTGGTTCCTGATTTTGCCTCTATGGTAAAGATTGCACTATTATCAGTATTTACAGCCAATACATCAGGTAATGCTATGCTTGGGGAGCCTAATCTAAATGCCTTCCAATCATCGGTATTATTAAATCGCTTTACAATCGTATCTTCCCACTGGTATCCTCTCTGTCTGCGTGTTCTTGCAGCTCTTTGATTATTCGTAATGGGTGGTAGATTTTCTTTTTGCTTTGTAACTGTTAGTGCCGAAAATTTTGATCTCAATACCATACTGTTCGTCTATTGTGTATAGTAAAGTAGGTAATTATACAATAACTCGACAAATTATTGTGTAAATGCCATAATCATCTTAACCTTTTAGAATCTAATAATATTCATAAAAATTTGAATTCATAGAGTAATTAAAAGATGAAAGTCAAGATGTGCAGTAATCTAGATACTGTTATCTCTAACCTTCTAAATTAGTTGGAATTTGCGATCTATAAACTTGTCGTATGATAGTTTAAGGTACATTATCAACTTGTGCCTATTTCTCAAAAATATTTAGAATACAATCTATGCAAATTCTAAGTGGAAAATAAATAATTATGTCTTCTAAAACAAAAATTACTACAATAGATATTTTAAAATCTTGAAAACATGAATTATAGAATGTCTGAATTTGACATAATAATTGAAAAACTCTTGGAGCAAAGGAATTCTTATCTAAATACATTGAAACATCTAGATTTTGAACTAATATTGGATCTTTCTAATGATGAAATTAAAAATATAGAAAAATTACAAACAATCACAATAGGTGAAATAAAAAAAATAGAACAAGAAATTGCTTTTTTAACATCTAAAACTGATGAAAAACTACAATGAGTTTATCAAACCCGACTAAATGTAAAAAATTATGCTAGAGGAATTAGTACAAAATCTAGTTGATGTAAAGAGAAATTTTGCCAAAAATTACTCTGGAAATGCACATATTCAAGAAGTAATTCCATCATCTGTTTCAGATAAATTCCAATTATCATCAAATCATTTACAACAACTTCATGAGTTTGCCCTCAAAAATCCAATTTACTTTAATCATTACGAAGAGGATATTGATGGAACCATGTGTACTGTCTATGAAGGGGACATTAACCAATATTGGTTAAACAGTATCAAACATGGTTCGAGTTGTCAGCCATTTTATCCTACATGGATTATGTCTGCATATGTGATGACAAGTATTGCTAAGGAACTTGGGTATGCTGAATTAGTGGATATTGGTTCAGGGGATGGGAGAATAGCTTTTTCTGGAACTATTTTAGGACAAACATCTCACAGCATTGAAATCGATGATGTCTTAGTTGAATTACAAGATACCATCTGTAAATCTACAAAACAAGACTTTAATCCAAAATGTGATGATGCTTTGGAATTAGATTATTCTGAATTAAAATTAAATAAACCTGTTTTTTTCATAGGTGGTCTTCCACAAATGGGTGGGGATGTATTGGCAACAAGTATTATAGAAAAAATTAATTGTATTTCAGATTTAAAAAAGAACACATGTATTGTTTTTGCCGGTACTCATACTAAAAGACAATTATCTGGAAATTTAGAAAATGGTGGGTGGAGTTCATTGATTGAAAAACACAATTTGAAAGTAATTGATACTGTATCTCTACCAACAATTTGGACATTTGATCAAACAGTAGAAACCCCTTACATCTATACTGAATTTAACTAACTTCAAAAAAATAATTCCCTTGAGAAATCCCACATTTTGAAATTATCACTGACTGTCCTACCTCTGGGATTTTTGAAATAGTTGCAATAATTCTAAACGTTTTTTCAATTTCGACCAGGCAAAAATATTGCTCATTTTTACCTGAAAATTCAATTATTTTAGCCTCAAAATTACCCTCATCTAGTGAGACTTCTCCAAAACAGTGATTGCAAAATTCTGATGCAGGCCATACGATTTTTTTACATTTATCGCATTTTGGAATACAAAAAATTCCTTCATTCAATTTATTTTCAAAACTCATTTTTCTAAAACCAATACTGTAGATGATGTTGCAGCTGCTGACATGTTGTGAACCAATCCTGTTTTAGAGTTATCTACTTGTCTTTTATTTGCAGTTGATTGTAGTTGTTGTGTAATTTCTATAGTTTGAGCAATCCCAGTAGCACCAAGAGGGTGACCGCATCCAATTAAACCCCCTCTTGGGTTTACTTTGAAATTATCAGTATCATGTAATTCTTTAATCATATCCATACTCTTTCCTTCTTGTGATAATCCTAATGATTCCAGTGCCATTGGTTCGCAAACTGAAAATGCATCATGCAATTCTATAACATCAATATCTGAAATATTTTTCTTTGACATTTTTAATGCTACATTGCCTGCTTGTTTGGTAGAATCCATGGATGTAAATGAAGTATTTTTTGTAAATCCAGCCGATGTTGTTTTTTGACCAATTCCTGTTATCCAAACAGGATTCTCAGAAAGTTCTTTCACTTTATCTTCAGAACCTAGAATAATTGATGCACTTCCAGTACATGGTCTTGAACAATCTAATAATCTGAGATCATCTGTAAGTTGTTTTGAATTCACTACCTCCTCAACTGTGAATGTTTTATGTGAAAATGCATTCTCATTCTCTATTGCTTGTTTGTGATTTTTTACTGAAACTATTGCTAATTGTTCATCTGTAATACCAAATTTCCGTTTGTATGATTTTGAAAATATTGAAGACCAAAAAATTGGATGCTTGAATTCTCCACGTGAATTATCCCACTCCAATACACTCCCTGGACTATCGTATCTTTCAGCACCTGTAACTAAAACTAGATCTGCAAGACCCGAAGCTATGTAAGAATATGCTGAAACAATGGAATTTGTGCCTGAATTACATAAATTTTCAATAGAATGGGCTATTTTTGGCTGAATACCTGCCATTTCAGATAGTATTGGGGAGAGGTACTTTGAATTGCTATTTGTAGAAACTAAAACAGCATCAATTTCACTTCTGCTGATATGTGAGTTGTTTTTGAATAATTCTTTTGTAGAATCAAATAAAATAGATTCTATTTTTTTATCCTCTTTTGTAAAAGGTGTGATCCCATATCCTATAATTCCAACTTTATTCATATCATTGATCCAAAAATGTTTTTTTGAATAACTCAAATGAATTCATTGTGGATCCAATTGGGTTAAATTGTAAAATAGGTTGCTCAATTCCAATATCGATGAAATTCTTTAATTGTTTTTTACATTCTTCTGATGTTCCAGAAATTGCAAGGGATTGTAACATGCTATCAGTTACCAAATTATGGGTTGATTTAAATCCTGATTTTTTAAATTCATCATAAATTTCACTAGTTTCTTTTTGAAACCCATTATCTGATAAAAATTTACGATAAATATCGCCTACTGAAATATAAAATGCAACTGTCTTTTTTGTTCTCAATATTGCTTCTTCAGAATTTTCAGACACACATGTAATTATTTGACATGTCACATCTATTTTTTTCTTTGATTGCATTTTAGATATAGTTTGTTTCATTTCATTTAGTGGTCTAAGGTAAAAAATTACCCCATTGCCAATTTCCCATGCAAGATCTACCATTTTTTTATTAATTGCTGCAAGATAAATTGGAATTTCTTTTCTTTGTGGTTTGATTAGTAATGTAAAATTATTTAATTTAAAAATTTGACCATCATAATTTACTTGTTTTCCTGATAATGCAAGACGAATTATTTCCACATATTCTTTCATTCTTTGTAATGGTTTTTCAAATTTATTTCCATGAAATGATTCAACTATTGGTAAGCTACTTGTTCCAAGTCCTAGTACTAATCTGCCATTTGATAGTGTATCAACTGTTGATGCCCCCATAGCAATAGTTGATGGACTTCTAGAATAGATGTTGATAATTGATGAGCCTATTTTTTGTTTTTTTGTTTTGGCCGATACTGCTCCTAGCATTGAGAAATTCTCCATACCCCACGTTTCAGGCACCCATACTGTATCGGTATTTGTTTTAGAAATAATTTCTGAGCATTTTAGAACCTCTTCTATGGATAGTAATGAACCTAGACTACATGCAATACGCATGAAATTGCTATGTGTTTTGGATATTCTAGTGTTCTGTTTTAGTAAGGGGTGAATTTTGGTTGAGGTCGAGTATTATCAGATCGGTTTAGAATTAGAATTATGAGCGAACAAGTATTCTCAGAAGAATCTGACAAAAAACCAACATTTTGGGACAATGCAACAAAATATGCTTCAATTAGTAAAGATGAATTGTTTGTTGAAGAAATAGCATATTGTATGGTCACATTACATAGAACCGGTGCATAAAAACACAATATTTTATTTTATTATTTTATCTATTTCTAAAGAACATTCTTCCATATCTTTGAATGAATCTACTGAATACCATTTGACATTTTTAAATTTTTCAATATTGAGTTTTCCTTTTTTGGCATAATCTGGAAAAACTGTTTTTTCTATATCTCCTTTTTTTGGTAGATCTTTTAGAATGTCTCTTTCTAAATGATAAATCCCTGCATTCATCCACACATCTGAAATTTCTTTTTTTTCTTTGAACTTTGTAATTTTATCTTCACTAATTTCCAATACTCCAAATTTTGTTTTTAATTCAATTGATGCAATTGAATTTTGTTTCTTTGATAATTTTTTTAAATCTATGTTTGTTATCGTATCTCCATTAATGACAAAAAATGATTTATCTTTGATTAATTTACCTGCTTTTTTAATTGCACCCCCTGTGCCTAATGGTGTTTTTTCAATAGAGAATTTTATTTTAATTCCTAAATTTTTAATTTTCAAATAATCTTCAATCATTTCTTGTTTATATCCTGTACAAATTATTACTTCAGACACACCATATTTTTTAAGATATTTTAATTGCCATTCTATGATTGGAGTGTTTTTGATTGGTACTAGTGGTTTTGGAACATAGTCTGTAATTGGTCTTAATCTTTTCCCTCTTCCTCCTGCCAAAATTATTGCTTTCATCTATTTGGTGGTAGATTTTTCAGGTTTTATGTTTTCAGTCTTTACGATATCTTCCATCTTTTTTGCAAATTCATTATAGATGTTCTCAAGTTCCTTTAATGGCATTTCAATACCTAGTAATTTCATAGTTTTATTCCAAGATTCAATATACTTTTCATCATCTAGACCTTTTCCGAGAGTTTCTGCAATGGAGTGAACTCCCTCAGTTTTTCCTAGAGCATAAATTGCAATATCTCTATCTGTCAACAATATTTTTCACTTTCTGTAAGGTAGTAGTTCAAATCTCTCACGACCTGCATTAGATGAAATAGTGTATATAAATAAATAGAAAAGGTCTATTCGGATTTAATGTCACTGTCATAATAGTATAATTCAGTGTAGCATTCAAGACAATGCGGAGAATCAATCTTGGATTTTTTCATGTTAACAACTGCTTTCTTCAGTTAAATTGTAATGTAATTCTTGATAGCATTCAACGCAATAATTTTTAAATTTAGTATGATCACAATCGTAGACCTTGTTTACATCATTTTCACACTTTGCACAAATAGTCATGCTAAATGTTTAAGATTTTTTTATCTTAATTGCACCTAATGCAATTTGTAAAATTGCTGGAGCAAATAACATTATTGGATTTCTCTCTACACCTTCTGGGGCAGGAGTTCCTACCATTGCAAGACCTCCAATTAGAATTAAAACTCCTGATACTATTATTAGTCCGCCTAATTTCATTGATGGTTGTTTAAATGATATGAAAAATGCAATTATTGGTAAAAGAATTGCTGGACCTCCTAGTCCTGCACCTCGTTGCATGTCATCTAATGGTAAAAAGCCATCATGATTATCACTCCCCATTGCAACGGCAACATCTGCTCCATACAAAACAAGTAATCCTATAGAAATTGCTGATAATACAATAGATGTTTTAAGAAGCATGATTTGATTTGCTATTCACAACTAATAAATCTAATCCGATGCTTTGACAACAGTTTTTGGTTTTATATTCTCTAATTTTTTTAACAACTCTTCAATTGACTCACCATTCACACCAACTATGTTGATGTGCCCTAATTT
The DNA here is from genome assembly GCF_013407165.1 of Nitrosopumilus oxyclinae. Classification (NCBI taxonomy): domain Archaea; kingdom Thermoproteati; phylum Nitrososphaerota; class Nitrososphaeria; order Nitrosopumilales; family Nitrosopumilaceae; genus Nitrosopumilus; species Nitrosopumilus oxyclinae. Next base: position 801,177 of record NZ_CP026994.1, on the reverse strand, counting down.
TCGAAGAGGTTTTGAGATTTTTTTACCATACATTTTCAAAAATACTCCATTATCAGAAATATCTAGTGGGTCATATTCTCCTGTAAACCCATCACTTCCCAAAATATTGTACATTATGGAATTATGAATTAATTCTGTACTTCCTAATTCTAACCCTAGAATTGCTTTTAGATGCTGTTCAAATTGAGACGTTTTACTAGATTGTAACGTATGATGTCCAGAATTATGAACTCTTGGGGCTATTTCATTAATCATTACTTCATCATCATTAGTTACAAACATCTCTATGCCGAATATTCCAGCACCTTTTAGTACCGACATTGTTTTTTCAGCTATCTTTTCTGCCTTGTCTGAAATATTTTTAGAAACTCTGGCAGGTGCTATTGTTTCTCGTAAAATATTATGTTCATGTATATTTTCAACTAGAGGATATGTTTTGATTTGACCTTTGGTGTTTCTTGAAGCAATTACAGATACTTCCATACTGAACGGTACAAATTTTTCTAAAAGAAGAGGTTGCCCTTTGAAATAATCAAATGCTTTTTGAACTCCATCTTCAGAGTTAATTTTAAAATTACCTCTTCCATCATATGCGTCCCTTCGAGCTTTTAGCATTGCAGGAAGTCCAAATTTCTCTAATCCTCTCTTAACATCATCAATATTACTGATTTCCATAAAATCTGGTATTGGTATGTTATTTTCTTTAAGAAAAGATTTTTGTAAGAATTTGTCTTGGATGATTTTCAAAGTTTCAGGTGATGGGTTGATTTGAGATTTACCCTCAACTGATTTTAAGACATCACTATCTCCTGATTCAATTTCATATGTGATAATGTCAGATTTATTTGCCAATTCAATAATGGCGTCTTTGTCTTTAAAATCTGCGATAATTTGGGTTGCTCCTACTTGGGAAGCAGGACAATTTTCAGTAGGATCTAACACAATAATTTCAGATATTTCGTTAGGCATTTTTTTAGCTGCCTCTGTGATCATCATTCCTAGTTGACCTCCGCCAATAATTCCAAGAATTTTTGCCATTACTGAATTGTTCTTTTTGGATTAAAAATATCTAATGTATTTGGAATGATATTTTTGATTATTTCTTAATAGAATTGTTAATTACTCTCTAGTTTTTTCTATTATCATGGCATATTCAAAAAAACCATTAGTTGGAATTATCATGGGATCAAGTTCTGATAGTAGAATTATGCAGGGTGCTGCAGAGATTTTAGACGAGTATAAAATTAAACATGAAGATCAAATCGTATCTGCACATAGAACTCCTGCAAGATTGGCAGAATATGCAAAACATGCTGAGAAGATGGGATTTAAAATTATTATTGCTGGAGCAGGTGGTGCTGCACATTTACCTGGAATGATTGCATCTCACACTACAATTCCAGTAATTGGAGTTCCAATTCTGGTTTTCAATGATAAACATCCAAAAAAATCAGACACAGCGAAATTTTCTGCGTTTGGCGGATTAGATTCATTGCTGTCAATAACTGAAATGCCATCTGGTTCTCCAGTGGTAGCTGTTGGAGTTAACAAAGCAGGCAATGCCGCAATCTATGCTATGAAGATGTTGGCAAATGAATTTCCAGATTTGAAAAAAATTCTAAAACAACATAAATCCAATCAGCATAATTCAGTCATGAAAGAGTCTGATCAATTAAAAAAAGAAGGTCTTTCAAAATTTGCAAAAAAGAAATTCAAATAGATTATGTCAGTAATGTGAATTGAATATTTTTCTTTTTTAATGCATCAATAAGTAATTCTGCTTGTTCTTTTCCTTGAGTTTCTAGACTTAATGTAACGCCTGCAGATCCTGCATTGATGTTGGAGCTCAGTCTATCATGCACTACTTCAACGATATTTGCATTTGCTAAAGTTATTTCATCAACAATTTCTTTGAATGCACCTGGTCTATCAGGTAGCAAAATAGATAATTTTAACAATCTGCCCATTGCTGCAAGGCCTTTATCTACAATTTGTCCTAATAGATACATATCCACATTACCTCCGGCCAATATTGCTACAACTTTTTTCCCTACTGCAGGTTTTTTAGAAATTAGATAAGCTAAACTCGATGCACCTGCAGGTTCAACTACAAACTTCATTCTTTCCATTAGCAAGAACATCGCTTTTGTAATTTCAATATCATCTACTAGGACTATTTCATCTATAAGATCTTTAATGATTGTAAATGTTAACTGTCCTGGAACCTTGACTGAAATGCCGTCAGCTATAGTTCTCTCCCCCCCACTAGATGTAATTGATCCTTGTTTTACAGAATCATGCATGGATGGGAATGACTTTGATTGTACTCCTATAACTTTGATTTGTGGATTTTTTTCTTTAATTGCAATTAGTGTACCTGCTGCCAATCCACCACCCCCTATTGGCACATAGATTTCATCTACATCTGGCAAATCTTCTAGTATTTCTAATCCAATTACACCTTGTGCGGCAATTATCTGTGGATCATCAAAAGCATGAATCATTATTGCTCCCGTTTCTTTTGCTATTTCTTTAGCTTTTGCTGATGATTCATCATAGTTTACTCCCTCCAGTATTACATTAGCACCATAACCTCTAGTTGCAGAAACTTTTGCAGGGGATGCATTTTTTGGCATTACAATGGTACATGGAATTTTTTCTAATGATGATGCAAATGCAACACCTTGTGCATGGTTACCTGCAGAAGCTGCAACAACTCCATGTTTTTTTTCTTCATTAGATAATGATTTAATTTTAAAATAAGCTCCACGAATTTTAAATGAACCAGTTTTTTGTCTAAATTCTGCTTTAAGATACACTTCGGAACCTGTCATGTCACTAAATGTTGAAGTGTGTATCAGAGGTGTTTTTTTAATTTCATTACCTCGTAATGCATTTGCAGCCAGTATGTCATCATATGTAGGGTTCATTGGAAATCATGCTATTGATTTGGCGTATTTGTCTTCTTCTATCCAAAAATTGTATTTTTAGTCAAATTTTATGCGTATATTTTGAGGAATGCCTAAATAGTAAAAAAATTCACGTTCAAAGTATATCCGGTGGCCGAATCTCCCCTTTGAGATAATTTCTCATTTTTCGGTCACTTGGGTTTTATTATGATTGAATAACTTTTTCAAGTTCAGTTAATCGTTTTAGAATATTTTCTTTTACACTATCTGACATTTTTCTTGGATCAAACACTCCTTCACGGTTCCCATTTTTAATAAATTCCAAGTCTAATGATAACAAACATCCCTCTTCGCCTGAAACTAATCTAGGGTCATCGATTAACACAGGAGATGTTTGATAAGTTTCAAGTAAAAGTGAATCAAGTTCTGAAAACAATTTAGATTTTTTTTCAGATAATTCTTGAAAATCAACCCCTGCATCTTTTTGAATTTCTTCAAATACTTTTTCTCTGAATTCATCGTTTTCATAAAACACTTCAAACAATTTCTGATGATCAAAATCTTTGTATCCCATCTCTTTTAGTTTATTCAAAACTAATTGATCACTATTATCTGATAGTTGCTCCTGTTCGTTTTTAGTTAAATCTACAATTTCTGCTAATTCTTTTTGACAGTCAATTACACGTTGGATGGGTTTGTAATATAACAACACATGAAACTGTAATGACAAATGTCCAGATAACAAATAACTCCCTTCAGAAATCTCGAATTTTGTAAAAATTCGTCTTACATCTTGATTATTTGTAATGGATACATCTTGAACAGACCATTCTTTAAGAGAATCATTTATTTTTTGAAAATAATCTGTAATTTTTTTTGGATCAAATGTTTTTTGATCCGTAATGGTTGAATCACCCATCATTACTTTTACATCTACCATTTTGGTAACGTCTATAATTTTTGGAAGAAATGATTTTTGAATTGATTCACTCTTTTCATTTAAAATTTGAATGAAATCATTAGATGATCTTGAACCTAATCTCACAGGAAATATCTGAAAATTGCTCTCCTTAAACCTTCATCCTTAAATCTAAATAGATTAAAAGGCCCTCATAGGCATGAGCAGTTCAGTGATTTCTTGTGATCATTGTAATGCTGATATTACAGAGTATTATCATACTGGATACAAGGGTAAACGAGGCAAATGCCCAAAATGTGGAGTGGATTTCCCACTAGAATAAGGTGATTGAATGACTAGAGAAGAAAATGAGATTAAATCAAAATCAGAAAATATTGATCAACCCAACAATGTTGTAGATATGATGCTTAGTAAAAATCAGCAACCAACATTAGATTCTGAAACCATGATTTTAGAAACTCAAAAAAGAGTTTGGGCTGCTCTGAAAAAAGGTTATGAGTATACTGGATTAATTGATGAATCTGATGCATATCTAAGAAAACATGTTTTATCAAAAATAGATATGGTTGTACTTTATGTAGATTTAGTTGGTTCAACAACAATGACATTGGAGATGCCTGCAGAAAAAATTGCAATTATCATAAGCTCATTTTCTCAAGAGATGGCTGCAGTTATTAGACAACATCATGGATATGTTTTAAAATTTGTAGGAGATGCAGTAATTGGATATTTTGTTAGGGATGAAAGTGGACTACTTGCAGCGGATAATGCCGTGGATTGTGCTAACTCTATGATATCAATTATTCAAAAAGGAATCAACCCAATTCTAAATCAATATGATTATCCGGATTTAATGGTAAAGATCGGAGTTGATTTTGGTCAAAACATTGTAGTAAGATATGGTTCAGATATTGAAAATTCGCATGTAGATTTAATGGGACCTGCAATGAATATTGCAGCAAAAATCCAAAACATGGCAAAACCTAATCAAATTTTAATTGGCAATGACGTTTACCAAAGACTACATCCTAGTTCTCAAAAAGATTTCGTACGGATTATTTGGACAAAAGATGAATGGAAATATCGTTCAAGAGCTACCGGGGAAACTTATCATGTCTATGAATTCAAAGGATGAATCTTAAACTGTAAAATTATCTGGACACTCAACATGTTCATAGTGATGTTCTGTAAATTTCTCTTGAACTACATAAATTACAATTTTATGAAGATCTTTTCCTTCAATATCTTTTTTACATTTTAAACATGCTTTTTTTGATTGTTCCAACTGTATTTGCGATCCAAACTGCGAATCTATAAGGATCTGCGATCAGCTCAAGTTGAGCTAAGGCACCTGAGAATTGAGTTAATGGTATATCAAATGCGTAAAGCAAGCCACAAATATAGCAAATATTGAGGATATTCATGGATAATGTGGTAACTGACCATCTACGTAATCTCTATGGATTAAATCCAAACATACCACATGTAGCATTCCAATTTCCAAGACTGCCTCCGGGATTATCAAATCCAATGTTCAAAAACCATGAGAATCCTATGAAAGCACAATTTTTACAAAATGCAGAAAACATGGCTCAGAAACTTCAAGGATTCCAGCACATGTATCAACAATACGCTGCAGGCCTGCTAACGATGACATCTTCCGTAATACCACCAGGACATCCTGCATACACTAGACAAAATTCCATAGAAACACTACAAACAGAAAATGACAAACTGATTAAAGAAAATTTAGAATTAAAGAAAAAATTAGACAAAGAAAAAAATTCAAAATAATTACTAGTGTTAAAAATTGAAAATAGACAACATCCTTATTAATTTCAAAAATTAGTTTGATTATGGTAAAAACTGCTGCTGATAAATGGAAAGACACCGTAATTAAATATAGAAAAAATTGCCAAAAAATTTTAGAGATATCTGACAATATACGATATGCTGGAATTGTTAATGCATATGGCAGAACATTAACTGGAATGATCAAACCAAACCTCAAACCTCTTTTACAATCAGAAGATTTCAAAAATGAATTATTTGTAATATCTACACTAATTTCACTAAGGCGAGATTCAGTAGGAGCAATTGGAAAATTAGAACATGTTGTTTTACAACATCAAAAAATAACGATTGTTATTTTACAAAAAAACAATGTAACATACTATGTCTCAGTAAATAGAAAAGAAAAAGACTTAGAGAAGACTATCGCTTCAATTAAAAAGACAATCTAAGCTGGCGTAAATCCTTGGTATCCGCCTGTCTGTTGATCTTTATCATCAAATACAGGTTCAAATAAAGAAATTAGATAGTCATCAGGATCTAAAATTACTGCATTTAGTCCTGCATCTTTTTCAACAACATCACGATGAATTGTGACACCTTTTGACTTTAATTCTTCAACAGCGGATTTTACATCACCGACAATGAAACCTATAGTAATTCCATTTTCTATAGAACTGCCAATATGTTTTGCAGTTAGTGATGCTGGATGTAAACTCAATAATGCACCAGTAGTACCCAAATCAACCCAGGATCTTCTTTGACTTTTTATTGGAAGCCCTATGATTTCATGGTAAAATTTCAGGGATTTGTCAATATCAGTTACAGCTAATATTACATTTCCTACTTTTTTGATGTTCACATAAAGTATACAATAAAGTTCTTTAAATCAATTGCGTCATTGCACTTCAACCATAGTTTCAGTTCTATCAACTCCGTTGATTTTCTGAATTTGGTTTGCAACCTCTTTTATCTGAACCAGTTCTTTAACATCAATTATCGCAACTGCGTCAAATTGCCCACTAGTTGGAAATGAATCAGCAACAAAAGCAATTTTCTTTAATCTTGCAGCAATTAGTTTTTTTGGAGATTTAACCAAAATTATAGCTCTTACCATCCCATGTTGACCTCCACTTCAATCAAAGTTTCAGTGGTTACGATATCTTTGATTTTTTTAAAATCAATTACCATATTGTTTATTTCATCAATATTGCCTTGCAATAAGACGCTGATATCAGCTCGTCCGGCAACCACCATGATTTGTTTTAAAATCTTACGTTTTTTCTTTAAAATCTCTACAACCGTATCAACTTTTCCAGGTTTGACTGTAATCAAACATAATGCACGCATACATAGTATATGTCACCGGATCGGATAAAGATTCCTAGTCTGATGCTTCTTGTGAACGAGCCTCTTCTAGATATGCTCGTCTTTCTTCATTGACTTTCTCTTGATCAATTACAATATCATCATCCACTATGACAATACCTCCATCTACAAATGGTTCTTCTTTTTGTTTTTTAGATTTTGTTTTAGATTTGGCACCTTTTGACTTGGTTGTTGTTTTCTTCACAGGTGTTTTTTTCACTGTTTTCTTTGCAACTTTTTTTTCTGCCATGAATCTCGAAAATCAAGAGTCAGGGTGGTTTTTAAAGATTATGCAGAATATGTTTTAGATCAAATTGATAATTTTTTATCGATCAAACTGGCCATCTGAGTCAACAAATAACACATAATTCACTTTATCATCAAATTATACAAATAACTCTCATTGGGAGGTGAAGAAAAATAGCAACATTAGCAGATTACCAAATAACAGGAAACAGTGCATCTCTGGCAAAAATTGGAGAACAATCATTTACAATTACTTTTGTGGAAGATTCCAATTATACCCAAGGTGAGGTTGTTACCCCGGGGGTAAAGATTACCACCAAAGAAATGTTTGATGTGGATGGAAACCAAATAAACAAATTTCACACTACACGTGTGGCCATAGTTAATAGATTCAAAAATGAAACACTCCGAGAAGATATTAACAATAAACAAATTCCATTAGGTCCCGTCAAATGCATTTCTGAAAAATCAGCATCTGGAAAAAGTTTTTACAATTTAGTAGATGCATAAATAATGAAACCCTGAAAAGGTTTCCCACCTCTTCTTTATTTCTAAAGAAAAGGGAATAAAATGAAAACCAAATTGTATAAATCCATTATCTACTTAACATTATTGTAATTTTTAAAAAATACTAAATTTTATCTGAATTATTTTTATTAATATCATATTTCAGTAAATTGGGTCTTTTTCAATTCTAAAATATTAAATTATTTGATTTTTCAATAAGATCTTCAATCTACAAAAAAACTTTCATTTGAATGAAAGTGGTGCCGAGGGCATGATTTGAACAAGCGACAGCCCGGTCTTCAGCCGAGTGCTCTTCCAGGCTGAGCTACCTCGGCACTTAGAAAAAATGAATAATGTTGAGGAATTAAAGTTTGTCTTTTTAGATCTTCCAAGGAATATCGTCTATGTTTTTTCGCTTATTGATTAAACGACTCATGACAAAAAACAAATCAGACAAACGATTAAGGTATTTTATACAATTTGAGTTAATTTCATCTTTTTCACTAAGTAGAACAGTTTGGGATTCTGCTCTTCTCACGACCGTTCTGACATAATGTAATTGTGCAGCAGATGGATCTCCTCCAGGTAGAATGAAATTTGTTAGAGGGGGCAATTCTAATTCAAATTTATCGATATACTGTTCTAAATTTGTCACCATTTCTAGAGACACTCTATTTTTTACATCATTGAGATTGGGATTTGAAAGATCTGCCCCCACTAAAAATAAGTCATTTTGAATTTTAGTTAAAACATTACGTATGTCACCCTCTAGCGGATTTGCCAAAACTATGCCAAGTGCTGCATTTGCCTCATCTACTGTACCATATGAAATAATTCTGGGATGTGATTTACCTATTCTATAATTTCCTTGTAAACCTGTATTTCCATCATCACCTGTTTTGGTGTATATTTTCATAATTATCTATTTTGTAGATTGCTATTATGTTATTCGAAATGTAATGATATGAAAATTCATTAGGAGATTACTCTAGATAAAATACACATAATGATATTAGATTTTTTAAAAACTGTGATTAATTTGAAAAAAATCCCCCGACAAGGGTGGATTGATAAATTATCGATACCACACCCTGAATCTGTAGCAGATCATACATACTCTATGGCAATGATGGGTATGATTATATCTGATTTAGAAAATTATAATTTTGAAAAAATTATCAAAATGATATTACTTCATGATTTAGCTGAATCAAAAATAGGAGATTACACACCAGGTCAGATAGATTTGGTGAAAAAAAATGAAATAGAAAATGAGGCATTTTTAAAAATTTTAGAAAATTTACCTGTATCAATTAAATCACAATATCAGATTATTTGGAACGAATTTCAAGAAAATAATTCTCCTGAATCTCAAATAGTTCATCAACTTGATAGATTGGAGATGGCTCTACAAGCCAAAACATATCAAAATGAAGGTTATTCCACAGAAAAATTAGAATCCTTTTTTGAATCTGCAAAAAAAGATATCACACATCCAAAATTAAAAGAAATATTTAGAAATATCATCGAGAATGAATAGTATGTCTGAAACTGAAAAGGATGAATTAATTGATGCTCAAAAACAAGTTATAGGAATATTATTTGAAGTAATCAAAAGATTACAAGCAAATAATGATCTCGATGAAGAGTATTTTAAAATAATTTCAAATGGCACAAAAAACGATGATCGAATTAAAAAAATAATTAACGAGAGAACAGAAAATGCAAAAATTGTCGGTAGGTTATTAGAGCAATTAGAGACTTAATTTCAACAACCACAATCATCGTCAGATATTATTCTAAGATGGGCTGTCTGCTGATATTTATCTTGGACATAATTTGCAAGGTTTACTATTCGAATTCGAGGTTCACGAGTAGTCCAATTACCTTCATTTTCAAACCAAAATTCAATTTCATCAAGGTCATATCGCTCATTTTTTTCAACTAGTCCTTTGAAGATTAATTTTATTTCATCAATTTCAGATTCAGTAAGTTTTGATTTGTCCTCAACAATACTGGTGATTTCATTTAATTTGATTATCACATTGTTTGTCAAAGGCATATTTTGTATTGTTTTGAGATTCTATACAAATCTTTAGAAGTAAAATTGTTATAGCAATTACATCAGTTGAAATCATGCAATATTTTCAGGCTTTAAAATTAGGTCAAAAAAGAGTGGCCGAGGCAAGAGAATATCTTAACACTTTGACAAATGGCAAAGCTATGCCTGCATTGGCACTTGTGGCCAATAATTCAAAGGTGTGGGCTCCTGTCGGTGAAGAAAATTTGTATGCATTTGTTGATGAATCTGCAGGTTTTGTTTTGACTGATAATAGTGGATATATTCTTGCACTAGTGGATAAAACGGGTTCATCTAAAACAATTGTTCAAGGGGTGACAAACCAACAAAAAGAAATATTGGAAAAGGCATTCCAAACTGACAATATTCCAAAGTTTGAGGGTAAAGTAATCTTACCTGTTTAGGCTCAGAAAAAAAACGTAAGCTTTAGTTATGATATAGTTTAGATGTATAAAATGAGCAAATTTTCTCAAGAAATTGAAGTTGGAGGCCATCTGATTGATTCTTCAATTTTGACTAAGATCTTTGATAAAATTATGGATTTGAAGGGAGAATTTCAAGTGCAGGAAATTGAAATTGGAAAAAAGAAAAAAGATCAATCATTTGCACGATTATTAATTACAGGAAAAAATCAAAAACATCTCGATGAAATTTTAGAGACAGTGTATAGATTAGGAGCAGTATCCAAAATTCAACAACAAATCACTTTGAAAAAATCCCCAAAAAAATATGTCATGCCAGATAATTTTTACAGTACAACAAATAACCACACTCAAGTTTTTCATAAAGGAAAGTGGATTCCAGTAGAAAACATGATGATGGACAAATGCATAGTTGTAAAAAATAATAGAGCATTTTGCGTCCCAGTTCGAGATGTAAAAAAAGATGATCAGATAATTGTAGGAGAGAAAGGCATCAAAATTACACCCCCAGAACGTCCAAGAGAAGGGGTAAATGTGTTTGAATTTATGGGAAGTTCTAGCTCTAGTGAAAGACCAACCCAGCACATTGCAAAACAAGTTGCAGATGACATTTACAATACAAAAAAGAAAGGAGGAAAAATTGTAATTGTTGGAGGTCCTGCCATTGTGCATACAGGGGCAGATGATTCGGTATCTGAATTAATTAGATTAGGATACATTGATGGTGTTTTGGCAGGTAATGCATTGGCAGTACATGATATTGAATATGCAACATTAGGCACTTCTTTAGGGATGAATGTACATGATGCAACATTGGCCTATCATGGACATAGAAATCACATGGATACAATCAATGCAGTATTCAAAGCAGGTTCAATTGCAAATATGGTGAAAAGTAAAAAACTAACCAAAGGAATAATGTATGAATGTGTTAAAAATAACGTTCCATTTGTTTTAGCAGGTTCAATTAGAGATGATGGTCCATTACCTGATGTAATTACAGATGTTGCAGAAGCTCAGCGTGAATACAAAAAAGTACTAAAAGATGCAAGTATGGTAATTATGATTTCTACAATGTTGCATTCTATTGCTACAGGAAACATGCTTCCAGCAAATGTCAAAGTAATCGTTGTGGATATCAGTCAACCAACTGTCACAAAACTTATGGATAGAGGTACATGGCAAGCTCTAGGAATTGTGTCTGATGTCGGGGCCTTTTTACCATTAATTGCACAACAAATTAGAAAAAAGAAATAATCACGGCATTAATCTCGGGTGCAATAATTGCAGACCATCCGAATTAAGATCAATTGGGTGGATTTGTTCACTATGTTTAATCCCTCTCATTTTGGTGACTTGGATTGTTCTCTCCATAGTGTCTTCAATTCTTGTATGTCTAAGTTGAATAATCCCAGAGGTTACAAACCATTCTAAAGGGATTTCATCATTATCGTGATATTCTGATAATATCAAACTTGTAACTCCAAAGTTCTCTAATGCTTGAACCATTCCTTGTAATCCTTGTCTCATGTAAAATTTATCAGGATATTGCATGGCAAGAATTGTAACTGAATCAATTACTACTCTTTTAGCTTCAACTCGTTTGATACTACTAAGTATCAATTTTGTTAAATGTTCAAATGGTAATTGCTCTCCACGATATAATGAGTCATCTTTACCAATCAACTCATCTTGAATTTTGAATGGTCTGGCGTCAATCATCAATATCTTATCTTGAGATATCAGATTATCAAAGTCCCACCCATAGGACTTGCAATCATTTTTCACCTCTTCAATATTTTGAGATAAAGTTACATAGATTCCAGGTTCATCAAAGTCATTTGCTCCCGAATGCAAGAATTGTAAGCCAAATGTGGTCTTTCCACTACCAGGTGGTCCTGAAACAGTCACTGATCTTCCAGGTTTTAACCCTCCAGATATTACTGAATCTAATCCTGGAATTCCTGTTTTTACTTTAGAATATGTTGAATCCATCTCTATACAAAATCAAATGTGAATTTTGTATATAAAGAGGAAGACGGGTTTTGTTCTAACAAATAATGATTTATGAAATTATTACAAATGAATATTCTTTGAGTTTGTCCAAAGGGATTCGAAAAGTAATTTCATCGAATATACCATTGATTTTGAATTTGTCCACATTGCAAATAATTCTTCAGTAGAATTTGCATTCTTTGTAAAGAATAACATCTCACCATTATCTTTCAATATGAAACATAGGTGGTTTTCAATATCTTTACTAAGTTTTTTGATATTCTTTCGTTCTAAATCATCAAAGATGTATGCGGTTTTTTCAGAACACGCACTGAGTAATCTAAATTGTTGTTTTGATTTTACAAATGATTCTAGAAAATCACCGTGATACAGTTTGAGATAATCTTTCTCAGAACCTAAAATTAAAAATTCATCATTATAGCTATCAGTCATTTCTGTAATTTTAGAATGAATTTGGTTTGATCCTTGTAACATTTGAAATTTCTCTTCAACTTCATCATGAATTGAATCAAATGCCGGGATGTTTTCCCATAATTCAGATAATCCTTTTTCCATCTGCTCTAATGATTTGACTCTTTCTTTTTCAGAGTTTACTAAAATCCATATTGCTTTGTCTAAAGGTAAAGCAGTAAATTGAATTGGGTGTTGAAATGTTGCTGAAACAACTCCTTTATTCTGTAATGCAGATAGCAAATGATATGTTTCAGTTCTAGGAAGTTTGAGTGCTTTGCATACTTCAGGAGCAGTTTTTGAACCATATTTTCCAAGATAAATGAATACCTTGCTTTGATTTGATGTTAGACCATATTGTAATAGTTCTGTTTGAACCTTTTCAACAGATAACTTGTACTCATACATTTGTGAGTCAGGTGATGAATCAAATATTGATGTCTGTGTTGTTTCTTTTGCCATGTTTTTTCAGGATCCTCTGTTAGAAAACACTAGTCTAAATTGATGTATAGCTAATTTTGTTAGATCGAATTGATCGTATTTGTCAATTATTTGACATCTATTATAAGATAATTTAGGCATAAATAGTCACTAAACTCCTATTTTTATTGAATTTTCAACAGATATTGCTTTTCCTGAATAGATCGATTTTAAGCTGAAATTTTCTCTAATTACAGATGATTTTAGGAATGCAATTTCAATTGTACCTTCAGAACCTTGAAATGCAATACATCCCATATCTTTTTTGAGTCCTTTTTCAATTACATTGTTTAATGTTGATAAACAACGTTGTAGATTTTCAAGTTTTGCTTTTAGTTCATCAACTGCTTTGAAATATAGTTCTAATTCACCTTTTATGCCCAATCCATTGTAAACTAGAATTTCATTTAGATTATACCATTTATCGCTAATACCTTTTTTTCCTTTTTTCTTTTTTTCTTTTACTGTTTTTTCTTTAGATTTCTTATCATCTGATTTCTTATCATCTGATTTCTTATCATCTGATTTCTTATCATCTGATTTCTTATCATCTGATTTCTTATCATCTGATTTCTTATCATCTGATTTCTTTTGGGGTGTTATTTCTCCAGTTAGTTTTTCTTTTAGTGCAAGAAAATCAGGATCATCTACAGATGATTCTTCATTTAGACGAATTTTTTCCCCCAACATGTTTGAATATTCTTGAATAGATGATTCAGTATTTTCTATTTCTTGCTCTAAATTAATTTTGAGAGCATTGATTGAGCTAAATCTTTCAATTAAATTCTTCAATTTTCCTCAATAGTAGTCATCGATGGTAAATTTTCTTTTAATTGACTTAGAGTACTAAGTTGTTTAGTAGCAGTTCTCAAGAATGTTATTTTTTCAGTCAAATATGATTTTTGAGTTTGAATTAATTCTAATAATTGAGGAGTGACATATTCCACAATTCCAGTAATCACTTCAGGAGGATAATCTGTGAATTTTTTAGTCTCGGTTTTACCGTTTGCTAATTTTATAATTAATTTTAAATTTGGGAGCATTGTGATTGTTGAATTTGCAGGGAGATTGAATATCTCTGGATGTACATTTGTTGAGAATCCTAAGAATTGAGTGATGACTTGTAATGCATTATGTAAATCATCTATAACATTTGTTTTTTGATCTTCTAATTCATAAATTTGAAGAGACTCTTCCATCAGAGTGTTTAGTTGAGTGAGTGTTTTTGCATTAACATCATTAGGATCAATAGATGCTGTTTGAGGAGCTGCCTGTTGTTCTGGAGCTGCCTGTTGTTCTGGAGCTGCCTGTTGTTCTGGAGCTGCCTGTTGTTCTGGAGCTGCCTGTTGTTCTGGAGCTGCCTGTTGTTCTGGAGCTGCCTGTTGTTCTGGAGCTGCCTGTTGTTCTGGAGCTGCCTGTTGTTCTGGAGCTGTCTGTTGTTCTGGAGCTGCCTGAGGGTTGGTAGATTCTGATGATTGCATCTGATCTATCTGAATGAAAAAATTACATTAAAAGTTGTATGTTCCTTAATGTTACACCATTTTCAAAGCAAGTTGTTAATCTGTAACAATGATTGAGCCTATTGGGACTGATCTAGAGAACGTTTCACCTTGATCAGAGTATCCATTTAGCCAGATGGTTGTACGATATGAGCCTGGAATGAGTTTATTCCCTGCAGCATTTGTAGATGGTCTATCGGTTGCAACATAGAAATCCAAGTCAGCAATTTCACCGGGAGGGATGTATAGACTATCATGATCTTCATTTACATCAGTGCCATTAATGCGATCTACTAAAGCAGCATATGCTCCTCCTGTACCATTAAAATTAATCCGTGTTCCTTGATAAATTAAAAATATTCCATCTGTTCCAGTATTTGCGGCAAACACATCAAAGTGATCATCTTTGTCATGAGTGTAATATGTGGGAAATGGATCACTTGGGAATGGAATTTGCATGAAAGATGGATATGGTAGCATCGATGTATCATCAATTTTCATATCTACTTCTAATGATTCCAAAGTAGCTGTGGAATCTTTCCAATCAAAATAAAGTTCTAATCTTTGATCATCACCTACAACTTTTTGTGGTAAAGTAAATGTCATATTTTGTTGAGAGTAAGCCCAATCATCATTATCTCCCCCATCTTTAGGATCTGCAAAGAAAACACCTACATCATCTTCAGTATGCCATGTCTCCACAAAATTCCCATTCGAATCCGTTAATTCCAATCTTAAATCAAAACGATATGCATTATCTCCATAGTTTGTCCTTCCCAAGTCATCTGCTTCAGAACTACTTAGTTCATCCTCATTCCAATGCATTACATCATCAATCCATCCTCCAAAATAGTTCAATAGTTCTTGATTTGAACCGACATACCATTTTCCATCAGCATCTACAACACTGTAAGAAGGATGATTTGGGTTTGAGAAAATTGTGTTTTCTGTGGCCACACCATCAATATCTTTTATGTATAACCTACAATCATCACTACTTGCATCTCTTGTTGCTACCACATGGTACCATTCTCCATCATCGTATTCATTTTGACTTCTACAAGTGACATCTGCGGTAAGTCCTTGATCCATATTATATTCAAATAATATTTTTCCCGTACCATCTTCACCTAGAGAAATTTTATAGTAATCTGCAAGCGGATATACTCCATCACCTTCCCAAAAAACAAGCATCTCTTCAGTTGTTATTTCTCCAGGATCTGTTTTGAACCATAATGATGTAGACACATCATTACTATCAATATGATTTCCATCCCCATCGGACACATCATTTGAGCTTCTAAAACAGTCGTTAATCCCATCAAATTCATAAGTTCCCGAATTATGTGGTCCTAAACCATCTCTGTAAGTGGGGGTTGAATCGGAGGCACCCCAAGAAATATACAAATGTGCAGAGTTGGACTCTCCGTCATCATCCCAATGTTTAGCTGTTCTATGATTGTCATTTGTACCCCCACTATTGTCTTTAATAATGAAAGCCATCCCATTACCACTAGTCCATCCTCCCTGATCAATCAGTTCTTGAATTATTGGAGATAAATCTGGTGTTCGTGTGTTAGTACCTCTATCATTATTGCTCCATCCAGAGGGTGCCCATTGTACCTGCTCATCAGTTACAGAACTAATGGTACCATCCCATCTATCTTTAACATTATCATCACTTGTAGTAAATGCGGGTGCATCTGCAATTTTTTGTGCCCCAATAATTATATCAACAGGAGTTTCATTACGTGTTTCATCAGCTTCAAATTCAATATATGCAGAAGTTACAGTAACTCCTGAAGGAATAGGGACATCCCAACGATAACCCATCCATTGATAATCACCATTATCTTCTACCAATTCATGATCACTACTACCACCACCCAAATCCATACTTCCATCATCTGATTGTTCTGCATCATCAGCTGAAGCTTGAATAGGTGTGGGTCCAAAAGAAGAAGATCCACAAGATTCTAAATCCCTAGATGAATCACTTTCTGAATTATCGGGATTTATTCCCACACCGTCTTCAAAATGAAATATCATATCTACATTTTGATCTTTTAGTCCTGTAGCTACGGGTTCACTTGATAACATCATGGCAACGTTCCAATCCCCTGCAGGTATTGTGATTGGTTCAGAACCATTATTTGTAAAAAAGTGAGGCACTTCAGAATCTAATTGAATTCTATCACCATTTCCTCCTCCATCACCCGTTCCTGACCACATTTGGTATTCTCCGGATGGAGTACCATCAGTTTCTTCATGGAATAGTAAAATATCATCATCAATTAGGATCTGATTTCCAAGTCCCCCAGATTCAATGGCAACTTCTGCATTAAGTGCAGATTCAATTGTTTGTAATGAAACAGAAACAGTATCGTTTCTCAAATCATTAGTCAATCCTGCAGTAAATTCTAAGATATCTCCATTAGAGCCAGTAAATGAGTAAACCCATTCAAAGATAGCAGTATCACCCGGAGATACAGAATCAAAACTAACAGGAGTGACAGATTGTTCTAAAGTATATTCACATGATGATGAACAAGTGGGTAAAACTTCAAGCATAGTAGGTTGTAAATTCAATAATTGAGTAGTGCCAGTATTGATTACTTCCAAAGCAACATTAGTACTAAAAGTAGTTGGGAATACAGAAGGTGACGCAGTTAATCTTAAATAAACTGTAGAGTCGCCAACGCTATTCAGAAACATTTGTTCTGCAGTTCCTCTGGTAGTTACAAGTTGTGCAGCATATGATTGTGTATCAAGTGCAGTCAATCCAATATTTTGACCAATATTCATTGTAACATTTCCTGGTGCAAGAGAATAGTTGATATCAAACCTAGATACGGGCCATGACGAATCAGTGGTATTTTCAATCCACAATCTATTTAGATGAACAGGTATGTTACCCGTATTTTTTACTGTCATGTTGAATTGATTATTATCAATTGATACTTTTACAACTTCAAATTTTTCAGTAGATTTTTCAACATCAGTAGTTTGTTTAATTGCAATAGTTTCACCAAGTTGAGTGATCTGATTCATGTTAAATGTTGTATATGTAATTGCAGTAGTTATGACAATGAGCATAAACACGCCACCAATTATTGCACTAAGACCTCTTCTTTTTTTAAACAAATTAGGTCACCGTTTGAGCATTATAGCTATTTCCTCGATTTGTTGTGATTATAAAATCCGTAGTTTCACCAGCATCCCAAAAATAAGTAGTGTTAAATGAATAAATTGCATTTGGAGATACCCCGCCATCAGTAATTGAAAATAATGTAAATCCTGAACTATTTGAAACTCGAATTGAAGTTATATTCAGACCAATGATTCCCACATTACTTAATGTAACATTTAATGTTTCAGGAGAAGAATTTCCAAACCAAATATTTTCTATAAATATGTCTTCATTTAGTTTATTCATTTTTTCATTAAAAGAATTCTCAATTTCTATTTGTTGTGTAAATAAACTAGTATTTGACCATGTTACTAACATGACACCCATAATTGAAACCGCAGCCATAAGAATTGCACTTGTTACTACTGTCGATAGAGCTTTTCTCTTTTTACATGAAAAAAAATCACTATGATCATGGCTAATCATATAAAAAATGAGATAATTTTTCATATTATCACTAGTATGTAAAAAAATATACTTACACCGTAGGCTGAACTATGTCAGAAGTCTTTTCTCCCGTAGCAGGTTCTGCTTGTGGTTCTGGAGTAGCAGGTTCTGCTTGTGGTTCTGGAGTAGCAGGTTCTGCTTGTGGTTCTGGAGTAGCAGGTTCTGCTTGTGGTTCTGGAGTAGCAGGTTCTGCTTGTGGTTCTAACAAATCATTTGATAACTCATTTGTTTGAGTCTCATCAGAAAGACCCATAGAACCTATTGTGTGAGGTGGACATGAAACGTTAAGGCTCTTCGAGAGTAAAAAGAATGTAGGGAATAATTCCTGATAAATCATTGTTAAAATTTTTGGAACACCATTTTCATCTTTATTCAAAATCTCATCTCTTTCCTCAGAATCACCCTGAATTCTTGCAATCCCTTCAATAGCTAGACGAACATTTTTAGGATTAGATAACGCTGTAAATCCATATTTGAATATTGATTGATCCTCACTATTAGCAACTTCTTCAATATTGGCCTCCACATCATATTTGTCTAATTTGGTAATTTTTGGGTCATTTTTACTCATGGCAATTGAAGTAAGTTCGATATGGGCATTCATTATAAATAAAATAGCCAAAAAATTCATTATTACAATGTGTATGTAACATTTCCACACACATAACAGCATTAACTCTATTCACAACTAAAACAGTCATCAATGGACCAAAATAATTCGCTAATTTCATCAACTAATCGAACTAAAATTAATTCAGATAAAGGCAATTTGTCAATGTCAATTTCAAAGATCAAAAAAGAAACTCATGCATTATCCAAAATGTATGATTTTAAAAAATACATGAATTCTGCAGAAATGGTATTCCCCGAAGAAATGGATGAGATGATTCCAAAAGACACTCCACCTTATTTAGATAATGGTGAGCATTATGTTGAAAGAATTGGTAGAGCACTAAAGTTTTTCAAACAGTGTGCATTAATTGGCCCGAGTGGAACTGGTAAAACTCACATTGTCTATCTAGTTGCAGAATTAGCAGGTTTACCAATGTGGGAAATCAACTGTGGTTTGGCAACATCTGTTTTTGATTTATTTGGAAGATATGTTGGATTAGGAAAAGAGAATTGGATTGACGGGTTAATTACAGGTTGGTGTAGGAAAGGTGGAATTTTATATCTTGATGAGGCAAACATGATGAAACAAGATGTTGCTACAAAACTCAATCCATTACTAGATCAGAGGGGACACATGGTATTAACAGAAAAAGATAGTGAAATTATTCACAGACATAAGCATGCTTACATGATAATTAGTATGAACCCTGTATCATCAGAATTTGCAGGTACAAAACCAATCAATGCTGCCATGAGAAGAAGAATGAGTGTTTGGTTAAACTTTGATTACATGAGTGTTGGAGATAACATAGATGAAAAAGAAATTGTCATGGTTTCAAAAAAAGGAGGGATACCAATGATTGATGCTGAAAGTATTGTAAAAGTTGGAGCTAAACTAAGACAAGAATACAAAATGGGAGATTTGCCATACGGTCCATCTGTTGGAGATTTAGTAAACTGGGCAAAAGTTTGTTCTGATGGAGTATCTATTATGGAGGGAGGCAATGAAACATTAATTCCGATGACTAGTGATGATCCTGAAGTTCAAGACGAAGTTAGACATATTGTCAAAAAAGTTTTAGAAAGTCAAACTTTATCAAAAAAGGTGTGATTTGACTGAAAGACACAATTCAAGATATTGGGCATAGTTTATTTTTTGAAATTTCTGGACGAAAACCAATAGATATCGATACGTTTTTTCTAGATACGCAGTATTTTCCAAAAATTGAATATGAGCCAAGAATGACAGTATTTTTTCCAATGCCTAGACCTATTCAGGGATTAGAAACAATTCAAGGATGTGCTTTCTCAAACGTAGAAGAATCACAAAATACTATTTTTTCTTTGTATTTGGCATCAATCTGTCATGCTGCAGGCCATGCAAAGGTAACAAATTTTAAAATCTACAAAAAATGGATGAAAGATAAAAATAAAAAACGAGCATATGAAACATTTGAATACATTGAAGATGTAAGAGTGAATGAATTTTTAAAAAATGACTTTCCAGAATATCATAATGAGATCAAAAAAATTGAAAATCTTTTTAATATGATAAATGATCAAACAGAATTAGAAAATATTAAAAGAAATTCAAAAAAGATATTTTCAAACAGATTTATTTCAGAAATTAAAAGTAAACGAAAAGAATTAGAAGATAAAATCCTTAACACAGATCCTGAAAATGAAAAAGAAATTTCAAATATTGCAGATATAATTTATGAATCTTCAAATATCATATCTGATTATAATTATCCATTTACAGATCATTATAGTCATCCTAAACGAATAGAAAAATGGTTAGAAGATATTACAATAACGACTGAAGGTATATTCTATGACACTGTTCAAAGATTCACAGAAGTATGGTTTGAACAACTAAAACGAAGAGCCAAGGTTAGGAAAAAATATGGTGGAATTACGGAAGATTTAGAATTTGACAAGATTGACTTTGCCCCAGAAAATATTGGCGAATATCTCAGATTAAAAAATGCCACTCACTTGTTTTTAAAAAAGATGTCTTCACAGATGAAAATGACACCCAATGTCATGGATGAAGGAATGCCTGAAGATATGGGGCTGTTAGAAATGCAGGCAGCAATTCAAGCAGTAGCAGCTCAAAATAACAGCATACAAATTTTTGAGCAAGACGATTATAGGAGAATTGAAGAAGAATGGGCAATCGTAGTCGATACCAGTAGTAGTATGAGACTAAAATTTGATGAAATGAAAAAATTTGCCATTTGCTTAGGTGAGGCTGCAAATGAAGTCAATTCAAAGAATGGAAAATGGGGATTTTTTACATTCAATAATAATTTCACAATAGTCAAAGACCATTATGAAAATTTTGATCAACATTCAAAATCACGTATTGGCGGTATTGAGATCAAAGGTCTTTCTTTTATTGCAGATGCAGTTATACTATGCTCAAGAATTTTAGAGAGAGAAAATATTGAACGCAGATACATATTTTTGATTACAGATGGACAAGCGTTAGGCACATATGAAGCAGATGTGAAAATGAAAGAAGCTGTTGAGGCAGCAAGAAAAAAAGGCATCAGTGTTGTAGCCATTGGTATCCCTACAGGCGTAACTAAAATTTTTTCATTATGTATGCCATATGAAGGATTAAGGAAAACAGTTGCAAGATTTTTGGGTGCATATACCAATCTTGCAGGCGATGATC
Organism: Nitrosopumilus oxyclinae; assembly: GCF_013407165.1. Taxonomy (NCBI): domain Archaea; kingdom Thermoproteati; phylum Nitrososphaerota; class Nitrososphaeria; order Nitrosopumilales; family Nitrosopumilaceae; genus Nitrosopumilus; species Nitrosopumilus oxyclinae. The sequence continues at coordinate 779,558 of NZ_CP026994.1, read as the reverse complement.
TGTAGTTTTCAAATTTTAGTTTTTATATAGTGTAAAAATTTCACCAAGAAATTAAAAAATATTACATACTCGACTAGTTATTCTATGAGATTGGATTAAAAATAATAAAATGAAAACCAAACTAAGCAAAAAACGTGCAATCAGTACTGTACTTACAACTGTCATCATATTGGTGTCATCAGTTGTGCTTGGTTCAGGTGTTGTACTTTACGGAACTTCATTATTTCAAGGAAATACACAAACTGAAGCTATCCAAGCTTCTGATGTCAAAGTGTGGGTACATGCTACTGATCCCACAGGCGTAGCTTGGGGAGCAGCTAGTGTTAGAAATACAGGAGACAAAGTTATTTCAGTTAATCAAATTTCAGTTAGAGGTACAGATATTCCGTTTGGACAATGGTATGCAGATACAACAATGACAAGTAGTGAATATCAACAAGCATTGAATCATACAGGTTGGGTAAACGCATTGCCAGGAACTAACGGACCAGCAATTTCAAAACTTGGAGCATGTGTAGGTGACGCAAATTACCTGTGTATTGATCAAGATTCATGGGGTGCAGGCACCAACGTCATCTCAGCAGATGTATCAACAGGTCCAGTATCATTAGATCCGGGTCAAACTGCAGTTATTTACTTTAAAGCATATAATGGCACATTCACATCACTTGATACAGGAATTCAGTCAAATGTTAGTATATACGCAGGTAAAGCAGGTGCACCCTATTCAATTGTAGTTGCAGGATTATCATAATTCCATATTCTTCTCCAATATCCAGAACAATAGATTAAATTCTTTTTACTCTGTAATTCAAAAAAATTACATACTCGACTAGTTATTCTATTAGATTGGATTAAAAATAATAAAATGAAAACCAAACTAAGCAAAAAACGTGCAATCAGTACTGTACTTACAACTGTCATCATATTGGTGTCATCAGTTGTGCTTGGTTCAGGTGTTGTACTTTACGGAACTTCATTATTCCAAGGAGGTACACAAACTGAAAATATTTCAGTAACTGGAACCAAAGTATGGGTACATCAAACTGATCCTGGCGGCGCAGCTTGGGGTGCAACGGGTGTTAGAAATACAGGTGACAAAGTAGTCGCCGTAGATAAAATATCACTTAGGGGCATAGATATCCCATTTGGACAATGGTATGTAGATACAACCTTGACTGCTGCTGAATTTCAGCAAGCATTGAATCATACAGGTTGGGTAAACGCATTGCCAGCAACTAATGGACCAGCAATTTCAAAACTTGGAGCATGTGTAGGTGACGCAAATTACCTGTGTATTGATCAAGATTCATGGGGTGTAGGCACCAACGTCATTCAAGGTGTTGCTGCAACAGGCCCAGTGTCCTTGAACCCAGGTAGTACTGCAGTTATTTATTTCAAAATAAATAACGGTACAATTACAACTCTCGACTCTGGTGTTGCAACTACAGTCAGTGTGTTTGCAGGAAAAGCTGGCGGACCTCAAAGTATCACCGTATCAGGACAATAATCCAGGATAAGGGAATTTTTTTATTCTTATCCAAAAAATTATTTTTATATTTTTGTTAAAAACCAATATTGTGTGTATTGTAATGTTTCATACTGCTCAATATAACCAAAAATCCATGAATAGTATTGAGTCACATGGGTAAAAAGAAAGAAGAACAAGGATTAGAAACATTTCTTAAAAGTGAATTCTTATCCGAATTAAACAACGAGACTCCAAAAGGTTCAAAATTATTAGAAAAATACCCTCTAAAAGCACCATTTAGTTATGTTAACATTTTACAGGATATAGAGAAAGGCAATATATCTTACCAAGTAGATGAAACTAAATTAAATCAATCAGAGCAAATTGTATATAATCAACTCTATCGATTAATAGAAGAAAATTTAGACTCTCCTGATAATATCGAAAAAGATTTTGGATTCATTTCATTTGTCAATAAAGTTCTAAAAGAAAATGAAAAATTGTTTGAGGATCAGCCACTTGCAAGCCTTGAAAAAGTAAAATATTATTTAGAAAAAGAAATCGATGGTTTTGGAAATATTGATCCAATGATGCATGACCCAAATATCGAAGACGTAAGTTGTAGTGGAATAAATTTACCAATCTATGTATGGCATAGAAAATATGACAGTATTCCTTGTAATATCACATTTGAAGATGAGAAATTAAATTCCTTTGTATCGAGAATTGTGTTTAGAGCAGGGAAACACATCAGTTCGGCACACCCAATTTCAGATTTATCATTACAAGGGAACCATAGGATTTCAGTATTATACCAAAAAGAAGTTACACCGAAAGGAACTAGTTTTACAATAAGAAAATTCAAACAAGATCCTTATTCAGTAATTGATCTAATATCATTTGGTACAATTAGTGTAGATATTGCAGCATATCTATGGATGTTAATGGAAGCAAAAATGTCCATCATGGTAATCGGCTCAACAGGTAGTGGTAAAACAACTATACTTAATGCGATTACAGGTTTGGTGAATCCAGATTTTAAGATTTTTTCAGTAGAGGATGTAGCTGAAATCAACATCAAACATGAAAATTGGTTTAGTTTAGTATCCAGAGTAGGTTTTGGTAACAATGAAGAAGGAGAAATCGGATTATATGATTTAATTAAATCAGGGGTAAGACATAGACCAGACTATATTGTAGTAGGTGAAATTAGAGGGTCTGAAGCATATGTCATGTTCCAAGCAATGGCTACAGGTCACGGAGGTTTGTGTACAATGCATGCAGATAGTTTAGAATCAGCAAGTAAAAGATTGCAACAAAAACCAATGGATATTCCAGCAGCATATATGGCATTAATGAATTGTGCCATAGTAATTAGAAGAGTAAAAGGCATGGATGGTAAAAGTACTAGAAGGGCAATTTCAGTTCAAGAAATCAAAACCTCAGATTCATATCATAATTCTTTTAGATGGGATCCAAAAGCAGATTATTTTGAACCTCAATTAGGAGATAGTGAAATGTTCAATAGACTATCACAACAAACAGGTCTTAGTCTGGATGAAATTATGGAAGAATATGAAAAAAGGAAAATTGTTTTGAAATGGTTAGTAGATAGAGGGATTAGAAGCTACGATAAAGTTGCTGAATATATTGGAAAATACTATAGAGATCCTGAAACATTAATGAAGAAAATTGAATATGGTGTATAAACATGTCATTTATAAAAAAATATGAAGAAGATGATAAGAAAAAGAAATTAAATAAAAAGATTGATCCAGAATTACCTTTTTTTATAACAATAGTGACATTGCTGGCCACTAGTGGGTTTGGCCCATATACTATTTTTTTAAAAATTAAGAATTTGGATTTGCTACCGCATGTCAGACATGAATCAATAAAAATTTTAAAACGAATTGATATCTTGGGTCAAGATCCATTAATAGTCATGTCAGAGAGTAAAGAAAAAGGTTCGAGTTTTGGAGATTTTCTAAGTGGATGGGTATCGGCCATCCAAAGTGGAGGGGATGTAGTAAGTTATCTTAAATCAAAAATGGATGGAGCGTTTGAATTGTATGAATCACAACAGGAAGAATTAGCAAAAAAAGTAGAGACTGTAATTGAAACGTATATGACAATGCAAGTTGTGGTATTGGCCATCTACATCATAATTACAGCAACATCTACAGACGGAGTAGGAAGCACCCCTGGACCGAATGATATTGATCCACTATATTTTGTCATCATCTTGCCTCCAGTAGTATCAGTGCTTTTTTCAATTATTGCAGGCAAATTAAACAAATCAAAAGTAAATGAACTAGATTGGAAAAAAATCTCAACATTTGGATTGCCGGGAATTTTAGTTGCAATAATAATTAATTATTTAGATTTATTACCAGAATTAAATTTGTACATTTTAGGTGGTGCATTAATTGCAGCTGCAATATGGCCAGCATTAAATTTTAAAGACAAGTACAAATTTTCAATTGACGCAGAAAGGGCAACTGCTCAAATTATGAGAGATGTTGCAGAAGCAAGAAAAGCAGGGCTAGGTCCAGAAAAATGTGTTGTAAGAACCACAAAAAGAAAAGATTATGGATCATTCAATAGAGTGGCCAATGGTATTGCCAATAAACTCGAGTGGGGAATGACATTGGATGATATTTTTGGCTATATTAAAAAAGAAACTAATGATTTTAGGATTTTAATAAATTTTAAAGTGTTATTTGAAATTATTTCAGCAGGTGGAGGAAATGTCAATACTTTAATCACATTAGCTGGCGTTGCTGAAAAAATGCATAACTTAGAAAAAACAAAAAGAGAAAAATTAAAACCATTTGTCATGGTAGGTTTCATGTTAATTGCAATTACAGGTTTTACAACATTGCTTGTAATTGAATCTCTGACAAGTCTAGGTGCACAATTAGAAGAGAATGAAGAAAAAAGGGCATTATTGGAAGCAGATGCAAATTACAGGTTTCAATTATTAGGTGTTGCAATATTGGTTCAATCTTGGATTTCAGGGTTATTTTTGGGAAAAATTACCACTGGATCTTACTCTGGTGGATTCATGTATTCTATATTTCTAGTTGCAACATCAATTGGAGCAATAGTGGTAATTTCGCTTAAAATATTCAGCGTATCATCAATTTTTGCATGACTGTGTGTATTGTAATATTTCACACTGTTTTATATAAGAAAAATTCAGTTAAATGATCTAAGTTGAAAGTTCTTTTTCTCATTTTTAGTTTAATGTTGAGCATTTTTGTAATACCTGTTCAGGCTCAAACAACATCAGAGTTTGGATACCAACTTCATCCAGGAAAATTATTAGAGAATACAGAAGCAACATTGCAAATTTTTATCACGTCAAACGATATAATGGTACCAAAACAAATAGATGGTTTGAAAGTTGTGAGTTCTGATAACGAAATAATTCAAATCATCAGGATTGAAGAAGGAAATGATAAATTTACCAAAAATGTAATTATCAAAGCAAAGGAATCAGGAATTGCCAGTATAGCATTGGCAGCAACAGGTTTTTCATCTAAAGAAATTTCTTTAGAAGTTTTTACCAACAATAATAATCCTACAAAAATGTTAATGAAGGTAACACCGTCAGAGTTCCCCGTTGATGGACCTAGATTTGGATTCATTGTTGTAGAATTAGCAACTACTGGAGGATTGCCAGCCATTACATCGGAAGAGGTAATGATAAATCTAGACACTCCAAATAAAGATGTAATCAATATCAAAGAATCAGAATTAGTAATATCTGGAGGAGAATATTATGCGATTACAGAATTTGAAATATTAGATTATGGGGATGCAATTATTTTTGCAGAAACAGGAAATATGAAAAAAATAAGTAGTATTGTAAAAGTATTAGAACCAATAACCCCTCTTCAATTGCAACTATATGTTCATCCAGAAAATTATATTAGTTTTAGTGGTTCAGAAGGATATGCAATTGTACAACTTCTAGATGGAGATGGATTACCAGTTTTTGCAGAAGAAGATATTCATTTAGAAATAGGAGTTGAAAATCCAGACGTTTCAATCAATACCAGTAATAAATTTGAAGAGGTAATGATTGAAGAAAAAAATTTAGTGATAAAAAAAGGAAGTTACTCTACATTTACAAAATTTTCACCTAGACCAAATTTAGGTGAATTTACATCAAGTTTTGAAGAAACATACAAAATGTTTATTTCAGCAGAAAATATTCTAACAAATGGTGCAACATTTACAGTAATACATGATGAAATTGGTTCATTAGAAGGTAAAGGCCCATCCGTTACAGAAACATTGCCATTTTTAACTACTGGAAAACAAGAAATTATTGCAGTCACATATTATGAAACAGAGATTGAAGTTTCAAGACAGACAGGTGGGTCTACTCAAGGAACCACCAACAGAGAACTTGTTTCAGTAACAGTCCCTGTCAAGGCACAAGAGGATCATAAAATTATCTTTTCCTCATCAGAACTGGACTCTGTTAATCCAATTGATCCTTTAATGAAAAAAGGTGAAAGTGCAATCATTGTTTTTGGAGATACCGGAACGGTAGTACCGGAAGACCCTGTAAGTTTTTACATAACAGATAATGAAGGAGTAAAAACAGCAACAGGGGATCCGATAGGACCACTTGAGGAAGACTTAGAATTAATTATCGAGTCATTAGTACCAGTTGTTTTAGCGGAAAAAGAATTTCCAGTTCTAGGATATCTTAATGAAGGAGCAGGAGAAGAGGAAACAAGTACTTCTACTAGTGATGAAGAGGGAGAGGTAGATCCTAGATTAGGAGTGAGTTACTTTATAGAAGATGGGGTGTTATCTTTTTCAGCTAATGAATTAATTAATGCAGATTCAATTACAATAAAACGAAATCAACCATTTGCAGAGTTTAATTTAGTTTCAAAGGTGGGTACAACAGATCTATCATATCAAATGGGCGGATTTGAAGGAATTTCATCAATTACTAGTCACACAACGGATCCTACTACAATTTATTTATCATTCCAAAAAAATATTTTAGCAAATTCTAAAACACTTGCCACGGTTCAAGCATTAGACTCAGTTGGAAATCCAGTATACGCAAAAAAAGATATTAAAATTAATTTAGTTTCAAATAATGAAACAATATTAAAAGTGCCTGAAAAATTATTAATTAAAGAAGGGGATTATTTTTCTACTTTTGAGATAGACACAGTCAATGAAGGGACGATAGAATTAGCATTGCTTTCAGAAGATTTTACGCTTTCTAAATATGATATCAATGTAATTGATATTAGTCCCGTTGTCACATTAGAATTTCTAGGAGGGCTAAATTGGAATGAACGAATTGAATCAAAAATATCAATTACAATTCCAGAAGTAACTACCGCTTTGGGCGGATTTAATGTAGAGTGGGATATTGTAGGAGGAGAAATACTAACAACTGAACAAGTTACAAGTAGTGAAGGTATTGCAAAGGCAAACATACTTGCAAATGATAAAGATAAGGTTTCCGTATCCGTCACAGTCTCAGGAAATGGACTAAGCTCTACAACTATCTCAAAAACTGCCAATATACTAAACATGCCAGTTATGGAAGAGATTTCAGAGGAAGAACCAGACTGGAGTGGATTACCTATCGATAATACATTATTAGTAATGATCATAATTCCAGTTGCAATATTGACAGGGTTATTTTTCCTTAAACGAATGGATAAATTAGATATAATAACCGAAAAAATCCCAATTGGAGATAAAATAGAAGAGGTTAAAGAAAGAATTTCAGATATTAGAAATAGATAATGAATTGTAAAAGATATGACTAAACAAAGAGAATATTTTTCCCCATGCATTTCATATAGAATTTAAAAATAAGACACACCATGTTTGAAACATTAACAAATTACGATATAATTGGAATCAGTTTAGCACTTTTAATGTTAATTTTAGGTTCAATTATCGATGTTTGGAAAAGAGAGATTCACGATTATTATTGGATTGTGTTTGGAAGTACAGGATTTCTCCTAGTCTTCATTAGTTCAGACATAACATCAAATCTATGGACAATGGGATTTGCGTTAATCATTGCACCCTTTGTGATATTAGTTTGGAGAATCGGAATGTTTGGAGGAGCTGATGCTTTTGCATTAATTGCATTAGCAGTAATTGCACCCATGGCTACATTTACAGATAGCCCCATATCGCCATTTACGACTCTATCCAATGCAGCCGTGTTGTTTACAATTCCATTTTTTATCAACATTATTAGAAATGGGGTATCTAAAATTAAAGGTGAAGATATTTTTGATGGATTTGAAGAAACAGATTTTAAAAAAATAATTGCAATATTAATTGGATACAAGGCAAAAAATCCAAAATTTGCATTTTCAATAGAAAAAACTGAAAATGGTAAAAAGAAATTTGATTTAATCATGCATCATGCAGAAAATCAAGAATACTGTATTACACCCAATACCTGGATTACCCCTGGAATACCATATCTGTTACTGATTACAGGCGGGTTTATCATCCAATTAGCATATGGAGATATTATACTAGGTCGACTATTAGGCTTATAAAATAAAATATTTTTTGATCTGTAACATCTAATAACATACACTCCCTTATGTCACAAAATTATGTAAAAATTCTTAATGACAGTGACTGAGACAGTGGAAGAAGGGTTATTTCAAACAGAAAATCCAATTCACGAACTACAACGAATGCTTGTGAGATATGATTTAACACCAAATCAAGCTAAAGTATACTTATTTCTAAGTAAAATAGGAATTAAAACTGCATCAGAAATTTCAAAAGCACTAAAAATTCCAAGAACTGAAACATATCATCTTTTATCAACTTTGCAACAAAAAGGAATAATTTTTTCAGTTTTTGGAAAACCTACAAAATTCAATGCAGTTGGGCTGGATGAATCGTTAGAGATTTTAATTAACAATGAGAAGAATCGATTAAACGAACTTGAAGCAGGTAAAAGCAGTCTCATTAAATTATGGAATATAATTCCAAAATATGGTGAAAGTGAAGACGAATCGCAAGAAAACAAATTTCAATCACTGCAAGGTCGAAATTCAATTTTAGGTAAACTAGAACAAATGATAAAAGAATCAAAAGAAAACATCCTAGTTTTAGGAACTGATGCGGATTTCAAAAGGTTCTATTTTACTGAATTTACAGAATTATTAAACAAAACAAAATCAGACCTTAGAATATTAACAGACCATCAAGCTGATACATCAAATATTTTTGAAAGTATTGAACCTAAAAAAATTAAAAAGATTGATGATAAAAACAGGGAAGATTTTTGTTTCATAATTAAAGATAATAGCGAGGTAATATTTTTCATCAGTAACAATAAAGTAAAAGATATGCTTGCCGTATGGACTGATTCAAATGCATTTGTAACAACATTAAGATCATTATTTAGTTTGATGTGGAAAAAGTCACATCACATTGATGAAACAGATGCTGAATCATTATTAGGTTCTGAAATTACTTATGAACATAGATTAAGAGAGATTGAACAAGAAAAGATGATATTAAATTATCTTCAAGAAAATTTCAAATTGTTGGATAGTGGGAGAAGTTCAAATTGACCAATAAAGATATATCAAAATTGAAGCAAAGAGAAGAATTGGAAAATTTAGAAATTTTAATTATCGATGATAATGAGCAAATTACAAAAATGCTCACAACATTTCTAGAGTTAAAAGAGCACAAATGTACCGTGGCAAACGATGGAAAAGAAGGACTATCATTAATTAAAGAAAATCGTCATGATGTGATTTTACTGGATTTGGCTATGCCTGAATTTGACGGTTATTCAGTCATAGATGATCTTGAAAAAAATAACATGTTAAAAGATCATAAAATAATAGTCTTTACAGCATCTACAATTACACAAGAAGAATTAGACAGCATTGTAAAGCGTGGTGTTTCATCATACATCTTAAAACCAATAGACATTGACATTTTACTATCAAAGCTTGTAGAGACTGCAAAGTTATAATATTTAGAGGTGCAACTAAATGCTCCCAATTAAACATACATTATTTATCGTTTCAGGAGTATCAAGTTTTATTATTTTTTACATGGGTGTTGTTAATTTTCTAACATCCGTGGATGAAGGTACTGGAATGATATTGTTAGTATTTTCAGTATTTGTGGCGACAGGAACATTGCTCGGAACAGTCCATATCTCAACAAGCATCACAAAACCAATACAAAAATTAGCAAAAAATATGTCTGAATTTTCAAAAACAAATAAAATGTCAAACAAATATCAAATCAAAACAAATGTAAAAGAGATTTTTGAATTAAATGAAAATTTTGAAAGCATGGGTGGAAAAGTTGAAAAAACAATCGAGGTACAAAATGAATATGTACAAAAATTAAAAGATATGGATAGAAAAAAAGTTGAGTTTTCATCAATGGTATCACATGAACTAAAAACCCCCCTAGTTCCAATCTTAGGTTATGTCCAAATGTTACAAAAAGAAGAACTACTTGGAAAGTTAAATGAAGGACAAAAAGATGCAGTAGATGAAATTTATACATCTACAATTAAACTAGAAAAATTAATTGGAGATATTCTAACAACACAGAAATTAGATTTAGGAAAGCTAATTTTTAACGAAGAAGACATTGATGTTTCAGAGTTACTGTATGGATTAATTAAAGAATTTGATCCAATTGCAACTGAGAAAAAAATAGAATTGACTGCAAATTTTAATGAAGATATCAATATCCATAGTGACAAGGATAGAATTAATCAGGTCTTTTCTAATTTAATTAAGAATGCAATAGATTACGTTCCTCCAAATACAGGATGCGTTGAAATTGGAATAAAAAATGAGGTAAAACATGTGGAATTTTTTGTTCGAGATAATGGTGTAGGAATATCCGATAACAACAAAAAAGAATTATTTAAAAAATTCTACCAGGTAGATACTTCATCAAAGAGGAAAAAAGGAGGAAGTGGTTTAGGTTTAGCAATTTGTAAAGGTATTGTAGAAGGTTTAGGAGGTGAGATTTGGGTTGAAAGTGAAGAAAATGTTCAAACTACATTCTTTTTTAATATTCCAAAAAAACCCGTCAATTCATCAATAAATAATATAACATCTAGAAAACAAGAAATTAACATTTAACTTTTACCCATAATAAAACTGGATGAATACTACGTTTATCTTAAATTTAAAAAATTATGTTTTATTTTATTGAACAAGATTAGGAATGGATCTTATTCTATAGCAATTATATCATTAATATTATTTACAAATCCTGCTTTTGCAGAACTTTCTAGTCTAAATGTTAATGATGAATTATTTGTCAAAGGCGACCAAATAGTATTTTCAGGAATAGTTGAAAAAGAATCATCAGGTTTAGTTACAATTGTAGTAAGGGATCAAAATGAACAGTTTGTTTTGCTATCACAAGCAAATATCAATCATGATAACACATTTGAAAAAAGCGTAATAATTAATGAACAATTTGAAAATAATGGAGTTTACACAGCAAATGGATTCATCCTTAACATGACAAAGGGAATAACTGCAGAATTTGTTGTCTCTTCAGAGGATGCACCTAGAGAAATAAACAATAAATCAAATGAAAATCCAAACAACTATGAACAATCAAACGAGTATGCAAATATCAAGGAACCCGAACCGGTTGTCAAGAAATACCCAAGTTATGCAGATTTTGTAGATCCTAGCAAAGATCCATCACACTATATTGAAAGATATTACTCAGAGACAACATACAAGAGTTGGTTTGACAAAAACTATCCCAATCTAACAATAGAGGAGACAGTAGGGTTTACAGATAATATCAAAGAGATAAAATCCAAGGTTCATGAAATAATACCCGAAGCCCAGGCATCATCCATGGTAGAATCAGTTGAAAAATCAGATAATAATTCAGATATTGCACAAATATCCCTAGCTGTGGCAGCTTTAGGGATATTGTTTGGAGCAGTATATGGAGTGAAAAGACAAGTGGATAATAATTCCAAACAAATTTTGATCAATAAAGACACAATTAGAAGAAAAATTTTTCATCCAATTGTTAGAACTAATCCAATGAACATCATACAAACAAGATTAGCTAAAGGTGAAATCACTTTAGAAGAATTTGAATCATTAAGATCAAAATTAAATTAGTTTGGAGAAACCATAGAACTTTTCACAGATTCTGATTTCAGTAGATTGTCTTTCTTAATATTTACAAAAAAATCTGCTATCATGTCCAAACCTGCAACGATTTTAGGAGCATTATTTTTTACAAATTCTGTTTTTTCAGAACTAGAAACAGGTTTATTTTTAAGATAATTTCGATAAACTGTAGCACCATCATAATCCACATATGCTATTCTTGCACTAAAATCAGTTCTCTCCAAAACAAGACTATCTCCACCTACAATTGCAGTATGGTATGGATGTAAAATTAATGATTCAGATAATTTTTGCGATGTGTCAATATTCATTTTTTGCAAATCAATTGTAAATGAATTAAAATCAGCAAGAAGGTAAAATGTGGCATCCGGTCGAGTTGCCTTTACACCATCAATTGCAATTAACCGATGATATGTGTACTCCCCCATTATTTGATGTATGTTTCTAGTAACTACAAAATATTCATCAATTTCACTACTAATTTCAAATCCAGCTACGGCAGCATGTTGAATAGGTGTGGATACAGCAGTATATTCAGTTGCAAGTATTTTTTTAAACTGTCGTCTTAGATCAATTGCATGTTGTGGAAAAATGACATATCCGAGCCTATACCCACCAGCTGCGTGGGATTTTGATAATCCATTTGTTACAAATGTTCCTTCAGGATAAATTTTCCCCATGCTAACGAATTTAGAAAAATTATAGGTAGTAAGAGCATAAATTTCATCAGAGATCACCGTAATATTTTGTTCTTTACACACATCAGCAATTTCTTCCAATTCTAATTCATCATATAACAATCCAGTAGGATTATTTGGATTATTCAGTATCAAAATTTTCTGTCTATCTTGTAATCGTAATGCCAATTTTCTCAAATCATTTGGAGATATTTTTTTATTAGCACGAGTAGGTAACATGTGATAATTTTTTTTCAAGAATCTAATTTGTGGAAGATACCCTAGCCATGCAGGAGTTGGCAATATTACAGTTCCATGTAAAATCTCCAGCAGATTGAAAATTAATTCCTTAGTACCTGGACCAACATAGATTCTTTCAGGAGCTACATCCATTCCAAAATAATGCTTATTGTATTTCGATATTGCAGATCTTAATTCAGGGATGCCTGGAACTGCAGCATATTCCCCTTTGTCAGCATTTTTGATTAATGCATCTTGAATTAATTTAGGAACAGGGAATGGGGATTGTCCAAATGCAAATCCATAAAATCCAAAACTACATTCAGGATGAGGGCAATCTGAATGAAATTCTTGTAAAAATGTGTTTAATTTGAGATTCTCAGGCATCTCAATGTCTTCAACTTGCTGATCAACTACAAATTTCATAAAATAATTTGTAAGGATCGAAAATATAGATGTGACGTGAAATACTAAATAACAAAAGGTGAGATTTTATCAACCTAATTTTTGAATTTCATCTAAAACTTGAGGATTTTCCAAAGAAGACAAGTCACCTAATTCAGTTCCAAGCAACTTGGATTTTAGCAATCTACGCATGATTTTTCCTGTCCTAGTTTTTGGCAAATCAGATAATTGAAAAATAAATTTTGGCCTTGCCAATTTTCCAATTTTTCCAGAGACATAATCAGAAATTTCAGAAGAAGGTATATTTTCAGATTTTTTATCTGCTACAAAAAAGACAACAATTGCCTCACCAGTAATTTCATCTGGAATCGCTACAGATGCAGCATCAGATATTTTATCATGTGAAATTATTGTGTGTTCAATTTCTGCAGTACTCATTCTATGACCTGAGACATTAATGACATCATCTGCCCTCCCACGCATATACCAAAGATTATCTTTATCAACATAAACAAAATCACCATGAAACCAAACATTTTCAAATCGATTCCAATAAGTTTCCAGATATCTTTTATCATCATTTAGTAGACCACGTGTCATTGCAGGCCATGGAGATTTTATAACAAGATAGCCATTTTTTTCTCGTACAGATTTTAAATCATCATCAACTACATCCAAATTCATTCCAGGTACCGGCATTCCTACAGTAGAAGGTTTTAATTTCATTCCAGGGAATACAGATAACATTGCTCCACCTATCTCAGTACCGCCAGACAAATTCATAATGGGGATTTTTTTATTACCAACTTTTTCATATAACCACCACCAGGAATCTTCATCTAATGGCTCTCCTGTTGTAGGAATATTTTTTATTTTATCTAACTGGTATAATTTTAAAGGCTCAACATTATTTTTTTTAAATAATCTTACAGCAGTTGGAGATATTCCAAAGATTGTTGCATTGTAATCAGATAACATCTTCCAAATTCTATCAGATGTAGGAAAATCTAATGCCCCATCATAAATTACAGCACTTGCCCCCATCATCAACAATCCATAAACATTCCATACCAACCCTGTAATCCAACCAATATCAGCAGGCCAAAACAATACATCTTGTGCCTGAGTGTCAATAAGATATGCTGATTGGTGACCAGCAAATACAGAAAATCCACCATGAGTGTGAACTACCCCTTTAGGATTACCAGTAGTTCCAGAAGTATACAAAATGAAAAGAGAGTCTTCTGAATCTAAAATTTCAGTATTGCAAATTACATCTTGAGAGGATACAAGGGAATTATAAAAAATAATATTTTCAGATTCAACATATTCATCCACTCCTTTGTATGGAATTACTATAGTTTTTTCAACCATTGTATCATTTAATGCAATTTCTATTGATTCTTTTTGTGATACAGTTTTTCCTTTACGACAAAACCCATCAGATACAATTAGTATTTTGGCATTACAATCTTTCAATCTCACATGTAAAGAATCCGAACTATATCCTGAAAAAATTACAGTTTGAACTGCACCAATTTTCGCAGCTGCCAAAATAGATAATATTGCCTCCTCAATCATAGGTAAATATATTGCAATGACATCACCTTTTTTTACACCCAATGACTTTAATCCATTTGCAAGTTTAGAAACTTTGGAATCAAGTTCAGAATAAGGAATCTCAGATTTTTCTCCATCTTCTGATTCAAAATAATATGCAATTTTTTCAGGAGTTTTTTTGGCAAATTTTTCTACAGATGATTTGTAGATGTTTGTTTTTCCATTAACAAACCATTTAGACCATGCAATACCTTTAGTAATATCTAAAATTTTTTCATATGGTGAATCCCAGACGATTCCGATATCCTCATCCACTGATTTCCAAAACCACTCAAGATCATTTTTAGATTTTTGAGATAATTCATCAAAAGATGAAATGTTATATTTTTGCATAAATTTGAAAATATTAGATTCTTGAATTTGTTTTTTTGTTGGAATAAATGCAAATTCAGACAAGATTTAATTTTTTAAAACTCGAGCAGAGTAAAAAGATTGTTTATTATGAAATATCAATTCCCAATCTCCTTGCACATGCAATAGCTGCTTTTCCGGCATCTTCATCAATTCCAACTAATTCTAGTTTTTGAGTCCATTCAGTTGCAGCTCCCATCGTATTTTCACGATAATATTCTCTCAAAATTGTGCCTATTTCAGCATCTAATTTGCGTCTAGTAGCATCATTCATCCCTGCCTGAAGAATTGTCGCATCAGATGTTGCCAAGATTTTGATAAATTCAATGTTTTCCAAAGACAGTTTAGTCATTGAACATCAATTTGTTTTTTCAAGATATCAAGAGTCAATACAGGATCTGCTTTTCCTTTAGTTTTCTGCATTACTTTACCCACCAAATAGTTGATAGTTTGAGGATTTGATTTGGCTTGCTCAACTGCTTGTGGTTCTTCTGAAATTACTTGAATAATGATTCCAGATAATTCAGATTCGTCTGAAACATTTCCAAGATCAAGTTCTGAAATTACAGTAGTCAAATCTTTACCCGTTTTTAATATTTCATGTAAGGCATTTTTAGAGGAGTTTCTTGAAACTTTTCCTGATTGTATAGCATCAGCAAGTTCTCTCAGATGAGCTGATGAAAACTTTGATGCTTCTCGTTTTTCACGAGTATCAACCAACCCCATCAATTCAGTTGTGATTATATTTGCCACCTCTTTAGCATTTGAATCAGTATGTGCATCTTCAAACAAATCAGAATAATATTTATCAGAAGATAAAACCTCAGCTACTTGTGCAGGGATATTGTATTTTGAAATATAACGTTCTTTTTTAGAACTAATACTTTCAGGCATTTCAGTTTGCAATTTCTTTTGAATTTCAGGATCAATTGTTACCCAAGGAATATCACCTTCTAAGAAATATCGATAGTCAAGATCTTCTTCTTTAGAACGGGAAGATACTGTAATCTTTCGTCTATCATCCCAATGACGGGTTTCTTGTATTATTTCAATATCTCTAGACTGAAGACTTTCTTGTCGTGTAATTTCAAAATGAACTGCTTTTTCCAAATCATGAAATGAACCAATATTTTTAATTTCAACTTTTTTTCCACCTTTAATTGATACATTTGCATCTGCCCTCATTGCACCCTCTAAACTAGGATCAGCAACTCCAAGATTTGCAAGAATATCAGATAGAATATTTAGGAAATCTCTAACTTCCTTTGGAGTCTCAAAATCAGGTTCTGTAACAATTTCAACCAAAGGTGTGCCTGCACGATTGTAATCTACTAGAGTTATCTGATTTTTAGATGAACTTCCTTCGTAAATTAGTCGACCAGGATCCTCTTCAAGCTGAATTCTCGTTATTCTTATTTTTTTATCACCAATCATAACAGAGCCAGTACCGCCCACACTAGTATCTCCATAAATGTTCAATTGGGTTATTTGAAAATTTTTAGGAGAATCAGGATAAAAATAATTTTTTCTAAAAAATGCAATTTTTTCAGGAGTAGTGCAGTTTAAAGCCATTGCAATTATTGTTGCTTTTTTTACAGCTTCTTGATTTAATCGGGGTAAACTTCCTGGCAACCCCATACATACAGGACAAATGTTTTCATTGATTTGAAATTCTCTATAGTTTGCTTTACATGAACAAAATAATTTACTATTCAAATTTGTTAATTGACAGTGAATTTCTAATCCAATCATTGTCATAGTGGCACCTCCGGTAAACTTACGGTCTGTTCTAATGCATATGCTGCTTGAAGTAATGATTTGTCATTCATTGAATCTGCCATCAACTGAATTCCAATAGGCAACCCGTTTGAAATAGTATAGGGAATTGATATTGCAGGTTTTCCAGTAAGATTTGCAGTTACCGTATTAATGTCAACTAAAAATAAAGATATAGGATCATCAATCTTTTCACCGAGTTTGAATGGTAAAACTGGGACAGTTGGAGAAATCAGAAAATCAAATTTCTTAAATGCATCATTGACTTCTTTTGTAAGTTTACTTTTTACTTTGAGTGCCTTTAAGAAATATTTTCCAGCCTGTCCTGCAGATGGAACAAATCCACCAATAATCATCCTCCTTGTAACCTCAGGTCCAAATTTACGTCTGGCCTTTGAAATGTATGAATTAAACTCGTAACCTTCCAATGGAAAATCATAACCATATCTTAGATTATCATATCTTGCCAGATTACTTCCAGCTTCAGTTGCAGTAATTGTATAATATGCTGCAACAGAATATTTTACCATATCAAGAGACATTTCTTCGCAAATTGCCCCCAACCCTTCTAATTTTGCAATAGCATCTTTTGTTGCAGATAATACTGCCGGATCAATACCTTCTCCAATCATCTCTTTAATTATGCCTATTTTTTTGCCTTCTATGCCTGATTCTATGCCTGTTAGATAATCTTCATTTTTGTTATTAATTGTCGTATTATCATTAGGATCAATTCCTGAAATGAGATTTAACATGAATGCAGTATCCTTTACTGTTCTTGTGAGAGGACCAATCTGTTCAATACTATTTGCATAAGAAATTAACCCATATCTGCTAATCAATCCATAGGTTGGCTTGTAACCAACTGTAGAACAAAAACTTGCAGGATTTCTTACAGAACCGCCAGTATCAGAACCTAAAGATGCAACACATTCCAATGCACTAACAGATACAGCACTGCCTCCTGACGAGCCACCAGGGACACGTTCAGTATCCCACGGATTTTTGCTGGGACCATATGCACTAAACTCTGTTGTAAGACCCATAGCAAACTCATCCATGTTTACCTTTCCAACAAATACTGCATCTTGTTTTTTTAATTTTGAAATTACAGTAGCATCATACGGTGCAATAAAATTCTCAAGCATTTTGGATGCACACGTAGTTTTTGAATCTTTAATGCAGAGATTATCCTTTATCGATATAGGCATTCCAAAACAATCCCCAACTTTTTCACCTGATTTTATTTTTTTATCAATTGTTCTGGCTTGATCAATTGCATCATCATTTATAGATAAAAAAGCATGTAGTTTATCATCAACACTTTGAATTCGCTCCATAGTCTTTGCAACAAAATCTTCTGCAGAGATATTTCCTGTTTTTACTTCTTGAATATAATCAAGGGCAGAGATATTTAGATTCATGAAGACATCTTTGGTGCACGAACGTATGTTCCCTTGTAGTGATTGAGTTTTTCTATTAATTTATCATCAAATGGAATGTATTCATCTTCTCGCAATTGAGAGATTGAAATCTCAGGCATTGAAATTTCTTCAGATTCAACTCCTGCAGAATCTAAAATATCAAAATAATTAATCATATTATGGACTTTTTCAACATATTCTTCATGATCATCAATCTCGATTCGCATTAATTTTGAAACGTGTTCTATCTCTTCCTCAGTTACCATGTCATACTCCTAGGAGTCAATCCGCCATTAAGGTAAGTCTCAGATAAAATAACAGTCATTTCATGACTAAATTTCATAATACTCAAAGGGTAATTTTGCAACTCTAAAACCATGATATTATCAAGTGTTTTTTACATTTTAAAAATCTTGGTCATTTCTTTTTCTCTAGTTCCTTGATTTTACAATCATTCAAAGACGCCATCAACTAGATCACGACATTCTGGAACTTTAGATAATTTATCCCTCAAAGTATCAAGTGGAATGTTAAACCTCCCTAAGGGTTGATGATCATTGTCTGTAACGTTTACCATTCCCGAACTTGTAAATAATCTCAACCAGGATATTTGAGGGAAGACCTCAAAGGAATAATCCTTAGAGTCAGTATGTAGTGTAAATCTAACAAATATCATTCCTTCTTTGTGCTTTCCAATGTCAAATAGAACTCTTGAGCCGTTTATTGTTTCAGGTTTGTTCTTGAAAAATGCTATTGCAGAATCTCCGATATTTGTAATTCCACATTCTTCTTCACCGTTAGCAAAGATTCCAATACCAGACTCACAAGCACCACTCATTTTCTTAAAGACAATAACGGTTGTTGAATCAAGGTGTTAATCTATCCACATCTCGTGGATAAAATGTAGTATCACGAATATTTTCAGTACCTGTTAAAACCATAATTAATCTCTCCAATCCTATCCCACATCCGGCGTGGGGAGGAACTCCATAATCAAATGCTGCCAAGTGATATTCAAACGCATCAGTTTTCATACCTTTGTTTTTCATTCTCTCAGCTAACTCATCACGTTTTTCAATTCTTGTACTGCCAGAAGACAATTCTAAATCACCATACATCAAATCAAATGATTCTGAAACTTTGGGGTTGGATTTACTATCTTTTACGTAAAATGGTTTTGGTGCAAGAGGCCAGTCAGTAATAAAATAAAATCCATCTAGTCCTATTTTTTTGAGATTTGATGGATACAAGTCATCACCCCATTCTGTTTTTGCACCTGCTTTTTGCATTCTATCAATTAAATCATCATAAGTATATCGAGGAATTATATCAGGAATTTGGATTGTAGGGAATTCAGAATCAGGATTATCTTTCACATAGTCATTAACAGCACTAATTGAAACTTTGATAATTTCTTCAATTCTATTCATTACATCAGTGTAATCAACAAATGCTTCTTCCAAATCAATAGAAATTGCTTCAGCTAAATGACGATTTGTTCTCGAAGGTTCGGCTCTAAAAATAGGTGCAATCTCAAAAACTTTTTCAAAACTCATCGTCAATTGTTCTTTGTACAATTGGGGACTCTGAGCTAAGAATGCTTCTTTGTTGTAATAGAAAATTGGAAATAATGCAGCACCACCTTCAGTGGCCGTTGCAATCATTTTCGGAGTGTTAATTTCAACAAAGTTTTGATTTCCAAAATAATCTCGAATTGATTTTAAAACTAAACTTCTTGTTTTGAAAATATGTTGTAGAACATCACGTCTAAGATCAATAGGTCTGACCTCCAATCTAGTATCAATATTTTTTACTGTTTTTACAGTGGGCTCAAAAGGAGGAATTTTTTCAACATCCGAGAACACTCTTAGTTCGGTTGGAATTATTTCATAACCACTAGGTGCTTTTTCAGATGCCTTGACATTTCCAACAATTGCAATAGACGAATGTGCTTTTAATGCAGAGATTTTTTCGCGAATAGCATCAGGGCAATCTCCTTTTTTTGCAACAATAGAAAGATCACCATTTTTGTCCCGTAATGTAGCAAAACTGATGTTTCCATGTCCACGAATAGTCAAGACCCAACCCATTACAGTGACAGAAGTTCCATCCATAGAGGAGTTTATTTCATCAGAATAATGAGATCTACGTAAAGTTCCTAATTCAGTTTCTATCATAATTTACAATATTCCAGATATCATGGTGTAATTAATTTTTATATAAAATAGTGAACCATTTCCTTAATTTTCATAATGCTTATAGCCAGTAAAAATTCCACAAAAAAACAAGTTGAACATATTGATTCTTTTAGTAATTGCAATGTTTCTCATTGTAGGAGTATACGTAGGATATCACGCATCTCAACAAGCTGGCGAAGGGGAAGAACACAATGTCATCATAGAATTAGAAATATTTAATGAAAGATCTGGAGTGATTCAAATTTATCAAAACCCAGAACTCAGAAAATCAATGCTCTAGCAGTAAAGCCGGATTTATATTAAATTGTAATAATTATTCATAAAGTCATGACACTTTCAAATAAAGAAAAAATTATAGCAATAATTTCTAATGGAATTGCAGTGTTTTCATTACTCCAAGAAAGAGACGAATTACCAAAAAATACAACAATGTATGATTTTGTACTAAAGGTAATTCCTGAGGATGTAAAATCAGAATTAAGTGTGGAATTAATAGATGAAGTGTTCCAATATGTCACAACTGCACATAATAGTTCATAAAGTACAAGGACACACTCAAAATATCAATGACTGCAATTGCAACATTAGGCTCACATTGTTCTTTACAGGTTCTAAAAGGAGCAAAAGATGAAGGGTTGAAAACAATTCTTGTGTGTGAAAAAAAACGTGAAAAACTATACAAAAGATTCCCATTTATCGATGAATTAATTATCGTAGACTCATTCAAAGAAGTATTAGATCAAAAATGCCAAACAATTCTTGAAGAAAATAATGCAGTCCTAATACCTCATGGAACATTGGTTGCACAAATGAGTTCTGAAGAAATTGAATCAATCAAAACCCCTGTCTTCGGGAACAAATGGATTCTAAGATGGGAATCAGACAGAGAAATGAAAGAGAAACTAATGAGAGAGGCAAAACTTCCAATGCCCGAGCCAGTTACAGAACCAAGTCAAATTGAAAAATTAGTAATTGTAAAAAGACAAGGAGCTGCAGGTGGAAAAGGCTACTTTATGGCAGCAAATGAAGAAGATTACAATAGTAAAAGAAATCAATTGATTTCAGAAGGAATAATTTCTAAAGATGAAACTCTGTACATTCAAGAATATGCAGCAGGTGTTTTAGCTTATTTGACATTTTTCTATTCTCCATTAAAAGAAGAATTAGAATTCTTCGGAGTTGATCAAAGACATGAATCCGACATTGAAGGGTTGGGAAGAATACCAGCAGAACAACAAATGAAATCAAATAAAGTTCCATCATTTAATGTGATTGGAAACAGCCCTCTTGTTTTACGAGAATCATTGTTAGACGAAGTATATAAAATGGGAGAAAATTTTGTAAAAGCTGCAAAAAGAGTTGTAGCCCCAGGAATGAATGGTCCATTTTGTATCGAAGGAGTTTATGATGAAAATGCAAACTTTACATCTTTTGAATTTTCAGCAAGAATAGTTGCAGGTTCTAACATCTACATGGATGGCTCCCCCTACTATTCTCTACTATTCAATGAAACTATGAGTATGGGGAAAAGAATTGCAAGAGAGGTCAAGACAGCTACAGAATTAAACCAATTAGATAAAATTACAACGTAAATTTTTTTGTAGTAACTTCCATCCCATGTTGGGATTTTACAATAAATTTATCTCGCATTTTAACACTAGCCCAATCAATTCCCAAAACCACTATCAACACAACAAACATGAACACAGCAACTTTTCCATATTCAAAGAATTTGATATATTGTACAACGTAAAAACCAATACCTCCTGCACCTACAATACCCAAAATAGTACTTTGACGAACATTGTAATCAAACATGTAAAGCATTTGACCAAGAAGATGTGAGGCAGATTCAGGAATTACAACATATCTAATTAATTGGAATTTTGAAACGCCAATAGAAGTGACAGCATCCATAGGATCAGAATCAATAGTTTCAATCGATTCGTATTGTAATTTAGTTACAAATCCAATTGTGTATAGAATTATTGCCAGGACACCAGCAAACGGTCCCAATCCAACAACAATTACAAATAACATTGCCCATAGAATTGAAGGAAACGTGCGAATTATCGCTAAAAATGCTCTAATTGGAGCATAAACGAATTTGTTATTCAAGTTACGTGCAGCAAGCATACTAAATGGCAATCCAATAACAACACCAATTACAGTTCCAATGAAAGCCATTTGCAATGTTTCAAGCATTGCTAAAAGAGCAGTTGGAACATATTTCATATTATCAATAATATTTTCTAAAACTAGGATTTCTTCAAGAACAATTCCAAGATTAGGTAAACCTTCAGCAAATTCTAAAGGATTAGCTTCAACATTATAGGATGCAATAAGAACGAGTCCCACAATAATCCCAATTACAATATTATTTTTTGGTGTCATCATCATACATCTCCATTATTTCTTCAGTAGTCATATCTCCTGTTTGAAAATCAACAATAGTGTCACCCTCAACGCCTATTTCTAAAATTTTATGACCTTCCTTAATCACTGCAACCCTGTTTGCATATTCTAATGCTAATTGCATATCATGATGGACCATGATAGCAGTCAAATTCATTTGTTTTTGAGCATCAGCAACTAAATCCATTATTTCTTTTGCAGTAACATGATCAAGTTCTGAAACAATTTCATCTGCTAACAAAATAGTGGGTTTTTGCATCAATGCTCTGGCAATAGCAACTCTACGTTTTTCACCACCACTTAACATGTAGGTTTTTCTGTTTTCTTTGCCCGTTAGTCCAACAAGTGAAATTATTCTTTTAGCTTCAATGATTTCATGTTCAGGGAATTTTTTTAAAAATGACTGTATTTTATTTAATCTAGGCAAAGATCCAATTAAAATATTATCAAGTACTGTGATATTTTTTACCAACCCTAAACTTTGAGGGATGTATCCTATTGTATGCATCATTTTTTTAAATTTTTTATTGTTCATGTCAGGTGTAGTGTAATCAATTTTAATTACCCCACTACTTGGAACCATCATTCCATTCATTAATTTCAGTAGAGTTGATTTTCCAGAGCCTGATTGACCAACAATGGCATAATTAGTTCCCCTATCAATTGAAAGATTAATTTTTTCTAATGCAAAATTCTTGGAATCATATGATGTAGATACATCACTCATCTGGATGATTTTATTTGTAGAAATTAATGAAAAAGAAGGGTTTTGGGTCATCTGAATTTGTTTCATTTCCAGAATCCCGGGTTTTATTTGCTCTTGTTATATTTATCAAGGATTTTCTGATCAAGGCCTGTTAAAGCATCGATAAAACTACCAAACTCACCAATGTGCATAGTAGTAGTTGTTGGAACTAGAGCTTCTGCACCATACAAGTCAGTCAAAATATGATTATTTTCATCATAATTGAGTTGAATTAATGCATCAACTAGTGCTTTTTTGGTAGAGTCAGACATGTCTGAACTTACCATAAACACATGTGATGGTACAGGTCCAATTGTTGTAACTGGACGTAACTTTACTTGATCTTCTAATTCAAGATATTTTTGCGGAGCAATATCTGAACCAAATGCAACATCTACTTTACCATTAAGAAGTAACTGTAATGCAGCTTTGTATCCGCCTGCAAAAGTATAACTTTCAAAGTTATTTGCCAATGCAGATTCCAAAGCAACAATGTCATCACCTTCAATTGTAATGTGTCCATCAGTAACTAGGGTTCCCATAGGTCTAACAAAACCAGAGGAACCAGTTATGCTGGTAAATGCCACTTTTTTTCCAACCGTATCTTCTAAGGATTGAATTGAATCATTGTTAGCAAGTGCCCAAACAGTTGCTTGATAATTTACTTTACCTGCAACAAGTTCAGCCATTACAGCTTCTGCACCGGTTCTTTGATGGGTAATCCATGCAGGACCAGTATCCATAAAGGCAGCATCAATATGACCAAATCTCATTCCTTCAATGATAGTTTCATAGTTTGTTGGAACAACAATTTCAACATCTATACCAAGTTCATGTTCTAGAAATGTTTCTAGTGCTTGAGCTTTTGGAGTTAATTCATCAGCTTTTTCAACTGGAATAAATCCGATGGTAAGAGGTTCTGAAATTGTAGTTTTTGATTCAGATGAAACATTAATGATTCCACTTTCTAATAGAAATTCAATTCCATTTAGAAAAGTTTCATCATCTAGTGCACCATCAGCCCACCAACCAGCATTTGTTTTAATCCATTCAGGGACTAAACTTTCAGCTTGGACTGTCTGAGTTAATGGTACAGACAAAACACCAACTGCTGCAAATACAGCAATCAATGTTATTGTAAGTTGTCGTTTCATGATTAACAAAAAATTAGGATAAGCTAAATTATTTAAATTAAGGTTTCATTTTTAATTCTCATTCTAAATCTATAGAATGAGAATATAATTACTTGATAGGCTCGATTTGTATAATATGCTCAACAATAGTAAGGATAATTAAATTAGAAATATCACATTGCTAAAAATAGTAACAAAGACAATTGGTCTTAAATTATATTTTTATGAATTGGATTTAGGATTAGAAGTGTTTGAGTACAAATTTAGACTAGGTTCCAAATCCTCCAATGTAATTTCCACCTTGCCTATTCTACTCCGATAAAGTTTGATTTTTTTACCCTCTGTAGAAATAACATACTTGTCAATCTCAGCAAGAGCGAGATCCTCAAGTGTGGACAATGTTTTGTAAACAGTTGAAAGTGAAATTTTCAATTCATCAGAAATTTGTGTCGCATCTTTTGATTCATTTTTGACTGAAAATAATACAGATCTAGTACATACATTGCTAAGGGATTCAATAATTCTCTGAGTAATGTCAAATTCAGATAGTTGGATTATGGTTGGTTTTTGCATAAAATCACTTAATTTGGAATTAATGTTAAAACAGGTTCAGGTTTTCTAATGGAGATATCAGCCTTACTTATTCTACTTCGATAAACTTTGTATTTTCTCCCCTTATCAGATAGCATCCATTGTTCAACTTCAATTAGTGTTAATTCCTCAAGATCTTTCAATTTTTTATACACTGAACTTAGAGGGATTTTTAATTTGTAGGATAGTTCAGCTGCAGTGTTACCTTTCTTAATGATTGAAAACAGAATTGCCCTTGACTCAGAATCAGCCAATGCTTCTATTACTTTTTGAGTGATATCATATTTTTTTAATTGTGGCAAAGTTAATTTTCTTGACATGCAAATATGAGAAATATTGTCCATCTATTTAAACGGGCTGTAATCATTCTCATTCTAGAGAGTTAGAATAATTATGAATACTGAGTTGTTTCTTTTCTAGATTCAAAACGATTCCAGAACAAACCCAAAATTATACCTACAGAAATCCAAAATGACGAAACACCAAGTACAGACATTAATCTAAATTCATTTACCAAATTCATTGGGGCAGTAATTTCATCGGGGTTTTCAGGCATTATGAAGAATACAGCGCTAATGAAAATACCATATCCAATTAAAGATATGAATTTTTTATTATTTTCTAATTTCTTAGACACTTTGTAAAATACCAATGCACCTATTCCAGAGATTGCAATAAAGGATAGATACAGAATTGCTCGAAGAACTACAGTTTCAGCATCACCAACTGTTGGAGGATTTGCAGGATATTTCAAAAAAGGTATTAGATATAGAGTAAACCACATAATTCCTGCAAGTAGTAGAGATTTTTTTACATCATGATTTCCAGGGAGTGTATTTCTAGACAATGCAAAAACAATTCCAAAAAGAGCACCAACAGATGTTCCCAAAATTACACCAGCTAAAATTTGACCACTTTTTTGCCACGTTCGATATCCTTCATATTCAATCCAAAACTCTGCATTGTCTTCTTCTTCTCCAGAATCAAAGAGATTTTGATTTTCAATTCCAATTGCCTGATCAAGATATGGTTCTACTATGGCAAAATTCACAGTTCCATGAATGAATCCTGCAAAAGCGCCAGAGAGCAAAACAATAGTGATAAAAATAATGGTTTTCAAGATTAAGGATTCCTAATGACAAGGAAAGCCAGCTGCATGTCTCATATCATGAGTAAGCTCATGAATGTAAAGGTCTGTAAATGCTTGCTCGCCATAAACTAGACTAAAGATATGTCCTTGATCAAATCCAACAACAAACAATCCTGCTGCAAATACAATTGCCAATGCCAGAATTGCTAATTTTGAAACACCAGTCTTTGAAATACTGATTTGTTGTGATTCAGACATGAAAATCATCTTTCTCTGAATATATTTAAGCTCTTGGATGCCGGTATTATTTATAAAGAAATCAGATTATTTTCACGAAATCTGTTTGTATAAGATCTAACATACTGTTCCTTTTGATACAAAAAATTATCATAATAATAGGATAATGAGCACAACCGGGATAGATTCTTCAGATAAAGAATATGAAAATCAACTTTCAGAGATCATCCAAGGTGAGCTGATCAATCTGTATGGAGGTGACGGATACAATTCAATTATGCAAACTATGGTAAAAATTAGCGGTAGAAGAGAAGAAGAGATTATTACAAATTATGATTTATTTGCAGAATTAACAGAAGGTGTTTTTGGCAGATTAGCAGAATCAAAGATTCTAGGTCCAATTAAATTAGAAATGTTAAAAATTGGTGAAGAAAATATACAACAAAAACAAACACCAGAAAAAAAATCATTGAAATTATTAATTGCAGATGATGAACCAGCCATTCTAACATTATACAAGACATTTCTGGAAGGGAAAGGTAAAGAAATCACAACTGCCACTGATGGAAAAAAATGTGTAGACATCTACAAGAGAACATCAAATGAATCAGAGAATTGTTTTGATGTAGTTATTTTAGATCAAAAAATGCCATTTATGACAGGTTTGGAAGCTGCAATAGAAATTCTAAATATCAATCCACGTCAAAAAATTATATTTGCATCAGGGTATCTTGAAAAAACATTACTTGAAGTATTAACAAAGATTGATAGAGCAATTGCAGTGATAGAAAAACCGTTTTCACTAGACGTATTAGATCATATGATTAACAATACAGAATTGTTCAATAAATTAGATAAAATTAACATCAATCAAGAAGAAAAAGATATCAAGACAAAGTTATCAGAAATAATGGTCGTATTAGAAAACCAAATTTAGAATACAATTAGACAAGATATTTACTTGAAATAAAATTTGTTCTTGTATGACACAGTTGTACTTGCTAGCAATTCCCATAGTAATTGGAATAATTACAGGAATGTTTTTGGCATTTTATCCAGAAACTGAAACAAACTCCAGTCTACTTACAACCTCAAATTTGATTGATGATGGCTCGCCCATTATGGGCAATTCAAATGCACCTATCACAATCTTAGAGTGGGGAGACTATCAATGCACATTTTGTTACAAATTTCATCAAAATACACTAGAGACAATTCAAGAAGATTTTATCAATACGGGTAAAGTCAAATTAGTTTTCAAAGACTTTCCATTAAATGGTCCTGATTCACTTCTTGCAGCAGAAGCAACATACTGTGCAGAAGACCAAGGAAAGTATTGGCAATATCATGACGAACTATACATCAATTGGGGTGGAGAAAGAACGGGTTGGATAACAAGAGGATCATTAGAAAATTTTGCAAATACTGTGAATTTGGATTTGAATGAATTTAACAAATGTCTAGATGATCACAAATATCAAAACAAAGTAAACGCCATACATGAATTTGGAAAAGAGATTGGAATTGATGCAACACCGTCATTTTTGGTCTTTAATGGAGAAAAAATAATCAAAATTCGAGGAAATCAACCATTAGAAGTATTTCTAAAAACATTTGAAGAGTTATGATTTTAAAAATAATCAAAAAGATATATTCGCAATTTAAGGATAGTACGTAATGCCCAAGATTGACATTGAAAAACAAGATTCTGTTAAAATATACAAAATCAGAAAAACATTAGAAGAATTATCTCAAAAATCTGGCAGAGGTACTGAATTAATTACAGTGTATATTCCAAAAGGAAAACAATTACACGAAATTATTAATTCATTACAACAAGAGCAAGGAACCGCAGATAATATCAAATCAGATTTAACAAGATCACATGTAGTTGATTCACTAGGTAAAGTTGTTCAAAGATTAAAGATGTACAAAAAAACTCCAGATAAAGGACTAGTGGTGTTTTGCGGAGCATTGCCGCCAGAAGAAGGAGGGCCTCTAGGAAGTGAAGTGGTTACAATTTGGGAGATAGACCCACCAAAAGATTTGAATCAATATCTGTACAGATGTGATGATCATTTCCATGTAGATATTCTAAAAGACATGCTAAAAGATGACAACCTGATTGGATTTTTAGCAATTGATGCAAAAGATGCAGGCTGGGGATTACTACATGGAGATAAAATAGAGGTTTTATCCCAAACAGGTTCAGGTGTTGCAGGTAAACACAGGCAAGGTGGACAGTCTGCTAAAAGATTTCAAAAACTAAGGGAGATGGAACTAAGTTATTTTTACAACAGAGTGGCACAAACCACCAGAGAGTATTTTATTGACATTTACCCAGTAAAAGGATTAATCATTTCAGGGCCAGGACCCACCAAAGAGGATTTCATAAATGGGAATTATTTAGAATACAGATTACAAAATAATATTATCAATACAATTGATGCATCATATTCAGGAGCAGAAGGCATAAGAGAAGCTTTTGCAAAATCTGCAGATATTTTAGGAAATTTCAGATTGGTTGAAGAGAAGAAAATGGTCGAGGATTTGTTTAGAGAGATCAACACCAATACCGGAAAAGGATCTTATGGTTTGCAAGAAGTAATAGAGTATCTAAAAAATAATGTTGTTCAAACTTTGTTAATTACAGATAACACGAATCTTCACAGAGTTGAAGGGAAATGTAAGCGTTGTAAACATCTTCAAGAAGAGATAGTTGAAAGACCACTGGTAATTCCAAAAAAGACAGAATTTTCTTCAAAACCATGCCCAGGATGTAATTCTATGGAGGTAGAAGTTAACGAACAAGATGTGGTAGACTATTTACAAATTTTATCTTCAAAAGCTGGCTCTCAGTTAGAAGTTGTTTCAGGTAGTGCAGAGCATGGAAACATGCTTGCAAGTTTAGGAAAAGTTGGAGCAATACTGAGATACAATCCAGGCCATTCTAAATAAGACTGCGAACTTTTTTTGCCAGTTCTAAAAGTTCTTCATCAGATGATATCTGACGTTTAGTCCAAACAGTTCCCTTGCTATTATATCTTGGAATGATGTGGATGTGAACGTGAGGGATAATTTGTTTTGCTGCTCGTCCATTGTTTTGTGCAAGGCTAAACGCATCAGCTCCTGTAGCATCCAAAATAGCCTTTGCAATTTTAGGAACTATTGCAAAAACATTTCCAACATCATTTGAATCCATATCAGTAATTCGTTCATGATGTTTTCTAGGAATTACTAAACTGTGTCCCACATCTATCGGATATTTATCTAAAAATGCAACATGAAATTCATCCTCATATAAGAAATGGCCATCTCGTTTTCCATCCAATATGTCACAAAAAATACATCCCATAAAGAACAGCAATTGGTGATTTTATTTATTATTACTTAATTCAAATAAACATCAGTTAGGCATGTAAAACTCAACTATAGAAAATAAATCCTATTGTTCTAGATTTCTTCTTTTCCACAATGCATGCATCTTTTTGAGGATAATATCTCAAACCACACAAAATCATGAATAAATCCCTCTTTGCAATTCACATGTGCTTTAGTAGAGATATCATTACAAAGAGTCTAGTCAAAAACAGTATCGATCTACATGAACTCTTTTCAAGAAAGATTCACAGATTCAAAATCACTAGAATAGCAATCAATTCTATTTTGAAATGATCAAGTGACGAATGGTTAATTAGGGCAAATTTCAGAGTGGAATTATCCAATGGGCCGAAAAGAAAGACGAGAGCGTGAAGTAAAACGTGAAAACTATGCTACAAAACATTCAGCAGCAAAGAAGAAAGAGACTCTTATCGCAATTGGAGTTTTAGCAATAATTGCAGTAATTGTAGGATATGCAGGATATCTGTTTCTCAATATGACTGAAACTGCACCAGGTGGCCCAGAAAATGCAGGAGCGTTAGGCAGTGAACACTCACATGCAGCAATTTTGGTAAAAATATTTGGTGATACATTTGAATTTTCAGGTCCAGCATTTCAAATCAAATCAAGCTGGATTCATTTTGAAGGTAGAGATGGGTCTACAATTCACAAGCACGCAACAGGAGTTGATCTAGGTTATCTATTTGAAACTCTAGCAATAGGTCTAGATGATCAATGCTACATATTCCCAGATGGAAAACAATTCTGTTCAAATGAAGACTATGAATTAAAATTCTTCATTAACGGAGAACAAGTACCAGACATTAGAGAATATGAAATTGTAGAAGACGACAGAGTGTTAATTGTGTATGGTGCTGAAACACCTGAAGAGATTGAAGCATACTTGTTACAACTAGACAACCAAGTATTAGTAAAATAAAATTCTAAGTTTTATCCTTTGTAGTAAATGATGATGCACTTTTGTCAAACATCATATAATATCCACACATAGAACATCTCAGAACAGTCAACTCAGTTGTAAGGAATTCTTTATCTTCAAATCTTCCACTGAGTTTTACATCATCTCCTGCAATCTCAGCCTTGTTACTCTTGCAAACCGGACATTCTAGTGCTTTTTGTTCCATGAAAATATTCAAAATATTTACAATTTAAACTCAATGAAAGCAATCAATTAGAAAACAGTCAGTAAAGTAGCATATTGAAAATTTCTCAATATCCTTCTTCATCTAAATCAGGTTCAGCATTTACCTTATCAAAACTCATACTCATTTTTTGACAGGACTCGCATTTTTCCATAATGCCAAATTGATTCTTGTATTGACCTTTTCCATCACATCTAAAACAAACCAATATGTTCTAAATTATTTTGATATGAATTAAGTATTCAAATCATATTTGTGCCTAAAACAACATAATTTTGTGTAAAATCATACCATTGACAATCTGACGAAAGTCTAAATTATAGCAATCCAAATTTGTCATATTATGGAAATTTCCAGTAAGAACGTAGTAGATGGAACCGCACGTTCTCCCCATAGAGCAATGTACAAGGCCATGGGGCTAAATGATAATGATCTCAGTAAACAATTCATCGGAGTTTGCCATACAGGAAACGAGGCAACTCCTTGCAACATATTATTGCCAACTTTAGCTGAAGAAGCAAAGAAAGGAGTTGCAGATAATGGAGCAACTCCACGAATATTTTCAACAATTGCAGTCAGTGATGGAATTGCAATGGGTCATGAAGGAATGAAATCTTCTTTAATTTCTCGTGAAGTTATTGCAGATTCTATTGAATTAATGGTTAGAGCCCACCAATATGACGGAATTGTTGGAATAGCTGGTTGTGATAAAAGTTTACCAGGCACCATGATGGCAATGGCAAGATTAAACCTACCATCAGTGTTTGTATATGGCGGAACTATTATGCCAGGAATTTTAGACGGAAAAGAACTAACAGTTGTTGATGTTTATGAAGCAGTAGGCGCATACGATTCAGGTCAAATTTCTTTAGAGATGTTAAAAAATATAGAAAATACAGCATGTCCTAGTTCAGGATCATGTGGTGGAATGTTTACTGCAAACACAATGGCATCAATTTCAGAAGCTATCGGATTAGCACTACCTGGAAGTGCCAGTCCTCCTGCAGAAGATGACCGTAGAAACAAAATGGTTTATGATACAGGTGCTGCATGTGCCAAACTATTAGAATTAAACATCAAACCAAGAGACATAATGACGTATGAAGCATTTGAGAATTCAATTGTAATGCTCAACGCAGTTGGAGGTTCAACTAATGGAATTTTACATTTGTTAGCAATGGCAAATGAAGCAAGAATCAAATTGACATATGATGATTTTGAAAAAATTAGAAAAAAGACACCACATATTGCAGATATGAAACCAGGTGGGAATTATGTAATGAATAGTCTTGATAAGATAGGAGGAATTC
This sequence comes from Nitrosopumilus oxyclinae, assembly GCF_013407165.1. NCBI lineage: Archaea > Thermoproteati > Nitrososphaerota > Nitrososphaeria > Nitrosopumilales > Nitrosopumilaceae > Nitrosopumilus > Nitrosopumilus oxyclinae. The sequence goes on along the minus strand of NZ_CP026994.1, from coordinate 747,147 downwards.
CATTTGTTCTCAAAAAACTAGCTGCTAAAGGATTGATAAATGGAGATTGTATCACAGTCACTGGAAAGACAATTCAACAAAATCTTGATTCTATGAATATTCCAGAACCTGAGCAAACTATTATTCGCCCAATTGATAATCCACTTCATTCTGTAGGAACTGCAGTAGTACTCAAAGGAAGTCTTGCACCAGAGGGAGCTGTAATTAAAACAGCAGGAGTAGAGATGACAAAATTTACAGGTAAAGCTAAAGTGTACGATAGAGAAGAATATGCCTTTGATGCAGTTGCAAAGGGAGATGTTGAAGAAGGCGATGTAGTAGTAATCAGATATGAAGGACCAAAAGGAGGACCAGGAATGCGAGAAATGCTTGCAACCACTGCAGCACTTGTAGGTCAAGGTTTAGGTAAAAAAGTTGCAATGGTAACTGATGGACGATTTTCAGGTGGAACTAGAGGATTCATGGTAGGACACGTTGCACCAGAAGCATATGTTGGTGGACCTATTGCTCTTGTGAAAAATGGTGATGAAATTACAATTGATACAGAAACTACAGTAATTGATCTTCATGTTTCAGAAGAAGAGTTGGCAAAAAGAAAAGAATCTTGGAGAAAACCTGCACCAAACTACACGTCAGGTGCATTAGCAAAATATGCAACACTTGTAGGCTCTGCTGCACAAGGTGCAATCACTACTGCAAATCCCTAGAAAGAACAATTTATCCACAAGATTTATAGATCGCAATATCAGACATTCACCAGAGATAACAGGAAAAAGAAATCAATTTATGCTTATCAAATTACTGTTGTCTACTACAGGTTCTCTCTAACAATATTTTAACTTCGAGCTTTATTGGTAAAGTTGCAATGAGTGCATAGATCATTTTCTTTTGTAGAAAATGACAATCCACAATTTGGGCAAACTATAATATCTGTCACACATGCTAGGGTAAAGTCCATCATAAATACCCCTTACAATCAGCAATAAAACAAATAATTTGGATTTTTAATGATTAGATTTAAGTTCAAAATGAATTAACGAGTTTTATGGACATTTACTCTAGTAAATTTGCAATAATTTTGATAATTGTACTAGTAGGAATTTTAGCATTGCAAGTAATGAGTAACAGTAGTAATACTCAGCAACTAATTGATTCAGAAACATGTGAAATTTACATAATGGATGGAAACATTAATGCTAAAAAATATCTCAATGAATTTGATACAAAGTGTCTAGATTTTAAAAATCTAAACAAATAGAAAATTAATTAATAAAACAATTTCCAATATTACTCATGGAAGGACCATCTGAATTAAACTCTGTATTTTGGAATGAGGAAAAAAAATCATGGGATTATAAAATGATAAAAGTTGATGAATATTTTGGATTTACAGAATGCCAGCAATGTAGAAAACCAATGTCACATAACATAAAATCAGATGGGGAATTCAAAATGGTTTATGTAAAATGTGCATGTGCAGAAAGAAAATAATCAAATTAAAAAATTAAACATCATCCATTCCTAAAACATCATAGTATGCCCTTGGAATCATTGGTTGACCTTTGAAAAATACATTATTCACAGCAGTATCCAAGACATATGTTTTTGCCCAGTCATCATCACTTCTAATTGAACGACCAAAACCTTGTAGAATTTTTGTTAATGTTTGCGATGTGTACCATGATGGAAATTTGTTCATTTTGGCTCTTGTTCTCTTTTCGGTATAATTTGGATATGGAACTTTGGCAATTATTTGAAACCTAGACAAATCATCTTTCAAATCAACTCCTTCCCATAATGAGGAAGACAATAAAACTCCAGTAGGATCAGTTGCATGTTCAGAAATTACCTCATCCTGAGTTTTGCCATCTTTATTTTTACTATGACAGAGCCTAATTCTTTGAGCATTTTTTGGAGAAAGATGACGTATGATTTTTTGACATCTAGGAATAGAGGATGTAAGAATAAGCCCACGCTCGTTTGAATGCTCATCCATTATCCTATCAATTGTTTTGATTACTTCAAGTTCATCTTCTTCAGTAGAACCATAGCTTAACCTCTTAATGTTTAGAAGATCTATAGTTCTATGTTCAATTGGGAATGGAGATTTTGGAGTATCAACAAACGCAACATCATCTTTTACCAATCCCATGTTTTCACAGAAACTATTTTTGTCAATTGTTGCAGACATGAACAACTGATATTCTGTTTCAAAAAAGGAATTTGCAAACTTTGAAACATCAATTGGCTTTACAGAGATAGTTCTAAAATTTCCATTAAAATCTTTGACAGGATCATTTACAACAAAATTATCCTTGTCAGTCATGATGTCAATTTTAGCTTGTGCAGACCTGTCATGTCTTCGTTCCAATCCCGTAAGTAATTCATAGTCAGGATCATTTTGAAAAGCAGCACTTTCTTTGATATCTTTAATTTTTTTAGCATAAGAAAATGCCATATCATCAGTTAGTTGAATCATTGAATCCAAATCTGTAAAATCATATTTTTCTGAATTTAGATTGCATTCATCAACTTGCCCTGCAAAAATATCAAAACCTACAAACTGAATAATTTGGTCTTCAATTTTATGTGCCTCATCAAAAACGGTTACTTTCCTATCAAGATAATCTTCAAAGAGTTTTTTGTTAAATTTCATTATTGTAAAAAATGCGTGATAATTCCACAAAGAATGATTAGAAACAAGTGCATCATATTTTTGCATGTAATAATGACATGGTTTTGCATCTGTAGTGTTATCTTCAACCTGTTTAATAGTAGGCTTGAATTTGCAGACCTCAAAAACTTCTTTGCCGTTTTTTGAGACTCTTTCCTGACATTCACCTTTGTCACAGGTCAAACCCCATCTCATTGCCCTTCTATCATTGTCAACTTTTTCTGATTCCATAAGTTTGAGACACGGAAAATTTTGCTTGCCTTTTACTGGCTTTAGAAATGGAATATCTTTGATGTATTGATCCTGAAGATGTTTTGATGCAGTTACTGTAAATGAACTATCAAAATAATTTGAAATTGTTGCACCCACAAGAGATTTTCCAACACCTGTAGGTGCACATAGAATTATTTTCTTGAAGCCTGATTTTAATTTCTCATCAATTTGAGAAATGATCTCTTTTTGAATTTCTCTAGGAGTAAAATGATCTGGAAATTTTTCTAATAATGACAGGATTACATCTTTTTTTACTCAGTATTAAAAGCATAAGGGTTATTGGAGAATAATGAATGTGTAATCTAGTTTAATATCTAGTGCCACTATGATAAATCATGGAATTATTAGAGGATAAAATGAGAGTGTGGACAGATAGCTCCCAATATGTAAAAGCAAACCCAGGAGTATACGTTTTGTATAATAGAAAACGGGATGTAATATTCATTGGAGAAACAGATAGCCTGGAAGCAGAATTTGCAAAATATGTCGATACAGAATTTGAAGGAGATGAATGCAAACAAAAAACATCATTCTATCAGAGAGTATTTTCAGAAAATCCAAAAGAGATGCAACTGCAATTAATTGAAGATTTTAAAAATGAGACTGGGAATATTCCGGTGTGTAATGCAGAAATCAAAGTAGAAACACATTAGACCATTTCATTGTGTTTTACTAAAATTGAATATGATCAATACAAAAAATCATTTTTAGTCATTTTAAACAAAAATATCATCAAGGATATTTTTGAGATTTAGTACAAAAATGGATATAAAAATGAATTATGATACAAGTAGATTATCATCCATATTATATCAAAAAATAGTTTTTTGCCGAATTATTAGGAGTAATTTTTATATTTTTCAAGAAACCAATTTAACTTAGAAAGGGGGAATAATGCAATGCATCAGTGCTACTATTGCGAGCAATTGTTTGATTCAAAAGAAGAGCTATACAACCATGTGGAAGTTCATTCAGATATTGAAAGGAATAAAGAAATCATGGAAAGGAAGAAAAAGACTTCTAAAAAATAAATTTTCAAGCCTAGACTAAAAAAAAATAGAGCAAAGGTCAGAATATTTCAAATTCTGGAGTGGATATAAGAATTATTTTTACAAATTATATGGATTGGGTTGAAACTTTATTGGAAAAATCATGTGATAAAACACTCACAAAAGGAGAAGTATTACACAGTCTTTTCCATATGATTGAAGTAAATGAAAATACATTAAATCACATTGAAACAAACAAAACAGATTTCGGTCCAGAACTTGAAGAATTAAAGCAGACAGAAATAAGAGATTTAAATTTCCATTTAAAATATTATAGAAGTCTGGTAAATTACATTAATTCGGTTCCTGAAAATAAAATTATAGAAAATAGAACATAATTATTCAAAGATATAGCATACAATAAAAAAATCCATAGTTGATTTTTTTATAAATACCATTTATTTTCAATATAATTTAAATTAAATTCTGATAATCCATCATAGTTGAATTGAAATATAATTTACTTTTACATAAATTACAAATAGATTATCCATGTAAAACAAATCATGTATGCAATTGTTTAAAAATCAGATCGTATTTTGATTGTTCCTCAAAATTCTTTCCATAATTTGTATCGTTTTGATATTTCTGAGATCGTTCATTGAAGAGATTTTGTAATTTTTCCACCTGTTCATTAATCATTTTACCAGAATCTTCTTTTGCAAATTGTTTTCGTTGTTCATCATTTTGACCTCGAGTTGAAAAATGTTTTTTGTAAAATTGTTCTTGCAGATGTACCATATTTTCACGTTTTACTAGTTCAGCCAAGTCAAAATTTCCTTGTTCATGATTTAGCAATGATTCATTTGCATCAGATTGTCGTACCCAAGATAACAATGGATGAAACTCTACAAAAAGAGAAATGTCATTAATTAGAAAAACAACATTTCTATCAACTATTTCTGAATCCACAACCCAAGTGAATCTATATTTTATTACACTATGACTGTCTTCAAACACGGCAGGATTTGATTCTGCTTGAAAATCAGACCACGAAAGGGCAAAATTAGAAGTCCATTCCAAAGTTGTTTTTTCACCCATATCTAGCCGTATTTCTATGAGAATAAAATTATTCTTTATTTTTTAGGTGTGAATTTATTATTAGAAAAGAGTGTTTGACGGCAAAGGAATTCTAGGTATGGTCAATTAAGGCAAATGTATGACGCCGTCAAACAGATGACTCTGTAATTGATTTAGCAGATTAGACTAAAAGAAAACGTGTGTGCAAATTGAACAAAATTATTCATGCATGGAATTTTTCAAACATCAGGCTCAACATTGCAGGAGTGGGTAATGGATCACTTTTTCAACCCTTTTTGATCAAAATACAAGACATGGTCAATTTTATGAATTTTTCAAAATACCAATCATTACAAATATTGAAAGCAAGATGATTGCGGATTTGATATCTACTGTAACCCCCAAAGGGCCGATGATAAGATATCAAATTTGCTTGCTTTCATAATTCTAAACTATTAATCTCAGACAATTTAGAGGCTATCCATGATGAAAAAATTCTACATATGGATGGGAATTTCAGTAGCTGCATTAATTGTAGGATTAGTTTTGTTGTTTGGATAATTAAGATAAAATTTCAAAATTAGGATTGCATCCAAGCTGATTCAATATTTCATTGATTTGTTCAATTAATTCATTTTGTTGATCAATCAAGTCATTTACTTTTTCTGCTTGTTTATTTAATTTGTCATGAGCTTGTTGAGCTTTTTCAAATTCTTTTGGAGGTAGAGTCTTTCCTTCATAAAATTCATACTGTTTATAGTATTCATCATATTGTGATTGTTCACGTGCAATTTTATCATCTAACAATTTAATTTGAGATTCAATTTCTTTTTCTTCAGATAGTAATAATTTTTGTCCAACGTACAATTCTTCAAATCTTTCAGGGATAGAATATCCTTTAGTGTTATAATCAATTTGCGGAGATTCAGTAGAATACATCAAGTGATTTTTCTCACTAGTATGACCCAACCCCATCGTATGTCCAATTTCATGCATCAAAATATTTACAACCATATTTTCATCATTTTGAACAAAGTTAGAATTACAATCTTGTGCACCAATGGATATATCCAATATGCAGTGACTTAGAATTCCAAACAAAACAGTATTGCATGTTGCTAAACCGGTATGAGTAGAGGATGCATATTTTTGCCATTTTATTTCAATGTTAGAATTTTTAGATTCTATAAATTCTAAATTAGGATTATATTCCTCCCAAGTATCTAACGCTTTTTTTAATGCATCAATTGGAATCTGTTTATCTGGAACATCAGGGACATCTTCAAAAGAATAGTAAATAATCTGATGATCTTTAGATGTCACTACATTTGATATTTGTTGAAGATTTTCAATGGATGGCGAAAGTCCCTTACTAGTTTCAGTGTTAAACGGGAGTAAATCAGCATACCACGCATATCCAAAACCCACTAAAAATACAATTAACACAACTATTGTTTTCAATAATCAGTTAAACTAATTGGAGTACCTAAAACTTTCCATTAAATTAATAGAATCAGGCTCAATTGAATTTTTTGATAAACTAAATCAACTTTTTCATACTTTTTTTATTTTAAAAGAATTATCGAATTAGAATCATTGCCATAGAATAGCTGGATGTTGGTAATCGCCTAACGCACTCGACATTGATTACCAATTTTATCTGTGGCCCAGAATTTTAATTGGGATGAGAGTTTTTCAAATAGTTAGAGTTTTGCTCATCTGAAAATAAATTTTGATTTAACAATGTCAATTTCATAACATCTTGAAAAGCAGGACATCCACAATCAATTGAAAACAATTCTTCACATTTTGGACATTGAATTACAGTGTGAATTCCCCAATCACATTCAACATCATCTATAATTTCAAAAATTACATCTTCTTTACACATGCAATGTAATGTGTTTTGAAATTTATCAATAATTGACATATCAGACCATTTGCAAAATCAAATATAATTTAATAACAACAAAGTTTTGAAGAATTCAACTTTGACTGAATGTCCGACGTGTAAACTTGCAATGGAATCACATTCTACTGAAGAACTAATGGAATGCTGTATGAAGCAAGTAGGGGATGAATTTACAGAAGAAGAGTCAGGAATATGTCCAAATTGCAAACATGATATCAAAAAACATTCAAGTAAAGAACTTGCTGAATGCACCATAGAATTTCTCAAATCAGGAATAAACTAGGTCAAGATAAGATTAAACAGAAGAAAAAAACACAAATTTCATTGAATCAAAGTACCAAAAAATTAATTCAAGAATACTCCCCAATGTGGACTAACAAACAGATTTGGGAGTTTGAGCAACTAAATGAGGAATTAACTTTTGATACAGTCTATGCAGAACCCAATAGTTTTGAATCATGGAATACAAAAATGGCAAATCCTGATGTGTTTATTCGAGATATAGTAGTTAGGACATTTGATAATTTTCTGGACGGCTACGAATTATGGATTTCAAATAAAGACCAAGGCAAATTAGACTCAAAATACGTGGTTTATCTCATGTCAGTTATGGCAGATATTATGATAGAGGAGGAAGTTTGCCTTAATTTTAGAATAGAAAACGAGGCTCTAGTAGTAACTATAGATGAAAAAGCAGATGTAATTGACTGTAAAGAATTCTTTGAGGAGTTTTATCATCTGGCAACTGGATTTAATTTCAATACAGATACTGGAATTCCAGATGATGAAACAGAAGCTGAACTATACCTCACACGATTGCAAGAAGAATTTGATGAGAGAATGCAAAACAAGTTAGGAGATAAATATTTGCCAGGCAACAATGATCCGGACACATTACATTCAAAGGATTGAGCTAAAATACAAGATAAAGGGATAATGAGATAATGTCTGAGAGAAAACCATATAGAAATTTTAAAAAAAGAGAACTATCATTGACAGCAGAGCAAAAGGTAGAAAGTTTTGTAAAGAGGAATTCTCAAAATGGATACTTTACCAAAGTTTCAACCATATCATACAAGTTTGACGTATCTGAAGACATGGCATGGAGTATTGTGGGCGAATTATTATCCAGCGGTTCCTTTGAATCAATTCATGATGATCATACAGGTGAAATGAAACTATGTGAAATGGGAAAAACATATTCAATATTAGATTTAGAGCAAAAAAGAAAAAAGCAGAAATATCAAGATAAAAATAAAAAATCCAAAGTAAAACCCAAACCAAAAAAAGAAAACTCTTAATTCTAAATTATCAGTACAAAATGCATGGATGATGAAAATTTACCAGTGCAATGTCATCCCATAATAAAACCAAAAAAGAAAAAGCAAAAAGAGGTAAAAAATGATACAGTGTAAATTATGCGGTACTCCATTAGGAAAAGAGCCAACTACTGAAAAATTAGAAACCCATTGGAAGAAACATCATAATTGGCATTGGGAATCAAACAAAGAGAAAACTCCTGAAGAAGCATTATTGAAAAAGAGATAACCAACGTCTTGGAATAGTGGTCGTTTATAGCATGCATAGACCACTAAACGAAGGCGTCAATAATCATTCAGGCTCGAGATATAAAAGATCATGTAATGATTTTTTAAACATTTGTTTAGTAAAATGAAAATAATAAAACTAATTTTTAGAATTTGCCACGTTTAATTTATCAATTCATCATGCCAAATAATACCATGAACGATGACTTTGCAGAGTATACAAAATGCAGAACATGCGGCGTTGCCCTGATTTATTGCAACTGCAACTGTCCATACTGTGGAAAACGAGAAGAGTGTGATTGTGAGATAAGCCCAATCACACAATAATTTATTTTTGTAAAATTAAAACAGGCATAAAGAAATATTATTTTTAAGCTTAACACTGAGAAAAAACTCACTTTAAATCTGTAATACGAATTTTGCCATCATGGCTCATGTCAACAATAGAGGCATATGATATCAAAGCAAAAAAGAAAGTGTCAATGAACAATCCAAAACCATATCTAATGAAGAATGGATCCTGGGCACTAAAGGGAACTAGCTCTGAGACTGGAATCAATCTATTCAAAATTGTCGGAAGACAAAAACCAGTAATTGGACAGTCAAGATTTGAAGCATTCAAGAATTTGTTTACTAGTAGACAATGTGAATGTGAAAAACAGTGCTAGATTAGTTTTTTTTATTTAGACTAAAGAATTAGAAAGCATTAATTTGAATAGACATCAGATGAAAACATGTCTTTAGATATTACATGGAAGAACAATTTTTACGGAATTTCTTGGGCTTATGAAAAAGATAGATTGGTAGTATCCACAGTTTTTGAGGACAAAAATGAGGCACTAGCCATTGCCAAAGAGATTGAAGATTGGAGTGATAAATTTACGAGATTAACTATCATTGAGAAAGAAAATGATGAATTTGCAATTTGTTGTTATCAGGATCCTCAAATTTCAAAAAATAACAGTCATCTAGGATTGTTTCGAACGGGTATGAGACAGAGTGGAGGATATGAACAGGCAAAACCAATGATTATAGAAAAACCACCACTATTACAAATTGCATATGCTGCAGATGTCAGAGACATGAACACATATGAGCAAATTTCACGACTAGTTCCAATGCGAAAATGCCGAATTATTTCTGAAAAAGATTTGAAAAGGCAAGAATACTATTACGAGAAAACTGCAAACTCTCAGAATTAAAAAGGTGAGATTCAAAAATTCTAGGATTGAATCATCACCAGGTATGGTCGGGTAACAGTAATTATTTAATTTGAATATAATGCATTACTACTCTTTCGTACTGAGAAATCGTACTGAGAAATCGTACTGAGAAATCGTACTGAGAAATCGTACTGAGAAATCGTACTGAGAAATCGTACTGAGAAATCGTACTGAGAAATCGTACTGAGAAATCGTACTGAGAAATCGTTCATCTTCGTTAAATAGAAAATTCTCCAATGATACATTATGGAAGATAACAATAATCAACAAAATTGGGAAGAAGCAATCGGCCTTTCTTGGCTAGTGTCAGACGAATAAATTGCCTGGAAACATTTGCAGCCCTAACTGTTGGTGTAAACTGGAGAAACCCAATAGCACTGACGAACTGCTTTAGACAATCTAAAGCATTATTTTTTAATTCACAATATTGATAAAGATACTTTTTTGTCTTGTAATATGAAATTGACACCAAAAATACTGACGGTTGTTTTAATTATTTCATTATTTGGTAGTGTTTTAGAGATATGGGGAGGAAGTTGGGACATTACTAGTCACGCATTGGGTGCGCCTGAATCATTTTTCACACCACCTCACGCAGTGTTATATTCTGGAGTTGGAATATCGCTGATTGCAGCAATTACAGCATTGGGAATGATTGTTAAAGATAAAGAAATTCTCCGCAAATCATTTTCTTTGGGATTAAAATTAATCATAATTGGTAGCGTAATCCAGGTTGTTGCAGGTCCTGGAGATTATCTATGGCATGAACTATTTGGAACAGATGGATTACTCAGTCCAACACACTTGACCCTAATTACTGGGATTTTGATACAGTCAGTTGGAATTGTCATAGGATTAACAAGAATGATTCAATACAATTTCAAAGTGACAAAACCTTCAATCACAGTTGGATTTTCAGCATTATGGTTTATCGTAATTGCATTTATTTTTCAATTTACCTTGCCAATTTCTAAAGGTGAAACAATGAACTTGAATCCGGATCCATATGTTGCAGGAATTATTCTTGCAGTCACCATGCCGTTTTTCTGCACATTAATTTTCTGGGGAGCTGCAAAATCCATGAAAAAATTTGGATGGGCTAGTGTATCAGCTGCAGGACTGATAATTCTCAATGTAACTGCAAATGTCATTCCAGCCACTGCATTGTGGGGATATCTTCCATGGTTTGCAGTTCCAATGATAATTGCATTAGTTGCTGATGGAATTATCAATAATAAAATCAAAATTGGTAAATTCAAAGAAGAAATTGCAGGGGCATTAGTTGGTGCAGTGTTTTTGGTGTATAGTATGCCTTTGGTCGGAATGTCATTTATTCAATTTTACGTATTTAATGGAGTCTCAGGATATACATTACTACCAGAATTTGCAGAGACATTGGCGATAAATCTAGGATTTATGGCCATACCTGGAGCCATAATGGGAATTATCGCAGTCAAAGTTGCAAAAAAGAAAATTTCCATCCCAGTGGAATCAACAATATAGATAAATTCTGTATCAGAGATGTACAATCATGCATTGTGATGACAAGCGCACTCTTTTTGTTCTCAAAGAAAATATTGAAAAAAATTGGGAAGAACTAAAAGAATCAAAGTTTGATGAAATAAAATTAAAAGAATTCAGTGACGCATTAGTAGAGTATTTTGATTTGAAAAAATCATCCAAACAAGATTTAAGTTCATAATTTTTACAGAAAGACTAATGGCCGATTACGATAAAGATGGAAGACTAATAATTTCAAGGGCTAGGCAGTTAGAACAAATTCCAGAAATTTGTTACCATTGCAATAGCGATGATCTACAAATGATCATGACTCATGTAGATGGAGGTAGTTGGATATGCTTGGACTGCAATAGTCTAAATTGTTATGAACCAGCGATGAGATTAACAAAGAACATGCCATTTTCTATGTTAAATTTAGGAAGAGATGAAATTGTATTTATTCCTGAATGGGATTTTGAGTGATAAAACTCTAAACTCTTTTGGCAATACGCTTAAGTTCAAAAGTATGGTAGAAAATTCATGAATACATTAGATTTTTTGATAAAACAAAATGATCAAATATCAATGTCAATGCCTGAATGTGATAATATCAATACTGACGGGCAAGATGATGAGTAAAGATGGCCGAAGCTTCACTTTCAAAACTAGATGACAAGGGAGTTTTTACCATTGTAAAAGTTGAAAGCGTTGAAAGAAAAGTAGGGAAAGAAACAATCACTGAAGTTAATATTGAAACTGAAGAATCATTTGATGGAGTAAAGAACTTTTACACTTCAAGAAAAATGATCGTTGCAAAATTTTATGATAATGGTAAACCGACAATATTATCTCAAGATATTCAAAGAGGGAAAAAATACAGAGTAAAAATCATCACTCAGAAATTTGGAAACGGTAAGGAAGATTACGATATTGCAAAATCCTGATTTTGTAAGAATTTCTTAAAATAACTCAACTCTTTTCTAGTATATGGAAAATATCATGATATGGTAAAGAGGGATTTTTAAAAAATGATGCTAGAGCACACTAAAGAGTGCAAATACAGGATGGATAATGACATGCCTCATACTAATTGCACATGTCAATGTCACAAAATCATCATGGCTGAATCTACAAAACTAGACTCAAGGACTTTTTGATTCAGGTTCAAAATTATCTATAATCTCAGTTATATTTGAAAGCAATGTCTTTTTGATCTCCTCTTGACTCATTCCTGATTTGTGCATTAGCTTCATCTGGTCCATTATAGAAAAATGCATCCGTCCTTGAAGATAATCAACAATTCCAAATCCTTTCTTTGGGAATTCTGTTACAAACATTTCATGTTCTGATGATTCATCATCACTCATGACATTATTCTAAAAAAACTAGTTATAAAATTTCCAAAATGTTCTTTAAACCAAACAAAAAGGAAACGTCATGACAGAATTTGTCCATAAACCATATGACAAAATCTACGTCAGAGACATGATAAAGCTAAATCTAGACGATCTAATCGGCATGATGTCATCGTTAGATGCAGCAAATGCATACTGGGTTGATGGAGTATTGTTTGCAAGCTTTGCAATGACTGAATCTGAAGAACTGGCAAAAAAAGAGATGCAAAATGAAATGTTTCTAGATAAGATCATTTTTGCAGTTTATGAGAATTACACAAAGACAGTAAAATCCTCAACTAATTTAGAAATTGGTGTATTAAACATGCAAAAAAGTAAACTATACAAAGATTTGATTGCCTGGCTTAAAACACAAACAATCTGGAATGAATAAAAAAATTAAGATTGATCCCATGAAGAATAACCACCGTCTAAAGTTACTGCATTGAATCCCTCTTTTACCAGTTCATCAGCTGCAATGTTTCCCCTATAGCCGGTTCCACAGTAAGTGCAGATTTTCTTATCCCTATAGTCTTCAATCTGTTTTTTCTTTGCGTTTCTAATGCTCAATCCCAAAGGCATATGAATAGAGTTTTCAATTTTTCCACCCCCTAGTTCATCAGATTCTCTGACATCAATGATTACAAAATCATTTTTTTGTGACATTAGTTCTTTTGCAGTAATTTTATCTGCCATGATTGATATTATTTGTAGTATAATTTATTTCTGCGTAATTAGTTTGTAATAGAAGTTGTCTTAAGACCATTCATCATGCATTCAAAATGAATCTGTTCTATTGTTTCATAACCACACTCATCACAATAGAATTGGTTTTCTTTGTTACAAATGTCACATTTTCTGTTAACTTGCAATTCATTACCACATCGTCTGCATGAATCTTGTTTCATATTACAAAATACCCATTGGTTGATTTAAACACTAGGAAAATTAGAGTCTCCTAATTAGCTTCTTCTAATTAGTTGGAACTAATCATAGTCATAAAAAAATTAATTTTTTAAAACTAGGTTCTCTAAAGATAATCCATAGTATGAATTATCTCCTGAATTAATTTTCTCAAGTAATTCTTTTTTCAATAGTTGAATTTCTTTCTCAGTCATCATAAAACAATGTAAAACAATCAAAGAGATAATCCTCTCTTTTCAAATTCCATAAACCAATAGCTAACAGTATGTTCATTTTTTAATTCTAAAAATTAAAAATAATCAATAGGCTTAAGTTTGGAGATCGCTTAAGAATTAATCAATGGATGAGCCAATTGTAGAGGTATCAAAGGAACTGATTGCAGCAAATTATGAGATTGAGGAGGTAACTAAGCAATGGAACGTTCTAAAACATGAATACAGGAGTACAAAAGACCCCACCAAAAGGGCAGAAATTAAAGAAGAATGGGATAAACTACAAAAAAAGATGAAACAGCTGGAAATGAATCGTCGAAAGATCATAGAAAGAAAAGAAGAGATAGAATTTAGAAGCAGATGGAAAGGCTGGAAAAAAAGCTAGATAAATCAGAGAAATAGAATCTAAACTCCAATAAGCTTAAGTTCACAGAAATTTCAAAAAAATTATTGACACTTGATCCAAACTACAAAGCCACAGTTGTAATTCTGAAGGATATTGAATCAAAAGGACTAGTGCAGTTCAACAAGGAATACCTTGATGAGGAATTTTTCAGGAATTTTATAAAATTTAGAAAGTCATTCTCACATTCAATGAGTGAGTTAATTAGTAAACTAGATACATTTGAGACAAAAAATGAAGAGTTGACAAATTTTATAATTTACTCAGAGATGTCATACATTAATTCTCATCTTGATGCAATAAAGAAATTCTTGAAAATCATTATCAATCCAATAAAACTAGATGAAGGTTTTGGTAAAGATACCACATTAGAGCAAATGATAGAACGAATTTGTAAAAAAATGAAGTATAATGGCAAATTACAAAATTCAATTAATGGATTATTCTTACTAGATTTTAGAAAAGCAACAACTCAACAGCAATTTGTAATTGAAAAAATAGGCATTTTAATAATTAATCACAAGAATGAAAACAAGATACAATTAAACATCAAAGATTTAGCCGACTATTCATCCCAAGCAATGGAGATACTATCTGCAATGTTTGATTGGTCAAATGGGAAAACACAAGAACCCGAAAAAAACCCAGATGGCCTAGATAATCTAGTCAGTGATTTGACAAAACAAGTACAAGAATTAGATAATAAATTAGACAACCTATCTTGATTTATTGTAAATTATTCAGATAGTATTTCTCTACTCGCTCCATCATAGGCCCTACATACTCATCACATGTTTTGATAAATTCCTGCCTAGTATTCTTCTCACTACTAACCAAGATTACCACCTGATTGATTTTCTGACCAGTTACTTCTTCAAACATATGGGCATAACATGTAGTTTGCAAATAATATTCGTACATGTATTCATCAATCTGAGGCTTGCGCTTTGTTTTGTAATCAATGATAGATAATTCCCCATTGTATTCTGCAATCAAATCACTAGTACCTGCAACTTGTAATTTGTCAGAATACATTCTCTGCTCAATGGATGTGACATCTGAAATGTTATCAAGAAAAGGTTTCAAATTATTAAAATGTGCAATAGGTAGTAAATCAAATTCTTCCATTGCAAGTTTATTGCCAAGATAGTCTTCTATCATTTTGTGGGACTGTGTACCAATGTCTTGGGCTTGTTTTGTAATATATTCATGAGCGGGCTCATTTTCTTTCCATGATTGCAACCCATTTTTCTTGTGTTCTGGAGCAGTTGCCGAAAGGATAGTGCTGATTGAGGGATAAATTTTGTCAAACTTGGTCTGATACCAATGTCCATCTTCCCTATCCAAAAGGGTAGGCTCTCTTGCCTTTAGCATCTGTGTAAAACTTGCCACTAAAATTTTTTGATTCTAGTAGTTATTGAATGATTTGGATGTCACATCATTTTTTTAAATTTCTCAAACTCAGATCTAGTTTTTACAAATTGATCCGTTACGATTTTTCTCAGTGAGAAAAGATTCTCCATTGAATCATTGATAATGTGAATTGCTTCATCATAAATTACAGTATCAATAAACTCCTCATCAGGATATACAGTATACTCTAAAAATTCAGAATCAGTTTGTATTTTTAACTTGAATCCCATGAGCAGTCCCAGATCGTCATGTTTATTTAAAAATCCAATCAAGCTTGCCTTCAATGAAGGATCGTTTGGCAGTGATGCATACTGAGAATCATTTTGGTTGTCAATTATACATGCAATAGGTTGACCCTTTGCGTGTAATACTTTAGAATTGTGTGTAAGAACATACTCATCAGGTTCTGGCATCTTGTCTAATGGCATGATAGCATTTGCAGTAAATTGATTAATAATTTTTTAAATAATTATGAAGATTCCTCTTCATCAGGCTCGTTTGCCTTATCTCTAACCTTTTTCATGATACAAAATTTACTTAAAGTTTTTTTCCATCCCATGATTATTTCACACAAAACTTGGTCTTATACGTTTAGGTGTTTAGTGATGAATTCAAGATTAAATTTCGATATTCTTCTTAAGCAATATTTAGAATACCGTGTATAACTTCAATTATTTTTTTTGAATCCTTTGAAGAGTCATCCTTGATTTCAAGTGTTTTTGTTTTGAAATAAGTAACAGGTAATTTGGAATTTGTCAGGACTATATCAAAAGTTTCAATTATAGATCTACTATCACTTAGACAAGGAATTGTCTTAAATGACTTTTTTAATCCTCTTTTTATTTTCCCATAATTTTTTTCATTTACATTATCAAATCTAGTCATTTAATTTTTCAACCCCTAGGAAAAAATTCTCATCATGTCAAATGTGCTCCTAAATCGAACTAAAATGCAAAAAATCATTCTGCATTATTATACTTCATCTACACTATAAACTGTGTATTGTATCATAAATCAAGAAAAGAGGCACTGTAATGAACAAAGAAAAAAACATGAAACATTTCATAAAATGCACATTTTGTGGAAAGTCAGACCGTGTAGAATATCTTGGTGGAATGGACTGGTTTTGCAACAAGAGATGTCATTATAATTATAGACATAGAGAAGACAATACTTCAACTCTCAACTAATACCATCAAAAATGTGGAATATGGAAGGTTTGAAATTAAATTATGTTTTATCTTTTAGTTTGTCAATTTTAGAGTTAGAATTGAAAAAATAATGACTAATTTTTTGATCTCATCGGTTCATTAATGGTAATTTAGTCTAAAAATTTATTCATGAAATTTTGCCCCAACTGTGATTCTAGGCTCGTTCAAAGCTATGAAGATGTTGGAGGTCCATGGGTTTGTCCAAAATGTAACCCCGAAAAGATTCTGGTCAAAACCCCAACATACGGTGTAAACTATTCAGGAAAAACTAAACAATGCTCCAAAGGTTGCGGTGCTGAGATTTACTGGGATGAGGGATTCAAGTCTGATAGCGGGAAATTTATCCCAATTGATTCAAGGACAGATGAGCCACACAGATGTGATGGTCCATCAGAATCTGGAATGTCATACTATCCAGATGAAATTAAAAAATATTCAAAACCAAAACCAAAAGAACCTGAAAATAAAATTCCATTACCTGAAAGCATCATGTATGATCTTTCTAAAATTCCAAAATCATTAATTGACAATGACCCCATAATTCGAGAGATAGTTCAAGGGCACAAGGAAGAATCCCTTGCACTAATTCATTATCAAAGACTAATTGCGCCAGAAGCTGAAAAGATTCCAATTGAAACTCTAAGTGATGTGTTATCAGAAAATATTATCAAAGGATTGGCAAAGTATGGCTTCACAGGATTATTACCATTCCAAGAGGAAGCAGTTAGAGCAATTCTAAGGGGAGAAAATTCAATTATTTCAGCACCTACGGGGTCTGGAAAAACTGAAGCGTTTGCAATCCCAGTTTTGCAGAAAATTTCAGAGAATCCAACCCCTGGAGTTTTCACATTACTTGTGTATCCACTAAATGCGTTAATTGATGACCAAGTATCAAAGATTTCAGATTTAATTCAGAAATGTAAATTATCAGAGAAAATGGCAGTCTACTCGATTCACGGAGGACAAAGTACAGACTACAAAGACATGATAATTTCAGATGCAAGTCAGAAATCCCTAATCATTGCAACAAATTTTGATTTTATCAATTACCATTTAATTTTACAAGACAAAAAATGGAATGAACTATTCAAGAATGCAAAAATTATCGTAATGGATGAGGCACATTCCTACACCAGTTTTCATGGCTCCAATGTGTATCACGTGTTAAAAAGAATGAAAAGATTCATGGGTAAAGTCCAATTTGTAGGAGCGTCAGCTACACTTGACAATTCAAAGGAATTTTTCTCAAACATGTTTGATTTGCCTGAAGATTCATTTACATATATCAAAAGTAAATTTAGACGAAAACAAAACATGCACATGTTTTTTGTGATGCCTAGAAAATTTAAACAAAGAACCACAATGGAGATGCTATCATCAATTTGTTACAAGAACAATTCAACGCAACTAGTCTTTAGTAACTCTCACAATGATGCAGAATTTTTAGCATCAAATGTTGAGGAGGCAAACAGTGGGATTAGAATTCAAATACATAGAGGAGGCCTTGATCAAAAGGATAGGAAACTGTACGAATCTCAAATGAAAGCAGGAGAGCTAGACGTACTTTCATGTACTCCAACTTTGGAATTGGGAATAGACATAGGACACGTGGATGTAGTTATCTCTGCATTTAAAAATGAGTTTGATTCGTTTATTCAAAGAATAGGCAGAGCAGGAAGGAAGGGTCAGAAATCTTATGCTATCTGTGTTTTTGATCCAGACGATGCGGCATGTCACTATTTTGCACGGCATATTGATGAGTATCTATCACAAGACCACGTTATTCCAATTAACAAGAAAAATCCAATAATTTCTGAAAAACATGAAGAGTCAGTGGATATCGAAGACCAAGCAATGGATGAGTCAGACAAATCGCAGTTCTTTGACTTTGCAAACAGTGTAAATTTACGTGGAGCATCAGGAGAGATTTCAATTTATTATAATTCAAGAAAAATAGGAACTAGAGGAGTCCCTGTAGGATATTATCAACTACATCAAAAGGCAATTTATCACTTCAATAAACAAAACTATGAAGTAAATTCATTGATAAAATCTCAAAACGGAGCAAGAGCGTATCTTGTAAAATCACATGAAAAACAAAAGAGAACCATTCCAATTGTAAGAACAGCAATAATTCAAACATCTGAAGGCAAAGCCATTCATAGAGAAATCAATTTCAAGGAGAGAAAAATATCCCTGCGCTATGGAATTATCTCCCTTGATAGAACTATTACAGGATACATGAAAGGAAACTATAACGAAACAACAGACCAATATGAAATGCATAACGGTGCCAACACATCATCATGGAGAAATTTTCATTGGAAGTCAAAGCACTCAGCAGTTAGTATAATACTACCTCCAGAATTTATCTCAAAAAATAGCTCTGATTCAAAAAGTCCAATTGTCAATGACCCCATAGTTCACACCATATCACATGTTCTAGTAAACGCAAGTAAGATTATGACAAAAGCTGAATCAAGTGATATTGATGTATATTATGAAAAAGGAGTAATCTACATCTATGATAATTCATCAGATGGGTTTAACGGATGCAGTAAAATCATCTATGACGAGTTTGAAAAGATACTCAACACAGGATATTCACTGATAAATGACTGTGATTGTCCAACTGATAAAAATCAGAAAGGTGAAAAGAACTGGGGAGGATGTCCAAAATGTACATTTACCACAAACTATTGTCAAACAAAAAATAAAGAACTCTCTAAAAACGGCGCAAAGGAGTTCTTCTCTGCGTTTAATTTATTGTAAATTTGCAATTGATCTTTCAGGTGCATGCAATGTTCTCACATGTCTGCTTAGAAAACCTGAACTGATTAATTGTATTTCACAGTGTGGGCATTGTACCATGAATATACTATACATAAAGTACACATAATGATGACGGAATTTAAAACAAAAAATACATTCCGAAATGGAACTTTTGATCGCAATTACTGTAATGGATAATGAACATCACAAAATAATACTATTCCATTAGGTAATGTTTTTGCAGTAATACTATGACCCTCATCAATTCCCTTCCCACAAATGTAGCATTCCACCTTACTTACCGAAGATGAGATAGTTTGTGATTTGAGAATATGCATTTTCTGCATGATTGTTTGGTTTGCCCCCTGCATGGTGATTATAGTACGATCAACTAGACTATAAAGGTACCGTACCATACCGTAATAATACCGTGCCTAAGAGATCAACAATTTCAACCAAACCCAGAGAGATCAGAATTATCTTATCAATTTAAATAATAAACCACCAAAATTTTGTTTATGGGTGGACACCTTTGGAAAGACACAAGCAAAAGTAATACCCCTAGATTTATCTGAAAACCAATTTCAAATTTACAATAAAATTTCAAGAAACTATTCACATTCATTTCTCTTTGAATCTCTAACAGGACCTGAAGTTCTAGCTGAAACATCAGTTATGGGATTTGACCCAAAAATAATCCTCAAAGGATATTCAGATAAGGTAGAAATCATTGAGAATGGAAAAACTACAGTCATCCAAACCACAAATCCATTTGAAGAACTAAAGAAACTATTAGGAAAATCTGATGATCAAAGTTATCGATATTTAGGAGGAGCAGTAGGTGTAGTAAACTATGATGCAATCAGATTAGTAGAAAACATAAGCAACTCTCACAATACACCACAGCCATTAATTGAATTTGGAATTTATGATGACGGAATTCTCTATGACAAAATACATGAAAAACTATTCTACTTTTACCATGATGAAAACAGATTTGATAAATTTGTAATGAGTGATGATACTTTTGAAAAATTCCATGCAAGCGAAGTGACACCAAACATGGATGAAACAAAATATTCAGAAATTGTAAACAAGGCAAAAAAATACATCCATGATGGAGATATTTTCCAAGTTGTATTATCAAGAAAGTTTGTTTTTGATACAACAGGGGACAATCTAACACTTTACAAAACATTGAGAAAACTAAATCCTTCACCCTACATGTATCATCTAAAACAAGGAAACAAAACAATTATCGGAGCATCTCCTGAAATGCTAGTTAGAATTACAGATGATAAAGTTGAGACATTTCCAATTGCAGGAACTAGGAAAATTACAGATGACGAGGAAAAAAACAAAGTATTATCTGAAGAATTAATCCACGATGAGAAAGAACTGGCAGAGCACACAATGCTTGTAGATTTGGGGAGAAATGATATTGGCAGAATTTGCAAGTATGGAACTGTCCATCCAGAATCACTAATGGAGATAAAGCGATTCAGCCATGTTCAGCACATAGTTAGTCATGTGGTAGGGAATTTGGCACCTGAAAACGATATGTTTGATGCATTTCAGGCAGTATTTCCTGCAGGAACAGTATCAGGAGCACCAAAGGTTAGAGCAATGGAGATTATTGATGAATTAGAGACAGAAGCTAGAGGACCATATGCAGGGGCTGTCGGATATTTCTCATACAATGGATGCTGTGACTTTGCAATTGCAATTAGAAGTATCTTCATAGAAAATGACAAGGGCTTTGTTCAATCAGGGGCAGGCATAGTATCAGACTCTATTGCAGAAAATGAATTCAAGGAAACGGAACATAAAGCAGGAGCAATGCTTCAAGCATTAAAGGAGGCAACAAGTTGAAATTTCTAATTATCGACAACTACGATTCATTCGTGTATAACATTGCACAGTATCTTGGAGAGCTTGGAGTAAATTGTGATGTGATTAGAAATGACAAAATCACCCTACAGCAGATTAAAGATAAAAATTATGATGCAATAATAATTTCTCCAGGACCAGGAACACCAGAAGACAAAAAATATTTCGGAGTGTGTTCAGAAGTGATCAAAGACATGGGACCAAGCACTCCAATTTTAGGAGTATGTCTCGGACATCAAGGAATCATTGATGCATTTGGAGGTAAAGTTACAAATGCAGGATGTGTAAGACATGGAAAGACTAGTCCAGTAGACTACATTGAATCAAAACTGTTTGCAGGTGTAAAGAATCCATTTAGGGCAACAAGATATCATAGTTTGGTTGGAGATAAAACAGTAATTCCAGAGGTACTCAAAGTCATAGCTACTGCAGGAGATGATGGGGAAGTCATGGCAATTGAACATAAAGAATTTTTAATTCAAGGAGTGCAGTTTCATCCAGAATCTATAATGACTGAAGATGGGAAAAAGATTCTAGGCAATTTCATCAACCAAGTAAAGGAGAGAAAAAAATGATCACAGATATCATTTCAAAACTACAAGAAAAAACAGATCTTACATATGACGAGATGAACAAAGTCATGACAGATGTTCTCTCGGGCAAAACAGATGATTTAGAAAATGCAGATTTTTTGTCATATTTGGCAGACAAGGGTGAAACTGATGATGAACTATTAGGAATGCTAGATAAAATGCAGGAATTTTCACTCAAAGTTGAGGCTAAAAATCAAGGAAAACTCATCGATATGTGCGGAACTGGAGGGGACAAACTCCAAACATTCAACATATCCACAACGGCATCATTTGTGGTAGCAGCTGCAGGTGGAGTGGTGGCAAAGCATGGAAACCGTTCAAGTTCAGGAGTTTCAGGGAGTGCAGATATTTTTGAACATTTCGGATATGATTTGAGTTCAGAGCCGGCAAAGATTGCAGAGATTCTACAAAAACACAACATCTGTTTTATGTTTGCACAAAAGTTCCATCCAGCAATGAAACATGTCTCTACTGCAAGAAAGCAACTTGGTAAAAGAACGGCATTTAATCTTCTAGGACCACTATCAAATCCTGCAGATGTAAAAAATCAACTAGTAGGAGTATTCTCAATTGAATATTTGGATAGATTACCATTATTACTAAAAAGAAAAGGGGCTGAGAACATCATGACTGTTCGCTCAGATGATGGAATGGATGAATTTTCAACAAGTGCAGTTAATCGCGTATGTGTATTGAAAAATGACAAAGTGTTAATGAATGCAATTGATCCTGAAATTGTAGGATTGCACAAATCAACATTAAAAGATATTCAAATTAGTACAAAAGAAGATGCGATAAAATCATTTGTAGAAGTGTTAAACAATACAGCAAACCAAGCAATGATTGAAACTACAGCACTAAATGCAGCAGGAGGATTAATTGTTGCAAACATTTCTAAAAACTTTGAGGAAGCAGTAGAACTTGCACTAGATACAATAAAGAATGGAAAAGCATTTTCATTGTTAGAAAAGTTTGTACAAGATACAGGAGACATCTCAAAATTAAAGGAGATTACTAATGGCTGAAAATATTCTACGAAAACTAGTAAACAACTCTCAGATGGCAATTAATGATGGAATTTATGAGGTGGAAGCAAATTTGCAAAAGTCATCCAAAGACTTTATCCATATAATTAAAACAAATCCTCATGCAACATTACTTACAGAGGTAAAATTTGCATCTCCATCCCTAGGCAAAATCAGAACACTGACAGATCCCGTAAGCATTGCAAAGCAGATGATTACAGGAGGCTCAAAAGCACTCTCAGTTTTGACTCAACCACACCTGTTTCATGGCTCTCCAGAGTATTTCATGAAGGTTAGGGAGGCAGTAGATGTTCCAATGTTGATGAAAGATATCATGATTGATAAAATCCAAATCGATGCTGCAAAGAAGATTGGTGCAGATTACATGTTGGTAATTCAGTCATTGTATGACCAAAAATTCCTAACAGACATTGACGAGTTTATCGCTTATGGACACAAGCAAGGATTACAAATTTTACTTGAAGTGCATACAAAACAAGAACTAGAAAATGCATTAAACACAAAAGCTGATCTTATTGGAATTAACAACAGGAATTTAGACACTTTAGAAATTGATCTTAAAACTACAGAGAACATTCTATCAGGAGTGGAAAAGTCAAGACCAATACTTTCTGAAAGCGGAATTAATACACCTGAAGATATTCAATACCTAAAAAAGTGCGGAGCAGATGCGTTTTTGATAGGCTCAAGCATAATGAAAAGTGACAACATTGAAGAACAAGTAAAAAAACTGGTGAATGCGTATTGAAATATCCTAAAAATGGCAGATTTGGAGAATTTGGTGGAAAGTACATTCCAGAAACACTAGTTCCAGCAATTGAGGAACTAGAAGAAAATTATCTCAAATTTAAAAACGATAAAAAATTCAAAGCAGAATTAGATTACTATCTCAAAGTCTATGCCGGAAGACCAACTCCATTATACTATGCAAAGAATTTATCTGAAAAAATAGGAGGTGCTAAAATCTATCTAAAACGAGAAGACTTGCTACATGGAGGAGCTCACAAGATAAACAATACTTTGGGCCAAGCTTTGCTTGCAAAAAAGATGAACAAAAAAAGAATCATTGCAGAAACTGGTGCAGGTCAACACGGAGTTGCAACTGCAATGGCATGTGCAGCATTAGGAATGAAATCAGAAGTGTACATGGGGTATAGAGATACAATTAGACAGAAACAAAATGTACTTCGAATGAATATGCTTGGGTGTAAAGTTCATCCTGTAAAATCAGGCTCTAAAACACTCAAAGATGCAATTAATGAGGCAATTCGTGACTGGATTACAAATGTAGAGAACACCTACTATTTGCTAGGATCAGCAGTCGGCCCTCATCCATATCCTGTAATGGTAAGGGACTTTCAAAGTGTAATTGGAAATGAGATAAAATCACAGATGAAAAAAATTAACAATAAAACACCAGATACTGTAATTGCATGTGTCGGCGGAGGTTCAAATGCAATTGGAACATTCTACCCACTAGTTGATTCTAATTCAGAAATAATAGGAGTAGAGGCTGCAGGTCACGGATTAAAATCCAAAATGCATTCTGCAACATTGTCTGCAGGAAGTAAGGGAGTATTACATGGAATGATGACATACCTACTACAAGATAAAGAAGGCCAAGTTACAGAGACTCATAGTATTTCAGCAGGATTAGATTATCCAGGAGTGGGTCCTGAGCATTCATACTATAAAGACACTAAACGAGTAAAATATCACTCAGCAACTGATGCTGAAGTTATTGATGCATTTTTGTTGTTAACTAGAACAGAAGGAATCATTCCAGCTTTGGAATCATCTCATGCAATTGCAGAAGCTGTTAAAGTTGCAAGAAAGAGTAAAAAGTCAGAAAACATAGTTGTTACACTTTCAGGACGTGGAGACAAAGACATCGAAGAAGTACAAAATTATTTGAATAAACATGACAAGAATTAAAGAAAAATTTGCAGAGTTGAAGGCAAAAAAGGAAAAAGCCCTGATAGCATACATCATGGCAGGATTTCCAAATGAAAAAGCCACAATCTCGACAGTGAGAGGATTAGTAAAAGGAGGGGCAGATATCATTGAATTAGGATTTCCATTCTCAGATCCATTAGCAGATGGTCCAGTAATTCAAAATGCCAGCACCATATCTTTAGAAAAAGGAACAAAGATTGCAAAGTTTTTCAGTCTTGTAAAAAAGATCAGAAAAGAGACAGACATTCCATTAATCTTAATGACTTACACCAATATCCTATACCACAAAGGATATGCAAAATTCATCTCAGAAGCCAAAAAAGCAGGAATTGATGGATTTATCCTTCCTGACATGTCAATTGAGGAATCAAAAGAGTACTTACAGGCAGCAAAAAACAAGGCAGATACCATATTTCTAATCTCACCAAATACTAGCAATACAAGAATTCAAAAAATATCAAAAGCATCATCAGGATTTTTGTATCTTGTTGCAGTGTTTGGAACAACGGGTGTAAAAACTGGAATTAAAAAATACACACTTGATGCAATAAAGCAAGTAAAGAAGCAAACCAAAGGAAAAATTCCAGTAGGGATTGGATTTGGGGTATCAACACCTGAAGATGTAAAAAAATACATCAAAGCAGGAGCAGATGCAGTAATTGTCGGTAGTGCATATCTGAAATTAATTGAAAAAACACCCCAAACCAACCTAGAATCAAAAATTGCGTCATTTACAAAAAGTCTCAAAAAACAAACAATTCTCTAAAACAAACGTCAAAGCTGGCGGTCAAGTTTTCAAACTTTCATTGAGGGGAACTCGATTTCAGTAATGGCCGCCAAACTAGAGGTTCTCATAACATAATACTTTTAGAAAAATAAAACATGGACGGTATCAAAACCTAAAATTCATTTGAAATACAGACGAATTTTTCACAATTGTAAAGATCGTAATTATCTAAACATCAAAAGTTTAGAGCGAGTCAAAAACAACATCGAAACAACACCAATGCTCAAAATACTAATTGCCAAGAAACCAAATTCTGGAATTACTTTAGTTCCCATGATTTTGATGTCTTTAGAATCTGCAGTTATTGGAAGGATTAGTTTAGTTCCAGAGGATGTGGATTCGGATTCAAATTCTGTCATCACTCCGTCAACAAATACGGCATTTGGATTTTCAATTAATTTAGGTGGTAAAACAAGTGTAATCTGATCATTTCCGCTACTTCCAGAAATTCTAAAAGTTAAGCTTTTCTCATCAGGATTAACATGTACTGCTTTTTGCAAATTTGTATCAAGAATATACTTTACCTTAAATCCTAAGCCATCATCACTAAACCCTGAACCTACATTATCTATTGATTTTACATTGCCAGGGTTTTTCACAACATGAACGACTCCATTCATGAAAGGATGAATACTACAAAAATAGTAAAAATCACCCACATCGTTAAATTTTTGAGTAAATGATTTACCTGCAGTAAAAAATCCACTATCAAATTTACCATCTACTTCAAATTCACCTGTTTGAATACTATCTGCTGAAACTGAGGTTATTGTATGAAATGCAGTATCAGCATTATGCCAAATTACAGAATCACCTGGAAAGACAGTAATTTCACCAGTTGTCACACCAGTTGATTTTTCAGACCAAAAAAATGGAGCGCCAGGATCAGAAGCACCAGAAGGAATTTTAATTTCAAATGTGGTTTCAGCAAATGCCAAACTGGCATAGCCTGCAACAAATAGAACTAACAAAGGTAAAAGATAAACTCGCACATCATAGTAATTCAACCTCTACTATTTCAACCTAGCATGATAGACAAAACATACAAAAACTAGATACCCGTTTGTTTAATGTGCAGACAAAGTTAATTTTTGTCACAGGTGGTGTGATGTCTGGCCTTGGAAAAGGCGTAACTACTTCATCGATTGCAAAATTATTACAATTAGCAGATCAAAAAGTTTCATGCATCAAAATAGATCCATATCTCAACTATGATGCCGGAACAATGAACCCAGTAGCTCATGGAGAGGTCTTCGTAACAGATGACGGAGGAGAATGTGACATGGATATTGGAAACTATGAAAGATTCCTAAATCAAAATATTCCAAAAAGCCACAACATTACAACAGCACAAGTATATTCTTCAGTAATTGAGGCCGAAAGAAAAGGAGAATATCTAGGAGCATGTGTTCAGATCATCCCACATGTAACTGATGAAATTAAAAATAGAATTTCAAAAATTGCAGAGGAGGAAAAACTAGACTTTTTGATTGTAGAATGTGGTGGAACAGTAGGGGATATCGAGTCACTTCCATTTCTAGAGGCATTAAGGCAAATGAGAGTCGAGGAAGGACCAGAAAATGTAATTTTTGTTCATGTAACATTAGCACCATCATTGGATGTGGTTGGAGAACAAAAGACAAAACCAACACAACACAGTGTTCAGGAATTAAGAAGAATAGGTATTCAGCCAGACTTTTTGGCAGTTAGATGCACATTACCATTAGAAGAGAAGACAAAAAAGAAGATTGCAATGTTTACAAATGTCACACCAAAAGATGTCCTATCATGCCACGATGCAAAATCAATTTTCGAGGTGCCTCAAATGCTATACGACCAAGGAATCATGGATTCAATATTTAGAAAGTTCGGAAAAGTGGGAATGGTTAATGCATCAGCTAATTGGGACAAGTGGAATAAGATTGCTCAGAACATGATAAACCATGAAAATAACAAAGTGAAAATTGCAATGGTTGGAAAATATGTCACATTAGCTGATAGTTATGTGAGCGTAAACCATGCACTAAAGCATGCAGGTGCGCAAATGGGCAAATCAATTGATATCGATTGGATAGATTCTGAATCAATAACAGATTACAATACACTATCAAAATATGACGGAATTCTAGTACCAGGCGGATTTGGCACCCGAGGATCAGAGGGAATTATTCAAACTGCAAATTATGCAAGGGAGAAAAACATACCATATCTTGGAATATGTTTCGGATTCCAATTAGCTGCAATTGCATTTGGACGTAGCGTATTGAATCTAGAAGATGCAAACTCTACAGAAATAAAAAAAGATACAAAGAATCCAATTGTAGATTTACTTCCAGAACAAAAAAATATTTCAGATATGGGAGGCTCACTTCGATTAGGAGCTAATGATGTAATAATCAAAGAGAACACAAATGCCAAGAAAATTTACAACTCAACAGTAATCAGTAAAAGACATAGACATAGATACGAAATCAACCAAGAGTACATTCCTCAATTTGAAAGAAACGGATTGATATTTTCTGCAGATAGTGACGGTGGGAAAAGAATGGAAATACTTGAAATTCCTTTGCATAAATTCTATCTGGGAGTACAGTTCCATCCGGAATTCAATAGCAGACCAGGGTTTCCTGAAGAAGTATTTTCAGCATTCATAAAAGCTGCATCTGAAAATAATTGATCATTTATTGAAATAATTACAATTTTTCATGTAAAATTTACCGACTAAAATTAACTGTAACATTTTACTTGAGACAAATTTGTGTGAAAATAAGTATGTAATATTTATTACAAACTTATGATTAAGATACATTAAGATTTTCATACTTTGTGAGAGGTATGGTTCTGCCAGTAATGGCAGTAAGTATAGCTATTTTCATTCCAGTAGAAATTTGGGCTGAAAATAGTGAGCAATGGAGTGAATTAAGACATTGGGAGAATGTAAAAGAGAATAAAATTCCAGTCTTAATTGTTAGAGATGCAAAGGTGAGTGAAACTCAGGTGGATATTGTAGAAGACGCAATCAATTCAAAAAAAGTAAAAAATTCTGGAAGAACGTTATTTTTGGGATGGAATGAAGGAATCAAAGAAATTTCAAAATCATTTGGAGTAAAAGTTCCAACATTAGAAATACAATACAAACTTGAAAGAACAGAGGCAATAATTATTCATCTCAGTGAGAAAACAAATTCAAATGGCTATAACGGATATACAAATTTGTTCTATGATGCAAATGGAAATATCATAAAAGCTCTTGTAACAATCTACAATACAGATGAATTAAACAAGTTGCAACTTGAATCAATCATCAGACATGAATTAGGCCATGCACTTGGATTAGGACACACAAATGTAGAAAATGATTTGATGCAACCAAAGATCAACATGAACTTTAATGCAATATCACTTTTAGATTTACAAGCTCTTGCAAGCATCTACTGATTTAGTAGTTCAATCCATCTTTTCGTTTCAATAGATAGTAGTGATTTTTAGAAATTCCCAACTGTGGGAAAATTAATTTTTGTTAAAATTAAATAAGACAACATACACTCTAAATCCATAAATTGTCAAAGTGTAAAGAGTGCGGTAAAGAGTATGAAAGTGGAATAAAAGAATTTTGTTCAGATAAGTGTTACAAAATAGATATTCAAAAAAGAATCAATGAAGCTACAGAAAATGAAGAGTCACACACTAAAAAAATTTCAAAATTAGATGAAAACTAGTCACTCAATCTTTGAAATTTCATAAATTTTCTGTCTTGCATCACGAATTGAAACTTTCTTTTTGACATAGCCTTTTTTGAGTAAATGGCTCAGAGCCAACCGAACAGTTCTATCAGGAAGTAATGTTTTGTTTGCAAGATCTTTTTGAGTTAAAGCCCCCTCATACTCCAGAGTTTTCAATAAAAGTTTAGAACTAGGAGGCATGCTAAGAAGTTCTTCAGCAAGATGGACCTTTTTTGCAAGGGCAGAGATCGCTGTTGAATCTTTTTTTAATCTAATAATTTGAGCAGGTGGGAAAAACTGTGTGCATTCAACTGTTTTCTTTACTTTGTACCTATCCAAACCATCCAAAACAACCTCACAGTGTAACCGTGCAGATATGTCATCAATTTCAATAGAACTGCTATTTGAAACAATGATTGGTCTACGGGTTACATCAAGAGAGTTTACAGAAATTATTTCAAAAACTGCAGAGTCTTGGAACAATACTGGACCTCCAGCAGACATTGAATATGCAGATGATCCAATTGGAGTAGATACAATTATTCCATCACTATTATCATGCCATACCTCATCACCATTAACACGCAAAGTATGCTCCATCAGCATTGCACTCTTTGATGAAAATACTGCAACATCATTTAATACCGGATAGACATTTTTTCCATCAATTTTTACACCAAGTCTAGGTACTTGTTCTACTTTGTAGTTTTGTTTTTTCAATAAATTGACATATGATGAAAATTCTCTCAATTCAATTTGAGCCAAAAATCCACTTGCCTCACCTTCACTTATTCCCAGTACAGGTAAAGTAGAATCAAATGTTCTATGAAAATAATTCCTAACTCCCTTATCCCCCCCAAGGACAATTATACAATCAGCTTGTTTGCTTTTAGTTTTAGAAATTGGAAATGACGTAATTCCAGATTCGTCAAGAATTTTTTTAATTGTCTTTGCAGCTGATTCTGTGCTACCTGAACCGTAAATGCCTATCTGCATAGAAGAAACAGTCAATTTGGTAGAATAAAAGAATATTCAAATCTGTAAGGCAATACTGAAAGTTCTTTTTCCATATCTATAACTTTTTTAGAATTCATTCTATTACAAATCTCGAAATTTTACTAAATTGTAAAAATATGATGCATTCGTTTCAATTGTTCCTTTTTTCGGAATCTTTTGTAAGCCTACATTCTTTGATTCTAATGCCGCTTGTGCAGCACCTCCAGCAAAACACAGAGCCCACAAAAAATCCTTCTCTTTAAGCATTGTACAAGTAAAAGCAGTACAGAAAATATCTCCAATGCCAGTGGTATCGTGAA
Organism: Nitrosopumilus oxyclinae; assembly: GCF_013407165.1. Taxonomy (NCBI): domain Archaea; kingdom Thermoproteati; phylum Nitrososphaerota; class Nitrososphaeria; order Nitrosopumilales; family Nitrosopumilaceae; genus Nitrosopumilus; species Nitrosopumilus oxyclinae. Next base: position 716,310 of record NZ_CP026994.1, on the reverse strand, counting down.
TAGTCCTATTTGGTAAAGTAATTGAATAGATTTTGTCTTTTACCAACAATGATACATTTGCCTTGTCAGTTAACAACACATGTTTGATTCCTTTTTTTTGCAATGCCAACATCATCTCATCACTAGTTCCATTTACAATCTGTCTTGATTCTTCAGGATTGACCTTGATTGCATCAACATTTGATAAATCAAGATCAGTTTGTTCCAAGAAAACATTATTTTCAGAATCTTTTCGTCTTAAAAATCCCTGAGGATCAACAAAGAGGAAATTAGAATCATTCTTAATTTTTTTAAATGTCTCATCAGATATTTCATGGTAAATTGGGCTTACAAGGTGAGCATCTGCAGCACTTTGAGAATAGTTAATTTCTTCACATTCATTTTCTAATTTGAGAGTTCTATCAGAACCAGTTATCGAAATAGCAAACTTGGTGGTATTTTTTTGAGATTCAGAATCTACAAGATTAATTTTATCTTCATTAAGATATTGTTTTGGAAAATCAGGGCCAAACTTTGTGTACAAATCCACATCAAATTTGAATTGTCGAGCTGTAATACCAGAATAACAAGCCGCCCCACCAATTTGCTCATAGTTATTTCCATCAATAGTTATTGTATCAATTGCGCAATGTGAAAAAACAGCTAGTTTCATTTCTCTTGTTTTTAATCAGTACGGATTTAGTTTTTTGCATTTTTTTCAGCAATACATTGCTCACAAATTATCTCACCATGAATAATTACCACTTCTACCCCCGACCTAAAACAAGTATGGCAAAGTCCACGCATGATTGTATCAATTGGATTTCTTCGATCTAGGATTAAAACATGTATGATTTTTATCTAAAAATCAGGCACAAAAGGACCAATTTGTATTAAAATTCTACAAGAATATAAGTAGGCAAATTTGCTCATGTTCATGCCACTTAAGCGTGCAAGTAGAGGTCGTACAAAAGGAGGAAAAGGATCTTCAGGTGTTGTACAATGTACAAACTGTGGACAGACTGTCCCAAAAGACAAGGCAAAGAAAGTTACTTCTAAATTAAATTTGGTTGAACATACTTTAGCAAAAGAACTACGTGCACAAGGCGCATATATTGCATCACCAACAGTTTTGAAACATTACTGTATTTCATGTGCAATTCACTTTAAGATTCTAAAAATTAGATCTGCAGATAGTAGAAGAAAACGTGGAAAACTTCGTTAGCAATTATTCTTTAATATTTTTAGCAGTGTAAACCATTCTCTGTACTAGAGTAATCCCTGCAATTATCACTACAATAATTACAGCATATTCCATAAATCCAATCATTCCAATAATTGCAATCACCAATAATCTTTCAGCTCGTTCGCCAATTCCTATTCCTTGAAGTTTAATGTTAATAATATCAGATTTGGATCTAGCATAACTTACTAACAAAGACAATGTAATTGCAAGCAATACAAGATACGGCTCAGCATATCCTCCAACTAAAAGTCCTAAAAATATTGCAACTTCAGAAATCTTATCAAACATAGAATCAAGATATTCACCTTTTTTCGAAGTCTTTCCAGTAACTCTTGCTACTTGACCATCTACCATGTCAAAAAATCCTGAAACAAGTAACAAAACACCGCCAAGAATTAATCCATATTCTATTCCCATTCCATAAACAACTGCAGACACCAGTGCAAATGCCAATCCTACAAATGTCCAAAAGTTTGCAGACAATCCTGTAGATGCAAATCCCTTACCTATTTTTTCTAAAGTAGGCCTTAGAGTATCTCGCAGATTATTTAACACGAGTTACACCCAAAATACCATCTAATAAAGTGAACAGGAGTGAAATCGAGGCAAAATAGGTCAATAATCCATCAAATAGCGAGATTTTTCAAATTTGAAGCAAAATAATAGATAATGTTAATATGAAAATTAAAGAACAAATCAAAGGAGTATTTGTAAGGATAGTTAATTTTTCAATATTCTTGATTAATTTTTGAGCATATGTTAGGGAATAAATTAATTATTTCGGGATAGATTAATTGCAATCAAAGTAGAAATTATTTTTGCAGCCAATGATGCAGTGGCGCCATTATCATGGTATGGATTTAATTCAACAATATCCACACCAGTGACTTTGGTTTCCTGAAAAATGTTGATCATATCAAATAGTTCTCTAGACGTAATTCCATCAGCTTCAGGATTACCAACGCCAGGAGCATATGCAGGATCTAACACATCAAGATCAAAACTAGAATATACAGTATCAAATGTAGAGACATGATCTCTTAGAAGACTAGGACCTTTGCCTTCACAAATTTGCTTGTAAGTAATAGTTTTAATTTTATTTTCAGTTAGAAATTCTAATTCCTCTTTGACAAAGGCTCTTGCTCCAACATGTAAAATATTGTCAGCCCCTCTCTCTTCTACAATGCGTCTCAAGTAAGATGCATGGCTTAGTTTAATGTCAGCAAATTCATCACGTAAATCATAGTGTGCATCAAAAACAACATATCCAGTATCTTTTGGAAAACTAGTATACGTACCATAAGTAATGGAATGCTCTCCGCCCAAAATGAACAACTGTCTTTGCTTTGCAACAAGTTCAGAAGTAATTTTTTTGACCATGTCAATCATTTCAGATGCCACAACAGTATGACGTGTGTTTCCCAAATCTTCAATATTGACAGTCTCTAAATCAATTCCAAGGTCAGGATGAAATATCTCAATATTATTAAAAGAGTCACGAATTGCGTCAGGTCCAAATCTACAACCAGGCTTGTAAGAGTGAGTAGCATCAAAAGGTATTCCGAATATCGTAGCTACAGGTTCGGAATCATCATCAGATGATGTAATTAGCGGATTATTATTCATGTATAGATCAAGATAGCTCATTTTAGTTACACCATCAAATTTGGTCTCTTTGAGAGATATTTTGGAAGATTCAAACCAGTGAAAGGTTTTCCTTTGGTTTGGTCTTTAATTTCATTAATAAAATCATCAAATGACAATTCCCGCACATCACCAGTTTGTCTATCACGTATACTAAGATTTTGAGAATTTGCTTCTTTTTCACCAATCACCAAAATGTATCGAATCCATTCTTTTTCAGCTTCACGTATTCTTTTTCCAATACTTTCGTTTCTATCATCAATGTCAACACGAACATCACTTGCAGAAATTTTATCAGATAATGATTCAGTAAATGTATTGAATTCTTCTTTGAGTGGAATTATTCTAACTTGAGTAGGGGCCAACCAAAGTGGGAATTGAGGTTTTCGCCCCTCATGAGAATCTTTAGCAGCTTTTTCTAACAATGCATAGATAATTCTCTCAATTGCGCCACTAGGGGAGTTGTGCAATATGATTGGATTTTGTTTGACATTATTTTCATCTACAAAATCAATTCCGTATCTATTTCCATTTTCTACATCAATCTGGTCAGTTGATAAAGCAGAGGCTTTTCCCAGACCATCAATAAAATTAAACTCCCATTTCAATACAAAGTAAAAGAATTTCTCTTTCCACATTTCAACAAGAACTGGTCTTCCATGTTTTTTGACGAGTTCCTCAATGGATGATTTGTTTTCATTGTAAAAGTCCTCTGTGAATCTGATTGCCATATCATAGTCAGTTTCATCAATCCCTAGCTCTTTGAGAACACTTTGAGAAAGATCAAATCTTACCTTAATTTCATCAATTGCCTGAGGCATATCTTTGCAAAATGCATGGCAGTCAGGCATGGTAAATGCTCTTAATCGTCTTAAACCGACTAATTCCCCTGATTGTTCACGTCTAAAGCTGTAACGAGTTAACTCATAGAGTTTGTAGGGCAAATTCTTGTATGATAATTGGTATTGATTGGCCATCAGGAATTGACCAAAACATGCAGCAAATCTCAAAAAGAGTTTTTTGCCTTCAGAGTCAATATTGTATTGTCTTGCAGGGAACCGGTTAAAGTAACTAACCATACTTGGATGTTCTGAATCATACATGATTGGAGTTTCAACTTCATAACCACCATATTCTTTAACTCTGTCAGTAACATATCGTTCAATTAATGATTTGATCAAACGACCATTAGGATAAAATCTCATATTTCCAGAATCAGATGCAGGTTCATAGTCTGCTATTCCCATCTTCTTCATCAATGCAACATGTGGTGGTGGTTGGTCCACTTTACGAATTTTTGCCGATTCATATTTTGCCAAAATTTCTAGTTTAGGATATTTTGCAAAATTAAAATCACCAATATTTGTCATTGTTCCATCTGGAGAAAGTATTTTCCAAAATGAGCGAATTTTAGATTCACCTTTGAGTGCATCAGAAGTTAATTCCTCATCAGGTTTTACAGATGCAGAATCTTTTGTGACAACTTTGGAACTTTCTGCAAGTGGATGTCCCTTTACTTGGATTTTGTAAGATTTTGTCCAACCAAATGGAGAATGAGATACTTCAAGTTCGGATGCTGCATCTTCCATCTCTTTAAGTAATTTAATGGCAATCGATGGTTTTGCAAGATTTGAGCTAAGATGAGCATAAGGGTATAACAATAATTTTTTAGATCCAATTTTTTCCATTGATGATTTAATCTGAGTGATTGCATTTTGTGCCACTGAGGAGTCATCACCGTCTTCAATTGCAACAAATACCACCACAAGTTCTTCCAATCTCTGAGTTTGAGGATTTTCAATATCTTCAGCAGATTGTATCTCCTTTTTGGTTGGAGTATACTCGATGTTATCACAATGAAGTTGCAATATACGCATGTTTAGAGATGTTAAATCGGGCATAAATATACGATTCTCAAAAATCTCAAGAATGCGAGGAAATTCCAGAAGAACAGTAAGCCCAGATATACTATTGAAATTTATTCAGAATATCCACAAATGAGTCATGCAAGGTAGAAAAGATGAGCATAGACATCAAGAACTACTCAAAGAAAAGAAAGAGTTAGAAAAAAACAGACCACATGGAATTGATGAAATGCGAAGATGGAAGCACAACATGGGTAAAATTTTACAAGAATTGGAACTATACAAGTAATCACTCAAGGTACATTTTAGATCTAAATTCAAATGTACTATATCAATAAATCAATACACATAATGAATCCATCAGATGTTTTTAGAAAAAGGAATCTCTCAAAGACCAATTTTGAATATGAGGAATTGATTGGAAGAGATTTTTCAGATTCCAACATGAAGGGAGTGAATCTCAAAAACAGAGATATACACAATGCGGATTTGAGATGTACTGATCTTAGTGGAGCAGATATGAGCGGGGCAATATTGTTTTATGTAAAAATGCGAGGTGCAGATTTACAAAACACCAATCTATCCAATGCAAAGCTATGGGATGCAGATTTGTATGGAGCAGATATGCGAGGAGCAGACATCAGAGGGGCAGATTTGTTTTATGCAGATTTACGAAGTGTGGATTTGAGCGGAGCTAATCTCAGTGGAGTAAATCTCAGACACACAAATTTTGAGGGAGCAGTTTTAGAAGAGACAAATTTTGAGGGAGCAAACTATGATTCACACACATTAGACACAATTTCTGAAGATAAAAAAATAAAATTAAAGCAGCAAGGAAATTCATGGTAAAGTATAATCAAAAAAAGATACAGTTTATTTTAAAATGAATCCAAAATTAAATTTAGTTTAATTTTTCTCGTAGTGTAATAACTGAACGTAAAATCAAGCCAGACATACCCAAATTAGATGTAAGAAATTCACTAGCCCTCAAAAGAGATGCTTCCCCTCGAAATCCTTCATCATAAATCATTTCCACAGATCCTTTATCAGTCTCAACAAAAGATGTTATTAAAGAAAAAACACCTAATTTCTCATCAGTTCGTTCTGAATAAAGTCGTAATTCTACTTTTGAAATTTTGAATTCATCTTGGATAAAATTTCCAGAAGAAAATAAAATTTTAACAGCATCAGGAGTTCGATCTACACGTCTAGGATTATGTAAATCAACAATATTCATTCTGTATCATTTAGAATTATTCCTAAATAAGTAATAATATCAGCACAAATTCCCATCAGAAAGGATTAGAGAACTAATCTCGCGTTATTTTATCAAACACGCAACTAGCTGTAAGATCTCCTGTAACATTAACCATAGTTCTGATCATGTCTAAAATTCTATCTACAGAAATCAATAGTAAGATTCCAACAGGAGGGATTCCCACAGTTACCAATATGGTAGATAAGACAATTACACCAGCTCCTGGTACAGCAGGTGTTCCAATAGAAGCCAAAAGAGAGGTGACAATGATTACAAGCATAGCCAACAGACTCAATTCAATTGAAAAGAGTTGTGCTAAAAAGAAAACAGCTATCACTTGATACAAGGCAGTACCATCCATATTCACAGTAGTTCCAAGTGGAATTACAAATTTTGAAACTTTTGGATCAATCTTGAGATCATCTTCTGCAGTCTTTAGTGTGACAGGCATTGTTGCCATTGAACTAGCTGTTGAAAAAGCCAAAGTTTGCGGATTGCGGAATTTTAAAAATGTAGAAGATATCGGTCTTTTTGCTACAAACTTTAAGATCAACATGTATACCAGCAACATAATTCCAAGACCCAGAACAACAGTTCCCATGTATACCCCTAATCCAACCATTGTTCCCATACCAACGGTGGCAACCATTCCAACAATTAATCCAAAAACAGCAAACGGTACAATCTTCATAGAAAACAATAGAATGTATAATGTTATTTTTTGAATTGATTCCAATATATCCAATAATGGTTTGACTGATTCTTTTGGAAGTGCTGCCATTGACAGTCCTACAATGAGTGCCATCACCAAGATGCTAAACATCTGCCCTTCCAGATATGAAAAAATAGGATTACTTGGAATTATGTTAGGTATTATACTTGGAATATCATCTAGTGAAAAGCCATCTTTAATTTGTAGATCATCATCTGAAAGATCATGAGATTCTTGAAGAGCAGTAAGATCAAGAATGCTACCAGGGGATATAACGGACGCAAGAAATACGGCTACAAGTATTGCGATTGTTGTGGTGATTACAAAATAAACACCAACGCCTAATCCCAGAGTTTTTAGTTTATCTTTTGCCCCTAAATTAGTAATAGCTACAACGATGGAGGCAAAGATTAACGGAACAATTATCATTTGAATTATACTCAAAAATATGTTAGCAGGAATTTTCAGATACGATGTTAGAGTATCTAAAGTCTCATCATCTAACCCAACACCCACATCATCACCTAAAATCAGCCCTACACAAAGCCCTATGATTAAAGAGATTACAACTTGTAGCCATAAATTTTTGAAAATATATTTCTTAATGGTCATTTAATACATTTTGATTTTCAGCATCCATCAAAAAGGATTCGATAGCATTATTTACCAAAAAATTAGTTTTCAAACATGGATCCTCACAAGTTTCATGGTAAAGATATTCCACATATCAAACTAGACCCAAAAATGACCATAGAAGACTTGGTCGATGTGTTTGCAAGTTCAGGATATAATGGACGGCAGTTAGGTGATGCAGCCAAATTATATGCAAAAATGATTGAAGAGGATGCAACAATTTGCCTAACAGTTTCAGGTGCAATGACGCCAGTTGGATTTGGAGGAATAATCAAAACATTAATTGAAAGAGGATTTGTAGATTGGATTGTTACGACAGGGGCAAATGTGTATCATGAGGATCATTTTGCTTGGGGACTGCCAGTAAAGCAAGGAAGTTTTGATGTCGATGACATGAAATTGTATGAAAATGAAATCGTTAGAATTAGAGATGTGTATATCAAATTTCATGAAACATTAGAAGCTCAAGATGAATTAGTTCAAAAAATGTTTGGAGATGATTTTCCAGATGAATCATTTACAACTGCAGAATTTTGTAATTTAATGGGAAAACTAAGTAAAGAAAAAGCAAAACATCCTGAAAAAAGTTTTGTCACATCAGCATATGATTATGATGTCCCAGTATACATTTCAACTATGAAAGATTCATCATTAGCTTTGAATTTAGCAGTACACAGATTAGCAGGTAAAACATACAATTTGGATTTCGTAAGAGAAATCATTGAACAAGCCGCCATCTTGTATGATTCTAAAAAATCAGGCATTTTAGAATTGGGGGGAGGAGTACCAAAGAATACGGCTCAGCAAACAGGACCACTATTAGATCAAATTCTAAAAAGAGATGATGGAGGACAAGATTACATTATTCAAATTACAGATGCACGTCCAGATACAGGAGGTTTGTCAGGTGCAACACTTCAAGAAGGGAAGAGTTGGGGCAAAGTTCAAGATGCACATAACGGTATGGTTACAGTTTATGCGGATGCCACCATAGCATTTCCAATTCTAGCATTGTACGTTCTAAGTAATCAAAAGAGTAGAAAACCAAAAAGACTTTACAAAAAACTAAACACACTATACAAAAAACTAAGTGATGATTATTTCAATAATCCTGCCAACAAAGTAAAAAAATCAAAGAAGAAAAACTAAAACCTATCAAATCGAGCACGTTCTAGATCACGATCATCTTTAGATTCTTTCTTGTATTCTTTGTAGTGTTCTTTACAAAGAACAGTTTTTTTTCCAGATGAGTTTACACGCAACCCTGCATTTTCGACTTTACTAGTATTTAGAGAACGAGTGCCATCTTGATCACAGCCTTCAAAATTGCATTTTGCTCCTTTTGAAATTATTCCCATATTGAATAATAATCAAGATGTTATTTATACTTGAAAATAATTTTTAAATTTATTATTATCTACAAAGGAGCAATTTCAAAATTGGTTCATCGTTTATAAGAGGAATATTTTTTTCTAAAATCATGGGTGGAGGAAAGAAACCAACAGCAGGAAACAAAGACAAATCTGCAGGTTCTAAAGATACAAAGAAAAAGAAAGACAAAGGTGAAGGGGGACCAAAGAAAGCAGAAATTACCGTTATAGTAAATGAGCAACAAGCATTAAAAATTATTCAAAATTCCAAAGTTCTCACTGTTCAGGATCTTGCAAGACAAACAGGTGTTAAAATTTCTGCAGCAAATGCATTCCTAAAAGAATCTACAAGTAAAGGAATAGTAAAAAGAGTTGGCGGATATTCAGGTCACTATTTGTATCAAGCAGTTTCTTCATAAATACAAAGTACATCTCCAGATTTAACATCCTTTAATGCATCAATTTTTTCACCTAATTTTCCTATAGGAGTCATTGTTTTTGTAAATACAGCATCATTTAGAAAAAAACACAAACTTCCAGTTGAGGGTAAAAATGCAACATCGCCTTTTTTGAATTCAGTTTTAGATCTTTCAATTCCAGAATCAATGTTAGATTCAAAATACAGAATACTTTTTCCAAGTAAATGTGCATGGCCCTCTAACGGTAAAGATCTCATAATGGTTCCAACAGTTCTTGGAGACAAGTGACGTTTTAGATCACATGAAATTTTTGCTTTTCCACGAATTTCTAATATTAGCTGTTTTCTGGAGACTGACGATGTACTCAATTCGTACTTTAAAATGATTAGATTATATAACGTTTTAAAGAAATTTTCTTACTTGTCTGATGTTAATGAAACTGAATTAATTGAAGCTCCACAACCTGAAGAATTAGATGAAGAGGTTGAGGAGAATGCAGGGTTAAACAAAGCATTAGATACATATCGAAAATTAATAGATAGAAAAGATCTTGTTGAACCATTAACTGAAAAAGAACAAGATAGTCTTGAAAAAAGAATCAAAGAAATTGAAAACAGAGAAGTTGTTGAAAGAATTGAAGAACATGAACCAGTAGAAATTCCTTGTGAGAAGAATAAAATTACAATCGGACCACCGACATTGACAAGATTTGAAAAGGCAAGAATCATGGGAGCAAGAGCATTACAATTATCATTAGGGGCACCACCATTTATCCCAATTCCAAAATCAGCAAGAATTTCACTAGATATCTCAATGGAAGAATTAGAACAAAGAGTAATCCCAATTACAATTAGACGTGTACTTCCAAACGGAGATTATCAAAACATACCAATTGATTATTTTGAGAAATAATCAATAGCGAATAAAATTTTAGAGATAGTTACAGATTACCAGACAATATTGTATATGACAGTATATCAAAGATGAACCTATCGTCGATAAAACTTAAAAGAACACAAAATTTCTAAATATTGAATAATGCTCATGGAAGGGACAACTGAAACAAGGGGTCAAGAGCAGACCGAAAAGTCTGAACAGGCCGTAATAAAAATAGGAAATTATCCAGTAATGGAATCAGCTCTTGAAGTATTAACAATATTAGGAAATAAAAAGAAAGTAGTTTTACAATCAAGGGGAAATTCAATACCAAATGCTGTTGCAGTAGCGAACATCATTACAGAAAAAATGCTCAAAGGTAACTCAAAAGTTCAAAAAATTAATCTAGACACAGTAGAAGCTGCAGGAATTGGCAACATGACATCAACAATTGAAATTATTTTAATTAAAAACTAGTAGACGCTTCCAGGGCCTTTAAGAAGCATATTTTCACATTCTTTACAAACTTGCTCATCAATGTTTGATTCCAAATTGTGATGTATCTCACAAATTAACAAACTTGATTTGATATAATTACACAGTCCAATAAATTTAGAAAGACTAGACGGGGTGTAGGCCATATCAGAAGATAGACCATCACATAGTTCATCAATCATTATTGAAACTTGTTTTTCTGCCAAAAGTTTTGCAATTAAAGAAGGGTCACCTCTGGTACCTCGAATATAATTGCTAATTGCAGCTTGCGTTACACCTAACATTTTAGAAATTTCCTCTTCTCTGATGTTATGATCTTCTGCAAGTTTTTTTGCAAGAATAGCCCGCAATGCAGGAATTAGAGTTTTTGATTCAATTTCAGCAGGAAGTAGCAATACCCCTCAAGGATTGAATTGAGGATTTAAAGTTTACAATAAAAAATGAATTATTGTATGTGCTCTCATTAGGCATAGCTATTTTAATTTCAAAATTGCATCAATTGTATTGGAAGAGTTTTCAAAGAATCTGTACAGTGCATTAGAAGAGTCATGTAATGAGTGCAAGTCAAACTTAATATCATTATCAGGGGGTTTAGATAGTTCAATTATTGCATATTTTTTAAAACAAAGAAAACCCAAAGCAGTGGCAATAATTGCAGATGATTTTGTTTCAAAAGATTTGACATATTGTCAAATGATTTCAAAAGAAATGGAACTACCACTAACAATTTACAATGTCAAGACAGAGCAAATACTAGAAGCAGTAGAAGACACAATTAAAATTTTAAAAAATTTTAACGATATTGAAATTCGCAATAATGTTGTAATGTATTTAGCAATTAAATGGGCAAAAAACAATGGCGAAAAATCAATAATTACAGGTGATGGTGCAGATGAACTGTTTGCAGGATATAGTTTTCTCATAAACAAATCCGAGGATGAATTAGAAAGTGAAGTTAAGAGAATATGCTCAGTAATGCATTTTCCAACACAGGAAATAGGCAAATCATTAGGGATAACCATAAAATCTCCATTTCTAAATGAAAAAGTGATTCAACTGGCTGAAAAAATTCCAGTTAATCTCAAAGTTAGAGAAGAAGAGGGTAAAAGACAAGGTAAATGGATTTTACGGAAAACTTTTGAAAAAAACATCCCAAAACAAATTGCATGGAGAGAGAAATCACCAATGCAAGATGGATCTGGAACTGCAGGTTTAACCAATCTCTTTGATTCCATAGTGGGTGAAGAGCAATTTGTTGAAAGAAAATTAACTGTAGAAAAAACAGACAATGTCGTAATTAGAAGTAGAGAATCAATGTACTATTATGAAATTTTTAAAAAACTGTACGGTACTCCGGCAGATCCAAAATCAGAAGAAAAATGCCCATACTGTAAACATCATGTCGGTAAATCTAAATTCTGTAGAATGTGTGGAGCATTTCCAATCTAAATATTATTTTTATATTTTCGGGGCTTTTTGAGGAAAATTCGCCTACATCCTGAACAACAGAAATAGACTTTTTTTCCATCATGATCATGAATTAAAGCTAATTCTTCATCAAGTTCAATTCCACACACAGGATCTACTGGCACAAATTTTTTACTTTTAAATTCAATTTATAGTTTCATTTGTAGAGAACTCAACCTAATTGATTAGGAGACAATTTTTGAGTTTTTTTGTAACTGTACCAGTCATAATAGAAAGATGATTAATGTCCAATCCAAGTTCTATACAATTTTGTAGGGAAGCAATGGATTCAATTTCTTCAGTAGCACCAAAAAATTCCTGTCGTCCAAAACATGTTTCACAAACTAACCATTCACTAACATTTCCACCAAAAGTGACAGGCTTGTATTTTATTTTGTAAACAGGTGTATGTCTATCATGACAGCGGTTCATATTGTAAGTTCCTGAATTTGAGATTTTATTTTATGAGTTACATCAGAGGTAATTTTTAAAATATGTTCAATATCCGAACTAGACAAATCAGTTTGCCCCCCAGCAAAAGAATCTTTTACAATCAATCCAATTTCCTTAGTCAGTTCAGACATTGCTAAATAATCAGAATCAAGTTTTTCATCAGTCAACATAATAAAAAATCAAATGTTATTGCTAATTAAGAAGATCACAAAGTCCCAAAATTGGAACCCCGATCAAACTAGGAATGAATTATTTCAATAATTTTTTTGGGGAGAGAACCATAATCAGAATCAGGCTCAGATACTACATACAAAATGTCATCATTAATTATTACACTAATTGCAAGTGCACGTTCTCGTGATGCCAAAGCAAAATTGACAGGACCCAATTGTTTATCAAACTCTTTTCTCATCTTTACACGTAATGCCAATTCCATGAAAATCATTTCGTCATCTTTTTCACTTTCTAATGGTTCAACATTTTCCTTCATTCCACCAGCTACCAATCGACCACGTTCATTTATCACTCCAGCAAATCGAATTTTAGGATCAATTGTAAAAACTGAATCACAAATTTTTGTGTAATCATATATTTTTGCAGACAAATTACTATGACTCTCAATTGTCCTCATTTATTATCTTTGTATAAAATTTTGAGGCTAATAACTTAGGAAGTTAGTTTCTTTACCAATGCAAGAAATTCATCTTCAGACAATGATGTGATTTTCATAATTCCAAGATTTTCTAAAACATGCGCTTCAGATTTTTGCCCTACTAATGGTGCTAAAACACCAGGAGTTGAGCGAATGAATTGCAAGGCACGTAAAGAGGGTTTTAATTCATTAAATTCAGGCATTACCCCAGGAGTAAGCAAACGTCCTTGCATAAATGGCACGCTAGTGAACACGCCGATTCCCAATCTAACAGCAGATTCTAAAATTGATACGTGTTCATTTCCAAGTATTTGATTTTTTGCAAGTAGTGCTTGATCATAATTCATGTTGTAAGGCAACTGAATAAATCTAAATCCATGATCTTCACCTCCAACTTGTTTTGCTAAATTTACCGTATCTTCTAATGAGAGATATTGGGGATTATCAGATGGAACTCTAAAGCATTCCCATGTTGCCATACCATAAAATTTAATTTTACCTTCTTTTCGTTTTTGTTCATACAATTCAAAAACTAATTTTAGATTTTCTAAAAATTTTTCTTTAGATACATCTTTGATTTGACCTTCAATAGCATTATGGAGATAAATTAGATCAAGGCATTCAATATCGAGATTTTTTAAACTTCTATCTAACTGATCAGATAAATATGGAACAGTCATGCAATGATATCCTGAGGTCACATCGCCTTCTTTTATCACACCTTTTTGAGAATATTCTTCTTTAACATATTCCCAAAACCCCAACTGAACATCAGCATCATTAGTGACATATCCATTTTTTGAACTGATAAAAATCTCATCACGTGAAATTTTACCATCGTTAATTAATTCAGAGATTGCTTTACCAACAGAGCGTTCTGCCTTTTGAGATCTATAATTAATTGCAGTATCAACTACGTTAATACCCAACAAAATAGATTGTTTTACAGCATCAGTTACCAATTGATCTGTTTTAGCATCTGGTTCTCCAAGATAGGTTCCAATACCGACATTGGAGAGAAACAAATTTTCAAATTTTTTAAAATTACTCTCATTTGCGCCTGAATTTTTAGCAAATTTTTGAGTTCCTTCAGTACTAGCAAAGCCAGAGATCATGAAATTTTTCTATTCATCACTAAATTTATGTCAAGTGATAGAATCAATTAAAAAACCAACTACAAACAGCACACCAGTGATTCTGCCAAACATCAATGTAGAAGACATGTAAGGTACAAGTTGATCTATAGAATCATAATTTTTTTGCAAACCAATGCCTGATTTTATCATTAATGGAATGCTAAGAAAACTAATCAAAGAATATACAGGGAACAAGTTTGTAGAAACACCAACAATTATTGCCAGATAAGAAACCAAAGGAAAAATCCAGAATAATTTTGAACCAGTTTTTTTACCGACTGCAATGACCAAAGTTTTTCGTCCCTTTGACTTGTCTGCATCATGATCTGGAAAAGATGCAATAAACAATACTAGAGACGAGAGAGATCCCACAACAATTCCTGCAAGTATTGATTCGAAAGATATCTGTCCTGATTGGATAAAGAAAGTGCCAATTACTATCATAGAACCTTTCACTGCAACAAAAAACTCACCTAATCCAGAGTCAACAATTTTTGTAGAATAAAAATAAATTGACAAAATTGCAAACCCCAAAATTATTGCAATAATAATTCCATCTGTAACTACAAAGTATCCGCCAATAATAGTACCAATAATTAAAAATACAATTCCTGCACGATAAACAGAAGATGGTTGCAGTAATCCTTCTGGCAATACACCAGTTCCACCACTCATTTTAGTTCTTGTTGTTTCAGTATCAATTCCTCGTTTAAAATCCCAAAAATCATTTAGTAAATCAACACTAGCATGTAACGCCATAACACCAGCAAATGTCAACCCTGCATCAAATAGGTTAATTGCTGAATTTTGCCACCAATTTAATGCCAATCCAACAGACACAGCAATTACAGAAGCTAAAAGAAATCGTACTCTAATTACACGAAACCATACAGAAAGCATGAATTATTCTATCAGGTTTTCATTATAATATTGATGAGTTTTGAGGAATTGACGATTATATTATGAAAACAAGGGTGAAAATTCATGATTCTAGGTGAAATTGGAGAAGATGAAAAAAGAGTAAAATTCAATGTTCCAATTCATTGCACAGAGTGTAAAAGATCAGTACCAGGCAGAATAATATCTGGAGAGGAATATTCTCAAACCAAAGCATTTGAAATTGAATTAGAGCATTTTAAAAAAAATTATCTATGTGGTATTTGTAGAGATAAAAGAAGAAGAAAATAAGATGATTTACTAGTCGTCATCATCGTCATCATCATCATCATCATCATCATCATCATCATCATCATCATCATCATCATCATCGTCATCACCATTGCCGTCAGTGAAATTTTGATCTGTTCCAGTGAAAGAATATGAAACATCAAATGCTCCAATGTCAGTTGAAGTACAATCTAAAATAACACCATTTACTAAATTGGAGCTTGAAGAAGGCACATTAAATGCAGCAAGTCCTATCTCAAAGCATTCTGGGAAAGTAATGATATCATCTTCAATCGTTGGAAAATTATCTTTTTCAAAGACATTAACTTTAACAACAGTACGAGTGTTTTTTAATTCAGAATCTGCAATGAAAATTGTTTCCATGTTCCCTGCAGCATTGAAAGGATTAATCAAAATACAAGGGGCATTATGAGCATCGCAGCTGTCAAGACCGTTAGGAATTGTCCTATCAAAAGATAGAGAGTTCACATAAAATCTAGAATCAGAAGAACTGTTGGATTTATTTTTTCCATAATCTGAATTTTTGTCATGTTTGTCATGTTTGTCATGTTTGTCATGTTTGTCATGTTTGTCATGTTTGTCATGTTTGTCATGTTTGTCATGTTTGTCATGTTTGTCATGTTTGTCATGTTTGTCATGTTTGTCATGTTTGTCATGTTTGTCATTATTTGATGGATAGTAATCACCAGTTGCAAAAACACTATCTCCTACAGAAATAGAGCCTATTAAAATTGCAGAAATAACGAAGATAGTCAAAACAAATATTTTACTTGTCATTAATGAGTCAAAGAGTTTTTAGATTTTAAAATTAAAGATGTTCAATTGAACAAACTACAGATTCTGAAATAATTATAGTTCTTCCTCTTCTTCCCATTCTTCTTCTAAATTAGTTTTAGATTTTCTCAAGAACATAAAGACAACAACACCAACCATCAGGATTCCACCAATTACAATGTAAATTATCCATTCAGGCAAGTCCAAATCTATTGAGTCAAATACAGGTTCAGGAGCATCAACATTCACAGTAAAGGAATCTTTTCCTTCAGCATAACCTTCAGCAGTTGCAATAATTTCAAATGAAATATCAGGACCTTTCAATGCAGTCAAACTCACAATTGCACTGCCATCAGAACCAGTTCTAACGACATTTGGAGTAATTAATGCATCCTCAGAATTTGCACTGATTTTTATCGAAGCGCCAGATACTGAATCTGCATTTTCATCATCTACAAATAATTTAAATTCAATGGGTTTATCAACAGGAATTTCAGAATCCAATCCTCCTGTGAATATTTTTAATTGTGATTGAGAGGAAGCAGTAGTAACATAGATAGATGTTCCATTCACGCCCTTTGCACTTGCAGAAATTACAGCATTACCTACAGAACCAGTTGTTTCAATGTTAAATTTAGTGTAGGATGAACCTGCAGGAATCATAACATTTTCAAGAATCCGAACTACAGAGTCTTTTGAAGAAGTAATTTTTGATTTTATATCAAATTTGGGAATGACAGGATTTCCTTGCAGATCTACCAGTTGTACAATACCGATATTTTCTTGATGATCAGCATTCATTTTTTCTACAGGTATTGAAATTTGTATTTGAGATGTAGGATGAGTGATAAAATTAGCACTTCCTTGCAAATTCAAATTAGCATTTTCCCCAATAGGCTCCACATTTAGAACAATTTTTGTCTCTGATTCAGATATGTTAAATGAGTCACTTCGTAATTGTGTAAAAGTAAAAGTATCATCTTTTTTTATCTCAACTAATCCATTTGTTGGAGTTATCAAATATTTTCCTGTCTCTTTCATAATTTTTGGTCGTTCTTTTGCATCAAGTGCAATTAAAAACATATCAAAAAATCCATCACGATCAAAAATTATATTATCAAACCCAGTAGGAGAAAATAATCTAACTTCTTTTTGTTCTAGTGTATTAATTACTTCAGTAGTAAATGAACCAGTACCTACACCATTAATGGATGTAGAAATTTTTACAGGTCCAGTTTTTTGGCCTGTTGAAATTGTAGATGTCCCATAAGAATATGAGCTGAGGATTTTCCCTCCATCAACAATAGTAGCTTTCTGATCGTCACTTGATATTACATTAATTTTTTGAACAAATCCATCAGAGTATTGATTTTCATTAGATTGAATAGGATACAGTTCATCTTCTTCTAAACAATCTATACTGTACAAAATAATATCTTCAGAAGATAATTCAGTATTATGAGTTATTTCTTCAGAATCCTCATCATTAGACTCATCAGATTCTTGGAGACATTCAGGATGGATTCGAATTTCTTTGCCATCAGGTCTAAACCCATCATCATCACCGTCTTCTTCAATCATCGATAATTGGTATGTAAAAAATGCTGTAGCGTTGCTAGGAATTTTACTCAAACCAAAAACAGATACAGTGGTATCATAATTTTTATCATCAAAATTATTATCACTTGGACGATTTCTTTGATCCATTTCGATAGATTCCCCTATTGTTCGAAACGTGTCAGTGGCAGTGCCAAATCCTTCAGAACTAACTCCAATTAAAATATCATTTGCAAGTAAGTTTTGTAAACTATATTTCTGCTGAAGTAAGTATCCAAACTGATCCTTTTTTATCATGGGTTTTTCTACTTGTTTGCTAATTTTATCAAGATTTTCACCAATTGGATATTGTTCACTGGAGAAAAAATCCAGTGGAATATCATTAGGAGTTTTTGTCGGATTGCCATCAGAATCAACAACGCTTACAAAAATATTCAAAGTTCTATCAAACTCAGCAGGAATTAATTTTGGGAATATAGATAATTGTAATGACGTAGGAAGAGTGGATGAAATTTGGATACTTTTAGCTACATCAAGACCAGAATCTTCATGAATTGCACGAATGAAAGTATTTCCCACTTTATCATAGGCAGAGATAGTACCCCATGCATAATAATCACCTGAATTAATAGTTAGAATTTGTGAATTAGTGGTTGCCAAAAGTCCATCATAATCTAACAAAATATCAACATCATTAGGTGCACGAACTATAACACCATCGCTAGTTTTTAGAAAAACTGTAAATGGCATTTTAGAATTCACATGCATGTTATTTGTTGGAAGGTTTAATTCTAAAATCAAATCATCGGGAAGATAGGTTTCATCTGTACCAACATCAATTTTTTGAAATGTAATTTTACCATCAAGGTTAGCAGTAATTGTAGTGGATCCGGATTTTTCACTGGTTGTCACAGGAAACGATGCAAATTCTTCATTGGCCTTTAAAACAATTTTGTTTGGAACATATGCAATAGAAGGATCGTCAGAACTTAGACTGATTGGAACATCATTAGATGAAGTAATAGGGACTCCAAATTTACTTAGAACAAAAACATATCCTATATGGTGCTCAGAAACTCCACTTTCCAAATGAGATGGAGATATTGCTAATTTTATCGAATAATCAGATAATGCCTCCAAATTTTGTGCCGAAACAGGACTAAAAGTTCCAGAAAATAATAGAATTGTAGCAAGTAAGAAGAGGATTGGTTTTTTTGTTTTCATTTTTTTCTCCATTTTTATTTTTCACTCCATTTTTTTTCATAAAAAGGAAAAAAGGGTGGAGTTATCCACTTTGTTGACCAGCGATAACAGTTCCAACAAAGACAGCACCGTTTGCAGTTGTTAACTTGAACTGTGTGTCTCTTCCAGACTTGATGTTTTCATCAAGTGTAGCGATTACTGTTACCTGTTGACCAGGTTGAACTTCTGCAGAAGATGATCCTAGTATTGTACTAGGTCCTCTTGTAAGAACATTGAATGAACCCTGTGGGGCAGGATCAACAGAAGTATAGTTGTATACTGTACCTCCAATTCTCACTTCACTTAGAGTAAGTTTACCTACACTGTTACTTTGTACATAAACTCCTACTTGTTCACCTACAACAAGACCATTTCCTGGTGTATTTGTTGCAGGATATGTGGTACCATCATGGTTTGCTAGAGTAGTACCATCTGAGGCATCATAGCCTGTGAATTTTAGAGATTCAATGTTTGGTGAACCACTGATTTGAGCAGAACTGAAAAATCCTTGTGAAAACACAAAGACAATACTTCCACCAACCACTGCGATTGCTACCAAAAGAAGTGTTGCGATTACTGGAGCAACTGCTCTTCTTGAAGTCATTTTTGACTGTAGTTTTGTCATTATGAATTTCTTAGAATTAAAAAAGATGTTAAAGAGATCTTTGTTCAAAATGGACTACAATTAACTGGTTTGTACGTATGTTTTTGAATTTGAACAAAAATTAAGAGCCATCGACTTGCAGGACAATTTCAGATAAAGGTCCTACTGAGAAATTATTATCTGTCTGACCCTGAGCCAATACATACATTACATACATTTGATCATTTGTTATATTTGGCGCCCTTGCACTAAATTGAATTGTATCTGCAACATTTGATGATGTACCTAAATTAGAACTAGTTATTCCTATAATTTGTGTAGAACCATCTCCAAATACAGTAACAGAAGGAGTACTCACAAAACCAGAAGTACCACCAAGAATAGTTACGTCAGTCCATTCTTTAGGAATGTTAATTATTAATTTTCCACCAGAATCAATGAATGTGTTATCATCAGTGTCCAAGTCAGCAAATACAATGTTAAATGTTTCAACAGAATTTGGGATAATGCCAACTCTTGAAGATTGAATATCAGTACTAAGTACAGAGTTAACAGTATCTGAAAGATAAACATTACCAATAACATCAGCTCCATCATACATTGTACTTTGATATCCTGATTTTCCAAATGAGCCAACATTGGTAAAAACAGATGCTTGGACCACAATAGATTCTAAAATATTTTGGCCAGCAATTGAGCCAGGCAATACTTTAACCAAGAAAGATTCTGTGGAATTCGGAGGGATTGTAACGGGATTAGTAAAATCTTGCCACATTATGATGTTTTCCGATGGACAATCCCAATCGTTAGTTCCAGTGGGGAAAATATTTTCAGCTTGACAATTTGATGCAAATAATTTATCATTGTTATTTGCCCCTGGAGAAAATGCAGTTAATGATAATTTAGTTACCTCCATTGGAGCATTTACAGGATTTGCAATATTTACACCCCACAATGCTTTTTGACCAGAATCTCCTTGAGATGAAGGAATTGTCAGAAATAGCTTTGGACGTGCAAGTAATTCCTCGTTAATTATATCAGGATCATTTTCTCCACTTCCACCATCAGTTGGCAATCTCAATATACTAACATCAGATACAACATTGCTAGACACATCATCAGGAATTACATCATCACCACGTGCTACTGCTGAAAAAGTTAAAAGATCTGAACTAGCACCAGTTACCTGATAATCCCAAGTAAACATTACAGATGCACCACTATCTAAATCAACACTTGGAGGAGTATGTGATGAAGATGCAACAACAGAACCAGAACCTGTTCCAACAAAGGACAGTGTATCAGGTTCAACATTTTTAATTAATGAATTCCCTGTATTTGTTACAACCATGGCTATTGTAACATTTTGTCCAATAATTACATCAGGGGGATCTGTTACGAGTTCAGCACGCAACCCAGATGAACTAGGTCCTGTTCCTACAGTTAACTCTGTAACTTTAATTGTTCCAAATGAAGAAATTACCTTGATATCATAAGTATCAGGAATCATTTGCAATATTTGATTCTCAACAACATTTGACGTAAAACCAGATGGAACAAATGCATCATCATAATTTACATCATAGCGATTAACAGGTTGAGTGGGCAAAGTTTTGTTTGTTATCCAAATACTAGAGATTTCAACGGGATTCTGACCAAAATTATTTACACCAACATCAAGAAAGTTATTTGCATCAGTTGAAACTATTAATCCAAACTGCTCTTGTTGTTTTTTTATTTCTAAATCCGAAACAATTCTTTGAGTAGTTACAATATCTGTTTGAGCATCCAAAGCCAAACTCAAAACAGAAAATCCTGCAATCATCAGTACGGTAAAAAATAATGCTCCAACAACAGAGGACAATCCACGCCTATTTTTAGGCATTAATGATGATTTTTCAAAATTTATCGTGCATCACCACTATCAATTAAAAATTCTACAAGGTGCATTCCACCAGTATTTAGAGAGACTGGAATTCCTTTGTTAAGTTGGATATCAGGACTAGATGAATCAAGTTTTACCAGAACGTTGACAATTTGACCATTTTGAATTTCAAATGTTTCACTCTGCAAGTTAGGATTGCTTCCAGTAGATAAAATTGAAAACATGCCATCTGCAGGAAATTCACCAACTGATAAATCCAAATCAAGCCCCGATGTAGAAGAATCCCAAGAATGAGTTGTACCGCTAATGATAACTTTTTCTAAAAATATTGAATTAAGACCGTTGTTTTGAAGTTGTAATACAATAAACTCAGTTCCACCAGATGAAGGAATTGTGTCTGGATTTGAAACACATGATGCCCTACACAAGTGTGAATCAGTTAGATTGTCAACTTCCAACAGAGTTAACAGATTTACAGAATCTCGTGTATCATATGCAAGAAGTAAAAGATTGAGCGATGAAGAATCCAATGTAGATACAGTTCCAAGATTTCCAGTGACAAATGCATCATTCATAAAATAAGTCAAAGTACTTGCTCCAGTTACAGTAACTGCCATCAACATCATAGTACTAATAATATCAGCAACTCCACGTCTATTTCTTAAACGAGAATTTTTTTCCTTATTATATTTCGGATTGAAAGTAAACTTGTAATTCATTTTCATCTCATGTATTAAATGGCGACGCAACAGTAGTAATGAAATTCCCTTTTGAAGTAGTAAGAGAAATTTTGTATTCAGAATTAAGGTAATATGGATCATTCCATGTTTGAGTTCCAGTGGTTAAAATTATATCAGAACCATCAAGAGTTATTTTTTGATTATTTTTTACCTGAATAGAATCATCTACATCCACCCAATTTGCAATAATTTCTTGGGTATCTATTTTTAAAATAGTAATATTTGTAATTGTGGACTCAACCGTTCCAATATTTGCCAAATCTATTGAAATATCATCAGTGTTAGGTTCAAATCGTACATGTTCAAAAATTATATCTTCACGATGAATTTGATTTTTTGATTTTTCATGGAATGACAAATCATAGGTAAATGCGCTTATACTATTCATACCATTAAACAATATCACAGAGCCTACGGAACTTACAATTCCTAAAATCACAATGCTGCCCATAACCTGACTAACAGCACGTCTATTTTTTACTGGAATTTTAAAAAAGACATTACTCACTTTTGCCACCATTCTTTGAATACCATTCAGAAACAAACTCTTCTACGCGAGAAAGAATTTGAGAAAAATCAGGTTCTGAAATTAGATTAATACCATAGTGCTGAGCAAGGCTTTCAATTCCATCATTAATTCCAGAGACAGTAACTAGTAGAGTATTTGTCGGATCAATGTCTAATTTTGGAACCAATATGGAATTCATGTCAGACTGATCAACTCCGGTTGGTTGATTTCGGATAAAAATTAAAATCGACTCCCCACTAGTTTTACTTTTTGCATATATTGGGATTTCATGAATATTTCCACTTTTTCCTTTAATTGAAATATTGAGTTTGGCATCAAAATTAAATCCCTGTAATAATTTTAACAATTCATCTTTGATTTGATTTGTATCAGAATTAATTGAAATTTCAGAATTTTTTAATTTATAACTAAATGTTGTAATAAATTGGCCAGAATTTGTATCAAAATCATGTTCATGTTTTCTGCAATGTAATTTAATTACAGCATTATCAAATTTTTCCTCACAATCATCACATTGATACCACATTGCAGGAACCCGTACTTCTTTTTCAAAATTTTTAATTTCTTTTTTACAAGAAGGACAATTGGAATTATCTGGGTCTGTAAAATCAAAATTGATACTTTCAGTAATATAACCACATTTTTTATGTTCAAAGAGATTAAGTTTTTCAACACTCATTGAATGGCATTTGGGACAATACAAACGCATGCTAGATGAAAAAGTTTCAGGATGTACAGGACACACAATTAATTTTTCATATACTTTTTTTTCTAAAATTCCATCAGAAACTAAATCATCAAGACATGTAACATTATCTTGCATTTCCCCTATTTTTGATAAAATTGGATAAAACAAAAGACCTTCATTGTAATCTACAAATGGTTTGATGGTACGGTCCTCTAGTTTCTGAACTTCTTGAATCAACTTTACAGCCTTACTGGTAGAAGGTTTTACTACATCAGCCTCTAGCGATAAAATAAGATCTTCATCAACAATGGTTTCAGGGCTAGATTCAACAGTAGAATCATCAGAATTTCCTTTAAAAATTGATGATATATTACCAAAACCAGATAATTTGTGCTCAGATTTTACATCCAATGGTGCATCATTTGAAGAGATTTTTCTTCTAAACATGAGAAATTACCTCATATGATACGAATAGAACACTTGCCATGGTGATATTCTATGCAATGTTTAGAGTAAAAGGAAAATGTTGTTCAAATGAACGAACATGCGTTAAAACACATAGGTTACGCATAGAAACTGAAATTGAAATTTAGTATTTTAAAAGATAGTTTATCAGCATTGCAAAAATTACAACCTGCAAATAAACTAGATTTCAAACCCAAAAAAAAGCAGGTTAAAACAGTTGTAGAAGAATTAGAAGAAGATTTTAAAATTCCAAAATATATGACGCTCTCAAAACTAGATTGGGATAATAATGAGATTCATGCAGGTATAATTAAAGATCCCACAGCTAAAGGAGGATTAAGATATCAAGTAATAGAACCTGTTCTCTCAGAGCGTGATCAAAAGGCCTTTGAAATAATTAAAAAATTACTAATGACAGAACTTACTGTTTCATTGCACGATATTAAATCAAAAAAAGATGCAGAAAGAAGATTAAAAAAGAAAATCACATCCATGATTAAAAAATACAGATTAAAAATTCCTCCAAAAAACATAGCAAAGATTAATTATTTTGCAGTTAGAGATTTCGTCTATCTTGGAAAGATAGAACCATTAATGCGTGATCATATGATAGAGGAAATTAGTTGTGATGGAACAAATATTCCAATATACATTTGGCATAGAGAGCATGAATCAATGCCAACTAACATCATATATGAAAAAGATGTAGAATTAAATAATTTTTCAAGAAAAATGGCATATATTTGTGGAAAACATGTTTCTATGGCAGACCCAATCATTGATGCATCATTACCAAATGGAAGCAGAATTAATCTAACTTTAGGTCATGAAATTACAAAACGTGGAAGTACATTCACAATACGAAGATTCAGAGCAGACCCAATTACAGTTATTGATTTGATAAAATTTGGAACAATGTCAATTGATATTGCAGCATACATGTGGTATTTGGCAGAAAAAAAATCAACTATGCTTGTTGCAGGAGGTACTGCTAGTGGAAAAACTACCGCACTCAATGCACTTGCCACATTTATCCGACCAGGAGAAAAAGTAGTCAGTATTGAAGATACTCAAGAACTAAATTTACCTCATGAAAACTGGATTCCGGCAGTATCCAGGCAGAACTTTACAGACACACAAGTAGGAGAAATTAATCAATTTGATCTTCTCAGAGCAGCTCTAAGGCAAAGACCAGATATCATAATTGTTGGAGAAACAAGAGGAAGAGAGGCTTACACATTGTTTCAAGCAATGGCTACAGGTCACGGAGGATTTTCATCAATTCACGCAGATTCAGTGGATGCAACACTGACAAGACTAACATCATCTCCAATGGATGTACCTAAGGCACTAATCGCAAACAGTCTTGATTTGATAACACTTCAATTAAAAATTAGAGTAGGAGACAAATCACTTAGAAGAATCATTCAAGTTTCAGAGATTGACGGGGTTGATGAAACTACAGGTCAAATTAAAACACATGAGATTTTCAAGTGGAACCCAAAGACAGATGTTCATGAATACATGGGAGATAGTGTAATTTTTAGAAAACTCAAAGAACGAGATGGGGATAGTGAAGAAAAAATCAATTATGAATTGACAAAAAGAAGATTAGCATTAGAATGGATGGTAAAAAATGATATTCGAGATCACAAAGAAGTATCTGCAAACGTAATGGACTATTATGCAGACCCTGAAAGATACTATGAAAGAAAAAGACTAGAGGTGCAGATTTGAAATTAGCTGGAAGTAAACAACAAAAGAAAGTTCAAGAAGAATCAGTAGGACAACTACACATCTACAGTTACAAATTACTAAATGATCACGTTAAATTTCTTCATCCAAAATTAACATCACTAGACAAATCAATCAAACAAGCAATGATGCCAATTCCATTTGAAGTCTATGTTTCAAGTATGGTATTCTTTAGCATGATCGCAGGAGTATGTGGGATAATTATGGGGATTATTGCTGCTCAATTCATCAACATTCAACCAGCAAGCGTCGGAATGATCCTCCCACTCTTGAGCGGATTGATGCTTTTTGGAATGACATTTGGAATATTACAAATGATTCCAGCTATTAGAGTAAAAAATAGATCCGCAAAACTGGTTGAGGAAATTCCACATTTTATTGGATATATGTCAACTCTAGCAACAAGCGGTTTAACACTAGAAGGGATTTTCAAAGCAATAGCAAAAGAAGACACAGATGAAGATATTGTAAAAGACTCCAGATTTATCGTAAGGAATATCGATATTTTAGGAATGGATTTGATTAGCGCCATCAAAGATTTAGTACATAGAACTCCATCAGGACCATATTCAGAATTACTAGAAGGAGCAATAGTTACAGTTCAATCAGGAGGAGATCTTAAAGAATACTTTAACGCAACTGCAAAAGTTCAGTTAGAAGAAAAGAAAATGCTAATGCAAAAAACTACAGAATCTCTAGGGAGTGTTGCAGAAATTTACACAATTTTACTGATTGTATTTCCATTACTTGCAGTAATCATGTTATCAATTATGGGTATAATGAGTCCGAGTCTTGCAGGATTTGATTTGTTGACATTGATGAATATTCTAACATTTGCAGTAATCCCACTTAGTGGAGTACTGATGTTGGTAATGATGGATACAATGGTGCCAAAGAGGTAAAAGTATGGAAGTTGTAAAAAGGAAAAAAATAGAAAACAAAACTAAAAAATATACTGCATTAGAGCCATCAGAATCAGTTCTAAATAACAACATTCTAAGGACAATCACGTTTTCATTAATTGCATCAATTAGCGTTCTCTCAATGAGTTTCTATTTTTCAGAATATTCAGATTCAACTACAATTAGGGATGTAGGATTAATTTTTGGAATAATGGTAGGAATAATTCCATTAACCATACACCAACTAAAAGAAGTTCAAAGAAGAGATAATATTGATAGGAATATGCCCGTATTCTTACTGGCTTTGTTAAGTTCTGTCCAAAGTGGAGCGAATCTAATTAAAGCAATAGAGCAAGCTGGTGAGAGAAACCTGGGAGCACTAACGCCAGAATTAAAAAATCTCAGGGCAAATATTAGTTGGGGAACCCCGATTGAGGATGCTTTTGAAAACTTTGCAGAAAGAACTGGAACTAGAGTTTCAAGAAGAGTAACGGTGTTGTTGGAAATGGCAATGAAAATTGGAGGAGATGTAACTGAAAATCTAGAAATGATTCAGAAACACGTATCAGAAATGCAAAATATTGAAAAAAGTAGAAAATCAGCATTAGCACCATACACATACACAATTTACATTTCATTTGGGGTGTTCTTGGCAGTGGCAGTATTACTTACAACTAGTTTTTTCACGGAAATTGAAAAAGTCCAAGAAGGATTGCTAGCATCAGGTAGTGGTACTGAAGGATTATTCGGATCCCTTGCGAGTATGGAAATTGACAAATTAGAATCAGCATTGTTTAACATGGCAATCATCGAGGCATTGTTTGGCGGACTGGCGGCGGGAAAGATTGGTGCCGGATCATATGTTGCAGGTACAAAACATGTTGTTGCAATGATCATAATGGCCGTGGTGGCGTTTAACATTCCAATGTAAAGTTCATTTTAGACATTTTTTAAAAAAAATGTACAATATGAATATAAAAAATAATAACTTAATACGATAATAACATGATAATGTGTAATTTTAAAAAAAGACAACATATTCTTGTTAGTAATTGATCTAACACGCTGATCCTTTAGTTCACATCGATCTTTTAGAAAGTACCAAAAATGGAAATAACATATTTCGAAAGACTAAGCAATCATACGAAAATACTAAATGCAATCCTGAAAAATGAGCCTATGGTCAAGAGGATGAGAAAATAATGATGTCATATCAAGAACAAGTAACTGGAATTGCAATTGAATTAGAAGAGATTTTAGATTTAGATGATTTGGAAGCTAAAGTATATCTTAACTTGTTAAGAGCAGGACCAATTACTGCAAGTGCTCTTGCAAAAGAATTAGATATTGACAGAGCAAGAATGTATAGAACTGTGGATAAACTAGTAAGTAGAAACATTATTTCAACAACACTATCTAGTCCAAAATTATGTATTGCAGCAGATCCTCATGATGCATTAAAAATTGCTTTAGGGAAAAAAGAAGACGAGGTAAATAAAATAAAAAAATCAGGAGAAGCAATTATTGATAAAATTAACAATGAAATTAGCACCAGTCAAGTCAGTACAGTTCCAACATTTAGAGTAGTCCAAGGTCGTCAAAATATCTATGCTGACATTGCACACCTAATTGAAAATTCAACTGGAATTACATACATTGCAACAACATTAGATGATATTTCACGAATGTATCATAGCACAATACCTGAAAAAATTAGCATTTGTGAAAAGAACGGAGGTCAAGTCAGATTACTTGTAGATATGACTGATCCAAAATTAGCACCATTTGTTAAAAGATTCAATGCCACTGAAACACGAATAGGAAAACTTCCATCTAAAGGAAGAATGGTGGTTCAGATGGATAAAAAAATGATAATGTCTGACTCTGCTGCATCGTCTCATAATTCTAATGCAGATGCAGATTTTTCTCTATGTACAAACTCATCAGAGATGGTAGACAATATTTTCACATTATGTTCATTTCTATGGGACGCTTCAAAACCACTCAAAACCATCGATGTAAAACAGTATGTTAGAAAAACAAAATCTTAGATGCATTTAATATCATACAAAAGTAAGAGTTTCATAAAAGTCGAGCCTAATAAAATAGAAATCGTTAAAAGTTATTAATTCCCAGATTTGGAAATGGCAATAGAAATCTATGATGAAAACAAATTGAGAGACCTTCCAGATGAACAAAGGATGTCAGTTTGTGAAAGAATCATCAAAAATGATAGTGATGAATCAAAAAGATGGGATGCAGTATGGTTAATCGGAGAATTAGCTGAAAATAAAACAAAAGACGACCCGTTATTTGACAAAGCTGCAGACTTGATGGAATGGGTTTTAAAAAATGATAATAACGGAGTGGTAAAACATGAGGCATGTTATCAAATTGCAGGCAGAAACATGAGAAGCAAAATTCCAGTACTAGTAGACTCTGCCCTAAATGACAAAAGTATCTTAACAAAACATGAAGCAATTGAATCTTTAGGACTCATGCGAGCTTTTGATGCTATAGATTTGATTAAAGATGCAGAAGTTGATCCAAGTATCGATGTTAGGGAAACTGCAAGATTTGTAATCAAGAGATTACGTAGATTACAAGATCAAGGCGAATACAAACCAACAAACATTTTGTAATTTAATAAAATTACAACTAGATAATTTAAATTTTTCAAACCCCCAGATGTCTTTTAATTCACCCAATAGAGATTTATAAAAAAAATCTAACAAAACAATATGGGCAATGGCGGTATTGATCCAAAGGAAACACCAGATGTAGTACCAGAGAAAGTAGAAAGTTCCTTTAATTACAAAGCATTTCTAGGAATTGTAATTTTAGTAATAACATTTCATATAAGCATCAATTATTTCATATCAGGAGAAAATGCAGATACAGTAGTTTCCCTATTTTCAATGTTTGTCCCACTTGCACTTTCAATTATTGGATTTTCAGTAGTTAAAAAATACAAAGGAACCCAAGTTTTTGGTAAAGCATATCTAGCACTATCCTTAGGATATCTGAGTATATTTTTTGCAGAAGTCACATATGCAGTATATGATATTGTTTACGATATTGAACCATATCCATCCATTGCAGATGTGTTCTTCTTTTTACTATACCCATTATTATTGACATATCTTTTCATCAATATCAAATTCTTTTCTCCAAAGTTAGGCAAAAAATCAAAACTGTGGATAATTGCGATGCCATTAATTGTATTACTAGGATATTCAATATTATCTACTACTGAAGGGGAGATCAGCTTTCTAGAATTTGATTTCTACTATGGAATCGTGTTTGTTTATTCTGCAACACTCACATTAGCAGTAGCAGTAGTAGGGGCATCAATATTCAGACAAGGAGCCATTGGTAAAGCATGGTTAATTTTAGTCATAGGAATTTTACTTAACAACCTGGGAGACCTTTGGTATTACAATTTAGAATTGTTTGAAGGGTATGATCTCACACATCCAGTAAACATGTTTTGGTATTCAGGATACTTGGTTGTAATCTATGCCTTACTCAAACACAAAAAAACACTTTAGATTCTATAAAATTATCTAAAAAATCATCTAAGAATAAATTTGTACAGTCTGTAAAATAGAACTGTCACTGATCAAAGTATTCTTCAGTTGAACTTTTACTGCAATATCATTTTTAATAATGTCAACTTTGACATTGTCAAAAATTGTTTCATATTTTTTGACTTTTTTGCCATCATGTGCCAACTCAAATCCAGTTGATATTAGTAATCCATTATTAATTAAATAATTTATTTTTCGATATCCAGATGTTTGTGGAATACTACAAGTTTCAAGAATTTTTGCAATTATCAAAGATGTATCCATCACAGAACCAAGGACTGCTTTTTTATCTTGATCAGCAAATGATTCTAAAAATACTCTTGAAAGTTCAGGATCTTTTATGTGAATCCAGTTGGAATCAGATTGCTTTGTTTTTTCAACTTGAACAATTGTTTGTAAGAATTTTTGTTCAAGACCATCAGCACCTGCACCAAAGAATTCCCTTAGAACACTATCAAATTTATGGAAATTTTTAATTGCTTGAACTAAACCAAGACCGTGTCTTTCCATTAATCTTTCTTCAATTTTATTTAATGTCTCCTTACCCAAATTTTCTTCTATAGATTTTCGTAAAGAAGGAACAAGTAAGTTGTCTAATCCGTTTTCCATTGTCAATTATGGGAATATAATATCTAATAAACAGATTGTCAAAACATTTGTGACAAACACTCCTTTTTATATTAAAAATAATTTACTAAGAATGATCGCAATTTAGCATATTTGTGATCCATCATAATGCATACATTGTAACTGTTTGTACAATGTTGTAAGTATTGAAAATAACATACTAATTCATATCACCAAAATTGGAAATAACATAGTAACGAAATGAGAATAATTGTAAAAGTGGATCAGAGGAGAGTAAATTGACTGCGCAAGAAAAAGAATTACTTAAAAAAACAGACAATGTTTCAATCAGAATCGATTCAGATCTAAGCAGTAAACTCCATGAAAAATGTTTAGAGCAAAAAATCAGTCTCAATACACTAATCAATCATCTATTAGAAAAACAAGTTAATTGGAATGAGTTAACAACAGAAATGGGATGGGTTTCAATGTTCAGATCAACATTTAGAGAATTGTCAGATTCTGTTCCTAAAGAAAAAATTGAAAAAATAGCAGTAGCAACAGGAACGTCAGATTTTAAAAATTCATTGAATTACATGTATGGATACATTGACTTGGATTCAATTTTAGATTTATTCAAAAAAAGATGCCTTAGCAACAATGTTCAATATAGAGAAATGTTCGTAAATGGAGTAAGAAAGATAATCATTCATCATGACTTGGGTAAAAACTGGCCATTGTTAATTGTAGGACAAATAAATACAATCCTCAATGAGATTGGATATAGAACACTAAATGAAGAGTACAATAAACTTGGATTTTCATTTGAAATTGTAAAAACGGAGGATCTCTAAACAGTAAGAAATTACGCACGTAATTCCCAAAGAATCAAGGATCCACCTATAAGGGATAATCTCATTTCCAAATATGGGAATAATGATATCAAAAAATCTATCATTAGTGAAATCAAAATACGGATATTATTTGATCATTTTAGCTGCTGCATTATCAGCACTTATCCACGTAATTTCAAAACCCATGCTTGAAAATTCAGAAAATCTAATTGAAATTAACCCAGTAGTTATGGCATTTTTAATTTATTTTATCGGAGGTATTTTCTTTACCCCAGTAGCACGAAAAACAAGTTCTATTTCCAAATTTGGAAAAAAAGATTGGTTGTTCATGGGGGCTATTGGAATTGCAGAAGTATCAGCACTAATCACATACTTTTACGGTCTATCAACTGCAACTGCAGTTAACGCATCGATATTCAGTAACAGTGAGATAATTTTTGCCCTAGTCATAGGAATGATGGTATTCAAAGAAAGACTACACATCAAAGAATGCATTCCGTTTTCAATGATAATTATTGGAATGATGGCACTTCCAATTGGAAATGATCTTTATCAAAATAATTTTAATTTAGGACATATGGTCACAGGAGATCTTTTGATAGTACTATCAGGCATATTGTATGCAATTGACATTACATTTTGTAAATATGTAGGAGACAAGTTTGATGCAAGAAGAGTTACACAGATTGTGTCATTCATTTGTGCAGGAGTTGCCATTTCATTAATTGTAATATTTGAGATTCCTATGGATGTAGATGTAACTCAACTTCCAGGAATCTTAGTAATGTCAATTTTAGGAACAGGAATGTCAACATTATTTTTCTTGATGGCTTTGAAAATGATTGGTACCGTTAGAACAGTCTTGTTGTATTCAACTACTGCAGTTTTTGGAGTAGTATTTTCAGGCCTATTCCTCGCCGAAACAATTACTGCAATAGACATCATATCACTAGTTTTAGTACTAACTGGAATATTCTTACTTAGAAACAGGCTGGCAGGCAAAGATGATCACGATGTTAGTGCAGATAATGAAGTAATCATTAACGAATCATCACATAGGTCATCAGTTAAGCGCGGTAAACATAAATCAAAAACACCGATTCCACACAGAATAAGAGAAGTAGTTGTTTTCCAAGGTTGGATTGGTGCAGGATAGGCACAAAATGTCATTTCATAAAAATGAAAATACAAAAAAATAGTCATCAATAATAATAATCAGTACAAATATTTTGAAAAAAATGAAAAATGCAGGCATAAAAAATACATAATTTTTAAAAAAAATTTCAAATGTAGTTATTTGTAATGAATTGTATACTATTGAACGATCAGACTTTTAAGATAAAATCGATCATTTCCAATAATGGCAATCATTGCAAATACAATGCAGTTAGGAACTTTTCCAGTCGATAAAACAAATTATGAAGAAATCAGAGATGCATTAGTAGGGTTTGGATTAACACCTAACCAAAGCAAAGTCTTCTTTTATCTTGGAAAAATAGGATCAAAAACAGCATCAGATATTGCAAAGGCAGTAAATATTCCAAGAAGTGAAACATATCACTTGTTAACAGCACTACAAAACAAAGGAATTGTAGAGGCATCTTTCCAACATCCAATTCAATTCACAGCACTGGCAATTAAAAAAGCAGTAAACCTACTAATCAGTACAGAAACAGAACGACTCAACAAACTAAAAAAATCAGGCCCAGTCCTAGAAGAGATATGGGAAAAAATACCAGGAGCTACTACAACTAAAAAAGAAGATGAAGAAGAGAAATTCAAAGTATTGCAAGGGGGAAATCAAGTTAACAGTAAAATTTTTGACATGATATTAAATGCAAAAGAAGAGTGTAGAATTTTAGGTTCAGAGAAAGACTTTATGAAATTTTATCATGCAAACTTTCTTGATGCATTAGAAGAGAGGGAAATCAATTACAAACTATTAACTCCAATTACAAATAAATCAAAATATATTTTTGAAGGTATTGACAAATCTAAAATCAAACAATTGTGTTCATCTGTAAAAGAAAACTTGTGCTTTTTGATCAAAGATGATGATGAAGTATTATTCTTTATTAAAAATGAAGGAAATAATAAAGAGATGAGGGCAATTTGGACAAACTCTGAAACTATCATCTATTCTAAAGCATTATTGTTTAACAATATTTGGTCAAAAACAGATTCAGACGAGGTAGATATCAAATGAGTAGATGTAGTTGTGGATACAGCACTAGATGCAGAGATGAATTCTGCGCACATTTAGCAAATTCTTGGAATGATTTTAGAAACGTACACGATTTAAAATAATCAAACTAGAGTATCGTCATCAACTTCAATTGGTTTGCGACCCATAAACCCAGAATCTTTTTCATGCCAGAATTTAATGTCAGTCTCACCATATTTCCAACATAGACATACTTCCTCTTCAAATCGTTTTGAAGGAAAATCAAGCAATCCCTGCTCTATACTTTTAACAATAACTCCTGTATTTTCCAATAATTCTACAGATTCATAGAATTTGGTAATTGCAGAATTTAGTTTTTGTTTTAAATTAACATAAGATTCAAAGGAATTTGTAGTTGAGATGCAAATTTGTAATTCTTGCTCAATCTTCTTTACTTCAGTATTTTTAGCCAAAGCATATTCAAATTTCTTTATCACATCAGGTAATGCATCATTTGCTTCATTTGTAGTAAAAAACGAGAACATGGGATTATTCATAAAGTAGAGATTAAAAATCTTAGGTGCAAATGTTGACACCCATCTATAAATCACAATTACATCTAGATGTAATAATTGTAGAAAATATGCTAATTGAGTTTAGAGACTAACCTTGACTATCCAAATAATCCAAGTATCAAGAAAAAGAAACTGCAAAGGTATACATGAACGATAGGGAAATAATAGTATGACTAAGAAATTACCAAGTGGACATAATATTGGCGGTGGCGCTAAACAGAAAAGACGTAAAGAACGTAAACAAGAATCTAAGAAAAACTAAGTTGGGAGTAAACTTTTGAATTGCCCTGGTGCAGATTTATTAAGAAATAACATCGAGAATTATTATGAGTGAGGATCAATTAGAGGCATTAATTATTCAAGTAATCAACGGAGCAGTAACTACAATTCCATCATATCTAGACGAAATTAAGGAAAACAAAGAAGTGCTAAAAGTTGAAAACCCACAAGAGTTTGTGTATGGAATAGTTATGGGAATGGCACTTGGAATGGGTGGAGCAATTCTCAGTGCTCAAAAGGAAATGCCAACTGAAGAAGATCAAATGAAAATCAGAGACATAGTATACAAACACATTCCAGAGATAAGAGAACGAATTTTTAGTTGATTGAATTTAATAATAAAGAAATAGCATTTCTAAATGAATTAGAAGAGGCAAGAATAGCTACATCACATGACAACATACCCCATACCAAACCAGTGTCATTTATTTTTGTAGATAATTCAATAATTATTGCAACAGACTATAACACAAGAACGTACAAAAATGTCAAAATAAATTCAAAATCTGCAATTGTAATTGATATTTACAAATCTGGAGGACATAAAGCAATCTGCATTCAAGGAGATACAGAATTAATTGAAGCAGGACAAGAGTTTAAAAAACTATACGATATTTTTTATAAAAAATTTTCGTGGGTAAGAAAAGATCCTTGGAAAGAAAATGAAGCCCCATTTTTAAAAATCATACCAAATAATAAAATTAGTTGGGGATTATCCTAAAAAACTACTTCTTGCTCAATTTGAGACAATAGTCCTTGAACAGAAATTGGTTTTCTTAGAACGGAACGAATTCCCAAATTAAGTAGTTCCTGTTCTTGTGTAGGATTCATTTCAAGGGCACTAACGATTACCACTTTAGACAATTCTGAAGGTCGTCTATGTTTTAGATCTAAAAGGAAATCAACACCACTATATTTTGGCATACACATGTCAAGCAAGATTAAATCATAATCTTTGTAGACTGCCAATTCTAAACCAGCTCGTCCATCAGACACACTATCAAAATCATAATTTTTAGTAGATAAAATATCTGCAAAAATTTGACTTATTTCAGAAACATCTTCAACATGAAGTATTTTCATATATTATGAATGAGATTGAAAGTGATAAGAACAAGTTTGCTCATTTGAACAAACTAGAATATTTATCAAAACAACTTGTAATTTTGATTTGCCTACAAAATTTTTATTTATGACAATCACATTGGCAAATATCAGGAACGCATCTATGAGTTAGACAGTCTCTACAGCCTTTACTTCTACCACTTTTTACTCTTAACCGTTCTCTATCCAATTCCTAATGTCTTAAACAAATACTAACAAATAAAGAGATGAAAGAGATCAAATGTAGAAATGAGTAATAAGATAAAATGCTCGCACATACTAGTAGCAAAACAAAGCGAAGCGCTAACAATTCTTGAAAAAATCAAAAGTGGTGAAAAATTTGGCAATTTAGCAAAAGAATTTTCAACTGACACAGGGAGTGGCAAAAAAGAAGGGAATTTAGGCTATTTTACAAAAGGAATGATGGTAAAACCATTTGAAGAAGCAGCATTCAAACTTCAAGTTGGAGAAATTTCCGAACCAATCAAATCAGAATTTGGATACCATATTATCAAAAGACAAGGGTAGTTCAGAGTGAAGATTTTGATTCTCTAACCTTTTCAAAATCATCATTAATTTTCTTACTAATTTTCTTAAAATCTTCTTTAATTTCCTTGTGAAGTTTTTTCTCCTTTTCAACTAATTCTTTCATTTCTTTTGATTTGTTACTAACTGACAACATTGAAAAATGAATTTAAACAGTTTAGAAGATTATCGTCAATTTCAATACCTAAAAAACCAAAATAAAATACACAACATTTTTTTCAGTTACAAAACAGACAAAATCATGGTACTAAGTGATAAAATATTAGATGAAATTTTAGAATATCTAGAAAAATCAATTAATAATTTAGCAAAAGAGGCATTTGAAAATCTTGAATTAGAAGGAGGATTTGAAGGGGTGAAAGAATTTCTTCAAAGTCAATACGACATAAGACTAGAAAATTTATTATCTGCAAAAAAAAGTAGCATACACCATTTAGAATCAAGCATGAAAAATAAAGTAATTCAAAGAAAACAAACCATTTTTGAAAATATTACAAATCAATATCAAAATTAAAGAAATGCATCTAGTCCAGATTTTTTAGATTCAATTTCTTGATTATTCTCCAATACTTTAGTCATTTTTTCACCCATTGATTTTGCTGCAGTCATTTTTCTTTTCCCAATCCAATAATACGTCTCATCAATAGTGTTTTTTGCAATCAACACTACAAGTTTACCAGTATCTTTTCTCCCCGTCCTACCTCTCCTTTGAATGAATCTTACAGAGCTAGGAACGTTATCATAAAAAATCACCTGATTAACTTCTGCAATATCTAGTCCTTCTTCCCCAACACGAGTAGCAACAAGTACTCGGAATAACCCATCTCGAAAATTTTGTACAGTTTCAATTTGTTTCTTCTGCTTCAATCCAGCATCTCCTGCTTTTCCAATCAAGATACCTGCAGAAATTCCCAATTCAGTGAGTTTATTGTAAATTAAATCAACAGAGTCACGATAGCTTGTAAAGATCAATGCCTTACCAGGAACAGACTCAATTATTTCTTTAAGTTTAGGAATCTTTGAATGTTCAATGCCACGAGATTGTGCTTCATTTGCCAAATGAATAGCCCGTGTAAAGTTTGGATCAATTTCAAACAAGTCTTTAACACCTACTCCCTTCTTTGCTTTTGCACGTTCACAGAATTTTAGAAATGGTGTAATTCCATGAGCCTCCAAAATATTCAACGCATAATGAATTCTAATCGCAGTGAATAGGGGTTTTGCAGAACGTCTATTCTGATTTAATACAAATTGTCGAATTCTGAGAAGTGCAGATAATGATTGTTGCTCTGCCAAACGTATTCCGTTTTTTCTTAAAACATCATATCGCTCATCTAATGCTAATTTCAATAATTTTTGTATCGCCTTTAGATCAGGAGGAAGTTCAACGTTAATCCATTCAGTGTTAGTTTCTTGAGTGTAAGGTTTTACATCAGGACTATCTTCAGTACGTTCAGCAACACTAGAAATTCGAAGTTTTGTTAAAATCTCAGTAGCCTTTTCTTTTTCACTAGGTAAAGTAGCAGTCATCCCCACAAGTCTAGCAGACGAATCTCCGAATCGTTCAGCGATTCCAGAGTATGCATAATCACCTACAGTTCTATGTACTTCATCAAATATCACCAGACTAAATTGGTCGGGATTAACTATACCACGAATTAAATCATTTCTAGCAATTTCAGGAGTAGCACAGACAATACTATTGTTCCAAAGATTAGTTCGCTTGGGAATTGGGTCCTCACCAGTAACTAGTGCGATATCATCCAGAGTAAGATTATTTTTTAAAAAATCATAGTGCTGATTCACTAAAACTCGAGTAGGTGCTAAAAATAAGATTCCTCCAGTTCCTTTTGATAGATATTCAGAAATTACATGTAATGCAACAGCAGTTTTTCCAAGACCGGTAGGCAAAACAACAATACAGTTTTCTGTAATGGCTTGATTTGCCAGATTAATCTGATAGTCTCTTATCTCAATAGAGTTTTTTTTTACATATTTTTTATCAACGAAATCAGTCATCGTACAAATGGAGATGTAATTTATTGATTTTATGCTTTCGTATAGTTAATTGTTAGCTAACGTATACTTTCTCGTTTCTAATTAACTAAAACCATGCCTAAGTTCAAAAATTAAGGTTATGGAAATCATCCTTAATTGATTAATTCTTTGTATAATGTTGATCCAATACAGATTTGGGTTAAGCCATATGTACCACACATCAAGTTTTAAAAAATTTCCTAAAAATTAAACCAATAACTTTTCTCAACTCTCATTTTGAGAAATACAATTCAATAGTCATTTTGAAGTAAAATCATCATTATGAATTATGATCGCAAATACAATTGCAATTAGCGTGATCCATATATTGAACAGGCAAACAGGATTCATGTGAGCAGTTCTTTTGACAGACCAGATTGGGATGAATATTTTATGCTTCAAGCAGAACTAGCAAAATTGCGCTCCAACTGCATGACCAGACAAGTAGGAGCAGTAATTGTGAGAAACCACAGACAATTAGCAACTGGATATAATGGAACCCCACCTGGAATCAAAAATTGTTTTGAAGGAGGATGTAAGAGATGTCAACTTCGAATGGAAGGCAAAATTGAATCCGGAGCATCACTGGATAGATGTCTGTGCAACCATGCAGAAGCTAATGCAATTATGCATTGTGCAATATTAGGAATTGAAGCTGGAATAAAAGGTGCAATTCTATACACAACATTTGTACCATGCCTAGAATGCACAAAAATGGCAATTACTATCGGAATTAGAAAATTTGTTTGTCTTGATGCATATCCTGAAACAGATTATGAATTACTAGAAGAAGCAGGAGTTGAAGTAATTAGTTTAGACAAAGATAAAATTACAAAATGGGCAAAAGCACTAGTTAGTAAATACGAAGATTCAGAGTGAGAAAATGCAAGTCAATTTGCCTGAAACTAAAAAAATTGAATCAATGTTACCATCAATGCTAGTGTCAGCCACATATGACAACATTTCAAAATCAGTTGTTCTAAAATTCTATGAACCAGAATCAAAAAAACTAATTTTATGGCATGATGAAACAAATCATAAACCATATTGTTATTCAAGATTAGATCCAGATGAATTAGATTTCCTTCAAGAAAGAACTGATGTACTTGAAATCAAACAGATTAAAAAATATGATTTACTAAAGGATGAAGAAATTAATTTATCACAAATAATTGTAGATAATCCATTATCCATAGGAGGAAATTTTGGAGAAAGCATAAAAAATCAAATTGAAACATGGGAATCTGATCTCAAATATTATGAAAACTATCTTTATGACAGAGGGCTAATAGTTGGAAGATATTACGAAGTAAAAAATGGAAAAATAGAACCTTACGATGTAGAAATTTCAGATGAAGTTAAACTTGCATTGAAGAGTTTGTTGTGGGATAAAGTAGACAGTAAAAGCATGGTAGATGCAGAAGAATTTAAAATATTTATTTCAGAATGGGCAGATTTACTAAACCAGCCAATTCCAAGAATAAAAAGACTCAGTGTAGATATAGAAGTCGAAGCAGTAATTGGAAGAATTCCAGACCCAAAACTTGCAGAAAAAAAAGTTACAGCCGTCGGTCTAAAAGGATCTGATGGATTTGATCAAATTTTTGTACTAAAAACAGAAGGAACAGAAGAAGGGACAAATGAGCTAGAACCCAACATCAAGATAAAATTCTATGAATTAAATGATGAGAAAAAAATGCTAGAAGACGCATTTGAAATAATCAAAACATTTCCATTTGTTCTAACATATAACGGAGATGAATTTGATTTACCATATCTCTACAACAGAGCAGAAAGATTAGGGATACAAAACTCACAAAATCCATTTTACATGATGAGAGATTCTGCAACCCTCAAAGAAGGAGTTCATTTAGATTTATACAAAGTTCTTTCAAATAGATCATTTCAGATCTATGCATTCAGCCAATCATATACGGATTTTTCTCTAAATAGTGTCTCAAAGGCACTTCTAGGAAAAGAAAAGATAGACTACGGGCTAGAATTTGATGAATTAACACTTTACCAGACTGCAAATTATTGTTACAATGACGCACTACTAACATACGAACTTACCAGTTTCAACAAAGATTTGTTGATGGACTTGCTTGTAATCATTGCAAGGATTGGAAGATTACCAATTGACGATGTTGCAAGATTAGGAGTGTCACAATGGATTAGAAGTTTATTGTATTATGAACACAGACGAAGAAATTATTTAATTCCCAAACGTGAAGAATTGCAAAGAAGATCAGAGGGGGTAATGTCTGATGCAGTAATCAAAGATAAAAAATATAGAGGAGGTCTCGTTGTTGAACCAAAAGAAGGAATCCATTTCGATGTTGTTGTAATGGATTTTGCAAGTCTATATCCAAGTATCATCAAAGTTCGAAATTTATCATATGAGACAGTAAGATGCACTCATGAAGAATGTAAAAAAAATACAATACCTGGGACAAATCATTGGGCATGTACAAAGAAAAACGGTCTAACATCAATGATCATCGGATCATTGCGAGATTTGAGAGTAAACTATTACAAAAGTCTCTCAAAAAAAGAGACATTAACTGATGATCAAAAGCAGCAATACACAGTAGTCAGTCAAGCACTCAAAGTAATTCTAAATGCCAGCTATGGGGTAATGGGTGCTGAAATATTTCCACTCTACTTTCTACCAGTAGCAGAAGCAACAACTGCGATAGGAAGACATACAATTTTAGAGACAATCAAAAAATGCGAAGATACAGGAATTGAAGTGTTGTATGGAGATACAGATTCATTATTCCTTAAAAAACCAACTCCAGAGCAAATTAAGATAGTAATAGAGCAGGCAAAAAAAGATCATGGAGTAGATTTAGAAATTGACAAAACATATAGATATTGTGTATTAAGTAATAGAAAGAAAAATTATCTAGGAGTAACAAAATCAGGTAAAGTAGATGTTAAAGGGTTAACAGGCAAAAAATCACACACACCAGCTTTTATCAAAAATTTATTTTATGAATTAGTAGACATATTATCTAAAGTTCAGACGATGGATGACTTTGTAAAAGCAAAACAAGACATTGCAGAAAAAATTTCAATTTGTGGAAAAAAAGTAGAAGCCAAAGAAATTCCATTAGAAGATTTAACATTCAATGTGATGTTGAGTAAAGCTCCTTCAGAATATGTAAAAACAATTCCTCAACATATCAGAGCAGCAAAACAACTAGAATCAATTAGAGAGATAAAGAAAGGAGATAAAATTTCATTCATTAAAATTCTAAACAAACCAGGCGTAAAACCAGTAGAGTTGGCAAAAAAAGAAGAGATTGATTCTAAAAAATACATGGAGTTTATGGAATCAACATTGGAGCAAATAACATCCTCAATGGATTTAGATTTTGATACAATGTTGGGAAAACCAAAGCAAACAGGATTAGATGAATTTTTTTGGAGTTGATTTGAATAATGGAAGTTGATGGAACCCTATTAACAATATTAGGAATTACAGCAGGAGTGCTAATTCTTACAGGGTGGGTAGAGCAAATTTACAAAGGATACAAAACAAAGAGACTAAATGATGTTTCAAAGTTTTTGATGATCTTCATAGCTGCAGGATCAATATTGTGGTTAATTTATGGAATTGTCGTATCAGATGTATTCATCATAGGCACGAATTTAGCAGGATTAACTCTAATGATAATTGTATCAACTATGAAAAAACGATACGACAATTTATCAAAAATAAAACAATCTTAATCAAGAATTAAATACAATATAGAAAATTTTAAAGAAAGATGTTTGTAATTAATTGTAAAAACTATGAAGAGATTGCAGGAGACAACATTATCAAATTTGTAAAAATAGCAGAAAAAATTTCTAAAAAATATAAAATTAAAATCGCCGTATCACCGCCACAGCATTTAGTTGGTGTAGTAGCAAACAGTTCAATATCAATTCTCGCTCAGCATATCGATGTCTCCAAAACTGGAAGCACGACAGGTTTTGTAATTCCAGAGTTGTTAAAAAAATCTAAAGTCAAAGGATCATTAATCAACCATAGTGAACATAGAATTACAAGTAAAGAAATTGAAAAATTAGTATTGAAATTAAAAGAACTAAAAATGATATCAATTTTATGCGTAAAAGATATTTCAGAAGTAAAAAAATATGTCAAGTTAAATCCAGATTATATTGCAATTGAACCTCCAGAATTAATTGGTTCAGGGAAAGCAGTTTCTAAAGAAAAACCAGAATTAATTGCAAAAGCTGCCAGCATAGTAAATAATTCAAAAAATAAAACAAAATTGCTTTGTGGTGCAGGTATTGTATCAGGCGAAGACGTTGCAAAAGCAATAGAGTTAGGATCAAAAGGAATCCTAGTAGCTAGTGGAATTATTAAAGCAAAGGATTGGAATAAAGTAATTTCAGAATTTGCCAAGGCATTAGTTTAAAAAGCCAAATAATTTACAAAATTTTGCATGGTAAAATCCAAACCAGTTTATGCATTTGAAGAGGCAGACAGCAAAAATAGAATGCTTCTAGGCGGTAAAGGAGCAGGATTGAGCGAAATGACTCGATTGAAACTTCCAGTACCACCAGGATTTACGATCACAACTGAAGTTTGTAACAAGTATTACGATAATAACAAAAAACTTCCAAAAGATGTGATGCCAGCAGTAATGAAAAACATTGCAAAAATGGAAAAAAAGACAGGTAAAAAATGGAATTCTACAAAGAATCCATTATTAGTATCAGTTCGTTCAGGTGCTGCCATCTCAATGCCTGGAATGATGGACACAATTTTGAATTTAGGATTAAATGAGAAAACAGTTGAAGGTTTTGCAGAACAGACAAAGAATCCACGTTTTTCATGGGATTCGTATAGAAGATTTATTCAATTATTTGGTAAAGTTGTATTTGGAGTCAACGATGAAAAATTTGAACATGTACTAGACTCTGCAAAATCCAAACAAGGAGTTTCTGATGATAGCAAGCTAAACGTAGAATCATTAAAAACAATTGTAACAGAATACAAAAAAATATGTGAAGAGCATACAAAAAGAAAATTTCCAGATACACCTAATGAACAATTAGTGTTATCCATAGAGGCTGTTTTCAAAAGTTGGATGGGTGAAAGAGCAATTGTTTATCGTGAAAAAAATAACATAACAAAAGACATTGCAAATGGAACTGCAGTTAATGTAGTTACAATGGTATTTGGAAATATGGGAGATGATAGTGCAACAGGAGTCGTATTTACAAGAAATGGTCATAACGGTAAAAAAGAGATGGAAGGTGAATATCTAATCAATGCACAAGGAGAAGACGTAGTTGCAGGAGTAAGAACTGGATTGAGTATCGAATTGTTAAAAAAAGACATGCCAAAATCACATAAAGAATTAAGCAATGCATGTGCAAAGCTAGAAAAACATTTCAGAGAACCCCAAGATATTGAATTTACTATTGAGCAAGGAAAATTCTACTTGTTACAAACAAGAACAGCAAAGATGAGTGCAGCGGCTCTTGTAAAAACATCAGTAGATATGGTAAAAGAGAAATTAATCAGTAAAGAGAGAGCACTTACAAGAATTCCAGCACAACAATTAGAAGCATTGCTCCATAGAACAATGGATGAATCAGAAATTAAAAATTATAAACTATTGGCAAAAGGAATTCCAGCATCACCCGGAGCTGCAAGTGGAATTGTTGTCTTTGATGTAAAAAAAGCAATAGAGTTAGGAGATACAGGAAATAAAGTAATCCTAGTAAGAAAAGAAACAAAGCCAGAAGATGTACCTGCATTCTTTTCATCAGAAGGGATTTTGACCAGTTTAGGAGGAAAATCATCCCATGCAGCTATAGTCTCAAGAGGAATGGGAAAACCATGCATAGTAGGATGTCCAGAATTAAAAATCAATTATGATAATAACACATGTACAGCAAATGGAATTACAATCAAAGAAAGAGAAACAATTACCATTGACGGAAGTGCAGGAACTGTCTATATCGGAGACATTCCAACAGTTGAGCCAAAAGTAACAAAAGACTTTGAGCAAATTTTAGAATGGGCACAAAAAACAAAAACATTAGGAATTAGAGCAAATGCAGACACCCCAGAAGGAGCAATTCTTGCAAGAAAGTTTGGCGGTCAAGGAATTGGATTATGCAGAACAGAAAGAATGTTCAATGGAAGTGACAGAATCAACTTATTTGTAGAAATGATCATGGCTGAAAATATTGAAGAGAGAAGCAAAATCTTAACGAAATTAGGCCAGTTACAAAAAAGTGACTTTATTGAAATTCTAAAGGCGATGGAAGGGTACGAAGTTACAATTAGACTACTTGATCCTCCACTTCACGAGTTCTTACCAAATCCAGAAGAACTAGTAGAAAAAATTCAAAAATTAGAATCGAGTGGAGATACAAATGAAATTAACAAAACAAAGATTATTCTCAAAAGAGCAAGAGAATTAGCAGAAATAAATCCAATGATGGGACATAGAGGAGTCAGAGTAGGAATCACATACCCAGAAATTTATGAAATGCAAATTAAAGCAGTGTTTGAGGCATTAGTAGAATTAACAAAAAAGAAAGTTAAAGCACATCCACAAATAATGATTCCCCAAATTAGCAGCATTGCAGAATTAAATCACATAAAGAAAAT
Source organism: Nitrosopumilus oxyclinae (assembly GCF_013407165.1). Classification (NCBI taxonomy): domain Archaea; kingdom Thermoproteati; phylum Nitrososphaerota; class Nitrososphaeria; order Nitrosopumilales; family Nitrosopumilaceae; genus Nitrosopumilus; species Nitrosopumilus oxyclinae. The sequence goes on along the minus strand of NZ_CP026994.1, from coordinate 671,414 downwards.
CTACGATAGAATAAAGAAAGATACAGAAACTAAGCACAAAATGAAATTAAAAATTAATTTTGGAACCATGATAGAAGTTGTAAGGGCAGCTCTAACTGCAAATGAGCTTGCAACCACGGCAGAATTCTTTAGTTTTGGGACCAATGACTTGACTCAAGGAACTTTTAGTTTCAGTCGAGAAGATGTTGAAGGGAAATTCCTTCCAGAATACATGGAGAAAGAACTCTTAGAAAGAAATCCATTCCAATCAATTGATGTTAATGGAGTGGGTAGTTTGATAAAAATAGGTCTTGCCGCTGGTCGTAAATTACGATCAAATATGGAAGTAGGAATTTGTGGAGAGCATGGCGGAGACCCAAGTTCTATCAAATTCTGTCATGGTGCAGGACTAACTTATGTAAGTGCATCACCACATAGAATACCAATTGCCATAGTCGCAGCAGCTCAAGCAGCAATTGAGCAACCAATGAAAAAATCCAAAGCAAAGAGAAAGAAAAAATAAATAATTCTACAAATCATCCATATTATGACAAAGAGTATTAGTTGTTCTGATGCAGGAAAAGATTGTAAATGGTCTGCGACTGCATCCACCGAAGAAGAATTAATGGATAAAGTCACTAAACACGTCATTGAAGAACATAAAGAAATTGAGCTAAATTCAAAATCAATCCACAGCATCAAATCACTTATTAAAAATATCTAAATTCAAAAAAATAAGTTTTAAACAACGAATAAAATCAAACTTGGAAATCACAACTTTGCTAATATGCTGGATTTGAATAATCAATCATGGCTAATTAGAATGATCTCTAAAAACAAATTTTTAAATCAATCAAAATCACCTCTAAATGAATTGCTACCTAGAATTGATTCTATTAAACAAATTAGGCTGAAAATTGGCATTACTCAAAAAAAACTTGCAACGATGGCAGGAATAAGTACTTCAATGATCAATCAAATTGAATCAGGAAGAAGTCAACCAAGCTATGAAACTGCTAAAAGAATATTTGAAAGTCTTGCTAAATTAGAAGGAGAATCATCATCTCACACCGCAGGGGATTTTTGTAGTAAAGACATCGTAAAGTTAAAACCATCAAACACTCTTCATGATGCAATTAAAAAAATGCATGAATTATCCATTAGTCAAATCCCAGTGTTTGATAATTCAGATGTAGTAGGTGTAGTTTCAGAAGACGGGATAGTAAAACACCTTTCAGATTTAGGAGAAACAGAGTTAAAAAAAGCAAAGTTATCAGACACTATGGATTCAGTTCCACCAATTGTGGATTTTGATACACCAGCAAATGTTTTGGTTCCTCTGATAAGGTATTCAAAATGCATCCTAGTTTCAAAAAAATCAAAAATCATAGGCATCATAACAGCATCAGATACTTTGAAAATGATGGAATGATATTTGTAGTATTTTCAGATAGCCAAAGTCTTAAGACAATTGTTTTCAAACAATCATCACATGGATTACATTTGTAAAAAGTGTGGGACATCATGTAGAAGTTCTAGAGGAATTGGTAAAAATTACAAACTATGTGATAGATGTAACAAAATTAGACAAAAAGAAAGTAAAAAATAATCTATTGAACAATAATTTGATTTTTACCCCATTTGAGGTCAAATTCTTTTTGATTCATTTTAATTTTTGATTTGCATTTAACACATCTACGAAATTTGTTGGTTTTTGAATATCTCCAAACATGAGGTTCGCTTATTTTGTGGCAGTTCATACAAATCAGAATTTCCCGTTCACTTAAGCGTATTGATAGTTAGAATATGTTTAGTGTGACTAATCTTTGGGATGAGAGCAAAGTTCTGCCAAAACGCCATGTAATGATTTTGGATGAATAAAGGTAACTTTAGTTCCAGCAGATCCAGGTCTAATATTGCCTAAAAATTGAATTCCACACCCTTCCATTCGTTCAACCTCACCTTCAATGTTATCAGTCTCTAATGCCATATGGTGTAACCCTTGGCCTTTTTTATCCAAAAATTTCTTAATTGGGCTAGAGTCATTTGTGGGTTGCATTAACTCCACACGAGCATTTTCTAAATGCAAAATTGCAACTTTGACACCTTCAGTTTCTACTGTTTCAAATTCAACATCATCAACACCCAGAGCTTGTTGATAGATTTTAGCAGATTCTTCAACATCATTTACTGCAATTGCAATATGATCAATTTTCATCTAAAAGAGTTTCTCAACTTACAGTATTAATGGATTTATTTTGCTTTAAAATTACAAAATTTTTATTTAATGACTAGCGAAATGTTCGGGTTTTATAAAGTAAGGAATAACACCAATACTCCAAGATGGATGAATTAAAAGTAAAAAAAGATTTTACAGATATTTACACGCAAGATTCTCCACGCAGTTACCTAAAGGAAATGGATAGACTAGATTATGACATATCAGATTCTACAAAACCGCTATACAATTCAATTATAGAACAACTTGAAAAAACAGTATCTAGACCAATTAATGTTTTAGACTTGGGAAGTTCATACGGTATCAACTCATCATTGATGAAATATAATTTAACAATGTCAGAATTGAACGATTTCTTTTTGAATGGAACTGGACCCACAAAAAAAGAGACCAAACAATTCTACGAGGAATGTGATTGCAATGACAATATGAATTTCTATCAAATAGATATTTCAAATGAGGCTTTAAAATTCTCCGAAGAGATGAATTTGTGTGAAAGAGGCATGAATGTTGATCTTGAGGCTGAAAAATTAAATTTGTTAGGATCATTACCTAAAATTGATTTAGTAATTGCAACTGGGTGTGTAGGCTATATTGGATACAAGGCATTTTTAATCTACTTAAAGTAATTAAAAATAGACAATCCAATTATATCGAATCGGATAAAGAGTATGTCGCACCAATCTTTGCATTCTCAGTTCTCAGAATGTTTAACATGGAAGACATTGAAGAAGTTTTTGAAATGTATGACTATTCTGTTGTAAAAAGCGACATAAAACCAATACGTCAAAGAAGTTTTTCAGGTCCTAAAGAAAAAATACAAACCATTTCCCTATTACATGGAATGGGGATTAACACCGAAGAATATGAAGACGAAGGAAATTTCTTTGCCGATTTTTACATAGCAAAATTCAAAAATTAATCAACATACTATTAAAAATAAAATTATAAAAGATCTAGACTAGAAAACTTCTTTTGGACGGTATTCACCAAAGACCTCACGGAATGTATTACTAATTTCACCAGTTGTAGCAAATGCTTTAGCGGCAGTTACGATGTATGGCATCAGATTTTCTTCAGTATCAGCAGCACTCTTCATTGCAGATAATGCCTTTTCTAATTTTTTAGAATCCCTATCTGCACGTAATTTTTTAAGCGCTTTCTTTTGTTGGATTTCAATTCTACCATCAATTCTCAATAATTCAGGTTGCTCTTCTTCTTCAGCATACTTGTTTACACCGACAATTACCCTTTCAGCATCATCAGTTTCTTTTTTCAAACGATATGCATTTGCACGAATCTCAGATTGAAAGAAGCCTTTCTCTATAGCTTTGACAGAACCACCCATTTTCTGAATTTTTTTGAGATATTTCCAAACATCAGCCTCAATTTGGTCACATAATTCCTCCAAATAATAAGAGCCGGCCAAAGGATCAGCAGTCTTTGTAATTCCACTTTCATGAGCTACTATCTGTTGAGTTCTCAATGCAATTTTTGCAGACTCTTGAGTTGGAAGTGCCAATGCTTCATCACGAGAATTTGTGTGTAATGATTGAGTGCCTCCAGCAACTGCAGCCATTGTTTGAATTGCAACACGAACAATGTTATTGTTAGGTTGTTGTGCAGTTAATGATTCTCCGCTAGTTTGCGTGTGGAACTTTAATTGTAATGAACGAGGATTTTTTGCATGGAACATCTCTTTTAGAATTTTTGCATAAACTTTCCTTGCAACTCTAAACTTTGCAACTTCTTCAAAGAACTCTATAGTACAACAAAAGAAAAATGATAAACGGGGTGCAAAGTCGTCAATTTTCAACCCTTTATCGATGCAAGTTTGAATATATGCAATTGCATTTGCTAAAGTAAATGCAACTTCTTGTGTGGCAGTGCAACCAGCTTCTCTCATGTGATATCCAGAAATAGATACAGGATACCAAGAAGGGACCTTCTCTGCACAGTATTCTATCATGTCACCAATTAATCGCATAGATGGTTCTGGAGGATAAATGTAGGTGTTTCTTGCAATGTATTCTTTGAGAATATCATTTTGAGTAGTTCCACGAAGTTCATGACTTTTGAAACCTTGAGCTTCTCCAACTGCAATGTAATATGCCAAAAGCGTTGATGCAGTGGAGTTAATCGTCATAGAAGAACTTACTTTTCCCAAAGGAATGCCATCAAAGGCAGTCATCATGTCTTTTATTGAGGTAATTGATACACCAACTTTTCCGACTTCACCTTCAGCTTGTGGAGAGTCTGAATCATACCCAATTTGAGTTGGAAGATCAAATGCCATACTAAGACCAGTCTGACCTTTTTCAAGCATGAATTTGAATCGCTCATTAGTTAATTTTGCATCTCCAAATCCAGAATACTGTCTCATAGTCCAAAATCTTTCACGAAACATTCCAGGATGAATGCCCCTAGTGAAAGGATATTTTCCTGCATCTTCTACAGGTCTCTTTTTAGGAGATTTTTGATATATTCGTTTTACAACATATTCAGAATCTGTAAAAATTTTCTTTTCAGGTGTTTTTGATTTTGATGATTTCTTTACAGTCATAATATCACTTTACCAATGATTTTGTTATTTTGTCCCCAGCTAAGAAAGGATCAATTTCTCTTGATTGTAATTTTTTAAGGTATTTTGAAAATGTTTTATCAGTGACTAGCAACTCATCAATCTTTTCTTTGATGTTATTTAAAACAATATCTTTTAGTTCTGCCTCTAATCGTTCTTTATCTTTAGCTTCTTTGAATTGTTTTTTAGATTTCATCATATCTTTTAGAGTTTTAGCAAATACAGTAATTCCTGAATTCTTTTTTACAGATGTTTTTAGAATCACAGGATTTCTGACAGAATCTCCTATAAAATCACGTACAGCATCAAATAGTTGATTTGTTCCGCTAAGGTCACTTTTGTTAACAAGGTAGATATCTCCAATTTCAGTTAGACCCGCTTTGATTGTTTGAATGCTATCACCAGTGTTTGGATTAAACACAACTACTGTAATATCGGCAATGTTTGAAATTTCAACTTCAGTTTGTCCAGCCCCCACACTCTCAATAATTATCGGATTAAATCCAGCAAATTCTAAAACTCGAATACTATTTCGTAATGAACGAGATACAGCTCCCGTTGCACCTCTTGATGCAATACTGCGAATGTATGTACCAGAATCAGTGGATTCACTCATTCTAACTCTATCACCTAGTATAGCTCCACCTGTCACATGGCTTGTAGGATCAACTGCCAATACAGCAGGTTTTGTACCTAATTTTTTCATCACCATTGCAGTCTTGTTAATCAATGAACTTTTTCCAGCACCAGCAGGTCCAGTAATTCCAATTATAATTGAATTTCCACTAGATTTGAAAATTTTCTTTAGTAATTTTTTTGCTTCAGTTTGATCATTTTCAACAATAGTTATTGCCTTGGCAATTGCTCCACGTTTTCCTTTTTTTAGATCAACAAGCAAATCCAAGATACAGTAAATGAATTAGAGGTGCAATAAAATCTTGTGTTCGATCTATGGAGTAGAATAGATGACAGTAGGAATAGATTCTCCTAGAGGATGGATTTCAGTTTTTAATTGAATATGACCTAATTCTTCATGATCAATTTCTAAAACTATAGGATGAATTGCCCAACCATATTTTGGTTCATTTGGAAATGGGACAATTTCAATAAATTCTGAATCAGAGAATGTTTTTTGGAAAGTTTCATCCATGCCAAGGATTTCCATTACAACATTAGTTGTTTTTTGTGATTTATCAAAAAATGAAATTTCAACATGGCCAGTATCATAGTAAACAGCATCTACTTGAAATGTTTGACGCAATGTATCCTTATCATCAGATGCACCGCCAGTCAAAAATATTATTGCCAATACAGTAAAAACCCCAAGGAATATTGGAGGACCTAATTTTTTAGCCATCTTTGAATTCTTTTCTCATACGTCTAAGGAATTTGGAGTTTATTCTAATTCTTTCCAGAGTTTGAGATTGAGTACGTTCAGTTCCAGGAGTAGGATTCTTTTTGAAAAATGCTTTAATTTCTTTCTCCATTGAATCATCTGCAACCAAAGTGATACTTGCTACAATTCGATTGAAGAGCGGATTTCCATGTCCTACTTTTTTGTTGATTTTTTTCCAATTTTTCTTCAACCAGGACCACAAAACTTTGTCACCGTATGGATTTGCAGCCACTCTCATAATTGGTAATTGCATATTTTGTGAACGAACTTGAGAGGTTTGAGAGAAATCAAGTGATTTTACTAGTAATTTTTTATCTTTAAATCCACATAGAGCACCTAAGAATCGAAGTTTCTCCTCCATGGTTTTAGCATTCTTGTATAGTTTTGTTAGTTCTACATGAGTTTTTGAATTTCCATTCCATGCAGCAATAGAGAGGATTGGTTCTACTAAGTCAGGAGAAATTGAACTAGGTGATTTTAAGAATTTTTTATATCGTTTCAATGCTTCATCAGTGACTTCATCATCATTCATTTTACCTAAAACAGAAATTGCAAATCCACGTAATAGTGCATCAGTGTGTTTATCAGATTTTTTTGGTTCCCATCCCAAATTAAATAAAATTTTCCTAAAGTAATTTACTGCATATCCACGAATCTCTTCTGCAAATGGTTCATCAAATGCACGGAAATACAATGACGCCAAATTATGTGCAACATTAACAGAAGCAAGATAACTATCTTCATCAAAATAAGCATCTGAAAAATCCAGATAATTTCTAACTTGTTCATCACCTGAAACACATAATGAAAACAAATCATTTTGAATAGCCCATCTATCAATTGCAGGTATACGTTTTTCATCCACTAACATTTTCAAATCAAGTAAAATACCTTCATCATATTTGACTCGATAGAATCCTTTACGTCCATAATTTGCAACAAATCCCAAAGTATTTCGTGGTAGTTTAACAGACATGGATTTTGTAGTGAATAGTTTTTGAGAAATCTCAGATTCTAATCCCAGAGACATAGGGATAGACCACAGCCCTTTACTGAATTTTTTATCAGGTTCAAGAAGATATCTCTTTTGTGTTAATTTTAAATTATTTCCATCTTGGTTAATTTCAACTAGAGGGAATCCAGGCTGTTTTAGCCATGTATTTACCATTGAGGATACAGGCATTTTAGATGCCTTACCTATTGCATCCCACAAATCTTGACCCTGTGCATTTTGATATTTAAAATCAGACAGATATTTTTTTAATCCTTTTTGGAAATTGGGTTCACCAACATAATGTTCAAGCATTCGAAGAACACACCCACCTTTATCATATGAAATGGCATCAAAAATCTCACGAATTTCTGCAGGAGAATTTACTTGTACATCAATTGGATGAGTTGTTTTAAGTGAATCAAGGCCCATTGCCACATTCATTGCATCTTCAACAAACTGGTTCCACAAATCCCATTCAGGATAGAATTTATCAACAAATTTTGTAGCCATAAACGTTGCAAAACTCTCATTTAACCACAAATCATTCCACCACTTCATAGTTACAAGATTACCAAACCACTGATGGGCAATTTCGTGTGAAATTACTTCAGCGATAAATTGTTTTGTTCTAGTGGAAGAGGTTTTAGGATCATATAGTAAGATAGTTTCTCTAAAAGTAATTGCACCCCAGTTCTCCATAGCTCCTGCTGCAAAGTCAGGAACTGCAATCAAGTCTAGTTTAGGTAAAGGATATTTGATTCCAAAATATTTCTCATAAGATGTAAGAAGTTTCTTTCCCAAATCTAAAGAGAATTTTCCCTTTGATTTGTTACCCTTTGTTGTAACTACCCTAATCTGAATTTTACCAACTTTACCTGTAAGATATTCAAACTCTCCAACTCCAAGATAAATCAAATATGTAGAAACTATCGGAGTTTTTGAAAAATTATACAGAGTTTTGTTTCCAATTTTTTTCTTTGATTTAATTGGCATGTTTGAAATTGCAGTAAATTTGTCATCTGCAATTATAGAAATTTCAAATGTTGCCTTTGCTTCAGGTTCATCCCAGCATGGGAAAGCACGTCTGGCATCTGCTGCTTCAAACTGAGTAGTAGCAAGATATTTTGTTTTTCCATTTTGAACATATTGACTACGATAAAATCCCAATAATCTATCATTTAAGATTCCTTGAAATTCTAAATCAATAGTAATTTTACCTTTAATTTTTTCAGATAATTTGATGCCCAATTCTTCTTTTTTCTCATCAGTTTTTGGAGAAGATTTGATGATTTTTCCTTTTGATTTTACTTGACATGAAATAATTTTAAGTTCAGCACAATGCAGGGTGATGAGATTGGTAGGCTTTTTACAATCTGCAGTAATAGACTCCATCCCGTGAAATGTAAATTTTTTTAGATCAGGTTCAAAAGTTAATTGGTAATTAATCGGATTTACATCCATAATTCTGATGCTCTAGTTACACTTTAAGTAGATTTTCTATTTTAGATTAAATCCACGGATCAGATTTTTCATCCCAAGAGATTGCACTAATATCATTATCTGATAATGTATCACTATTTTTAATCGAAGCAAGTAGACACTCATCAGAGCAATGAGTCATCTCTGAATTTTTCATGAATTTTTCACAATTTTCACAATATAGTCCCATATCTCAAATGAACTAATTCAGCAATTCATTTTAAAATGAAATACGATTATCAAATTTGAGAAACATATTTTCAGCCATTCCAAGTATCAACTTTATATTCAGATTACTTCAGATATTGATGTAATTGTCACCCCCAATAAAACGTCAACAACATCCTCAAAAAAAAGAAAAAACAAGGAGTGTGACTTATCGTCTTCCAGTGAAACTAGTTGAGGAAATAGAAACTGAAGCAATGAACAAAAATATCTCTCACAATGTAATGGCAAGACAAATTTTAGAAAAATATGTAGAGTGGGATAGATTTGCATCTAAGATTGGCATGATTCCAGTACCAAAGAAAATTCTAGACACATTAGGAATTGAGATGACTGCTAAAGAAATTAATGAAATTATCAACGTAATAAAGCCAGTAATCAAAGACACTGTGTTATTCATCAAAGGAAAATATGATTTGAAAAGATGTATTGAAACGCTTGAAGATTACATGCGAGCATCTGGAATGAAATCAGACCATAGAATTGAAGGTGAACTACATCATTTCATTATTCAGCACGAATTAGGAGGCAACTGGTCAATATTCACAGAACAGTTACTACAAGAAATATTCAAAGAGTTCTTACCAGATTCAAAAATGAAATGTCAAACCACAGAATCAACAGTCATTGCAACTATTGCACTGGGCGGGGATTTTAGTGAGCACGATTACTAGAAAAAGATAGTAGATTAGTTTTGATTGAAAACTACATCCACATCAATTTTTCCATCATGAAAACTAGTATTGACTGCCTTGATTTTACTCTTGTACAAAAATAATCTTTTTCCCTCATCAGTGATTACCCCTGATGTTCTGATCATTTTCGAATCATGTAATTGTTGAATTCTTCTATATACAGTACTTAGAGGGATTATTTTTTCTCGAGATACCTCGATTGCAGATTTTGGAGAATCCATTATTGCTTCTAGAATAGATCTACAGTATTTGTCAGAAAGAATTTCAAGAAAAGATTCTTTTCTTTCTGGCTCTTCAATTTTTAGTTGGTTAATTACTTGCATAATCTAACTAGGGTAAAATTTCGATATAACTACTGAGAAGACATACGGGTGCACTGCACTACAAAAAACACTATTTTATTGATTGATCAGCTTTTAATCCCTTGTAACGATTTCTAATCGTTACTTCAGTTACACCTGCAGCTTCTGCAAGATCCCGTTGAGTAATTGATACGCCGTTCTTTACACATGATAGATAAAGTGCTGTTGCTGCAAGTCCCATAGGATCTTTTCCAGCAGATTCTTTACGCTCTTGTGCCTCTTTGAGTACTTTGACTGCATATCGTTTAGTTTTTTCAGAGATCTCAAGTTTACTAGAGATTCTAGCAATACACTGAATGGAATCAACTACAGGCATTTTTAGTTCTAATTCATGGTGTAGTAATCTATAACATCGTGCAATATCTTTTCGTTTTACATTTGCGGCATCAGCAACATCTTTTAGAGTTCGAGGTGTTTCTGTATCTCGACATGCGGCATACAAGGATGCGGCAATCATTGCAGAAATAGATCTTCCACGAACTAATTTTTTCTCTAATGCTTTTCTGTAAATGTATGCTGCTTTCTCTAAAACATTTGCAGGAATTGAAACTTTATCTTTTAATTTATTTAAATCACTAAGAGCTTGTCTCAAATTTCTATCAACAGGTGCATGAACTTGACTTCTACTATCCCAAGTTCTTAGTCTCTCAATGGTACTCTTCATAGATGTTGAAAGTGGTTTACCAGATGCATCTTTGTTTAGAGGATTAATCACAGTAGATAATCCCATGTCATGAATCATCAGAGATGAAGGTGCACCAGTTCTTGCAGGATCTGCCCCACCATCTTTTTGGAATGATCTCCATTCAGGACCAGATTCTTGAGACTTTCCATCTATTACATATCCACACTTTCCACAAAACTGTTCACCAGTTACTTCATCAGATAAAATAGAATTTTTTCCACAACGTGCACAAGATGGAGTATCCATTAGAAATTCACCATGATTTTTTGAAAAGTCATAATTGAAACAATAGAGGTATCAACATAATTAAACATGATTTAGAAGTAATTCTCATCTATAAGAAGGATGAGTATTTTCATCAAGCAAGATAGAAAGTTTCAAACTATACAACTACAGTAATCTCAGGGGCAGACATACCGCCATATCCAGGATCTATAGTTTGCTTAGGGTTTAGAGAAGTATCATGATGACATGCCTTGTTACAAACAGGACAGAATTTTCTATCAAGTACGATACATTGACAGATATGATTTTTTACATAGGCTTGGGCTGCTTGATTCCATTCCCCAGTGCCATTACAATATACGCAGATATTTGTGGATGATGAACCTACACCTTTACAAAAATCACAAACATCTTCAGTCATACCTTATCTTCACTATTTGGGGTTGAATCAATATATTTGAAGAGGTAAAAAGTTGCAAATCAAATAAACCTTTTAAAATATCCCAAATTCAACTATAATCATGAAGCAAAAAGCAGCATCACGAAGTATCAAAATTTTGGTAGCCAAATTAGGATTAGACGGTCACGATAGAGGTGCCCTAGTACTATGTAGAGCATTCAGAGATGCGGGAATGGAAGTAATCTATTCAGGTCTTTTTGCTACACCAGACAGAATTGCACAAATTGCAGAAGATGAAGATGTAGATGCCATAGCAATGAGTTTGCTAAATGGAGCACATGGAACACTTTTCCCAAGAGTAGTCAAGACACTAAAAAAGAAAGGAATCAAAGACGTGTTAATAGTTGGAGGAGGAGTAATTCCAGATATAGATCATAATGATCTTGTAAAAGCAGGAGTAGATCATGTGTTTGGTCCAGGTACACCATTGTCAACAATCATCGATCATATTACAACTGGCGTATCTAAATTAAGAAAAATATAAGAAAAAAGATTATTCTGTGGAATCAGGCCACATCATTTTACGCATTTCTTTACCAACTTTTTCAATTTGGTGTTCGTCATATACTTTCATGTGTTTATCAAATGCATCTTTACCGTTTTTCTGATATTCAGAAATCCACTCGCTGTTGAATGTACCATCTTGAATCATGGTGAGAACTTTTTTCATGTTCTCTTTGTTGGATTTATCCATAACCATTGGTCCACGTGTCAGTCCACCATATCTGGCAGTTTCACTTACACGTCTCCACATTCCATTAATTCCATATCTCTGAATCATATCTACAATGAGTTTGAGTTCATGTAAAACTTCAAAGTATGCAATTTCTGGCTGGTATCCTGCTTCAACTAGAGTTTCAAATGCATTTGTAACCATAGAAGCTGCTCCACCACAAAGGTCAGCTTGTTCACCAAACCAATCAGTTTCTACTTCCTCTTTGAAAGCAGTTTTGATTAATCCAGCTCTTGCACTACCAATTGCTTTTGCAATTCCCAATGTTCTATCCCAAGCTTTTCCTGTAAAATCTTGTTCAACTGCAACTATTGCAGGAGTTCCAAAATTATCAAGATATGTTTCTCGGACTTTAGAACCAGGTCCCTTTGGTGCAACCATGATTAAATCAACGTTGCTTGGTGCTTCAATCCATTTCCAATAGATTGCAGCTGCATGAGAAAATGACAATGCTTTTCCTTCTGAAAGATTTGGTCCGATTTCATCTTTGTATACTTGACCTTGAATCATGTCAGGAATCAATATGTGTACAATATCTGCTTGCTTTGTTGCATCTGCAACAGACATTACTTTGTGACCATCAGCTTCTGCCTTTTTCCAGCTGTTACCGCCTTCTTTAAGACCAATTATTACATTAAGACCAGAGTCTTTCATGTTATTTGCTTGTGCATCACCTTGAATTCCATAACCAATTACAGCAATTGTTTGATCTTTAATTGGATCAAGACTGATATCGGCATCTTTCCATGTTTTTGCCATGATTCTAGGAAAAATATTGCAAATATTAACTATAGAATCTAAATCTCAATTATTTTGTCACATGAACGACATTTGACAGTGACCTTTTCACCTGCAAGTCGAATGAATCTCTTTGAACCACATTTGGGACAAATAGGACATGAACGTGCAGGTTTCATAATTCAATTATAATTTTTGATTTAATTAAATCAGTCTATTTGATAGTGCCACTACCAAGTATTCTGATTGTTGTAGATTCAGGTTTTAAAATAACTGCAACTTGACCCTTTTTGCAAACAATTGGTTTTTCAAATGTTAGTTTAAGAGGAGAAATTGAGGAAAATTTTGCAGCTTTAATTTGTAAACCCACACTGACCAGACATCCCTGATTTTCTGCAATGTCACTTTTGTAAAATGGACTCTTTTTGAAATCAAGTTCAATCTCAGTTTTAACATCAACTGCACCTTCTACTGAAATAACATCTCCACGACTAACTTCATCAGGTTTTGCACCCTTAACTGCCAATCCAACTCTTGCAGGACATATGGATTCAGATACAGGATCATCATGCATTTGAATTGATTTTATTAAAACATCAATTCCTGCTGGATATAATTTCAAATTATCATATTGTTTGACAGTTCCATTAGTCACCTTACCTAAAATCACAGTTCCAACTCCTTTCACGTCAAAACAATGATCAATTAATAATTCAGAAGGATCATTGTTTGTAATTGGTTCCAGTTTATCCATCTCTTCTTTGATTTTATCTTGTTCAACTTTGATGTAATTTTCCACCACTGTTCCTTTAATCATCATATTTAATTTTGATTCATCAACATCAAAAGTATGAGATAAAATTCCTTTTTCTTTTTTCAAAGAATCAAGTGCAATGATTTGCTCACCAGTAAATTTATCTAATTTATCAACATGAAATATTATATATTCAGCCAAATTGATTGCTTGGAAGAGAGGCTGAATTTTATCAGGAAATCCATTTGGAATAACCCAAGTTTTGATAATGTCGGATTCTTTTCTATCATAAAGAGTAAGATCAGATTCTGTACCTTTTTTTCCAAACTCAGATGCAATTTCTTGTTTACCTAAAACTACAAAATTTATTGATTGTACCACAATGATTTGCTAAAAATAGACTTTATGAAGTTTTGAAGATTTCAAATTTGATCAATGTTTGTGATTTTTAATACAACTATCACAGAATTCTGAGCCACATTGTTCACATGAAATTAATTGTCCTGGTCGATATCCAGTGAAGCAATTATCACATGCAGTTCCATTCATAGATATTTTTGAAATTTCTACTCTAAAAATGATTCTAGACTCTAGCAAGGATATTCAGAAAGATCTGTAGGCACATCATACTGTTCATCTAAAATATGAAGATGATATAGGATGGATTTGTTATTAGATGAGCCGATACTCGTTGTCATGATAAGTATGAATTTCATTTTTGGTATAAAATACTAACGTACGAATCATACTAGACCAACACGTTCATGAAATTAAGGGTAAGAATTCAAAACTTGAGCATAACTTGCAAAACGATGATTTTTGGGCTTTACTGATTTTTGGCAATATTTTTTCACAGGTTTTCCAATTGCACCATTTAGACCAAGTGGACCTTTAACATATTTCTCCTTGTTTGCCCAAAGAAGAACTTCATCTTTTGGAGCATAATGATTCACTATTTTCGAGTTAACTATAGATTGAATAATTGTTCCATATTTTTTTGAAGATGGAACATCTTCAGTAATTGATGCGCCAAAAAAATAAGCAGCCTCTACAATTCCAATATTTTGTTTCTTTTTTGCAAGATATTCCAAAGTACTCAAAATTACCTGTGAACCTAAAGAATGACCCATTAATCTTATCTTTGTTTTAGGACTAGTGGTTTTGAAATCTTCAATAAATTTTCCAAGATTTTTTCCATTTTTTATTGCAATTTTTTGACCAACTGCAAGCGAACGTTTTGCATGTTTAATTAAATGGGCACCAGTTGTGTTTGAGTCATAGCTGTAACCAATTACTGGATGAGCATATCCTAATTTACGTAATTGTTTTTTAGCTAGAACAACTTTAGCAATAGCTCCTGCATTATCATTTCTCAATCCATGAATCATGATAGTAATTTCTTGTGAATTGTTTAATTTTTTAAAATCATTTTTGGGATATGTATAATATGAATTATTTTTTAGAGTTGCTCCACTTGATAGATCATAGTACCCCCTTGTAGAAATTCGTGGAATAGGCTTCATGATTATTCAGAAGGTCCCAATTGATTTTTGTGTTTTTCAATATCAGATTCTTCAACTTTAACAAATATTGGAGATGCATCACCCAGCACATGATTTGGAGAGATTCCAAGTAATGACATGTCACTCCATGAAGATTTGTTAATTTCACCATCTAATCCCAATTGCTCCCAAATTTTTTGTGAAGATTCAGGCAAGAAAGGGAAAAGGGCTATGGATAACGCTCGTGCAGCATTTACTGAAAGATACACACAGTTTGCAGTTCCAGGTCCTTTTTTCCAAGGTTCTTTGTGTTGAAAATATTGATTAAAAAATGATGAAAATTCCATAATTCTCTTCAATGCCCTATCAAGATGGTTTTGTTCCATGAGGTCACTCAAATCAGTTGCAAAGTTTTTAATTTTTTGTTCAGCCTCAGAATCTTTTTCATCAAATGAATCAACTTCTGGAACTTTTCCATCAAATGCTTTTTTTGTAAAACCAAGTGCTCTATTTACAAAATTTCCTAGATTTCCAATCAATTCAGAATTAATTCTTGTTGTGAAATCATCCCAATCAAAATTCAGATCATCTTGAGAATATGGATTAATAGATACAAGATAAAATCTAAGATAGTCTGCAGGATAATATTCTAAAAATTGTTTCAAACCAATATACCAATTCCTGCTTTTTGAAATTTTCTTTGATTGTAAAGTCAAATGTCCACGAGTTGGAATGTAATCTGGAAGTTTGTATTCTGAATCAATCCCCAATCTCATTGCAGGTAAGAAAAGATAGTGGTGATATACAATGTCTTTTCCTATAAAGTGGTAAATGTCAGCAGAATTCCAAAATTCTTTTCCATCAATTCCTTTATCATTAAGAAATTTTAATGCAGTTGAAATGTATGCCAGGTGATTATCAAACCAACCATAGAAGACCTTACCTTCTGCACCATCAAGTGGTACTGGTACACCCCAAGGAATATCTCGTGTTATATCCCAATCAATTAGTCCAGATTTGATCCAATTCTGAACATATTTTTTTACATCTTTTTGTAAATTGGGTGCCTCATCTAACCATTTTGCTAATGAATCACTAAAGTTTTTGAGTTTGAAAAAATAATGTGTGGTTTTTTCTTTTGTTGGTGTTGCTCCACATAATGAGCACTTTGGATCTGTTATTTCTTCAGGTACACGCCCACAACTCTCACAAAGATCAGAATATTGATCATCTGCCTTACAGTAAGGACATATGCCTTTCACATATCTATCAGGTAGGAATTTTTCATCATTATTGCAATAAAATTGGATAATTTCTTTTTCATAAATATGCCCAGAATCATTTAACTTTTTGAAAACATCTTGAACAAAAGAAATGTTTTCAGTAGAACTTGTTTTGTAAAAATAGTCAAAATCAATATTGAATGCTGAAAAATCTTCGTAGTCTCGCTTATTCCAGTGTGCCACATATTCAGCAGGTGTTTTTCCTTCTTTTTCAGACTGGATTAAGATTGGAGTTCCAAAATCATCAGATGCACAAACATAGTAAGCTTCAACACCATTCATTTTTAAAAATCTAGTTGTTACATCAGCTGGAAGATAAGTAGATGCAACATGTCCTAAATGAATTTCGCCATTTGCATATGGCAATGCACTGGTGATTATAGCTTTTTTGTTCATTTGATATTATTTAATGACTGAAGTGAGGTTAAGAAGTTTACCAGTTATTTGCGTATTTTACTTGTTCAGGAGTTAATTTATCAATTTTAACATCCATTGCCTTTAGAGCATCAACTGCAATTTGTTGATCAATTTCCTCAGGAACATCGATAATTTTGTTTTCCATTTTTTTATGGTTTTTGAGAATATACAATACAGAAAGTATTTGATTTGAAAATGATTGTGCCATAACTTCAGGAGGATGTCCTTCTGCAGCAACCAAATTTGCAAGACGACCTTGTCCAATAAGATACACTATTTTTCCATTGCTCAAAGTACATTCATCGAGGTTGGGTCTCACTTCTTTAACTGATTTTGAAGATTTTAACAAAAATTTACTATCAATTTCAACATCAAAGTGACCAACGTTGCCCATAATTGCACCAGATTTCATTTTCATAATGTGTTCTTTTCTAATTACACTAGTCATTCCAGTGCATGTAACAAACATATCACCAATCTTTGCAGCTTCACTCATTGGCATTACTTCAAATCCATCCATGTGTGCTTCAAGAGCTTTGATAGGATCAACTTCAGTTACAATAACTTTAGAACCCATTCCATTAAATCTAGATGCAACACCACGACCTACCCATCCATAACCGATAACTACAACACGTTTTGATGCCATAAGCAGATTCATTGCACGAAGATATCCGTCAATTGTGCTCTGACCAGTTCCGTATCTATTATCAAACATGTGCTTCGTATATGCTTCATTAACTAAAATAACAGGATAACGCAATTTCCCTTGGTTTTCTACAGCTCTGATTCTAGTAACACCTGCGGTGGTTTCTTCAGTTGCCCCAAGGATTTCCATATCTTTAAACCGTTTATCAAAATGTGCTTTGATGTTCATATCAGCACCATCATCGGTAAGAATAGCTGGTTTGTGTTTTAGAACTTGATCAATACACCAATCATAATCTTTTACAGATTGTCCATGCCAAGAATAAACATTGATTCCTTGAGAGGCTAAAAATGCAGCAATGTCGTCTTGTGTTGTGAGAGGATTTCCACCACAACATGCAACTGTAGCGCCCAACTCTTTTGCACCCATTAGTAAAACGGATGTTTCTTTAGTAATGTGAAGACAAAATCCAAGTGTGATTCCCTTTAGAGGTTTTGATTTTTTATATCGATTAATAGTATTATCAAGAATTTGCATATGAGATCGAGCCCATTCATAAGATAACTTTCCATCTTTAATCAATTTTGGACTAGACTTTACTTTACTCAACAAATTCACCTAACCTGCTGGCTATAAAATTCTATCATGCGAATGTAAATAAATGACAAAGATATCAGAGATTTGTTGACTTGGAAGAAAATTGCAGATAAAGGTGCAGTAGCAGCAGGTAAAGGAAAAGCTTTCAAAGTAGATGGTAAGCAAATTGCAGTTTTCAATCAAGATGGATATCATGCAATGGATGATCTCTGCGTACATCAAGATGGATCAATTGCACCAGGAAAATTAGACGGAGATATTGTGGAATGCCCATTACATTTTTGGCATTATAATATCAAAACCGGACAATTAACGGATTATCTCAAAGATGTAAAACTTGAAACATATCCAGTACAAGCTAGAGATGACGGTATTTACATCGACATCTAATTATTAAAAATTTCCACATCTCAAAATATCAAATAATTCTTCAAATTACATCAATTACAGGTTTAGAGAATTAAAGGAGAAGGGACAATTGCCCTTTCCTCGTACTAGGTATGGGTTATGTTGGGCACAGATTATTCTGTGATCATACTACTCCAAATTAGTATAAGGAATAATGTGTGTTCAAAATGAACTAATAGATATTCAATAGAAGCATAAGTTTTATTCTCACACATTCAGAAAAATAATAATTGAATCAAGACATCATAAATGAGATTAAAGAGCAAGACTATCTAGCAATAACTGAAGAAATTGAGAATTTTATATCAGAGCAAATAGAAAAAAATCAATCTAAAGGAGTTATTTTAGGATTAAGTGGAGGAATAGACTCAGCAGTAATAGCTTACATTTGTAAGAGAAAACTAAAAGATAAAACACTTGCATTAATAATGCCAGATACATCAATTACTCCCAAATCTGAAACAGAAGATGCACTCAAAATGATTTCGTTGACAGGAATCGAGTACAAGTTAATTGATATCAAACCAATCATAAACGAATATTCAATGTATTTAGAACCAAATGAAAAAGCTAAAGGAAATCTCAGGGCTAGAGTTCGAACAAACATACTATACTATTATGCAAATGCAAAAAACTATCTCGTTTTAGGATCAAGTGATAAAAGTGAATTCAACATAGGATATTTTACAAAATTTGGTGACGGGGCATCAGATATCACACCAATAATTTCATTATACAAACTACAAGTTAGAGAAATTGCTAAACATTTGGGAGTGCCAGACAAAATTATTTCCAAAAAAAGCAGTCCACATCTTTGGAAAGACCATGAGGCAGAAGAGGAATTAGGAATACAATACGAAGAGATAGATTCTATTTTGCACTGCATGTTAGAGAAAAAATTTTCAATTGACGAAATAGAGAAAAACACAGAGATATCACGAATCACTATAGAAAAAATTCAACAATTACACATAAACAGTGAACATAAAAGATTGCTACCCCAGAAACCAAATAGAGAATAGAATGAAGCTGTTAGATACATTATCCAAAGCAGAACAAGAGGTAGATATTTCAAAAAAGGTCAAAATTTACCTCTGCGGAGTCACAGTGTATGATGAATCTCACATAGGCCATGCAAGAACAATAATAGTTTTCGACGTACTAAGAAAATATCTTGAAAATAAAGGAATAGAAATTGAATTTATTCAAAATTTTACAGATGTTGATGATAAAATAATTAATCGCGCAAAGACTGAAAATAAAACAGCTGAAGAGATCAGTACAAAATACATCGAGAATTATTTTAACGATTTTGATGGATTAAATGTAAAACGTGCAACAAATTATCCAAAAGCAACAGAACACATTGAAGATATTATTAACTTCATTAAAAAATTAATTGAAAAAGATATCGCATATGCAACAAAGAACGGAGTTTATTTTTCAGTTTCAAAATTTTCAGAATATGGGAAATTATCTAAAAAGAAGATAGATGAACTTCAATCAGGAGCTAGAATTGATATCGATGAGCAAAAAAAAGACCCTTTAGATTTTGCAGTATGGAAACTATCAGATGTCAGCCCCACTTGGGATAGTCCTTGGGGTAAAGGAAGACCCGGATGGCATATTGAATGTTCAGTTATGAGCATAAAGTATCTAGGAGAAAATTTTGACATTCATGGTGGAGGACGAGATTTAATTTTTCCTCATCATGAAAATGAAATTGCACAATCTGAATCTTGCACAGGAGTTCAATTTGCAAAAATTTGGATGCATGTTGGAATGGTCACCATTGATGGAGAAAAAATGTCAAAATCTATTGGAAATGTAAAATCCATCAAATATGTATTAGAGAACTGGGGACCAAACATAATCAGATTATTCTGTCTATCAGGACATTATTCAAAACCAATAGACTATTCTGAGGAATTATTAAAAGAAAATCTTACAAAATGGAGACAAGTGGAAACTTGTCATTATGAATTAATTCATGCTAATAGCGAAAATAGTGATGAAATTGGCGAATTTGTCACTAAAACAGGCATAGAATTTGATACTGCTTTGAATAGTGACTTTAACACACATTTGGCATTATCTGCATTTTTCCAGTTAGTTAAAGAAACTAACAGATTAGCTGCTGAAGAAAAACTTGGAATAAATAATTCTAAAATAATTAAAGAGGAATTAAAAAGAATGTTAGAGATACTTGGATTAGAAATTCCCAAAATAACAGATAGTCAAAAAGAAGAAATCGATAAATTGATCATCGACAGAGAGAAAGCAAGAAACGAAAAACAATTTGAGGATGCAGATAAAATTCGAGACAAACTAAACGAAATGAATATTGAATTAATTGATCATAAAGGAAAAACAATTTGGATGCGTAAAGAAATTATCAATGCAGAAAAATAAAATTAGTACACACTAATTAGTTTACACTAACAACAATTACGCCTAAAAAAATTAGGAGAGTCTAATTAGGACAATCTAATTTTCGCGTTGTTTAATAGAAGAAAAAAATAATACAATACATGAATGCATGGAATAAATTTTGGCAATGGTATGAAAATAAAATATTAGGAAGTGTTGTTTTAATTGCAATCATACAATTCATTCAAGTTCCACATATGATATGGAATGCAGACATTATGTTAGAAGCAGGAATCGTCTCCAGAGTTCATCCAGTAATTGACTGGTTTTTGTATGGAGTAGATCTAATTGAAATTGTTTCAATAATTAATGTTGGAATGATAATGTTTAGTTTGATCAAAAAGAGAAGAGCAGAGAAAAAACTAATTCAAAAGACAGCATAACTATTCTTTTGCTTTCCAAATAACACGTTGAGGAAATGGAATTTCAATTCCTGCAGCATCAAGGGCATTTTTAGCAACTTTGAGTAACTTAGGTCCTACTTGGTCCCAATCATCTCTAGGATGCCACACCAAAATTTCAATATTTACGCTTGAATCAGCTAATTCTTTTATTCTAAAGTCAGGTTCGGGCAATGTCAAAACAAAAGGCATGGAAGAACGAATAGCTTTTTTAAGAACTGAAATAGCACCGTCAATATCTTCTCTATATGCAATTCCAATTATTCCTTCAGAACGTCTAACAGGAGTTGAGCTTAAGGATCGTATATTAGAAGTAAAAAATGATTCATTTGGAACTCTTAGAATAGTACCATCGAATTTTTTTACTCGGACAGAAAATGTACTAATATCTAACAGAGTTCCAGAAACATCAGTTCCAGGAATCTCAATCTTATCTCCTTGCTTAACTGGTTTTTCTATCATTAAGAAAATTCCTGAAATTAAATTAGATACTACTGATTGTGTTGCAAATCCAATGATAATTCCAAAGATTCCCCCAGCTACAAGTAATCCAGAAAAATCAACACCAGTTGTAGAAGTAAAAACAAGGAAAGACAATATTATAATTCCAAAGTAAATTAGTTTTCCAAAGTTTTTAGCAGAATCTTGAGGTAATTTAGGGGCATAATACTTTGAAAAAAGCAATCTTATAGTTCTTGCAACAAGTATTCCAACCCCCATAATTATTCCTCCAAATAACAATGAAAGAACAGTTAATCCGCCAGTTATTTCAATATCAGATAAAGGTTGTAAAAATTCAAAGACCAATTTATTCAACTCCCATATCGATAGATTTAGTCTGCTCTGCTCTCTCATATGTTGGAGATTGTTTCCAGTCAGTTTGAACTGTTAAAGATTTAGCATCAAGGATTTCTAAAGTTAGTTTTTTCTTTAGCACCGCTGTCAAAGAATCAAAGATGGTCTTTGAATTATCATAATATAGTGAATGTCCAGAAATAGGAAAAACAAGATTGGATATAGTATATCCTTTGGATAAATCATTTTTAAGATTAATTTCCATCACACCGTTAACATATGGAATTGATGAATCATGAGATTCAACAATGTCAGAATGAGCATATTTACACAAAGTTCCAGATTCAGGGGGCCCATATAGACAAAATCTAGAATCCAATGAATTGCAAGTAAACCAATCTAAAGATTCAGGAACTCCATCATGAATTAAAAAAATACCAATTTCAATAGGACAATTAATGAAAACAATTGCAGATGACCCGCTAGAAAGAAAAATAGGAGATTCAAGATCCAAATACAAATAGTTAGTTCTTCGAGCAGGGTGATTCAAAGGTCTAATTGGTGCCACTTCAATAGTAAGAATTGAAGAAGACGTAGGGATTATTTTTTCAACCATATTTTCTTCAGAGTCTATCTTATCATAAGAAAAAATATTTTCACCTATTTTTTTAATTCTAACAGTAACATTAGGAAAAGAAAGTTCAAGAAAGTCATCAATCGAATATTTCCCATAAGATGAATATTCTGATTTCATGTCCTCTTCACTCATACTTTCAGGATTCTTTGAACTTGAATTTATTCTATCGTTTTCAAACATCATCTTATTTTTAAAATATGTCTGAATTGTAATCAAAATAATTATTTTAAAAAAAATCAGAAATTGTTTTTTGCCGAATCAGATCTACAATATTTCCATGTAATAGCCATTCTGATTTACTGATACTCATCTTATTTGATGCTAAAGATAAAGCGTGTTCAAAATCATCAGCAATAATAGGAGTTTGATTCATTGCCTCACGTACACCTTCTCTTACTTGCCATACACCAACAGGAATTGCATATTCTGGACGAATTTCTCTTAAAATTACAACTCCTGCTTGAATTTTCTTTTCTTTTAGATACTCTAACACACCTAATTTTGCTGCAAAATAAGCTCCAGCAATGGCAGGCGGATGATCAATTCCACGCGCATCCTCATAATCAGAACCAAATCCTAAAACCCCATCAGAATACCAAGCTTCAATCATCTCGTAGACCCATCGATGGGGAAACAACACAACAGTGAATATGTTTCCAAGATGTTCATATGAAAATATTCTATGTGAATCAATTAGAGAGTAATCTAAAACATCATCAGTGAGAGATTTACAAATTATATCATCAGTAGCAGTAATACTCCATTTAGTAGGAACCAATTTTCTTTTCTGACCCAACATTCCAATACTGAAACATTTTTGAATTTTAGAAATTTCAATCCCAGAATTATATAAATTCAAAACAGCATCCTGAGCTTTCAAATCTTTGTCATAGTATGTTTTTTCTAGAGATTTCACAGAAGACGAGCCAGAAAATTTTGCTGTTTTTATTTCACCAATAGGACCAAAAGGAGCACTTTCACCATCTAAAGAAACATTGGACAGTGTAGATTTTTGAAACATCAAATCAGAATCAATAGGTCTAGAGGACATTGTTAATTCTTGAAGACTTTCAATATAACGTCCATCTGTTTCTTTAATTCCAATTTTTTTAATTCCTCGAACAAGATTTAATCTAAAATTCACTATATCTTCTAATGATTTACCTCTCCATTGTTCTGGACTATCAAGTAAACTAGTGTCACCATGGATTGGAGGAACCATTGGACCCACAAAGACTTTGGGATAATTATGAGAGCCAACAAAAACTGACGGAGGACTACTACCACTAACAGAATCAGAAGAAAATAGATTTCCATGTTTTGAAAGAGTCTCGTGCCATTTTGCTAAAATTGAACGTCTAATTTCTTGAGAGTCAGAAGACATGTATAATCATGCCTGAAATATGGCTATTAACTTGCCTAATGACAAAAATTGATGAGATGTCAACAGATAATGTTTAAGGGATTATTTCTCATCAAAATGTATGACGATAAAAAGAATTGTTTCATTTTTACCAAGTGCTACTGAATTATTATATGAATTTGGCATACAAGACGATCTGTATGGTGTAACTCATGAATGTAAATATCCAAAAGATGCAGTGTCAAAGCCTAAAGTAATTAATTCAGTAATAAATTCAGATGAATTATCCAGTAAAGAAATTGACACCGCAACATGTCAATTACTAAAGGACGGAAAAGATATTTTTGTATTAAATGAAGAAAATCTAAAAAATGCAAATCCAGATCTAATCATATCACAAGAAACATGTGAGGTATGTGCAGCTTATACGAATCAGGTAAACAAAGCAGTTCAAATTCTGCAAAAAAAACCAATGTTATTTTCAATGGATCCTCACAACATGAATGAAATTATTAATTCAGTTACAGAACTAGGTAAAATAATCGATAAAAAAGAAAAGGCTAAAGAAATTACAGATTCACTATCAAAAAGGATTGAGAAAATTAGAAAAAATACTAATGCCAAAGAGATCAAAGTTCTTGCAATAGAATGGATTGAGCCCTTTTTTACTGCAGGTCATTGGGTTCCAGAAATGATTGAAATTGCAGGAGGAATTAATATGATCAGCAAAACAGGAGAACACTCTAGAAGATCAGACATAGATGAGATCATCAATGCAAATCCAGATATCATTATCTTGATGCCTTGTGGTTTTGATACACAGAGAACCATCAAAGAGTATGAAAAATTTCTAAAAAATAATGAAAAATGGAAAAATCTTAAAGCAGTAAAAATGAATAAAATTTTTGCAGTAGATGCAAATTCATTTTTCAGTAAACCCAGCATACGCACAATTGACGGGAGTGAAATTTTGGCAAAGATCATCCAGCCTGAAATCTTTGAAGAATTAACAGTGCCAGATAGGTCATTTGCACATATTGAGAATGATTAATCCTAGGCATGACTAAGTGGCTGTTATTTCACATAACATACAACGGGTTATCCCCAATTTTGGAAATTAAAATACATGACAAGAACATTTGCAGGAGACCAAAAAATCGACAGTTTGTTGAAAATGACAAATGATGTTCTGTATAAAATTAAAAACGAAATTCAATGATTAAACTATTTTTTTGCAGCACTAACAAGAGAGACAACATCCCTATCCCTTAATTGGTAATCAGTAGGCAATCTCAAATTATACCTCAAATCTTTTCCATAAATCAGACCTTTTGTTAAATCAGAATGAATCTCTTTTGCAAGATCATTAATAGTTGCACCATCTTTTAATAATATCAAATCAGGCAACACCCTTCCTTTTTTGTCTGCAAGGTTTTTTTCATCAGCTACAGGATAAATAGAATTCATTTTAAGTAGTTTGAAGACAGCCACATTAATTGCAAACTGTACACCAGTCCTCATGTATTCTCCCATTATACCTTTTTTGATAAAATTCAATGCGTTAATTTGTTTTTCATTCAATTCATCAGGTTTTATAATTTCAAATGTTTCAGATCCAGGAGAATATTTGATCAATCCTTTTTGTTCTGCACGTCTTAAAACAAATTCACTATCACCACTGACTGGGATTACTATTGAATCATTATATCGTTCTCTCAATCTAGCAAAATTTTTGTCAGCACCTTCAACATCAACCTTATTTGCAACAATCAAAGTAGGTTTCGATATTTTCCGTAAGTGTGATGCAAATTTTTTAGTATCAACCATATCAAAGTTATCAAAATCTTTCTCTTCAAGATTAGTGGCACGAAATGTTTCTTTAACTTGAATTTTAGTAACTCCAATTCCACGGTAAAGATCAGTAATAGTATCAATAACATCAGTTCCAGATTTAATTAATTTTGAAACCTTATCTCGATTACCTTCTAGAATTTTATGATACCACATGATTAGTTCTTCCTCTATATCTGCAAAATCAGATATTGGATCCCCAGTCCCAACTTCAGTAATTTTTCCAGAAGAATCAATCCCGCCAGATGCGTCAACGACATGAAGCAGCGCATCAGATTGTGCAGCAATTGACAAAAACTGATTCCCAAGACCTTTACCTTTCCAAGCATCTTTGATGAGACCAGGTAAATCTATCAACTCAATTGGGATATACCTCCAACCATCAAGACATTTTGAATTATTTGGATTATCTTGAATTTTAAATTCAGGATGAACGCATAAAGTAATTGCATGTGCAACTCCAGATACAGGAGACTTTGTAGTGAAAGGATATGATGAAATTTCCTCAGAAGAAAGGGTAGCGGAATTGAAAAAGGTAGTCTTGCCAGTATTGGTTTTACCAATTAATCCTATCTTGATGGGCATGTAATTATGAACAGTTCAGAATATTTATCTCTGCCTAGGAATGCTGAGATTTTTTTATTTTTTCCAATGTTTCCTGTAGCTCTTTGATTGCCCATTCAATATCAGAGAAATCTTCCTCAGAAAGAGACCCCTTCCACTTTTCTAAAACACTATTAGAAATTTCAGAACAGCTGTAAATCAAATTCCAGTAAGGATGATGTTCAGCAGTTGTGTATGAGAGTTCAGTTACATCATTAAGACCATTTTGAGCTCTTGCCAAGGAAGTAATTTTTTCCCCAAATATTTTTACGATATTATTATCAAGATCTTTTTCAATTTTTAATGGAATGTTTTGATTTTCATACTTTTTAATAAACTCTAGTAAATCATGATAAAAATTTTCAAAATCAGTCATTGTGACAATCTCTTATGTTCTGCCAACATACATCGATTGAAAATTACTTTAATCCCAGCTTGTGTTGCCAACTTTTCAGCTTCAGGATTATGAATTCCCTCTTGAAGCCAAATCACTTTAGGTTTTTTCTTGATTGCCTCTACAACAAATGGTAAAACCTGGTCTGAAGGCCTGAAAACATCAATGATGTCAACTTCTCCATCAATTTCAGAAATAGAGCTGTAACACTGCTTCCCTAATATTTCATCAGTTGTTGGATTTACAGGTGTTATATCATATCCATTTTCAAACAAATATTTTGGCACATAATGTGCAGCTTTTGAAGAATTTTTAGACATTCCCACTACAGCCACTTTGGTTAATGAGAGGATCTCGCTGATTTGCTGATCGGAAAAAGAATCTTGCTCCACAACAAAGATTGTGCCAGGGTGAATATAATTTTTGAATCCCAAAAAGAACAAAGAATATTTTAGAAGCCAAGAAATAGAAACAACATGGATGAAGAGCCAAAAGATCTCATTGTACTAGGTGCAATAAAACACGGAATAAAGAAATTTGATAAAATTCAAAAAATGACAAAAATTGAACCTGAGGAATTAAATTTAATTTTAGAGCAATTAGAAAAACGCGGATTCATTCGTGCTGAAGAAAAAAAAGGATTTTTCGGGACGAAGGTAGAAATCACAGTTACCGACAAAGGTTCCAACGAAGTCGATGAAAGAGTTCATGAATTACAAACAAAATGGAATCAAATGTCATTATTATACAAAACAGGAGACAAGGACAAGTTAAAACAAGAAATGGAAGATAACAAATCATGGATCCCCTCAATGATGTTCTTTGGAATAATGGATATGATGATGTTTTCAATGATGTTCAGCATGATGGGAATGGCAATGACAGATTATGTAGCTCCAGAAAACATACCAGATACAGGAGATGGAAACATGGATGACGCAGGTATGGATGACGGTGGATTTGACTTCGATATTGGATTCTAGTGTGTGTTTTATACTTGAGATAAAAAGAACACATAGTTGATTTACAATTCATTTGACAATCCAGGGCTAATCAAAGTACTAACATTTTTGCAAACTCACAATACAGAATATCTATCAGGTCAAGATTTGAGTGACGTATTAAGAATTAGTAGAGTTGCAGTTTGGAAACACATTAAAAAAATTCAGGAGTTAGGATACATTGTAGAATCAAAACAAAAGTTAGGATACAAATTAATTTCAAATTCAGAGTTATTACTTCCGTGGGAGATTACTTCAAATTTAAAAACAAAAATCATAGGAAAGCAAGCATACTATTTTGATTCAATTGATTCAACACAAAATCAGGCATTAAAAATGGCTCAAGATGCTGCAAATGACGGAACAATAATAGTTGCAGCAAAACAAACAGGAGGAAAAGGAAGAGACGGAAGAAAATGGATATCACCAAAAGGCGGAATTTGGATTTCAATAATACTGCATCCAAAATTTGACATTTCAATTACAACATTATTTCCCATTGCATCATCGCTTGCATTATCAATAGCAATTGAGAAAGTATTTTCAATTAAACCTGAATTGAAATGGCCAAATGATTTGACAATAAAGGGTAAAAAAGTGGCGGGGATGTTGGTAGACGTATCATTAGAATCAAATAAAATTGAAAAACTAGTTTTAGGCGTTGGAATAAATTTTGATGTGGATGTAAAAAAGATTGAAAAAACACTAAATGAAACTCCAAATTTTTACGGAGTAGCATCACTGAGTGAACAAAAACAAAACATCAAACCAATTCAATTAGTGCAGACATTTTTGTTAGAACTAGAAAAAATTTACAAGGATCTCAATGAAAGACAAATTAAAAAAATAATTTCAGAGTGGACATTAAGATCATCAACAATAGGTAAAAACGTAGAACTGAACACAATTGATTCTAAAATTAAAGGAAAAGCTATAAAAATTGATGATGACGGAGCCCTCGTAGTTTCAAACAACAATAAGAATCACAGAATAATTGCAGGGGACATCATACATTTATCAAAATAAAGTTATTTTTTCTTAGGTTTTGCTAGTTTTTTCTTAGGTTTTAATAATTTTTTAGAAGGTTTTGGTTTTTTTGATGGATTTGAAATTAGTGTAGATTGTTCTTTTAAAATCTCTTTAAGATCTTTTTGGATATCAAAAACAATTGAGAGTAATTTTTCAAGCTCTTTTGAATATTGACCATATGCACCAATCAATTCTGTTTTCTTTTCGTCAGATTTTAAAAGATATTCATTTGAACGGAGTAAATTTGCAGATTCAATCATTTCAGGAATATTCTTTGTAGGTTCTCCTAGTTGGTCTAAATCAAATTGTATTTGTTGAATTTTTTTCCGCAAATCATAAATAATTTCTCCAACACCAACATTTGTCAATATAGAATCACGTAATTGTTAACGAATTAAAGATTTTCTAAAGGGTGTAAATAAGAAAAATCATACATAAAAAGGAGCATAATGAAGTACAATTTGGAAATAAACTATAAACAAAATAAAAATATAAAAATATCCATGAAAGGGATTTTTTATTTTTTATTTGTGATTGGTATTAGTTTGACAATTTCTAGCGAATTAGTGTTTGCTCAAACAGAAGATGATCCAGAAATAATGTTCAATCTAGCTAATAATCATTTCAACAATGGAGAATACAAACAAGCAATCACAATTTACGATGAGATTTTAAAAATTGCTCCAAACAATATTTCGACATTAAAAATGAAGGGGATTGCACTAAGTAACCTCGATGATCACTCTAATTCACTAAAACAATTTTTCAAAGTATTACAGTATAAGCCCAATGACGTTATTTCTTTAACAGGTATGGGAGTTGGTTTTGGGTATTTGGGAGAATATCAAGAATCAATTGCATATTTTGAAAAAGCATCAATTGAGAAACCAGATAGCATAGTGATTAATAATTATAAAGATTTCATCAACGATGTAATTTCAAAATATCCTTACACACCAACTGAAAAACCAGAGCAATCAAAATCAGTGCAAATAATATCAATCCCAGAATGGGTAAGACCGATTGCAAAATGGTGGTCAGAAGGAAGTGTGGAGGATTCAGAATTCAATTCAGCCTTGATATATCTAATAGAAAACAAAATAATTCAGATTCCACCAGCAAATCCAATCACTCAATCAAATGAAAAGATTCCAGAGTGGGTAAAAACCAATGCAGGATGGTGGGCAGACAAGCAATTAGAAGATACAGAGTTTGTTGCAGCCATTCAATATTTAATTGAAAATGGAATCATCAAAATTAAAATTGAGAAACTGCCAGAGAAAACTCAAAAAGAATTAGATCTTGAAATTCATTTGTTTGAAAAATATCTCAGAGATATTTCAAATAATATCTCAAAAGAAAAAAGATACATCGAATACCCCAACCCAAGCAGGGATGTTATTAAAAAATTCCTAAGAGATTATGTTAAATGGAATTTTGAAGAAGAGGTAAAAAGAGCATCATCTAAATTTCCAGATCCTACATATCAAATTGACAACGGAACTTACATCATCAACTACAAAGTATTCATCAATGATCAACCCACAGGGCTTCCATTAAACCATGTAGACACATTAAAAAATTCTTTTAGTTTTTGGGAAGAGCAAGAATTATCAACGAATGAGCAAAGTGCAAAAATAAAATTTACAGTAACCAACCTCAAACATGAAGCAAATGTATGGGTAACATGGGTTGTGCGCAATATCGGAGACGGGGTATTAGGGCATGCACATATTGGAAAGGGAGTTGTAGAAGTTACATTAGGAGATTACAATTGTGACGGTAGTTTCCAATTATACGATGTAAACAGTGTTGAAACAATCATGACTCATGAATTAGGGCATTCAATTGGATTAAAACACATTAGCGATAAAAATAACATAATGTATCCATCATTTACTCCATCGTACGCATACTGTTTGTTGAATTAAATTCAAAAAAACAGATCATGTTCTAAAAATCTAGAATAAAAATTAGCTTAACCTACACCCAATTAACCTTCAGATATTTGGTAAAATGAATAATAAGGTATTTTTGCAATTATGTGTATTATGCTTAAAAATACAATGATGAGTGGCCCAAAATGTCCATCATGTGGCGATAAAAAAATGATTACAGATCAAAATACAGGAGAGTTGTTCTGTAGTAAATGTGGAATAGTAGTTACAGATAAAATTTCAGATACAGGTGCAGAATGGCGTTCATTTTCAAATGATGAAGGAAACAAAGCTAGAACAGGTGCTGGTACATCATTAAAAATGCACGACATGGGATTATCTACAGTTATCGGTGCAGCAAATAAAGATGCAACAGGTAAACCACTTTCAACATCTATGAAAAGTTCGATTGAAAGGTTGAGAACTTGGGACAGTAGAAGTCAAGCACATTCATCAGCAGATAGAAATTTGAGACAAGCACTTAATGAGATGGATAAATTAAAAGATAAACTTGCTTTAACGGATTCAGTAATCGAGAAAGCAGCTTACATTTACAGAAAGGCAATGGAGAAAAAACTTGTGAGAGGCCGCTCTATTCAAGGATTAGTAGCAGCATGTCTTTATGCATCATGTAGAAATACAGAAACTCCTAGAACTCTAGATGATATTGCAAAAGGAATCAACATTAGAAGAAAAGATGTTGCAAGATGTTATAGATTAATTTTTAGAGAATTGGAATTAAAGATGCCAGTAGTTGATCCTGTTAAAGGAGTATCCAGAATTGCAAGTATCGCTGAACTTAGCGAAAAGAGTAAACGAAAAGCAACTGCAATTTTAAATCAAGCAAAAGAAATGGGAGTAGTGGCAGGAAAAGATCCAATGGGAATTGCAGCAGCGGCACTATATCTTGCATGTATTAGTACAGGTGAAGTAAAATCTCAAAAAGAAATATCAATTGCATCAGGAGTTACAGAAGTGACAATTAGAAATAGATGTGCCGGATTAAGACAAATGTTAAAAGACGAATAATACCACTATCTAGACTTTTCAAACTCTATTTTATCCCAAGGAAATACAACATATCCATCATCATTAGTTTCTTTAGCATAGATTAATTGTGATGGAAATTTCTTTCCACGTCTTGCAAACAGTGTTGCATAAACTAATTTTGATGCATCCTCAGATTTTGAAATAATTCTATCAAATGTTTTCCCAGAATCAAAAATATCATCAACAACCAAGGAATTTGCAGGGATAACTTTTTCATCAACAAAGATTTTTTCAATTCCCAAGTGATCTGCCAGTAATCTAGAAGGTACCAATCCACCTCTACTCAGAGTTGTAATACTAGAAAATTTTTTTGATTTTAAAATAAGATTAGAAAGTTGTTCTGTTAATGAATCAATTTCAGACCAGCTAACATATTGTTCCTTATCCATAATTGAAACATCGTAAGGAGGAATTAAGTTGTTATGATTAGAAAGTGCTCATTGGAGATTTTTTCAGAGGTTCTATAATCTTGAGAACTTTAAAAGGTAATTTTCCAAAATCAGTATCTTTTTCACAAGATAATAACAATACTTCATCATTACTTAATGGGAAACTCATCACAATTACTTTGTCTCGATATGACATTGAAAAATGCACTTCACCGAATTCTCTATCAAATTCATGTCTCATTCTAACTCGTAATGCAAGCTCCATGAACATCATTTCATCTTGTTTTTGAGTTTCAAGAGAATGCAATCCACCCTTCATTCCACCAGCAGTAAGATGTCCCCTGCTATTGATGAGCCTGGCTGAACGCATTTTTGGGTCTAAAGCAATGATTTTTTGACATATTTTTTCTAGTTCTTCAACATTGTCCAACAATCTAATTTAGAAATCGAACTATTTATTGCGATCTGTAACAAGGATATTTGTGCAACAAGATTCTTCAAAAGACATTACTGATTACTACAAGCATTTGTCATTATTTTGGACTGACATTATGCATTTGATGTCAAGTAAACCACAGGCATTAACATCTACTGGACCCATGAGAGCATTTGCAGCAAATTCAAAGAAAGTAACTACAGAATTAATTGAAATTAATGAAGATTTGATGGGATTCAATCAATACCTTACAGAATATTACAAACAATTAGCAGGGGCTTGGGAAGTTGCTCAAAAAAAGGTTAATCTCAAGGCACCTGAAGTACCTCAAGATGTAGAACAAATTGAAGCATTCAAACGTATTTGGATAGATATTTTCGATAATGATTTTACAGAATTATTTGATTCCAAAAAATTTGGAGAAAATTATGGAAAATTAGTTTCAAAAGAACTTGAGTTAACTAAACATTGGAATAATATTACAAACGTTGTATTACAATCTGTCAATCTTCCAAGTAAAGAAGAGATTGATGAAGTGTACAAAGAACTTCATTCTCTAAAAAAAAGAGTTGGAAAACTAGAATTAGAATTAAAGAAAAAAGAGATGACTAAAAAATGAATAGCGAATCAAGAATAGATCCTAAAATTATCGAAGAGGTTTTAAAATTTAGTAAAAATGTAATTGATGCTCCAAAACTAGTATCAGCTCCGGATGAAATTAGTTTAGAAGTAACACCTCACGACACAGTTCACGAATTAGATAAGACCAGACTATTACACTATAGACCACTTACTGAAAAACAACATAAAACACCATTACTGATTTCTTATGCATTAATCAACAGATATCACATATTAGATATTCAACCAGAGAAAAGTTGGGTAAGAAATCTTCTCCTACAAGGATTTGATGTATACATGTTAGATTGGGGAACACCAACCAGTATGGACAAGTATCTAGATTTTGATGATTATGTAAATAATTATTTAGATTCAGCAGTAGAGCATATCAAAAATGAATCATCTACAGAAAAAATTTCACTTCAAGGATATTGTACAGGAGGTACAATTGCTACAGCATATGCAGCATTACATCCAGAAAGTGTAAAAAACTATGTTGCTACAGCTCCCGTAATTGACGGATGGCGAGATACCACAGTAATTAGTAATCTTGCCAAACACATGGATGTGGATAAAATGGTAGATACTATTGGTAACATGCCTCCAGAATTCATGTATTATTGCTTTTCAGTTCTAAAACCATTTGAGCAAGGGATTGAGAAATATGTGAAATTTTTTAAAAATATTGATAACAAGAAATTTGTAGATAATTTCCTAAGGGTAGAAAAATGGTTAGGAGATACACCACCAATCCCAGGCGAATTATTCAAACAATGGATAAAAGACATCTATCAAGAGAATTTACTTATTCAAAATAAGATGTATGTTGGAGGAGAACGCATAGATTTGAAAAAAATAGACATGCCCACATTTACTCAGATTGCAGTCGGAGATCATCTAGTATCCCCAGAATGCAGTATGCCACTACATTATGCCATAGGAAGTGAAGATAAAACTTTGAGAATGTACCCCACAGGTCATGTTGGAATGATTGCTAGTTCACTATCTCAAAAAAAGGTATTACCAGAATTAGGTACATGGTTAGCTGAAAGATCATAAAAAAGGAAAAAGTTAAAAAATTAGTTTTCCACTAGTTTGTTTTTGTTGTAAAGACAGAAATCCAAGATTGCAGAATATTTCTATTTAGGTCAGCAAATGATTTTGCATTATCGTTGAATGTTTTGATATTTTGTTGTGTTGCATCGATAGTTGCAAGTGTTACTTGATTTTGTATAGAAGCTGCCTTTACAATTTCTTCAGTAGTATCATTAATTACTTTTAATGTTGCTTCAGGAATATTTGCTGCTATACCTGCTTTTTGCACATATTCTTTTTGTATTGTAATAGTTGAATCAACTATGTTTTCATATGCTTGTAGGTATTCCTGTTGTACATTTGTAATTGATTGATGGTATTGCGGTACTGATTGTTTTATACCGTTGAAGATTTTGTCAACATTTTCTTGATATACAGAAAATACATCTTTAGATTTTGTTTGTGTTGTTTCGTTTTTACTCATTGTTTCACCTCCTTATTTTTTGATTTTTTTGCTATTGGTAAGATTATGACTTGAACTAAATCACCATCTCCTAAACCTAGTGCATTACGTTCAGCTTCAGGGATAGAGATTCTTCCATTACTACTAATAGTAGTTTTGTAAGCACCCCAATTCATAAAGGAAGGAAGCATTTGGCCGATAGAAAACATTGTATCCATACTTTTACTTTGCATGTTAGACATGTTATCCATCACATTAGATTGAGTTTTTCGTGCAGTATCAGAAACTCCTTTTAGTGTTTCTAAAGGATTGAATGTTTGACTAGTTTGATTTGTCATCAAAGAACCAAAGTTTTTCATAAATTCTGCTTGAGCACGTCCGCTTTTTTGAATCCAAGATTTGAACATCTCAGAAGGATCGTATAGGTTTTGATTACCACTCATAGGTAATAGTTGGAATCATTTGCATATAAATGGATCTAAGTGCCATCTAAGAATTCCAAGACTTTGATAGCAAATGTTTCAGGATCTTGAACGTATGGAGTGTGACCACATTCATCCATTCTAAAAAATCTACAATCCTGAATTGCTGAAACAAAACTATCGGCATAATCAATAGGAATAACAGGATCTAGAGACCCCCAAATTATCAAAGTAGGAGTTCTAATAGAATCAAGTTTTGTAGTGATGGGTGTAGAATTTTTCAACCCCAAAATAGTAGACATGAATGCTAATTTTGCATTAGGCAATTGCATTCGCTCAATAAAACTAGTAATGAGTTCTTGAGAAGCTTCTTCTCCGGAAGCTTCCATCAGTTCAAATGCATTTTTAGCAGTAGTTTCACTAGGGTATAGTGCAGCCATAACATATGCATCAAGTGCAGG
This sequence comes from Nitrosopumilus oxyclinae, assembly GCF_013407165.1. NCBI lineage: Archaea > Thermoproteati > Nitrososphaerota > Nitrososphaeria > Nitrosopumilales > Nitrosopumilaceae > Nitrosopumilus > Nitrosopumilus oxyclinae. The sequence continues at coordinate 635,695 of NZ_CP026994.1, read as the reverse complement.
AGTAGAGTGTTGCATAGCTCCGGCAGGAGAAACAAGAACAAGTTTTTCAATTTCGTTAGGATGTATTGAGGTATAATTTGCTGCTATTTGTCCACCCAATGAAGAACCAATCAAATTTGGATGTGCAACTCCAATTTGTGCAAAAAATTTTTCTAAGAATTCTGAAAAGAATTCAGGAGTGTAATCAATTTGAGGTTTATCACTCAATCCAAACCCTATCAAATCAGGAACAATCACAGTATAGTTTTTTGAAAAATAAGGAAGTACGTTCAACCATCGTTCAGATGATGCTCCCAACCCATGTAGTAGAACAAGAGTATTTTTAGAATTTCCTGATTCCAAATATCGAATTTTATATCCATCTATTTTAAGGAATTTCTCTTCCACTATTTTAGCAACAATTATCATCAGTAGATAAGTTTTAGTTAAATTTGCGATCAACAGACATCACACAAAGAAAATCACGATTAAATGAAAATAGAATGTATGTTTTTTAGGATCAACTGTAGCTAAAAAATGTGATAAAAAAGAAAATTTCAAAAATACTAGTTCCACTAGATGGATCTAAAAATTCCATCAGAGGATTAGAGACGGCAATTACACTAGCCAGAAGTTGTGGTGCAACACTTACAGGAATATATTCAATTTATGCCCCACCACATTCTGAATTCAGAGGCGTAGGCTCGGTAGAAAAATCACTAAATGTAGAAGTTAAAAAATTCATGGATGAGGCAAAAACTCTTGCTGCAAAAAATGGCATTGTATTTAATGAAAAAATAGCCAGAGGGGAAATAGGATATAATATTATCAAACTTGCACAAGGAAAAGGTAATTTTGATATGATCGTTATGGGCTCACGAGGACGAAGTTCTACTAAAGCAATGTTCTTTGGAAGTGTTTCAAATTATGTAATCCATACATCAAAGATTCCAGTTGTAATAGTAAAATAATCTAAGAAAGTCCGTGTTTTTTGAAATATTTTTGATGGTATTCTTCAGCTTTGTAAAATGTAGGGGCTGGAACTATTTCAGTGACAACAGGATTATCAAATTTCCCTGATTTTTGAAGTGATTCTTTAGAATTTTCTGCAATTTCTTTTTGTTTTTCATCATGATAGAAAATTGCTGAACGGTATTGAATTCCTACATCAGGACCTTGACGATTTAGTGTTGTAGGGTTATGGTTTGACCAAAAAATGTCAAGTAATTCTTCAAATGAGATTTCATCAGGATCATAATCAACTTCAACAGCTTCTGCATGTCCTGTTTTATCAGTACAAACTTCTTCATATGTTGGATTTGGGAGTTGACCACCAATGTATCCTACTGCAGTTGATTTCACTCCTTTAGTTTTATTGAGTAAATCTTCAACATGCCAAAAACATCCTGCACCAAAAGTTGCTTTCATGACAAAACTATACACATACAGAATTAAAATGATTCTAAATTAATCAATGGATATTATATCTTCTTGAATAAGATATTTTATAGAGTTGATAAACTCTTGCTGAGAAATTAAATCAGTAGACCACCAATGAGCAGTATTTCTAAACCAAGAAGGAATATCATCAGTGGAAAGGGAATTATTTTCAAGATTTTGAATCACTATAATTTTATTTTGTATCATAAAATTTAAGCCAGACATAAATTCAGTGTCAGAAATCCCACCAATAGCCCAATTTTGAGCATAGAGTTTAATCCAATCAGGGATGTATGTATAAAATCCTAAAATATCATAAATGGTTCTCTCAGGAAATTGTGAATCAAACCAAGAACGATATGTTGATTCAGCATTGTATCGGTCAATATAGTATTGTGGCGATTTATCAAAAGCAGGGAAATTTTCAATGTGAGTAGGAGAATAGCCTACAACTTCATCTATATCGTAAAGTGGGAATTGAGAATCAAACCAAGAACGATATGTTGATTCAGCATTGTATCTATCAATATAGTATTGTGGCGATTTATCAAAAGCAGGGAAACCTAAAATTATCATTTTTGGATTTTCAGTAAAAGGATGATCATCATCAATGTTTGGCGTAATGTTTGTAGGAGTAGGATTTGGTTTAGTGTTTGGCGTAGTGTTAGGGGCAATATTGGGTGTAGTTGGAGGAACATATTCAGAGGATTTTTCATACTCCATAAATTTTTCAAGATTTCCAGCATAAGAAATTTTGATTGTGTATTGACCATTTTCAGACCAAGTTGGACCTCCGGCATTAATCGTTTTTGAAAATGATCCATCAGTATTTGGAATAGCACTATCAACATGAGCCAAACCAGTACCACTAGGGGTAATAATTTGAATAATTATAGATAGTAATTCAGGATCATAATCCACATTGCCAGAAATTACAATAGTATCATCAGTATGATACAATGTTTTGTCAGTAGTGAAATCATTCACAGTTGCAAATGACGGAGTAAGGAAAATCGGAAATATCAATAACAATACAAGAAAACTAGAATTCATGAACTAATGCTCATCTTCAATACGCTTAATTAAAGAATTCGTCAGATAATTCAATTATGTTTAATTAACATCAGTGAAGATCTCTACAACTTTTTTTGCCAAGGTTTCAATATTGACAGTAGGTTCTGCTGAAATCAATAGTAAAATTTGTGTGATAGGAAATGGGAAACTTACTAAAACTGCTTTATCACGTCTTGCAGCAAGATAATTGATTGGACCTAGGCTTTCATCAAACTCTTTTCGTATGGATGCTTTTGAAACAAAATCAAAAAATGACTGTAACTTAGTCTCATCACCCTCATAAGGAACTAGACCTTTTTTAAAACCTCCAGAGATCAGTTTACCATCTTTATCAACAATTCCAGCAAAACGAATTTCAGTTTCTTCTAATAATTTGGCACATTTTTGAGCATACAAAGTATCAGACATATTTTTCAAATAAATTATCAAAAATAAAAACCTAGCCTATAGCAGTCAAAAATTTAACTACAAATGGCATTTCAGCAAGACATAATCAATTATCCCATCTTGTGATGCTTTTTTCATTTTTTGAATAGATCTGAATAATACTTTTTCAACAAATGGAGAATATTGTTTCAAAATGGATTTCTTTAATTCATCTCTATTTTCCACATAATAATCAGCCAAAGGATCATAGACAGACGAACCAATCATTTTTTCTTCAGATATTGTAAATCCTCCAGAAACAATAATTTTTTTCACATCATCTAAACTATAATGTTCTGAGGACCAAGTAAATTTTAAAATCCCTAATTTTGAAATAGATGAGGATGTAAGTGTGATAGGTATTGCCAAAATCAACAAGCCAGAATCAGATAAAATTCTTTTAGATTCTAAAATAAAATCAGAGAAAGGCTTGAAATGTTGTGAAGATTCCAATGCCAATACTCTATCTACAGAGTTATCAGTGAACGGTAATTTTGTAGAAGAGGAATTTAAAAAAATAATTTTTTGTTGTGGGTTTGAATGAGAAAGCTGATCATAATTAATATTGACACAAAATATAGACAAATTTTCAAAATTGTTTCGCCAAAAAATTGCAGGTGCAGATAATCCACTGCCTACATCCACAATATTTTTACAAGAATTTAATTCTGCCATGTTAGCAAAAACAGTACATAGATTTTCTTGTGCAGAGATAGGAGTATTATTTTTAGCATCCCAATATCCAAAATTCAGCATATCTCCACCAGTGGCAAGTTGCATAACAGGAGACAAAGTATTGTAAAGATTTACAACATCTTTTTCGTTCCTACGAAAAGTCCATAAGAAAAGATCAAGGAGATTAATAGTAGTCAAAAATATTTTCAAATTTTATATCATCTATAGACTATTAATTCCTAAGGTAAACCTTCAGAATCTTCAGCACAGTGTTTGTGTACCCACTGATCGTCTTGATTTTTTGTAATCTCTTTTCCCGGTTGAATTTTATCACCACAAGAGATGCAAGATGTACCAAATTTTGCTTTCATGAATGTAAATCATATCAGAGAGATAAATCATCTATTATAGGTAAAGTGTTAACCAAAGATGAACATATTTTAGTGATTCAAAAAATGAATTTACATGTCCGATCCACAAGACAATTCCCCATCAAAAATAATTCTAGCTAAATGGACAGATAGATTTGCTGCATGGTTAATTGACTTTATAATAATTTCAATTATTTCAACATCAATTATTTTTGCATTATTTGGAACAATGTATTATGAATTTGAAAATGTAGAGTTTTGGGCAGAAAGCATACAATACATCCCCACAAGTAGCATATTCTTTCTCTATTGGGTAATTTTAGAATACAAAACAGGACAAACAATTGGCAAAAAAATTCTTAATTTGAAGATAGTCAGAATTACAGGTCAAAAAGCTGACCTCAAAGGAATTATGATTAGCAGTTTTGGAAAATCATTTCTACTACCAATAGACATCATTCTAGGATGGATTCTAACAAATGAAAAACGTCAAAGGATATTCAATAAAATAGGAGATACAATAGTTGTTAAATTAAAAGAAGATGAGGCTAATTCAGATTTAAAATATACCAAAGACTAGATTTTGTCATTTTTTGTTAAACAAATACTGTGAAGATTTTACCAACAGATCTATTAGCAAGATCAGATCTTTGAAAAATTATGTCTGATGAAAACAAACAATGGTGGTTAGGACTACCAGAAGAACTTCAAAAAGATATCGAATTTGAAGAGTAATTACTTTCAAATTAATTCCCAATATAGGGAAAATCGGAATAACTTGTAATATCGTCTATAGACGTGTGTCAATGTAGTAGAATGAACAAAAATAGAGAAATGAAAAGATTTGCAGTAACAGTATTCTCAGTATTACTATTATCAATGACGTATTCAGGTAATTTTGAAATTTTTGCCTCTACTGTACAACAAGAAAAACAAGACATCATTAACCAATTAGAGAATATCAAAAACGATGATAACATAAGTAAAAAATCAAAAAAGAATTTAGAATTAGCAATAAAGAAATTAGAAAAAAGTCTTAATTCAGAATATTGGAAAGATGAATCTACAATTAATTTTAAACATGGTAAAAAAGTTCTAAATGCAGATCAACAGGCAATAAAGAAATTAGAAAATATTTTAAAAGATAAAAAATTATCTAATGAAATTAAAGATGAAATTAAAAATATCAACATCAACATCACACAATTAGACAAATCACTTGTAGAAAATGCAATAAATGAACTAGAAGAAATTATTATGAGTGATAAAGGAGTTAAAAAAATTGAAAAAGCCATTGAGAAAATAGATAAAGGAAATGTATTATTGGAAGATGAAAAATATTCTCAAGCTTTGAAAAATTATGTCAAAGCATGGGATCAAATCAAGAAAGCTCTAAAAGATCCTAACTTTAAAAAATTAAAATTAATACATCTTGAAGGCAGTGCGGATTTAGATTATGATGGAGACAATGACATCTATCTAAAAATTCTCAAACCAAAAAAACCTAACAAACCATATGAAGTAGACATTAAAATGACATCAGAATGCCTTAAAGGGAATACTGTCGATACTGCAGGATTAAAAATTGGATTTTCTGCACCAGTTAAACATTCTACCGAATCATTCCATGAAGAATTTGATATGACAAATGAATGGTTTAAGAAATATGATCCAGACGGACAAATAAACACAGTTGTAATTGATTCAGTTTCAACATATTCACAATTTCCTGAAACTGGAGATAACTTCATCCAGACAAATTCAGAAACAATGGAAAATTCTTTTGATTTAATTCCTTCATCACCAATGTTAGATGAACAAGAATCATGGGAAGGAAAATTCCAATTTACAGGTCAATCCGGAGATTACCACATAGTAATTTTTACTCCTACAATCCCAGCAGGTGAGCCAATCATTTGTAATGCATTGGCTTCATTTACAATTGATACTACATTTGAATAAGAAAACAAATCCATCTATTGAATTGGAAGTTTCAGTGTAAAAGTAGTAGGTTTGTTTGAAACAGAAATAGACCCACCATGTTGTTCCACAATGCTTTTGCAAATTACCAATCCCAAACCAGTTCCAGTTGTTTTAGTAGTAAACATGGGCTCAAATATTTTAGATAAATTTTCACCAGAAATACCAGGGCCAGAATCTTTGATCAAAATAGTTAGGAATTCAGAATCAGATTCAATCTCAACATCAATTTCTCCCTGACCATCAATAGCTTGAACAGCATTATTGATTATGTTTGATAGAACACCCTCAATTTTTCTTTCATCACAATTAATTTTGAAATCATTTTCAGACAAATTAATCACAACACCATAAGAAGATTTTACGTGATTCATAGCCAATTTTAGAATTCTCTGAATGTAGATAGGTTTCTTTTTAATTTCAGTAGTTCTTGCAAAATCTAAAACATCTTCAATAATTCTATTCATATCAAAAATAGAATTTTGCATTCTAAACCATTTCTCTTTATCTTTAGAATCTAATTTTGAAAGTATTTCAGGAGATAACATTTCAGCATAAGTGTGTAAAATTGTCAGAGGGTTTTTCAAATCATGCGCAATTCTACTTGCCATAGTTCCAATAGTAGCCAATCTTTCAGATCTTACTAGTTCACTACTTTTTATTTCAACTTGAGATATTAAATTTTCATTTTGTTTTACTAATTTTGCTTCTGCTTCCAAAAGTTTTGATTCAATTTCTTTTTCTTTTGTAATGTCTGTTCGAATTGCAACAAAATGTGTAATGTTATCTTCAGAGTCAGCAACAGGGATAAGAGTAGATTTTAACCAATAGTGTGAACCGTCTTTTGCACGATTCTTTATCTCACCTTCCCAAATTTGTCCTGATGTAATTGCATCCCACATTGTTGTAAAAAATTCATCAGAATGTTCATCTGATTTTAAAATGCGATGGTTTTGCCCAATTAATTCATCCTCAGAATATTTTGATAATTCACAGAATTTTTTATTTGCATAGATTATTGTACCTTCAGCATCAGTAACTGCAACTATAGAATGATCAGAGAAAATTTCATCAAAATTCTCAACATCTAAATTTAATTTTTTAAAAGATGCAGAAAGCCCCATTATCATAATTAATTTTTTATTTGATATAATACAAGCGGTTGTGTGTTATTTTCAATAACAGAGTAAATAATCGTGCATAGTTTTCACTAAGGTAGATTTCAAATAATTTCATCTATAGCTTACGCTAAGAGTTAATTAGAAAATCAAAAATGCATAGCTTACGCTATGTATGATTTGAAATGAAATCATCGTACAAGTCGTGTATTATGTTATCCACTTGATGATATGAAATTTGATCATCGCGCATAGTCTCTATGTAAGTGGCTGAACCGATGTGTTGGTCTATTAGTAAAGGCTGGCTCACCACTCGCCGAAGCTTGTGATCTACACCACCTTCCTATCAACGCAGTATTTTGCTGCCGACCTTCATCTTACGAAAGAATAACTTGTCTCGGGATAGGATTCGTGCTTAGATGCTTTCAGCACTTAGCCTAAACGGCTTAGCTGCCCGGCCTGCCTTATCAGACAACCGGTAAACCAGTGGCCACGCTGCTCTGTTCCTCTCGTACTCGGAGCAACTTCCCCTCAGTTATTCGCGCTTCCATCAGGCAGAGACCGACCTGTCTCACGACGGTCTAAACCCAGCTCATGTTCCCTTTTAATAGGCGAGCAGCCTCACCCTTGGCCCCTGCTGCAGGACCAGGATAGGAAAAGCCGACATCGAGGTACCAAACCGCGGGGTCGATAGGAGCTCTCGCCCGCGACGAGCCTGTTATCCCTGGGGTAATTTTTCTGTCACCTCCGGGCCCCAATAGTGGGCACACGAAGGATCGCTAAGCCAGACTTTCGTCTATGAATTCCGTGCGTTTGGAAATCCATTCAGTCGAGTTTTTGGCTTTGCCCTCTTCAACGGATTTCTGCCCCGTTTGAACTCAACTTTGGGCCCCTTTGATATCTTTTCAAAGGGGTGCCGCCCCAGCCGAACTGCCCACCTGCACGTGTCTCCGGTCTTCACTGGATAAGTGGTACTGCAAAAAGAGTCTGGTGTTACATCGTTGCTTCACTAACATCCCGGGGAATGTTAGGCATAGCTCCCAGATACCCTGTGCAATTCTTACTATACCACAAGCACAAGCTGCAGTAAAACTCCACGGGGTCTTCTCTCCCCGATGGAAGTTGATGGACTGTTCGTCCACCTTATGTGGCTTCACCGGGTTGTAGGCGGGGACAGTGGGGCTCTCGTTGTTCCATTCATGCGCGTCGGAACTTACCCGACAAGGCATTTGGCTACCTTAAGAGAGTCAGAGTTACTCCCGGCGTTAACCGGCCCTTAGCTCGGTTGAACCCAAGTTTTAGGTACCGGCACCGGCCAGGATTCAGCGACTATACAAATCCTTTCGGACTAGCAGTCGCCTGTGTTTTTATTAAACAGTCGAAACCCCCTTGTCATTGCAACCTGCGGTCCCCATTCCTCATGAAGACCGCAGGCATCCCTTATACCTAAGCTACAGGACTAATTTGCCGAATTCCCTCGCCATACGGTATACCCGTAGCACCTTAGCTTTCTAAGCCAGCGCACCTGTGTCGGTTCTGGGTACGAACTTGTATCTTACTAACTACACAATCTTTCATGGTCTCCTGGATTCGAGAAAACTTCGCTAACGCGAAGCCATTCCTACCTCGGGTGAGTTCTCGTCATTACGACACTCCTCCACCCTCGAATAGTTAGATACAACGATGGTTGTACAAACCCTATCCGGAAGCGAACCATATAGCTCAAACGCTTGATACAAGGTACTAGAATATTAACTAGTTTCCCATTCGGTGTACTCTGTTGAGGTACATCTTAGGATCGACTACCTCCAGGCTGATAACGCATTGCCTGGAAACCCTTGCGCTTACGGTGGTATAGATTCTCACTATACTATGCTGTTACTACCACCAAGATCTGCAATAGAAATCGGTCCACAGGACGTCATCGCCCTGCTTCGACCCAATCACTACGCCAACCTACCACGAATCATCCACTGATGATTATCCAAAGTATCGGTATTTTGCTTTAGCCCCGTCCGTTTTTGAGGCATCCCCCCTCGGCAGGTAAGTTGTTACACACTTTTTAAAGGATAGCTGCTTCTGAGCTTACCTCCCTGCTGTCTTGGCGAGAACACGCTCTTTAGCTTGACACTTAGCAAAAATTTGGGGACCTTAACTTCAGTCTGGGTTAAACCCCTTTCGGCCGTGAGCCTTACGCCACACGAGCCCGTGTGCTTGCTTCTGCGATGCATATCCGTTCGGAGTTTGAATGGAGGGTGAGGGATTTCTCCCCCGCGCCCTTCTATCAGTGCTCTACCGGAAATGCTATCTCCACAAACCACGCCCTGCGAGACGCTTCGGTTGGAACTAGCGAGCGCCAGTCTAGATTGGTTTTTGACCCCTATTCCCAAGTCACAACAACGATTTGCACGTCAGAACGTCTTAAGACCTCCAGCGGGCTTTCGCCCGCCTTCATCTAGCTCAGGAATAGATCGACTGGCTTCTAGCCTAGCCGCCATGACTCAACGCACTTTCACACGCTTCTCCTGAATTCTTGCGAATCTGCGAGAACTCGGTTTCCCTTCGCCTACACCTTTACAGGTTTAAGCTTGCCATGACAGTTAGCTCCTTGGTCCGTGTTTCGAGACGGAACGCGTGACACTGATGATTTGAACATCAAATCTTCAAATCTATTGCTAGAATCTCTAATCTGAAAAAATCACCTTCCATGCCACGCACGTCTGTAAGTAATAGGTTTCATGCACTTTTCGCCCCCCTTCCGGGGTACTTTTCAGCTTTCCCTCACGGTACTAGTCCACTATCGGTCTTGAGAAATATTTAGCCTCGGATGCTACTTTCACCCATATTCATTGCCCACTACCAAGGACAACTACTCGGGTATGAATAGGACTTTTTCCACTTCGCCTAAGGGGGTATCACCCTCTTTGCCAGAACTTTTCAGATCATTTCAGCTGTGTTCCAAGATTCCATATTATCATACCAAAACACCACATCTCCCGAAGGATTCAGTTTGGGCTCTTTCCTTTTCGTTCGCCACTACTTGGGAAATCTCAATTGATTTCTTTTCCACGTGGTACTAAGATGCTTCAATTCCCACGGTTCGACTTCCAATACTAATGTACTGGAATGTGCATAAGCACAAGATTCTCATTCGGACATCTCGGGATCATAGGATGCGTGCGCCTACCCCGAGCTTATCGCAGCTTGCCACGTCCTTCATCTCTCCTCAAGCCTAGCAATCCACCTATTACCGTCTTTACACCGGTATATTCAGCCACATATTACACGACTATGCACGACGATCATTGCAAGCCACCGGTAAGTGGCCCACTACATCCTTCATACACCACTTTCGTGATGCATTGCATCGATGATTTCAATGTGAAGATTATGTACACCCGTACACTTTCCATGTCTAAGGAGGTGATCCGACCGCAGGTTCCCCTACGGTCACCTTGTTACGACTTTTCCCTTGTCACGAACCCCAAGTTCGATAACGCCAATCAGACGTCACCTCGCTAAGAGCTCACTTCAATGAAACGACGGGCGGTGTGTGCAAGGAGCAGGGACGTATTCAACGCGCGATAATGACACGCATTTACTAGGGATTCCATATTCGTGAGGGCGAGTTGCAGCCCTCAGTCATAACTGTGGTAACGTTTGAGGATTACCTCATCCTTTCGGATTTGAAACCCATTGTCGTTACCATTGCAGCCCGCGTGTGGCCCCAGAGTTTCGGGGCATACTGACCTGCCGTGGCCCCTTCCTTCCTCCGCATTAACTGCGGCGGTCCCGCTAATTCGCCCCACTACTCCTGAGAGTAATGGTGGCAACTAGAGGCAGGGATCTCGCTCGTTACCTGACTTAACAGGACATCTCACGGCACGAGCTGGCGACGGCCATGCACCACCTCTCAGCTTGTCTGGTAAAGTCTTCAGCTTGACCTTCATTCTGCTGTCTCTCCGGGTAAGATTTCTGGCGTTGACTCCAATTGAACCGCAGGCTTCACCCCTTGTGGTGCTCCCCCGCCAATTCCTTTAAGTTTCATACTTGCGTACGTACTTCCCAGGCGGCAAACTTAACGGCTTCCCTGCAGCACTGCATTGACCACAAGTCAATGCATCACTGAGTTTGCATAGTTTACAGCTGGGACTACCCGGGTATCTAATCCGGTTTGCTCCCCCAGCTTTCATCCCTCACCGTCGGACGTGTTCTGGTAGACCGCCTTCGCCACAGGTGGTCATCAATAGATCAAAGGATTTTACCCCTTCCTACCGAGTACCGTCTACCTCTCCCACTCCCTAGCTCTGCAGTATTCCCGGCAGCCTGTACGTTAAGCGTACAGATTTAACCGAAAACTTACAGAGCCGGCTACGGATGCTTTAGGCCCAATAATCATCCTGACCACTTGAGGTGCTGGTTTTACCGCGGCGGCTGACACCAGAACTTGCCCACCCCTTATTCGTTAGTGTTTCTAGGACTAACAAAAGATTCGTTTAGCACAAATCACTCGGATTAACCTTGTCGTGCTTTCGCACATTGCAAAGTTTTCTCGCCTGCTGCGCCCCATAGGGCCTGGGTCCGTGTCTCAGTACCCATCTCCGGGCTACTCCTCTCAGAGCCCGTACCTGTAATAGTCTTGGTGGGCCATTACCTCACCAACAAACTGATAGGCCGCAGTCCCATCCTACGGCGATAAATCATTTGGAACACAAACCATTCCAGATATAGTGTTCTATCGAGCATTATTCTCAGTTTCCCGAGGTTATTCTCGTCCATAGGTTAGGTTGACTACGCGTTACTGAGCCGTATGCCTTGTATTGCTACAATGACTCGCATGGCTTAGTATCAATCCGATAGCAGTCAGGTCCGGCAGGATCAACCGGATTCTGAATTATATTTTGTATTTTCGATTATTGAAGTACTTTTGTACTTTAATTTGGAATTGACGGATGCACATAATCTTCACATTTCAGATATTGATCTTTCAATCAAATCCTCATTCTTGTATGCGTAACTGGAGGCCCATGAATCACAAAGTGGCATCTTGCCATACTTCATCACGAGCGCCGCCTATTGCGTTACGTATGCAGAAGCCAACAAAGCCAGAATCCATATAAACCATACGTGAAATTATGCCTGATCGGGGCAAAATATTGTAAAAATTACACATTTTATTTTCAAGATCACATCTAAAGCCCCAGATGATGTGTAAAATTCTCAAAATCAAAGATATTTTGATACTTAAAATGATACATCTCATTTTGAAAATTACTTTTGAGTAACATTTCTGAATATAAAAAAAAGACAAAGACATCTGCAAAACTATTTGCAAAGTCAGCAAGACTTCATGTAAATGGTGTTTCTCATAACATAAGATTTTATGAACCATATCCATTTGTTGTAAAATCATCTAAAGGAACAAAGCTTGTGGATGTCGATAACAACAAGTATACAGATTACTGGATGGGTCACTGGTCTTTGATATTTGGACATGGTCAAAAAAATGTCAAAGATGCACTACAAAAACAAATTGAAAAAAGTTGGATGTATGGAACAGTTAATGAGCAGACAATAAAATTATCAGAGTTAATTTCCAAAGCAGTTCCAGTTGCTGAAAAAATTCGATACGTTACATCAGGTACTGAAGCTACAATGTATGCAGTTAGATTAGCACGTTCAGTAACAGGAAAAAATATTATTGCAAAGATTGATGGAGGATGGCACGGATATACTTCTGATTTATTAAAAAGTGTAAACTGGCCATTTACAGAATCAGAAAGTAGTGGAGTAGTTAATGAAGAAAAAATTGTTTCAATTCCATACAATGATTTAGAAAATTCACTAAAGATTTTAAAAAAATATTCTAAAGACTTGGCAGGAGTAATAATTGAACCAGTGCTTGGAGGTGGCGGATGCATTCCTGCAACACAAGATTATCTTAAAGGGATTGAAGAATTTGTTCACAAAAATAATTCATTATTTATTTTAGATGAAATTGTGACAGGATTTAGATTTAGATATGGATGTCTCTATCCAACCATGAAATTAAATCCCGACATTGTCACATTAGGAAAAATTGTTGGTGGAGGAATGGCAATAGGTGTAATGTGTGGTAAAAAGGAAATCATGGAGCAGGCAGACACTAGAGGGAAGAAAAAATCTGAACGTAGTTATGTTGGGGGAGGCACATTTTCTGCAAATCCCGCATCCATGACATCAGGATATGCAACACTCAGTCTCTTAAAATCAAAAAAATCAACGTATTCAAAATTAAACTCATTGGGAGAATTTGCAAGAAAAGAGATAGGAAGAGCATTTGATGGTAAAGTTGCAATAACAGGCAAAGGCTCATTATTCATGACTCATTTTCTAAAAGACGGCATAACTGAGATTACAAATTCTGCAGATGCTGCAAAATGTGATAGTAAAATGCTTGCAAAATATCATTTCAAGATGATTGCACAAGATGGAATTTTCTTTTTGCCTGGAAAACTAGGTGCAATTTCAGATGCCCATACAAAAGAAGACATCAAAAAAATGATCAAAGCATCAGAAGAATTTTAGGAATCGTTTGGAAATGTCTTGTTTTTCCAAGATGTAAGTTCTGTAAAAACATCAACGTAATTTTCAGATTTGACAGTCACATGAACATGTGCCAAAAGAGCACTAAACTGAGCCTCAAATATCAAAGTGCATTCTTGTTTGAAAAAAGGTACAGTTATTCCAATTTTTTTCAGAGAAGTAAATTTGAAATTCTCAATTTGAATGACATCTTTTTTTATAGTTACTTTTTTTCTCTTTGGATTTTTATTTATAGAGTCATCTAGTTCCTTTTTGACAGAATCACTCCAAATTGGACCATCCATTGGCCATCTATGAACATGAACCTTCTCACAAAGATATGAAATTTCAGAGGATGACAATAATCCTACTAAAGTCAATTACAAATTAAGCCTATCCCATGAAACAAGAAATTAGATCAATTACACTAAAGAATTAAGATATTCAGATTTTTGGAACAAGCCAAACTTTCATTAGCAATATCATTTTTGAGAAATTATGGGACTGTTTGGATCCAAGGACAACACCGAGGATTTAATGTACAATGCAATGTCACTAATGGAGAAAAATCAGCCAAAGGGGGCAATCTCATTATTTAACAAAATTCTAAAACAAGAATCAAAAAATACAACAGCATTATTTAACAAAGGCCTAGCATTAAACCAAATTAAAAAATACAGTGATGCAATAACATGTTTTGATATTTTATTAGAAATTAATCCTAAAGATTCTCAAGCATGGAATAACAGAGGGATAGCAATGGCAGAAAATGGAAACATACAAGCTGCTGCAGAATGCTATGACAAAGCAATAGAAGTCGACCCAAAGAATGCAGCATCATATTTTAACAAAGGAGTACTGTTAGACAAATTACAAGAAAGAGAAGAGGCATTACAAGTTTTAGATAAAGCAATTTCAATAGAACCAAGAAAACCAAATGCATTGTTTTACAAAGGAATCATACTAGGTAAAATGAAAAAACATGAAGAGGCATTAAATTGTTTTAATTCTGTGCACAAGAACAATCCAAGTCACATGGATGCATTTTTTCATAAAGGAATCGAACTTGCAGAATTAGATAAGCATGTAAAAGCAATTGAGATTTTTGATAAAATATTATCAAAACATAAAGATAATGTAAATATTATTTATGCAAAATCAAGAAGCAAAGCAGCATTAGGAGAATACCCTCAAGCATTAGAGTTACTAAAACAATCAATCTCTAAAAATCCAAAAATGATTAGAAGTTGGGCAAAAGAAGAACCAGTTTTTACAAAGTTGCATTCTAATGATCAATTCAGAAAATTAGTCAAGATGTAACATACAAAAATTCTAAAAAATAGAACAACCACCAAATACAAAAAAAATAATGTAAATTCTAGAAACTATTAAACACTAAAAAAATTATTCACCATAAACTGTTTGAAGCACAGTGCTATTTGAAATAACTTCAGGAGTAAATTGTACATGAACAGTAACCTTATTGTTAAAATCAATATTCACATTATCAAATAATGATTTGTATTTGTCAACCACTCTATTATTAGAGGTTAAATCAAATCCAGATTTAATTAGTAATCCACCTTCAATTAAAGAATTAATTTTTCGATATCCAGAAGTTATTGGAATTTCTAATTTTTCTAAGATTTCAGATATAGTCCAGGGTTCACCTATCGATGCATTTAGAATTTTTGACATTTCATCATCGCTGAATGCTTTCAAAATAGCTTGACTAATTTCAGGATCAGAGATCGTAAATCTTTTTTCAGCCTTGTCCTGTTTTGATTTCATACAACAAACACCATCTAAGAATTTCTGCTCTAGACCAGATGCCCCTGCCCCAAAAAATTCCCTCAAAACAGAATCTAATTTGTGGAATTCTTTTATCGAGTTTGTAATTGAAATACCATATTTTTCAAATAGACGATTCTGGATACTATGGAAAGTAGTCTCTCCAAGATTCTCTCGAATCATCTTTTCAAGAGATGCTGCAAAAAATGTATCAATCTCAGTCATGATTATCATTAAATAATACTTTCATATTAATTTTAGACCAGTTCATAGGCATTAATTCAGTCATTAGAAACCACCTCAGATAATTTACGAATGGGCGCAATATCATTTTCAGTTGCTAGATTCAAGGCATTTTGCATTTTCTCATAGAATAATTTAGTGTTTTTCTGATTAGTAATTTCACATTCTTCTATCACAGGTAATAGTTTAAAATTTCGATATTGTTGATAGTTTACAGTACAAGTGTAATAATTAACATCCTCTTTGAATTTGTATTGAATTTGAAATGAAGTAGGGAATTCATTTTCTCGTAAAAGAACATCATCAATAGTTTGTTTGATTTGTTGAGTATCAAACGGCTTGTGAAGTATAGGGATGTTCAATAAATTAAGAAGATTTGAATTACGAACATCCAAATCGCCAGTAATCATAATAAATTTAGCCATTGAATCTACATCCTTGATATTTTCAACAGCATAGTATCCATCATATCGAGGCATTTGTAAATCAGTCAAAACTAAATCAGGTTTGTGTTTTTTATACAACTCTACTGCATCTTTACCATTATTCCCAGTTGCAAGAATATCCACATTAATTGTATGTAATAATTCTGAGAACACATCTACTATATCTGGATCATCATCAATTAGGATACAATTAACCAACGGATAGCAACCCCAAATTTATGAACATGTTTTATTCTAGCATATATTCATATTTTGTATTATTATCTTATTTTATTAAATCCCAAATATGGGAAATTTTCAGGCATAAACTTTTTTCTCAGATCTGTAATAATTAAAAAATAGATTAAAGGACTTTTTTCCTTACAGCATCAATTCTAATAATTGCAACCTTCTTTTTTGGGCCAATTAATCGAGCCTCAAATATTGGAATAAAGATCTCAGAAATATCAGATAAAACAAATTCTTCATTCAAATTTCTCACATCAGTTTCAAGAGGTTTTTTTAATTGTGTTTGAAGTTTTTCAACTGCATCATCATAGGTCATTTCAGATTTTTTGGTATTTTGGATATTTTCATCTAATAATTGCTGAGGATAATTTTCAACAGTTTTTGAATCAATTTTAAAAGGAAATTCTACATCTCTACCATGATGATCAAACGTCAATACATCTTCTTCTTCCACAAAAACATGTTCTTCTAATTTTAAATCAATTTTATTTTTACCACGACTGCCAACAAATGCTTTAGTAATGCCAGATTTTGAACGTATTGGAAAAATACCATCTCCAAGAGAGACCTCATGTACATTAGAGTCTACAGAAATAGTATGGTTAGCTTTTCTAAAATAATCTGCAACATACTTTCCAGAAACCATCAGGATGCATTCATAGTATAAATTCAAAGAATGAACATGAACATCTTCTTTCTTTGGACGTGAAAGTAAAGATTTGAAAGGATCAGTTTTCTTCTCTTCAACAATATCCATTGCTTCAGATTTATCAATATTTTTTCTCAAAACTACCGTCTTTACATCATAAGGTGATTGAGTCAAAACTGTTCTAAATACACAATTCTATCTATTAAACCAATTCCACTAGGGATTAAATAATAGAATTTAGAACTAGTTAGTATGGCAGCAAAAAAGAAAACAGGATACATTGAGAGATTTCTAAAAAAAGCAGATAAAGCAATAGATGATGGAATTAAGAGAGCTGACGAAGCACTAGAAGATGCAGTAGAGTTTAGCGAAATGGCAGCATCTCAAGCAAAAAAAACTAGTGATCAATTAAGTAAAAAAGCATTAAAAGAAAAAGAGAAAATAAAATCAAGAGGAATTAAAAAAATTAACGAAGGAGTTACTTCTGCAAAAAAATTAACATCTAATTCAGAAGAAGATTTGCAAATGCTTGAAAAACTTGGCAAATTAAGGAAAGCAGGAGTGTTAACAGAAAAAGAATTTCAAGAAAAGAAGAAGAAGATACTAGCCAGGATTTAAAATGAAAAAAACAAACATTTCAGGGACAGGCGATAAAAGAAATGTAAATCCAGATTGGTTTACAGGTAAAACATGGATGAAAGTTCTTTCAGAAAAAATTAAAGCAAAAGATCAAGATATCTATCACGTTCATTTTGAGAAAGGTTCTAGAACAAAACTACATCAACATAACGGTAATCAGATTTTAGTAGGAGTAAAGGGGAAAGGAAGTTTAGAAGTCTTTAAAAAATCAGGTACAAGTAAAAATAACTTTAAAATTAAAAAAATCGAAAGAATCAGCCTCAATGAAGGGGACATGGTGCACATTCCAGCAAAAACACTTCACACCCATGGTTCAATTGACAAGAAAAAAGAGTTTTCACATATTGCAATCAATATCCTTCCAAAGAAAAATGCAATATACAAAACAGAATGGTATGAATCAGATTTTAAAACAAAAGTTTCAAAGATCATCTAAATGAAATGTCATTGCGTAAAAATTCTGAGATCAAATTAATTCAAGGAAATGAAGGAACTAAAATAAAACAATATTTTCATCCACACAATACACTAAATGGAATCAACTATAGTTTAGCCCAGTTCATATTGGAATCAGGTAAAAAATCAAAACTTCATAAAATGAGTTCAACCGAAATATTCTATATTTTAGATGGGTCGGGGGTTTTGCATGTAAATGATGAAATATTTCACCTAGAAAAAGATGATTCAGTTTATGTTCCACCAAATTCAAAACAATTTATTGAAAATGTAGGAACAAGTGATTTGAAATTTTTATGTATTGTCGAACCTGCATGGAAGGCAGATGACGAAGTTTTGTTAGAATAAACAAAATCACCTGTAAATGATAGGCAATTATTTTTAACATATGACAATTCTCTATTTCTAGTGAATACATTTCAAGCGCTCAGAGTATTGAATGTCGATTCAAGTTCATCACAAACTGAGATCAAAGCAGCATATAGAAAAATGGCATTAGAATTGCATCCAGATAAAAATAATGGGAAATCTGAAAATGGTGAATTTGAAAAAATTACTGAAGCATACAACCATCTAAAAAACAATCACAATCAAAGAATCAATTCCAATTATCAAGATACAACTCAAAACAAACCAAAAAATGATTTTAAAAGAAAACCTCAATGGGGAGCACCAGATGATGGGAGTATACCAGAACAAGACTGGGGCAAATACACTCGCGAATTTGAAGAAGGAGATCCAGATTTTTGGAAAGAATATGAACGAAAGTTCTGGGAAGATTACAATGCTCGAGTGCGTGCAGATGGAAAAAATGGTGAATTTGAAAAAGCTCAAGAACCAAAAGAACAACCAAATCTTTTTGTCAACGTAGATGAAAGCTTGTGTATAGGATGTTGTAGTTGTGAAATGATTGCACCAGATGTATTTTCAATTAATAAAGAAAGCAGATCAAACCCTAAATCATCAGTAATAAATCAAAAAGGAGCAGGTGTAAACAAAATAATGAATGCCGCAGAAACTTGCCCAACTAAAGCAATCAGTATAGAGAATACAGAAACTAAAGAAAGATTGTATCCTTATTAGATTTTCAATTTGTCGTATAGTTCATCCATGTCAGATTCAGATACATTTACTTTAGAACTGAACATACTATGAATTGGACCTGCAGAGTCAACAGTACTTCTAGGAACCAGATGAACATGAACATGAGGGATTTCCTGACCAGCATCTTTTCCATTATGAATTGCAACTAAAGTAGACCCAGTAATTTTATCCACATTTGAAATCATTTGGTGAACAAGTGAGAAGAGGTCAGTATTCTCTTCAATACTCATGTCTTGAATTTTTTGATGATGGTTTTTTGGAATGATCAAAGCATGGCCTGCTGCAAGAGGGAATGCATCTAAGAATGAAATAGAATGTTTTGTTTCTTTCAAAAATTTTGATTTTATTTCACCAGATACAATCTTGCAAAAAATACAATCCATGATAGTTTTCAATTGGTTTAAAATATTAAATCATCGATTAGGGCTCTACAATTGTTGCCCACGCAAGACCTTCTCCAAACTTTATAGTTGCAACATCCCCAGGATTCATCGTACAATTCTCAATAATTTTAGGAATAGTGTCAGCAGTTTCGACATAACAGACCCCATTATCATTATTCAAGATAATCACTTCTTCAAAAACATCTTCACGAATTAAATTCCAAAATGGGAATACCAATGTAGAGAGCACAATCCCAGCAGTAAGAAAAGCACCTACAAATACAATGCTAGTTTTCTGACTTGAGCTGAGTTCCATTTACCAAGTTCCACCATCACCTGCATTAGGATCTAATTTCTTAGCAGGTATATTGCCATGTGCTTTTTTCATGTGTCTTTTTAATCGTTCAGGATCATGCAACTCTGTTCCACAAACATCACATTTGGTTTTAGTCTCATCATCTTTCTTTCGTTTGAACAAGCCCATTAAATGATAAAATTTTGAAATACATTATAAAGGATACTCGATTTTTGATAAATTGTGACAGTAAAAAATATCACAGTTTTAGGTTCGGGAGTCATGGGGCACGGAATTGCTCAGGTTTCAGCAACTGCCGGATATAATGTAGTTTTACGAGATATCAAACAAGAATTTCTAGACAAAGCAATGGAGAAAATAAAATGGAGTCTAGACAAGCTAGTATCAAAAGAAAAAATATCCAAAGAAGAAGGAGATGCAATATTTTCAAGAATTACACCAATTGTAGATTTGAGTGATGCAGTAAAAAACGCAGAACTTGTAATTGAAGTAGTTCCCGAAATCATGGAGTTAAAAAAATCAGTTTATGCTGAACTAGACAAAGTTGCAGGGCCTGAAGTAGTGTTTGCATCAAATACCAGTACATTACCAATCACAGAAATTGCAAATACAACATCAAGACCTGAAAAGTTTATTGGAATTCATTTTTTCAATCCACCACAACTAATGAAATTAGTAGAAATAATTCCAGGAGAGAAAACATCACAGGCAATCACAGATTTAACTCAAGAATATGTCAAATCAGTTAACAAAGTAGCCGTATTGTGTAGAAAAGATGTTCCAGGATTCATAATTAACAGATTATTCATCCCAATGGTTCACGAAGCATGTTTTGTAAAAGATAGAACAGGTGCAACACTTGAAGAGATTGATTCAGCAGTGAAATTTAAACTCGGATTCCCAATGGGAATATTTGAATTGGCAGATTTTACTGGAATGGATGTAATTCACAAAGCTACAGTAGAGATGCATTTGCGTGACAAAAAAGTGATCAACCCACACCCACTTGTAGAAAAAATGTTTGATGAGAAAAAACTAGGACAAAAATCAGGGGAAGGGTATTACAAATATTCTGATGATAAATATGAACGTGTTGCACTTTCAGAAGAGTTAGCAGAGAAATGCAATCCAATTCAACTTGTTGCAAATATTTTAAACAATGCAGCATGGCTTGTCTCAAATGGAGCAAGTGACATTGAAGAGATTGAAAGAGCAGCACAGTTAGGACTAGGCCTCAAAAAACCATTATTTGAAACTGCAAAAGAAATTGGAATTAAAAAAATAGTAGATGAATTAAACAAACTTGCAGATGAACATGGTGAATTTTACAGACCAGATCCACTTTTAATTTCTATGCAGTAATTAATTCCAAAATTTTCTTTACTGCTTCTTGTGCAGTATCAACACCAATTATTTTGATATTTTTTCTATGATCAATATACCCGTCAATATATGGATCAACTGAACTTCCAAGATTTTTAATTGCAACCATAGGTTTTTTGTGCATATATGATGCACAAGCTTCAGATAAAGTTCCAGATCCACCACCAACAATAATTACACCATCAGCACTTAGAGCATTAAGATAGTCACGAGTAAGACCCATCCCTGTAGGAATCACTACATCACAGAATTCATTAGCAAATGAAGCATCATCTTGCGGAATTATTCCAACTGTGAAACCATTTGCATCATGTGCACCATGTGATGAAGCCTCCATCACCCCACCTAGACCACCACTAATCAAAACAGAATCAGATTTTGCAATTTCAGAACCAATATCATAAGCAATTTTTTCATGTTTTGGAGTGCAGCCATTTGTATTATTTCCAATTACCAAAATTTGTCGTTTTCTTACCACACATAATATTGTAAAATTGGTTTGAAATATCTTTCCAAGAGAAAAAGATATTAGGTAAAAATATCAACTATACTTATGGAAAATCGTTCAATGCCAGTATGTTTTACTGAAAAACAGTATAAAATGATCGAAGAATTTGCCAAGAGAAACGGCATGCTAAATACAAGTCAGGCTCTTGAAAAAATCTTAAGCGAATAACATTTTTTGTTATTTTTATTTTGTTTACATTTATAGAATATATCATATCATGAGGATCAATGGGACTATTTAGTAAAAAACCATCATTTTGTAGTGTCTGTAATAAAGAACTTACTCACAAACATAAACCAAAACGAGAATGGAATGTAAAAGGCCCACTATGTGGAGATTGTCATTTTGATAAATCAAAAGAATACTATGAAGGGAAAGTAAGACAACCATGTGTTGTATGTGGAATGACACAGAAAATTACTGACTTGTGGGAACCTAGATGGCAATGGGACATGGAAGGACTGTTATGCAAAAAATGTTTTGATCAAAAAGAAGAAGACCACGGGAAGAAGAAGAATTTTTGTTCTCTATGTGGAGGGAAAATGGGACTTATCAGGTATAATCCAAAGGGGAATTGGAAGATAGAAGGCCAGCTTTGCAGAAATTGCTGGGATGAAAAGAAAGCAGAGTTTGGATAAAAGTGGGATTCTTTAAAAAAATCAAATGTGAAATTTGTGATAAGAAATTTTCAAAAGAAGAAGAAAGGATGAACCACATACAAATTGTTCATGGAAAAGATTTGAAGTATGATTGTAAAGAGTGTAACAAGTTTTTTTCAAACATGGAAGATATGAGGACTCATTTACAAAGAGAACACAGTTACAAAAAAGACAGATAACTAAATTGCTTTTACTGTTTTAACTACTGGAGGTCTATCTTTAGTAAATACTCTGAAACCACAAATACATTTGATTTCAGGTAATCTAGATAATTCAGAATTTAAAACACTAGTACCACATCTCAAACAAGAATAACTAACATCAAAAGTCTCAACAGGTGTTTCTTCTACTTCGTCTATTTCTTCTTCAACCATATTTATCATCAAAATTTCTATAATTTAAGGATACCAGATTATGTTAGAGACAATTCAATGTAGACATCGTCAGGGATTTTAAGTCTCATTAATTGTCTAATAGCTTTATCATCAGCGTTGATATTAATAATTCTTCTATGCATTTTCATTTCCCATTTTTCATAAGTTTCGGTTCCACTACCACATGGGGATTTTCTTGTTGCAACATGTAGTCTTTTTACAGGAAGTGGAGTTGGGCCTTTAACTTTAACACCAGTTTTTTTACCAATACCCATTATCTCGCCGCATACACCGTCTAATTTCGGTAGACTGGTAGAAGTGAGTTTAACACGGGCGGTTTGTGTCATAAAATACGCCTATGGTTTGTACTCTTCGGTAATTTCCTTTACAATTCCTGCTGCGATAGTTGCACCCATATCTCTAAGAGCGAATCTACCCATCTCAGGGAATTCTTGGAATGTTTCAATACATGTTGGTCTCACCGGTCTAATTTTTACAATTGCAGAATCTCCAACTTTAAGGAACTTTGGATTTTCTTCTTCAACTGCACCAGTTGCTGGGTTAATCTTTTGGAGGAACTCAGTAACAGTTGCTGCAACTTGTGTAGTGTGTGCGTGCATTACTGGTGTGTAACCAGGAGCAATTGCTGTTGGGTGGTGAATAACAATAATTTGGGCTTTGAATTCTTTTGCAACATTTGGTGGTGCGTCAGGGGTACCAAGAACATCTCCTCTCTTGATATCTTTCTTTTCAATACCTCTTAGGTTGAAACCAATGTTGTCACCTGCTTCTGCAGATGGCATTTCAGTGTGGTGAGTTTCAATAGATTTGATTTCACCGAGTGCACCAGAAGGCATTACAATAATTTTTTGTCCTGCTTTCATGATACCGGTTTCAACTCTACCTACAGGTACAGTACCTACACCAGTAATAGTGTAAACGTCTTGGATTGGAACACGTAGTGGTTTACCTACTGGTTTTTCAGTGACAGTAAAGTCATCAAATGCTTCTAACAAAGTCTTACCTTTGTACCAAGCCATGTTCTCAGATCTTTTGACTAAGTTATCACCCTTCCATCCAGAAACTGGAATGACTGGGACGTTTTCTAGTTTGTAACCGACAGATTTGGCTAATTTTTCACCTTTCTCTTTGGCTGCATTAAATGCGTCTTCTTTGTATTCGACTGCATCCATTTTGTTGATTGCAATAATAATTTGGCTCACACCAAGTGTTTTGAGCAAGAATGCGTGTTCTCTTGCTTGTCCACCTGCTGCAATTGCAGTATCAGTTTCACCTTCTTTTGCAGAAAGTACTAAGATTGCTGCATCTGCTTCAGAAGCACCAGTAATCATGTTTTTAATAAAGTCCCTGTGACCAGGAGCGTCAATCAAAGTAAAGAAGTACTTTGGTGACTCAAACTTTTGGAAAGCTAGATCGATTGTAATACCTCTCTCTCTTTCGTCTTTAATGTTATCCATAACCCATGCATACTTGAAAGTATCACCTTTTCCGGTCTTTTCGGATTCGGCTCCGTGAGCTGCAATAGTTCTTTCATCTACAACTCCAAGATCCATCAAAAAATGACCCATAGTAGTTGATTTTCCATTATCAATATGTCCTGTAACAATCAGGTTCAAGTGGGGTTTATCTGCCATATGAAAAGCCTCACCGATGGCATTTATTAGCGTTATGGATTTTTGAAAAAAAAATAAAGAATCTTCAATTAATTACAGATCAGGGGACTTGTCTAAAAGCACATAAATCAAAGGTACAAAAAACAAATTTATGAAAATTACAGTTTCAGTTATCAAAGCAGATGTTGGCGGAATTGGCGGACATACAAAACCTAGTGACGGCCTAATCAAAGCAATTAGAAACACCGTTGAAAATTCAGGGGATTTACTTATTGATCATTACATAGGATATTGTGGAGACGATACCCACATCGTTATGACTCACACACATGGTGTCGATAATGAAAAAATCCACAAACTAGCATGGGATGCATTCATGGCAGGTACTCAAGTAGCAAAAGATGAAGGTCTGTACGGTGCAGGTCAAGATCTGTTAAAAGATTCTTTTTCAGGAAACGTAAAAGGAATGGGTCCAGGAGTTGCAGAATTAGAATTTGAAGAAAGACCTAACGAAGCATTCACTGTTTTTGCAGCAGATAAAACAGAACCAGGTGCATTCAACTATCCAATCTATAGAATGTTTGTAGATACATTAAGTAACACAGCATTGATTGTAAACAAAAGTTTGGCATCAGGTGTTGTAATGAACATTATGGATGTAGAGAAAGCACAAATTGCATCATTGCAATTATGGGAAGACAAACCAACTATTGAAGCAGCATTAATGTATCCAGGAAGATATGTTGTAGATTCAGTTTACACTAGAGACGGAGAGCCAATTCTCGATGCATCAACTGACAGATTACACAACATTGCAGGAACATATGTTGGAAAAGATGATCCAATCATGCTAGTAAGAACTCAAAAGAATTTTCCAGCAACAGAAGAAGTAGGAAGTATGTTTAACAATCCACACTATGTTGCAGGCAACACAAGAGGCAGTCACAACATGCCATTAATGCCAGTGAAACTAAATTCAGCAGCATCAATCAACTTTTGCATTCCAATTGTTGAATCACTAGTGTTTAGTATGCACAATGGTAAATTGGTAGGACCATTTGATGGATTCTCAACACCGGATTGGGATTACATTAGAGAAATTGCAACAAAGAAAGCCATGGCAATTAGAAGTCAGGGATTCATCCATCCAGCAACATTGGTACCATCAGAACTAGAATATGCAGAAGGCTATAGAGCAAGAATGGATATTCTAGAAACCAAGATGAAACCAATGAAAGAAACATCGTCTGGTGAAAAGAAAGAAAATTACGAAGATCCAGACTAGTAATTTCGGATCACACTAATCATAGGAAATAGTTAAATCAAAAAAAGTCCTAACAGAATTAGGTCATGAATGCTTTTCAAAAGGTGTTTGATTGGAAAACGTATATTTTCACAGCATTAGCAGTCATATCTTTCTCAAGTTTTGTAGCAGTACTATTTGGACAAACGATTCCTGGAATCATTTTAGCATTTTTCAAAATTGCTGGAGAATATGTGGTGTTAGGATCAGTGTTTATTTTTGCACTTGCTTGGCTCTTTAAAGCAAAACCTCACAACCGTCCAAAAGAATACTCTATTGTACCATTTGATGTGTATGGTAAAAAAAGCAAGATTGATGGAATACGAACAAATTTCAAAACACACGATGTTGCATGGAGCTTTATGAAACAATACAAAGAAGCATATCCATTTTACAATTTTGCGCTAGTTTCAGATCTTCCAAAGTCTGACAAACCAACAATCTTCAGATACATCTAATTCAGACTTTTATTCAAGATTACACAGAGAAGTGAAATGGAGTTTTCAATTTTATCTGAATCATTTAACAAAATGGAATCAACTAGAAAAAGACTAGAATTAACACAATTTTTAGTGGAATTATTTGAAAAAACACCTCATGATGTAATTTCAAAAATAGTGTATCTCATTCAAGGAAAATTAAGACCAGACTTTGAAGGAATTGAATTAGGAGTTGCAGAAAAACTTGCAATCAGAGCAATTTCAAAATCAGCAGGCATTCCAATTAAAAAAATTGAAGAAGAATACAGAAAAAGTGGAGACCTAGGACATGCATCTTCAATAATATTAGAGCAAAAAACTCAAACCACATTTCTTGTCGAGGACATAACAGTTGAAAGAGTATACGAGACACTATTCAAAATTGCAAAACTAGGTGGTTCTAGATCTCAAGACATGAAGATGAAATATATTTCAAGTTTACTAAATGATGCGACACCACTAGAAGCTAGTTTCATTTTAAAAATATTGTTAGGAACTCTAAGACTAGGGATTGCTGAAAATACAGTCATGGATGCATTAGCTGTAGCATTTACAGGAGAAAAAGAGAATAGAAAAAAACTACAGTACGCATACAATGTATCTAGTGATTTAGGAAAAGTTGCAGAAACAATTGCAACAAAAGGGCTAGAAGGAATTGAAAAATTTGAAATTGTTTTGTTTAATCCCATTAGACCAATGTTAGCAGATAGAGTGAAAAGTGAAGCTGAAGCCATTGAGAAGATGGGAAATGAGTTTGCAGCAGAATACAAACTAGATGGAGAGAGAGTGCAACTCCACATAGAGGGAGACAAAGTAATGTTGTTTTCTAGAAGTTTAGAGAACATTGAAAGTTATTATCCAGACATAATAGAAAAAATTCCCAAAAACATTCAAGCAGACAATATAATTTTAGAAGCAGAGGCTGTTGCAATAAATGAAAACACTGGAGAGTTTTTACCTTTTCAAGAATTAATGCATAGGAGAAGAAAATACAAAATAGAAAAAGCAGTTACAGAATATCCAATTAGTGTAAACTTTTTTGATGTGCTATATTGTAATGGGAAAAATTGCATTGAATTAAGTTACAAAGAAAGAAGAGAAACGCTTGAAAAACATGTGAAAGAAGATGAATTTGCAAAATACATCCCCATGAGCATAGTAAAAAATGAAAATGATATTGAAGATTTTATGGAAAACAGTATCAATGCAGGAAGTGAAGGATTGATGCTAAAAATGTTAGATAAACCATATCAAGCAGGTTCAAGAGGAAGTCACTGGTTAAAACTAAAACGAGAATACAGAAACGAATTAGGAGATAGCTTAGACTTGGTAGTTATTGGAGGATATTTTGGCAAAGGAAGAAGAACAGGAAATTATGGAACGTTACTCTTAGCAACTTATGATGAAGACGAAGATACATTTCCCAGCATCTGTAAAGTTGGAACAGGTTTTTCTGATGATTCCCTAGATCAATTATTTCAAATATTACATCCCAAAGTTTCAATTAAAAAAAATCCACGCATCATTAGTGAAATGGAGGCAGACGTATGGTTTGAGCCAGAATTAGTAATTGAAGTAGTTGCATCTGAAATTACTCTCAGTCCAATTCACAAAGCAGCAATGAATGCAATTAGAAAAGATGCAGGATTAGCTTTGAGATTTCCAAAATTTACTGGAAAAATCAGAGTTGAAAAAGCTGTTGAAGATGCATCAACTAATGAAGAAGTCATAACTCTTTACAAGGGGCAGAAAAAAATAGCTCATGACAAAAATTTAATGTAATTTGTGCTCAAAAAAGTTCTAAAATCATAGAGGATTTAAATTACCTCGAGGATTTTTCATTTATGTTATGTATAGCGGAGAGCTTGAAGTTCAAGCAAAAAGAAAGGCTATAGCAGTTTTACAAGACGAAATCAATAGAATTCTAAATGCATCCAGAGAACTTGCAACACTTCCTGAACTAATGATGAAAAAAGACAAAGCAGGAATAAAAAACACATTAGAACAAATTTCAACAATTGAAGAAGAAGTTGAAAACTTGAGAAGAAAAATTACACGCGAAGTAGCTGATGTCGGAGGATTAATCATGAATAGAGAAAATCTTTTGAATACAGCATATACAATGGATGAGATTGCAGGTTACATCACAGGCATTTCATTCAAACTATCAAATGTAAAAATTACAACTCTAAAAAGTGCAAAACTGGATACAGATATTACAAAACTGATTGAACTAGTTGTAGACGAAGTTTACAAACTAAATGAAATCATTCGTAGTCTTAACACAAACACTGCAAATGCTATTGAATTGGCACAAGAAACACAAACAATTGAAAGAGAAATCGACATAAAATACAGACAAGCAACAATAAAACTCCTAACAGCAGTTACAGATACAAAAGAATTGTTGTTAATCAAAGATGTCATTGAAGGGATTGAAGAAATGTCCGATAAATGTCAAAGAGTTTCAGATTCTTTCATATTGTTAGCACTGAGCCTATAATCAAACAAAATTCTACACTTTTACTTTATTTTTATTTCAAGTAAATCACATATTTTACTATAGAATTCATATACAGACAAGAGTCTAAAAATTTATGAAAAGTGAATTAATCGAAAACAGAATCATAGTATGGGATATTGAAGATTCAAAGAAACTTTTCAGCCAAGGATATTATGGAAAACCAATAGGAATTCCAAAACCAGTAATTGAAGAAATAGATGCACCATTGATTTTAGATTTGATTGAAGGCCTCTACTTGTTAGAAAATAAAAAAATTACAATTACAAAGTCTAAACAAAAAATTACACCAGAGCAGTTAATTGAGATTTGCAAGGAGGAAGTTTTTGAATTTGATAAGAAATATCTAGTATACAAAAACTTTAGAGACAAAGGATACATCATTAATCCAGGAATAAAATTCGGATGTGACTTTGCAGTATATGAAAAAGGTCCAGGTATTGATCATGCACCATTTTTAATTCAAGTGTACACTAGAAGTGAATCTATCACATCGACAGGTATTGTTCTAGCAGGAAGACTAGCAACTACAGTTAGAAAGCAATTCATTTTAGCAATTCCAAAGGGTAAAGATAAGGTAGACTTTTTGGCGCTTGATTGGTGGAAAGCTTAGACTGATTTTATGTGGCCAGCTATTCTATCATAAATTTCAAAAAGTTCTTTTGTAATTCCAAAAGCAATATGATTATCCCATTTACCTCTAATTCTTACTGCCACGTCAGTTGGTTCAACATATATTGTAGCATCTTTAACAGATTGTTTTGCTATCATTTCATTTAATTCAGCATCAGCATTTAGTTTGGATGCCAAACTTCCTGAACCATTCCATTCTACTTTGACCACAGTTTTTGATGAAAAATGACCCTTTGTAGTTAGTTTAGTTTTTGCAACATAATTGGCAAATCCAGTACCTGCAGATTTTCTTACAATGAATTGAGCTTGAAATCTATCTAATGCGCCCCATGGAAGTGGATTTGAGTCTTGCATGATTATCCCTTTTGAATTATTTGTATTGCGTCAATGTTTGAATTCTTAACATCAATACATCCTCTATTAGTTACCATTCTTGGGGTTTGAGCAAAATATCTACTATAGTAATCATCGTTTTCAATTTCATCAGTTCCAATTTCTTTAGATTCAGAATCTATGCCGATCTCTTTTAGCATTCCAGAAAATTTTTCAGGCCATGATTGGTAGACAAATGTGTCTGACTCTGTATCATGCATTAAAAATCATGAATCATACCCACAAATAAAGATATCAAGAAAATATCAAAAATAGGGATCAATCAAATTAAATATCACAAAAGTTCTGTCAGTTTATCTATGCTTAAATTTCAAAATAAAATCGCCCTAATTACAGGAAGTGGTACTGGAATAGGCAAAGCCATTGCTACAAAATTCATTGAAGAGGGAGCTAGCGTTATAATTCTTGGAAGAAGAAAAGAGCCATTAGAAGAAGCAGCAA
Source organism: Nitrosopumilus oxyclinae (assembly GCF_013407165.1). Taxonomy (NCBI): domain Archaea; kingdom Thermoproteati; phylum Nitrososphaerota; class Nitrososphaeria; order Nitrosopumilales; family Nitrosopumilaceae; genus Nitrosopumilus; species Nitrosopumilus oxyclinae. The sequence goes on along the minus strand of NZ_CP026994.1, from coordinate 605,485 downwards.
AAGAACTTGAAGGAAAAATCCCCCAAGGCACAAATGCTTCAGTTAGAATTTTTTCAGGAGTAGATGTTGCCGATGAAGCAGCAATGAACAACATGTTTGATACACTGAAAAATGAAAATTCAACCATAGATTACATAATTAACAACGCAGGAGTCTCAGGACCTGTCACATGTTTTGCAAATGCATCACTTGATGAATTCAAAAGTACAATTGGAATTCATCTAACAGGAACATTTTGGGGCTCTGTTCAGGCATTAAAAGTAATGAAAGAAGGAGGAAAAATAATTACAATATCAACATTCTTCACAGAAGAAAAACCATTAGAGCAAAGACCTTACAGATTTAGAAGTCCATATACTGCAGCACAGGGGGCAAAAAATAGATTAGCAGAATTAATGTCATGGGAATTAGTAGATAAAGGAATCATATCCATTGCAACAAACCCAGGACCAGTTCATTCAGATAGAATTTACAAGACAGTATATCCAAAAGCAGCCGCTGAATTTATGAGAGTCAGTGGATTTGAAGACTTGTCTCCAACAGAAGTAGATGTAGCAAACAAGGAACTACTTGAATTGTTAGGGGAAGATGAAAGTGTAATTAAAAACGGAATTGCAGCAGCTGCAACAAAACTTGCAAACGGAAAAGATGTTTCAAAACTTACAGAGACATTTACCAATCTATTAAACAAAATTCAAACTATTGCAGAAAAGGTTCAAAACAATACATCACACATGATTGCAAACAAAGAATTCCTATCACAAGGACAAGTTGCAGAAACTGTTTTGAATCTATGTGATGATGAAATTGCAAAAATAATTAACGGTAAAGTAATTCCAGGAGACAGAGTATTCTATCCAGTTAAACCACACATTGGAACTTCAACGCCAGGAGTCCATCAACCAGACTTTACAGGAAAAGCAGTTGTATTCACAATCGATGCAACTGACAAGGCAGATGCTGAGAGAGTAGAGTTTTTGGCACAACATGTTGAGAAGAACGGAGGGAAAGTTGCTTGTTTCATATCACAATCAACATCAAAAGAATTACAAGAATACATCAGTAGTAAATTCCACTCACATGTAGTAGACATTAAGAATCCCGAAGAAGTTGCAAAATGGTTAAACACCGCAAAGACCAATATCGGCGAAATTTTAGGCGTAATTCACATAACTGGAAGACTTCCAAACATGCCAAAATTAACCGAAGTATCAAGGTCAGTATGGGAAGCATTAACTGAGAAATTCATCTCCACTCCAGCAACGGTTGCACAAAGAGCACTAGAACAATTTGTTCCAGGTGGAAGTAAAGACCCACGACTTTACAAAGATGCCAAAGGTGCAATCATGATCATTGGTCCAGATTTACCAACAGGTAGAAAAGTTACAGGTACTCAAAGAGCACAAGTAGAAGTGTTCAGAGGGGCACTAAGACCATTTACAACTACTGTCAATCAAGAATTAAGTGATGTTCTAAATTCTAAAATTAGAATGTTCACAATTTTCCCAGGAACAGTAACTGGTTCAGAACCTGACAATCAAAAAATTGCAGATGCATTTAATTTCCTAGTATCAGAAAATGCAGCAACATCAGCAGAGATTGTATTTTGTGTTGATGAATCAAGATAAGAATGAAAAAATTCTCAGAGTTTAGAGTAAGCGATACATTTCACTCCACATGTAGTATTTCAGATAAAGAACTAGAAGAATATCTAAAATTCTCCAGAGTTAGAAATGCATTCTTGGAAGATAAAAGAAAAGGAGAACAGCAACTAGTTTCAGGTAGAGCCATCCTATCAAGAATGGAGGGGGAATTTACAAGATTGAATCAAATTTACGGAAACGATATAATTTTTCTAGGTACTGACGGCGATGCAGAATGGGGAAATAGAAACACTCGATTTCTCAAACCACTATACACTGATCAAGTGTTGAAATTAAAATTTACAATCTCACAGATAGAAGACATTGATGAGGAGTATGGGAAAATTTTTGTAGATTATGAAGGAGCATCTCAAGATGAAGAGATAATCGTACTATCAAAGAAAAACATCTATAGAATTAAAAAAGAACCACCTAGATAAAATTTAAAATCAATCTTCTAATTCTTCATCATTTCTTCTTGATGGTCTTATTGGGATAAACATTATTGTCATAGAATGAATTAGGTGGTTTTTGTATTTAATAGAGACGTAGAATTCATACTTTGTTTTAGAAAATATCAAAAAACCAACAAATTAGAAGATTATTTTGTTCCTTGCTACGCACACACCATTCAATTAACAGATATTTTTTGAAACACTTTCAAAAATGAATTCTAGGTTTAAGCTTTTTCTGTTTCGATTAACAAATTCATTATTGCTTCAGATGTAACTATACCTAATACTTTGCCAGGATTTTCAGGGTCCATTACAGGTATCATGTCAAATGGATGAGAATTCATTTTTTGAATTACAGAGTAAAGATAGTGATCAGGTAAGGTCGTATGAAATTTTTCATACATTACATCTCCAATTGTGGTAAGATCACGGGTATTTTTCTGAGATTTGTCTATCTCTCGTTTTGATACAAGACCAACTAATTTGTCGTCTTTATCAAAAACAAGGAAAGGATTTTTTGTTAAAGTATTTTTTTCACAAAATTCTTTGATCATTATTTCAGGAGTTGTTTTTGAATATGCTGTATTAATTACTGCAATTGCAGGAGTATCGGACACTACCCTTCTAAAGAAAATTGGAACTAGTCCGAGTTCTATATCTCCAACCTTAAACGGAGTAATTTTCTTTAGTTTGCGTTGAAGCTCAACACTAGATATTATCATAGTGATAAGAGTACCAAGAACCAATAGTGAAAATAGTTTGTTATCCATAATGTCTGCTTGAAGCAAAGACAGCATCAATGCCAAGTCCACTGCACCTTTTGACATTACACCATAAGCTACAGTTGCAGCAGGCCTCATATGTGCAATCCTTACTGCAATGTAAGAACTCAAAAACTTGACACCCGTCATGATTACAATAAATACGGCAATAATCCACCATTCTAAATCCAAAAATGCCAAACTAAAATGCAAACCAATTCCTGCAAAGAAGATTGGTATGAATATTCCATATCCTACTGCATTGATATTTTTAGAAATTTCCTGATATTCAGCTCTTGCCAATCTAGATACTGCAATTCCTAAGAGAAGTGCACCTATAGCACCATGGACACCACTGATTTCAGCAATATATGCAACAAGAAGGATCATTCCTATCACTACGCCAAAATACGCCTCTTTGACACGAAGATGGTTTTTGATAAACCTGAAAAATTGTGGCAATCCATATACTGAAAGAAGTGCAGCAACACCAAAGAAAACAATCATTTTTACAAATAGCCACAACATTTCAGAAATTTGTGGCGAATCAGAACTTGCATCTATCTGAATAAATACACTGACAAAGATAATTGCAATAAATTCTACAATAGCAGTAACTGTAAAAATTTCAAGACCAATAGTTGATTTTAATTTCCCAATATCACTGAGAACCTTGGCCGTAACTCCCAAACTTGATGCTGCAATAACACTGGCTATGGCAAAAGATTGAATAAAATTAAAATCAATTGCAAGGCCAAAAATACCTGCGATTAGAAAGGGTATCAAAAATGCCACTGCTGCCCCTGCAAATATTTTTCCTTTCATTACCTTGAATAATCCAGCAACATCAATCTCTTCAAGCCCAATTAAGAAAAACAAAAAGAATACACCAATTGAGACAAAAAGTTCTATGGCTTCAATTGGCTGTACTATAGCTAAAACCGCAGGACCTACAATTATTCCTGCAATAACATTTCCAAGAATTGTAGGTTGACCAATTCTATGAAGCAGTTCACCCCCTAGTTTTGATGCAATAACTAACACTGCAATAAATAAAATTGCCTCAAATGACATTCTACTAAATTACATATCATACATAAGATAAACCAATCCGAATTATACTAAAAATAATTAAACCTCTAGTACAATATTTGACCTGGATTCAGTAAACTAGAATCTAAAAAATACTCAGATAACATTACAGTAATTTTCTAACAGGGTTTACCTAAAAATTTGGGAAATAAGTTAAATTCCATATCATCGTACTTGTGTCATGGTAGAAGAGCCCATTCAAAACAATGAAACTAAAGAAGACGAACCAATATCATTGTGCGATGTGCTAAAAACAGACACTTCAGAAATAATTAAAAAATTAGAGGCTCAAGCACCATCAATATTTCAAAATAATTCAAATCTGTATACTCAATATCTTCATTTGTTTGATGACATGTTTGGAACGTGTTATATTTCTGAAAAGGAGTTTTTTGATAAACTAAACATCGATCCTAAAATATTGAAACAGATCAAAGAAAATTCAGAATCAATAAAGAAAAGTTATTTGAATCTAATAGATATGAACACAAAATATTGGGATGAATATTTTAAAATGAGAGTTTCTGCAGTAAAGTCTTTTGATAGTTTTATCCATACCATGATGGAATCATATGCAAAGACTTTGTCTAAGATTAATGAGTCATCGAATAAAAATAAAGAATGAAAAAACTCCACATAGTTCAAATATCTTAAAAGAATGCATAACCATAGTATACAATGAAAGATAATTCCAATAAAGAAATAGCAAAAAAAGGCATAGAGAATATTCTTTCTCAAAATAAAAATATTCTAGACATCATCACTGAAGAAAAAAAATCCCACATTGTGGATTTTGATGAACACATTAAAGAAGTTCAAAAAAGAGTATACGGTGCATTACATCAAGATTTCCAATACTCTGATGTGACGAATAATTCAGATAACTATCTAAGAGAGAATGTATTTTCACGCATTCCCATGATTGTAATGTATGTTGATCTTGTTGGTTCAACACAGATGATTTTAGATCTTCCCCAAAAGCAACTAACAGCAATAGTTAGTTCTTTTGCTCAAGAGATGGCTTATGTGATTCAACGCCATGGAGGATACATTCTAAAATTTGTTGGAGATGCGGTTATTGGTTATTTTAGTGAAAATGATCAAGATAGTGCTGTGAGTTGTGCAGAATCAATGATCAAAGTACTCGAAATGGGCATAAATCCAATTTTAAAACAATATGATTATCCTGATTTAAAAATAAAGATTGGTCTCGATTACGGGGAAAACACAATAATTCGTTATGGTAATAATGAAAAAGAATCCCACATTGATCTTTTAGGTCAATCAATGAATATTGCTGCAAAAATTCAAGGACGTGCTCATGCGGATCAAATATTGATTGGTGGAGATGTGTATGCAAAATTATCCCCACCCATTCAAGAATATTTTGAAAAAATGCAATGGGATAACGATGAATGGAATTATACAAATAAAATTACTGGACATATCTATCCAGTCTATGCCTATATAGGAAAATAGAGTACATCAAGTATTGTCCAGTACCAAAATTCCATCCATTGCAGAACTACAAGAC